>NZ_KV808736.1:0-4784 GCF_001812395.1 Actinomyces sp. HMSC075B09
TGGTGGGGGATGGGCTCGCGGCCTATCAGCTTGTTGGTGGGGTGATGGCCTACCAAGGCGGTGACGGGTAGCCGGCCTGAGAGGGTGGGCGGTCACACTGGGACTGAGATACGGCCCAGACTCCTACGGGAGGCAGCAGTGGGGGATTTTGCACAATGGGCGCAAGCCTGATGCAGCGACGCCGCGTGAGGGATGAAGGCCTTCGGGTTGTAAACCTCTTTCGCTGGGTTGAAAGGCCATGCTTTGGGTGTGGTTGATTTGAACTGGTAAAGAAGTACCGGCTAACTACGTGCCAGCAGCCGCGGTAATACGTAGGGTACTAGCGTTGTCCGGATTTATTGGGCGTAAAGGGCTTGTAGGTGGTTTGTCGCGTCTGTCGTGAAATCCTGTGGCTTAACCATGGGCTTGCGGTGGGTACGGGCAGGCTTGAGTGCGGTAGGGGAGACTGGAATTCCTGGTGTAGCGGTGGAATGCGCAGATATCAGGAGGAACACCGGTGGCGAAGGCGGGTCTCTGGGCCGTTACTGACACTGAGGAGCGAAAGCGTGGGGAGCGAACAGGATTAGATACCCTGGTAGTCCATGCTGTAAACGTTGGGCACTAGGTGTGGGGGCCGTGTGGTTTCTGCGCCGTAGCTAACGCATTAAGTGTCCCGCCTGGGGAGTACGGCCGCAAGGCTAAAACTCAAAGGAATTGACGGGGACCCGCACAAGCGGCGGAGCATGCGGATTAATTCGATGCAACGCGAAGAACCTTACCAAGGCTTGACATGCACCGGTACAGTGTAGAGATATGCTGGCCTTTTTGGCTGGTGTGCAGGTGGTGCATGGTTGTCGTCAGCTCGTGTCGTGAGATGTTGGGTTAAGTCCCGCAACGAGCGCAACCCTTGTCTCGTGTTGCCAGCATTTGGTTGGGGACTCTCGAGAGACTGCCGGGGTTAACTCGGAGGAAGGTGGGGATGACGTCAAATCATCATGCCCCTTATGTCTTGGGCTTCACGCATGCTACAATGGATGGTACAGAGGGTTGCGATACTGTGAGGTGGAGCTAATCCCTTAAAGCTGTTCTCAGTTCGGATCGTAGTCTGCAACTCGACTACGTGAAGGTGGAGTCGCTAGTAATCGCAGATCAGCAACGCTGCGGTGAATACGTTCTCGGGTCTTGTACACACCGCCCGTCACGTCACGAAAGTTGGTAACACCCGAAGCCCGTGGCCTAACCGCGTTTGTGGGGGGAGTGGTCGAAGGTGGGATTGGCGATTGGGACGAAGTCGTAACAAGGTAGCCGTACCGGAAGGTGCGGCTGGATCACCTCCTTTCTAAGGATTTTCTTTTTAGCAGGCTTGGTTGGTAGTTGTTTCCACTGTTTTGGTGGTGCTGCCTCTGGGTTTGTTCCTTAGGTTTTTTGGATTGTTTTTACAAGAACAAGGCGTTGTTTAAGGGATGAGGCAAGATTTACTCCGGGCTGGCTGTACTGGTTTTGTGTGGTTTGGTTTGGGGGCATGCTGTCGGGTTTATGGCTAACACTGTTGGTCTGGCCCTTCCACTATTCCATTGTTGTTTGCATTGGCTGTTGGCTGGTGTGTGGTGGTTTGGTGGTTGTGGTTGGGTTGTTGGTGATTTGTATAGTGGTTGCGAGCATCTTTTTTGTTTGTTTTGTTGGGTTTTTTAGTTTTTGTGGGCGTTTGGTGGATGCCTTGGTGCCTAGAGCTGATGAAGGACGTTGTGGCCTGCGATATTCCCTGGGGAGTTGGCGAGCGAGCGTTGATCCGGGGGTTTCCGAATGGGGTAACCTGACAGGTTTTGTGGCCTGTTACCACTGCTTGAATGTATAGGGTGGTGGGGGGAACGTGGGGAAGTGAAACATCTTAGTACCTGCAGGAAGAGATATTCTGTGAGTAGTGGCGAGCGAAAGCGGATGATGGCTAAACTGTGTGCGTGTCAAGGCGGCAGCTGTTGCGCATGTGGGGTTGTTGGGGCGTGTTTTTCCATTCTCTGCCGGGGGTGGGGGTAGTTATAAATGGTTGTGTGGAGCTGAACAGTTTGGGATGGCTGACCGTAGGGCGTGATAGTCGTGTAGGTGGTTCATGCAACTCTGCCTGAGTGTGTTCCCAAGTAGCAGCGGGCTCGTGGAATCTGCTGTGAATCTGCCCAGACCACTGGGTAAGCCTGAATACTTCTAGGTGACCGATAGCGTATAGTACCGTGAGGGAATGGTGAAAAGTACCCCGGGAGGGGAGTGAAATAGTGCCTGAAACCAAGCGCTTTTAAGCCGTCAGAGCCGGTCGGCCTCTTTTTTGGGGTTGTGGTGATGGCGTGCCTATTGAAAAATGAGCCTGCGAGTTAGTGATGCGTGGCGAGGTTAACCCTTTGTGGGGTAGTCGTAGCGAAAGCGAGTCTTAATTGGGCGCCCAGTCGCGTGTTCTAGACCCGAAGCGGGGTGATCTACCCATGGCCAGGTTGAAGCGATTGTAAAAGGTCGTGGAGGACCGTACCCACCTAGGTTGAAAACTGGGGGGATGAGTTGTGGGTAGGGGTGAAAGGCTAATCAAACTCCGTGATAGCTGGTTCTCCCCGAAATGCATTTAGGTGCAGCGTTCTGCGTGTGTTGTTGTGGTGGTAGAGCTACTGGTTGGTTGATGGGCCGTTTTGGTTACTGACGTCAGCTAAACTCCGAATGCCATTGATAATTGCAGGGCAGTGAGACTGCGGGGGATAAGCTTCGTAGTCGAGAGGGAAACAGCCCAGATCATCGGTTAAGGCCCCTAAGGGTGTGCTGAGTGGGAAAGGATGTGGAGTTGCATAGACAACCAGGAGGTTGGCTTAGAAGCAGCCATCCTTGAAAGAGTGCGTAATAGCTCACTGGTCAAGTGATTCCGCGCCGACAATGTAGCGGGGCTTAAGCACACCGCCGAAACCGTGGCAAAAGACTATTTTTGTTTTTTGGGTAGGGGAGCGTCCTGACTGGGGTGAAGCAGGCCTGTGAGGGTTTGTGGACTGGTTGGGAGTGAGAATGCAGGCATGAGTAGCGAGTGGTGGGTGAGAATCCCACGCGCCGATTGACTAAGGGTTCCAGGGCAAGGTTTATCCGCCCTGGGTTAGTCGGGTCCTAAGGCGAGGCCGACAGGCGTAGTCGATGGATGACCAGTTGATATTCTGGTACCGGTTTTTTCTTGTCCAGTGCTGACAAAGTTGTGCTAACCAACGCCGTGATGGTGGTGATTCCTTCGGGTTTTATCGCCTAGTGGTCTTGGGGTCCCTTCTTGGGTAGGCAAGCGTGTTAACAGGGGTGACGCAGTAGGGTAGCTGATGCTGGCCGGTGGTTGTGCCAGTCTAAGGTTGTGGCCCGCATGCTAGGTAAATCCGGTGTGCTGTCTTTGATGATAAGGGTGAGGGCTGATGGGACTGCCACTTATAGTGGTGGTTATTGGTGTGCCTGTGCTGTCTAGAAAAGCCTCGACGTTAGAGAAATAACCGCCCGTACCCTAAACCGACTCAGGTAGTTAGGTAGAGTATACTAAGGCGTGCGAGTGAATCATGGTTAAGGAACTCGGCAAAATGCCCCCGTAACTTCGGGATAAGGGGGACCAGGCCCGGACAAGTACTGTTTTTCTGGTTTTTGTTTGGGTGTGGTCGCAGTGATTTGGAAGAAGCGACTGTTTACTAAAAACATAGGTGTGTGCGAAGCTGTAAGGCGATGTATACGCACTGACGCCTGCCCGGTGCTGGAAGGTTAAGCGGAAGGCTCAACCCCTGTTGGGGTGAAGGTTTGAAGTTAAGCCCCAGTAAACGGCGGTGGTAACTATAACCATCCTAAGGTAGCGAAATTCCTTGTCGGGTAAGTTCCGACCTGCACGAATGGCGTAACGACTTCTTCGCTGTCTCGACCATGAACTCGGTGAAATTGCATTACGAGTAAAGATGCTCGTTTCGCGCAGCAGGACGGAAAGACCCCGGGACCTTTACTATAGCTTGGTATTGGTAGCCGGTTGTGTTTGTGTAGGATAGGTGGGAGACTGTGAAGCCGCTACGCTAGTGGTGGTGGAGTCGTTGTTGAAATACCACTCTGATATAAACGGTTATCTAACCTTGGTCCGTGATCCGGATTGGGGACAGTGCCTGGTGGGTAGTTTAACTGGGGCGGTTGCCTCCTAAATGGTAACGGAGGCGCTCAAAGGTCTTCTCAGCCTGGTTGGTAATCAGGTGTTGAGTGTAAGTGTAGAAGAAGGCTTGACTGTGACACTGACGGGTGGAGCAGGTGCGAAAGCAGGAACTAGTGATCCGGCCGTGGTTCGTGGAAACGCGGTCGCTCAACGGATAAAAGGTACCCCGGGGATAACAGGCTGATCTTGCCCAAGAGTCCATATCGACGGCATGGTTTGGCACCTCGATGTCGGCTCGTCGCATCCTGGGGCTGGAGTCGGTCCCAAGGGTTGGGCTGTTCGCCCATTAAAGCGGTACGCGAGCTGGGTTTAGAACGTCGTGAGACAGTTCGGTCCCTATCCGCTGCGCGCGTAGGAAACTTGAGAAGGCCTGTCCCTAGTACGAGAGGACCGGGACGGACAAGCCTCTGGTGTGCCAGTTGTACCGCCAGGTGCATGGCTGGTTAGCTACGCTTGGGAAGGATAACCGCTGAAAGCATCTAAGCGGGAAGCCTGCTTCAAGACAAGGTTTCCATCCCCCTCTTGGGGGGAGAGACTCCCAATAGATGATTGGGTTGATAGGCCAGGCGTGTAAGCATGGTAACGTGTTTAGCTTACTGGTACTAATAGTCAACAACTAAAA
>NZ_KV808737.1:0-1438 GCF_001812395.1 Actinomyces sp. HMSC075B09
TTGAAGTGTCCCCCGGAAGTTGGACTGGATTATTCAGTTTCTTTTTTCGGGGGACATTTTCATGGTTTCTTCTTTATCTTCATTGACTGAGTCTGATCAGAGGCGTTTAGTTGCCTTGTTTGAGCAGGGGTGTGGTGGCGCAGCGGCTGCTTCTCGTCTTGGCTTGAGTTTCAAGCCGTGCGTTAGTTTCTATAATCGGTGGCGTATTCATGGCAGGCTTGTTCTTGTGAATAAGTCATATAAGCGAGTTTTTACGTTTGAAGTTAAACGTGATGCTGTTCAACGCTTTCTGGCTGGTGAGACCCGGATGAGTATCGCGCAGGACTTGGGATTGGCTTCTGTCAACGTGGTGACGAGCTGGGTGCGGATCTATCGCGATCAAGGCGAAGACGGCTTGCGCCCTAAGCCCAGGGGCAGGCGACCTAAGACCGGTCCCAGGGTGTTATCTCAAACTGAGGAACTTGAACAACGCATCAGGGTCTTAGAAGCGGAGAACGCCTACCTAAAAGCATTAAGGGACTTGATGAACAACGAGCAATAGACCGAGCTCGAGTAATCGTTACACTCAAGTCCCACCATGATCTCGATGTTCTTTTGCGGGTAGCGCGATTGGCCAGATCAACGTTCTACTACCATCAAGCCCGCCTAGGACAGCCAGATAAACATGCTGATCTTCGAGCCAAGATCAGAACAATTTTTGAAGCTTCGGACGGTCGGTATGGTCACCGTAGGATCCGACTCGCCCTACACCGCCAGGGCCTGATGGTCTCTCGTAAACTCGTCGCCAAGCTTATGAAGCGTGAAGGGCTGGCCTGCCTGGTCCGTCAGAAGAAACGCTATAGCTCTTACCGAGGCACACTATCGACCATTGCCCCAAACGTGTTAGCCCGCGACTTCACTGCTACTGGCCCGAACCAAAAATGGGTCTCTGACGTTACCGAGTTCCGTCTCGGATCGTCCAAGATCTATCTCTCACCAATCATCGACTTGTTCGATCACTCAGTCGTTTCCTACACGGTCGGGAAATCACCCAATCTTGAACTGACCAACACCAGTTTGCGCAAGGCTTTGAACAAGGCTAAGGCGGGCCCGGGTCTGGTAGTCCACACCGACCAAGGATTCCAATACCAGCACCACTCGTGGCGAAAGCAACTCAGCCGTTCCCACGCAGTCCAGTCAATGTCTCGCAAGGGAAACTGTTACGACAACGCCGTAGCCGAGAACTTCTTCGGCCACCTCAAATCAGAGATGTTCTACAACAACACCTTCACATCCACTGAGCACCTGGTCAACCAGATCAAGGCATACATCCACTGGTACAACAACAAACGCATCCAGGAACGACTCGAGGGCATGACCCCGAACGAATATCGCAATCATGCCCTCGCAGCCTAAAGGACTACCATTTAACTAGTCCAACATTCAGGGGACAGTTCAT
>NZ_KV808738.1:0-310 GCF_001812395.1 Actinomyces sp. HMSC075B09
TATCCTGTATTAGCCACACTTTCATGCGGTTATCCAAAAGAAGGGGGCAGGTTACTCACGTGTTACTCACCCGTTCGCCACTCTCACCAAAACACAAAAAGCGCCTTGGATCCCGTTCGACTTGCATGTGTTAAGCACGCCGCCAGCGTTCGTCCTGAGCCAGGATCAAACTCTCCAAACAAAAACAAAACAGAGAAAAACCAAACCAACCAAAAAAGCCAGCCCAGCGATCCCAACCAAAAAAACAAAAACAAAACAAAAAAGGACAAAACAAAAAACACACTATCGAGTTCACAAACAACACCCACAC
>NZ_KV808739.1:0-108089 GCF_001812395.1 Actinomyces sp. HMSC075B09
ACACACTATCGAGTTCACAAACAACACCCACACACACTCATCCCAACAAAATCTAGTAGGGAAAGAAGTGAGGTGTCACGCCGTTTCTGAGTTTTCACTGCTTGAAACAGCTTCTCTAGCTTACCAGGTTGCAATCACTTGTCAAGATTCCTGACTCGGATCACACTTCCTAGAAGCAGGCCGCGAAGCTTTTGGACTTTGCCCATCTGTCTCGCAACGAGTTTCAACTTTACACATTCACTTTTGGCCGGTCAAACGAATCTGCGGTGACTCCCACCACACGCAAAGTTTGGGCCGGGAGTGTGGGGCATACTTGCCCCACACTCCCGGCCACCAGGTTGAACTTCCCTACTTGGCAGGACGCACTACTGCTAGGTTCCGCCTTCCCTTACGGATCAAAACGGTTCCATCTGCCAAGGCGTCCTCGGCACTAATAATCTGGTTTTCACTCTCAACACGCTCATTGTTTAGGTACGCGCCGCCCGAGGATACTGTTGTGCGCGCGGCACGCTTGCCCTTTTCTAAACCGGCTGCAACCAGAGCGTCCACGATCGTTGCCTCACCAAATGCGACCTCGCCGGCCGGCAACTCCGACGTAGCCGCAGACAAAGTCGCTGCATCAACCTTCTTCAAGTCGCCACTACCCCACAGAGCGTCGGTGGCTTCCAGCACGCGCTGCAAAGTTTCTTCACCGTGAACCAACTTGGTCACCTCAGCTGCAAGAGCTTTTTGCGCCTCACGCTTATACGGGGCATCCTCTACCGTTTTCTCAAGACGCTCAATCTCCGGGCGATCTAGGAATGTGAAAACCTTCAAGAAACGCACCACATCAGCATCATCCACATTCAGCCAGAACTGGTAGAACGCGTACGGCGACAACATGTCCGGATTCAGCCAGACGGCCCCGCCCTCTGATTTACCAAACTTCGTGCCATCCGCCTTCGTGATGAGAGGCGTGGTCATTACGCTGACCTCCACGTCCTCCACCTTGCGAATCAAGTCGAGGCCGCCAACCAGGTTGCCCCACTGATCATCGCCGCCAGTCTCAAGCGTGCAACCGTAACGACGGTAAAGCTGCAGGTAGTCATTAGCTTGGAGGATCTGGTACGAAAACTCCGTGTAAGAAATGCCTTCCTTAGAGCTCAGGCGCCGGGCAACCGCGTCTTTGGAGAGCATCGTTCCCATCCGGAAGAACTTACCCAAATCACGGAGCAAGTCGATAGCGGATAGCTCTGACGTCCAATCCAAGTTGTTCACCATTAGTGCGGCGTTCTCGCCCTCGAAATCAAGGAAGCGCGAAATCTGCTTCTTCAGGCTCTCTACCCAGCCTTCAACAACCTCACGAGGCTGCAATGTGCGCTCGCCCGACATGCGCGGATCGCCAATGAGGCCGGTTGCACCGCCAACCAAAGCCAAAGGACGATGTCCCGCGAGCTGTAGGTGACGCATTAAAATCAACTGGACCAAATGCCCGTGATGCAACGAAGGTGCAGTTGGATCAAAACCGCAATAGAAAGTGACCGGCCCCGAAGACAGTTCCTTACGCAACTTATCTAGATCGGTGTGCTGACGGATCAATCCCCGCCACTGCAGATCATCAATTAGATCGGCCACTTCTATTCCTTCCAAATAACAACATTTTCCGATGGCATTCTAAGCCACCGCCACAATTTTTCACTATTTATCATCTTTTGGCTAACGTGTTCCTATGGTGAGAAAGGGAAATCGCTGTATTAGCAACGACAGGCGTAGCACGATTCTGAGAAAGCTAGAAAGCTCGGACGCTCCTATTTCCGCCACCGCATTTGGAGACCTGCTTGGCGTGACCAGGCAAGTCATCGTCAAAGATATTGCCCTCTTGCGCGCCGAAGGCGTCCCCATCTTTTCAACCAATCGTGGATACCTGCTGATTCGCCCGGTCCAGCTACCTCGACGCGAATTTAAAGTTCGCCACGACTACGGCGAAACCAAAACCGAACTGGCGCTAATTATCGAGCATGGCGGACGCGTGCTGGACATCAAGATCGATCACCCGCAGTACGGAGAAATCAGCGCCGATCTAAACGTGATATCACCCAAGAGTTTGAAAAACTTCCTGGAAAGCTTTGAACGGCCCCAACGTCTCTCTCGACTCACTGACGGCTACCACAAGCATACGGTCGAAGCCGATAGTGAAGAAACACTCGACGCGATTGAGGCGGCGTTAGGCGAACATGGCTTCTTGTCCGAGCCCAAGCAATAATCCGAATTTGGGATAACTCAACGCTCTGATAACGTCTACCTGAGTGTATATACAGTAGCGCTTTGGAGATGGGCGATGAAAATCCCAAATAGAGTAAAAACCTCGGCAAACCGATTCTTTATCGACGGCCTAACCGGCATGGCACATGGCCTTTTTGCCACACTAATCATTGGCACAATTATGGTTTCAATTGGAAACCTGCTCCCCGACGTTGTTGGAAAACCACTGGTGCTGATGGGATCCATCGCCTCCGTTCTGACTGGGGCAGGCATCGGTATTGGTGTCGCACACCGGCTAGAAGCCAGCACCTATGTACTCGCAGGCACCGGAGTTGCGGGCATGGTTGGCGCCCACGCGGGCAAAATCCTCGACGCTGGAGTAGTAGACGGCCTGACCATGCAACTGATCGGCCCCGGAGAGCCTCTCGGAGCTTTTCTTGCCTCGTTCGTAGCCGTTGAAATCGGCCGGGCAGTGTCCGGGAAAACTCCCGTGGACATCCTCGTGACACCGTTTGTAACAATCGTTTCCGGATCACTACTTGGACTTCTAATTGGTCCTCCAATCTCAGCCATGATGCTAAGCCTTGGAGACATCATCAACTGGGGCACCATGCATCGCCCCTTCACAATGGGAATCATCGTTTCCGTGGTCATGGGCATCATCCTCACTCTGCCCATCTCGTCCGCCGCGCTATCGATCATTCTTGGACTATCCGGCCTCGCAGCCGGAGCCGCAACCGTTGGAACCTCCGCACAAATGGTTGGGTTCGCCGTGGCCTCCTACCGCGAAAACAAGGTTTCCGGCCTCATCGCCCAAGGACTTGGAACATCCATGCTGCAAGTACCCAACATCTTGCGCCACCCCCAAATCTGGATCCCACCGATCCTCACCTCTGCTATCCTCGGCCCCATAGCTACAACCGTCTTCCACATGGAGAGCAACGCTGCTGGCGCGGGCATGGGCACCTCCGGCCTAGTCGGCCAAATCATGACTTGGACTGTCATGTCCGAAACCACGAACCCTGCGACGCTACTGGCACTAATCGTTGGGCTCCACTTCGTTGCTCCCGCGCTACTCACGTTAGGGTTTTCCGAAATCATGCGTAAACGCGGGTGGATCAAACCTGGCCAAATGAAGCTACCCTAATGCACACCCGTGCGGGTAGGTGTAACAATGAACCATGCGTAAAAGGATCGTTATAGGCGGCGCGAGCGGCTTTGTTGGCACCGCACTACAAAATGAACTGAAGAACGGCGATTGGGAAGTCACTCGCTTAACGCGTAGCGAACCGGGGCCTGGCGAAGTGCGCTGGCACCCCGACGCCTACGACATCGACCCCCAAGACCTCGCGGGAGTCGATGCTGTGGTTTGTCTTAACGGCGCGCCGCTCGCGCGCTGGCCCTGGACCCACGCATACAAACATGAGCTGGTGAACTCGCGGCTAAAATCAGTCAAAACCCTGGCCGACGCTATTAACTCCCTACCAGAATCCCAGCGCCCCAAAACATTCCTCACCGGCTCCGCAGTTGGCTACTACGGTTCGCGCGACAACGAAGTGTTGGAAGAAGACTCGCAGCCCGCCAATGACTTTCTTGGCGGACTATGCCAAGTGTGGGAGCGCGAATCTCGGCGCGCCAAGGTGAACCGCGTTGTCAACATTCGTACTGGCCTGGTTCTGGAGGATGGCGGAGGTATGCTCCACGCCCTCGAACCCCTGTTCAAAACATTCCTCGGCGGCCGCCTGGGCGACGGGCGACAATGGATGCCCACTATTTCACTACGCGACCACGTGCGCGCGGTGCGGTTCCTGTTAGAGAATTCGCAACTGGAAGGTGCGTTCAACCTGACCGGGCCAAATCCATGCACGAACGAAGAGTTCACAGCCGGGGCAGCCGCCCACTACCGTCGCGTTCCCGGCCCCCCTGTGCCTGCGTTCGCCCTGCGTATGGTACTTGGCGACATGGCCGTGCTTGCCACCTCTTCACAATACGCTGTACCAACAAGACTTCTTGAAGCGGGCTTCCAGTTCAAGGACGAGACCTTGCAGGAGCAACTGCAAAGTTCTACTTACATTAGGTAAAACAAATCGGGCGGGCCTGCGAAAATACCGCAAGCCCGCCCGACTCTTAGAACATCATTAGCTAGATGCGAGGCGGCGCCGGAGCTGCGTAACCTTTTGCTCCAACTCGGCCTTCTGCTCGCGCACCCGGCTTGGAGCCGTACCTCCCCGACCGGCACGGGCCGCAACCGAGCCCTGCGCGGAAAGTACACTCCGGACATCAGCCGTTAAAGCCTCATGAATCCCGCAGAACTCTTCATCCGATAGATCCCACAGTTCACGATCAGTTGCATCTGCAAGCGCCACGCAGCGCCCCGAGATCTCATGCGCATCGCGGAAGGGCACGCCCTTCTTCACCAACCATTCCGCGATATCGGTTGCCAGTGAAAAACCGCGGGGAGCCAGATACTCCATACGATCGGTGTGCAGCGTCATGGTCTGGATCATCCCGGTCATTGCTGGCAAGAGGACATCGAGTGTATCGATCTGATCGAAAACCGGCTCCTTATCTTCTTGCAGGTCGCGATCATAAGCGAGCGGAAGCCCCTTCAAGACAGTCATCAAGCCAGTGAGGTCACCAATCATCCGGCCCGACTTACCGCGCGCAAGTTCTGCAATATCCGGATTCTTCTTCTGCGGCATAATCGACGATCCTGTCGAAAATGAATCATCGAGTGTCACGTACCCAAACTCGACCGTGTTCCAGATGATGATTTCTTCCGCCAAACGCGAAAGGTTCACACCAATCATCGCCGCGATGAAAGAAAATTCGGCGGCCACGTCACGCGCGGACGTGGCGTCAATCGAGTTCTCACAAACCTCGTCAAACCCAAGTTCTGCGGCAATATTGGCCGGATCCATCCCCAGCGTATTACCCGCAAGCGCACCCGCACCGTAAGGGGACTTCGCAGCGCGCTTATCCCAGTCAGAAAGGCGCTCTAAATCCCGGATCAGTGGCCACGCATGCGCCATCAGATGATGGGCGACGAGGACGGGCTGGGCGTGTTGCATGTGGGTACGTCCCGGCATGATTGCCTCACCCGCCTCACCAACTTGATGCAAAATAGCATCCACGAGGTCGAGCACTCGGCCCGACAGGTGCTTTGCCTCATCACGCAAGTACATGCGGATTAGTGTGGCGATCTGGTCATTTCGAGAACGCCCCGCACGCAACTTGCCACCCAGTTCACTTCCGGCGCGTTCGAGTAAGCCACGCTCCAGTGCGGTATGCACGTCCTCATCACCGGGCTGCGGCGCAAACTTGCCGCTCGCCACGTCCTCATCGAGTGAGGAAAGCGCCGCTAGCATGGCGTCAAGCTCTGCTTCGGTGAGCAGGCCGACTCGGCCAAGCTCCCTCGCATGTGCTTTCGAACCAGCAATATCCACTCGGGCTAATCGCCAATCAAAATGGGTAGAAACCGAAAGCGCATCCAACGCCTGCGCGGGCGCGCCGGTGAACCTACCGCCCCAAAGACTAACGTTGTCGTTTGACATATCCCCTACTTGGTTGCCTCGAACGCGTCACCGTGCTCAAAACGAACGTCGCGGGCGGCGGCGAGCTTAGAGCTTAGACCGTAGATCTCAATGAATCCGCGAGCGTGGGACTGGTCAAATGTGTCACCCGTTTCATAGGTGGCCAAGTTAAAGTCATACAGCGAGGTATCAGACTTGCGTCCCGTTACCGTCACGCGGCCACCGTGCAGGACGATACGCACATCGCCGGACACGTAGCTTTGCGTGTGATCAATGAAAGCGTCGAGAGACTGCTTGAGCGGCGAGAACCACTGTGCCTCGTAAACGAGTTCACCCCAGCGCATGTCTACGCGACGCTTGTAGCGGTGCTGCTCACGCTCAAGAGTGACATTCTCCAGCTCCTGGTGCGCCTTAATTAACGTAACCGCACCCGGGGCCTCGTAAATCTCACGAGACTTGATACCAACCATGCGGTCTTCAACGATGTCAATACGGCCAACGCCCTGAGCGCCGGCGCGCGTGTTGAGCTCTTGAATAATCTGCAGGGGCGTGAGCTTGCGGCCATCAATCGCCACGGGGATGCCCTTTTCGAAAGTCAAGACGAGTTCGTCTGGAAGCGGGGGGTAAGTGGGATCATCCGTGTAAGAGTAGACGTCCTTGGTGGGCGCGTTCCACAGATCCTCAAGGAAGCCTGTCTCGATGGCGCGACCCCAAACGTTTTGGTCAATAGAGAACGGGTTTGACTTGGTGGTCTCAATGGGTAGCTTGTGCTTGTTGGCGTAATCGATTGCCACGTCGCGAGTAAGTGCGAGGTCACGAACCGGAGCAATACAATCCAAGTCCGGCGCGATCGAGGTAAACGACACTTCGAAACGAACCTGATCATTGCCCTTACCCGTACACCCGTGTGCCATCGTAGTGGCCCCAAATTCGCGGGCCGCCTTCACCAGGTGGCGGGAAATCAGCGGGCGAGAAAGCGCAGAAACCAGAGGATATTCACCCTGGTAGAGGCCGTTTGCCTTCAGCGCTGGCATACAGTAATCGTTAGCGAACTCGTCACGCGCATCAGCTACGTAGGCCTCAACGGCACCGCAGTCTAGAGCACGCTGGCGAATCACCTCAAGATCCTCACCGCCCTGGCCCACGTCAACGGCAACGGCGATAACTTCCGCGCCTGTACGCTCCCCGATCCAACCGATCGCAACAGAGGTATCTAGACCGCCCGAGTAGGCAAGAACAATCCGGTTTTTCTTACTCATTTATTTTCTTCTTTCTGTAGCTCTTGGCTGGAAGTTTTAACGCCTTCCGCATATTTGAGTAGCTTGTCGCAGTACGCCTGCGCGGCCTCATCTGATACGCATACGACGATAATCGTGTCATCTCCCGCAACGGATCCGAGTACCGTTTCATCCCTAGAAAAGTCGATAGCCGAGCCGAGGAGGTTAGCAGCTCCCGCCGGGGTGCGAAGCACCACCAAGTTGTTTGCTGTGGCTCCTCCTACCAGCAGATCCTGGCACCAGCGCTGCAACTTCTGTTCCGCGCCTTCCTCGCCCCATTCCACCGGTCGCTCCGGGTTAGCCAGCGCATAGATCTGGCGTCCGTCCACGCCTCTAACCTTTGTTGCTCGCACTTCCAAAAGATCACGTGAAAGCGTTGCTTGAGCAACGAAAATGCCGACCTCTTCTAATGCTTCGCGCAAATCCGACTGAGACGCGATCTGCCGGGTTGCGAGGATCTGTTCAATCGCCGCGTGCCGCCCAGCCTTCGAGGCTGGCGTGCGGGTGTTATCCGAATCTTTCACAGCTCTCCTTCGCTATAGCTTCTTGAAATAATGCCGGGCAAGGCCGCCGTGAACGCATCCGCCTGCTCCCCGGTAAGTATCAGTGGTGGCGCTATCCGGATGGTTGTGGGATTGGCCGCGTTAATGATAAACCCGCTGGCTTGCGCCACCTTAACAGCCATGCCGGCACGCGGTTCATCAATTTCAATGCCGACCAGCAAGCCGCGGCCTCTAACCTGTTTAATATGCGGATTCTTGAGAGCACGGATGCTATCCATCCACTGATCCCCCAAGATTCGTGCATGTTCGAGGAGGCCATCGGACTTGATCGTACGAATCACCGCGAGCGCCGCAGCCGCGGCAACGGGGTTACCTCCAAACGTGGTTCCGTGCATACCCGGCTTCAAAACCGCGCTTGCAACGGAAGATAAAGTAATCGTTGCGCCGATCGGAACTCCCCCACCGAGTGCTTTTGCAAGGGTCACAACGTCTGGAACCACCCCGGCGCTATGATGGGCCATCCACTGTCCTGTACGCCCCATTCCGGTTTGCACCTCGTCTACAACGAGGAGCGCTTCGTTTCGATCACACAGTGTGCGCGCCCGCGTCAAGAAATTAGGCGGAACCTCGATTACTCCCGCCTCACCCTGAATCGGCTCGAGGAAAACACCCGCAACATTACCTGCGGAAAATGCCTTCTCTAAAGCGATAGTTGTAGGCTCGATCCACTCTATATTCGAGATGAGGGGTGCGAAAGGCTCCCTATAAGCCGGCTTGTACGTAAGGGACAGCGCCCCGAGAGATCGGCCATGGAATGCGTTTTTTAACGCAAGAATGCGATTCTTACCAGTAGCGTTCCCGTGCGCCTTTACGATCTTCAAGGCGGCCTCGTTTGCCTCTGTTCCCGAGTTTGAAAGAAACACTTTGGCTTGGCCAGATCCGCCCACGATCTCACGCAGTGCTTCGCCCAGTTCGATTTGGGGCATCGTTGCGAAGAAATTCGAGGCGTGCACCAGCGTGCGCACCTGCTTTTCAACCGCCTGCGCAATAGCCGGATGGGCGTGGCCAAGTGCATTCACAGCGATTCCGCCCAGCAAGTCCATGTACGTGTTGCCATCCGCATCTTCCACGTACACGCCCTCCCCACGGGTCAACACCATCGCAGGAACACCAAACACGCCGAGCATAGATTCCTCATAGCGGGCAAGCCAGTTTGAATCCACAGCTACCCCTCCTCGGTAATCATCGTGCCCACGCCCTCGTCGGTGAAAACCTCTAGGAGCATCGAGTGGGGAACGCGTCCGTCAATCACATGCACCTGCTCAACGCCGCCTGCAAGCGCAGACAAAGCGGCCTGCGCCTTCGGGATCATTCCCGCAGCAAGCGATGGCATCAACTCTTCAAGTTGCGCGCGGCTCATCCGATTAAGCAGCGAAGATTTATCTTCAAAGTCTTGGTAAATCCCCTCCACGTCCGTAAGCATAATGAGTTTTTGCGCTCCCACGGCCACCGCGATCGCCGCCGCAGCCGCGTCAGCGTTAACGTTAAGCACATCGCCTGGAGAATCCTCATCAATCGCAATCGACGAGATCACCGGGATACGGCCATGACTAACAAGATCCTCTACAGGCGCTGGGTTTACCCCCGCCACGTCACCGACCTGCCCCAAATCTACCGGTTTACCATCAACGACCTGCACCTTGCGACGTGCGTGTAACAGTGCGGCGTCCTCACCAGACAACCCCACTGCAGCGATCGAGCGTTCATTCAGGAGTGATACGAGTTCGCGCTGCACTTTTCCAGCCAGGACCATGCGCACCACCTCCATCACTTCAGGCGTTGTCACGCGAAAGCCATCCGCAAACGGGGCCTGTAGCCCTAGGCGATCCAGCATTTCGGTGATTTGTGGGCCGCCCCCATGCACCACTATTGGATGCACGCCCCACGTATGCAAAAACGACACGTCAACCGCACATGCGCGTTGCAACTGCGGCGAGATCATTGCATTGCCACCATATTTGATCACAACTTTGCGGCCCGAATAACGCCGCAGCCATGGCTCGGACTCAAGCAAAATCTTGGTCTTGTCCAATGCTGAAAGATTACTCATGATGTGTATGCACTGTTCTCGCGTACGTACGCGTGCGTCAAGTCCGTTGTGTAAACGGTTGCTGAACTATTGCCAGCACCCAGGTCGATCTCTATCTTGACCTCCTGGGATGCCGCCAAATCAAGCGATTCCTTAGGATCACCGACACTGCCGTTCTTGCAAATCATCACGCCGTTGATTGAAACATTTACCTTGCCCACATCAAACGGAGCTACCCAGCTTGGAACCGTGCCGATCTGCGACAAAATGCGCCCCCAGTTTGGGTCATTTCCAAAAATTGCGGTCTTCATCAAGTTTGAACGAGACACCGCACGTGCCACTTCGACTGCGGCCACCTCACTACTTGCACCACTAACCGTGATGTCTACGAAATGCTCAGCCCCCTCCGCGTCATCACGAAGCATCTTCGCCAGCTTTGTGCAAGCCTGCTCCAATGCAGTAGCGAAAGTAGCCTCATCTGGCGTAATCCCCGATTCTCCCGAAGCGAGCACTATCACCGTATCGTTAGTGGACATACATCCGTCCGTATCGAGGCGGTTGAAACTCACCTGGACGGCGTGACGAAGGGCGCTATCAAGAGCTTCATTATCAATAACCGCGTCGGTTGTTATCATGCACAGCATGGTGGCAAGTGCAGGAGCCAGCATCCCCGCCCCCTTGGCCATACCTCCAACGCGCCACCCGTCCACCTCAATCTGGACCTCTTTTGGAACGGTATCGGTTGTCATGATTGCCGAGGCCGCGCTGGTTGCGCCCGATACCTCAAGGCCGCTCACCAAGGCTGGAATCGCCCGGGTGATAGCCGCCGTATCAAGGTACTCTCCGATCACTCCTGTGGAGCAAACCACTATTTTTGCCTGGTCCACACCCGCCGCAAGGGAAAGCTCATTCACGCAAGCTTCCACATCCTTTCGGCCTTGCTCTCCCGTACAGGCGTTAGCGTTACCCGAATTGAGCAATACGTGTGTAACCACGCCGTTTCGCATCTGTGCGCGCGAGAATTTAACGGGCTCTGCCTCTACACGGTTCGATGTAAAAACTGCGGCCGCTGCCGGTAAAATCCCCTCGTTTACTACCAGAGCGAGATCTTTACCTCCGGATGCTTTTAAACCCGCTGCGATTCCGGCCGCCGCAAAGCCCTTTGGGAAACAAACACCCGTGACCATCACAACACTCCGTTCATGTAGATGCCGAGGCACTCGTCGAAACCAAACGCCAAATTAGCCGCTTGAACCGCGGCAGCTGCAGTTCCCTTGCCCAGATTGTCGATCGCTGTCATCGCCGTGAGAACACCCGTATTCGGGTTCACTCCCGCCCACACCTGCGCGCGGCCGGTTCCTACCACCGGACCAGATTGAGGGTAAGCCGGGGAAAGATCGATCAGTTTCTCTGCGCCGTAGACGGCCGAGTACGCCTCTTGCAATTCGGAAGTCGACACACCATCCGTGGCAGCGTTCACCACTGCAACGATCCCTCGCGAAGTGGGAACGAGGACGGGAGTCATCTCCACCTCAATTTCGCCCGCTCCGCAAACCTGTAGATTTTGCACAATCTCGGGAATATGGCGGTGCTTTCCAACTGCTGAGTACGGCGCAATGTTGGAAAGTGCACTGGTTGCCATCAAATGTGGCTTGGCGCTGCGCCCCGCGCCGGAATAGCCAACGGCAAGCGTAGCCACAAGTGACCCGGAGCTAACAAATCCCGCCGCCACAGCCGGCATCATTGCAAGCGTCACCGCAGTAACGTTACAACCGGGCACTGCCACGGCGCGTGAGTTTTTGAGGATTTTGCGTTGAGTATCCGCCTTTTTCTGCTTCCCGGAGAGAATTGCGTCCGCCTCATCAGCGTGGACAAGTTCGGGCATCGCATAGTCCCACGCCCGCATGTGCGGGCCGCCGTAGAATTGCTGCCACGACTCCTTTGACTTGAGACGGTGATCCGCACCCGCATCGATCACCACTGGGCCGCCTTCCAGTGCGCTAGTAATCTCTGCAGATTTACCATGCGGAAGGGCCACAAAAACCAGATCGAGAGACGACAGAGCATCAACTTCAAACGGTTGAATAATCTTGTCGGCTAAAGCTGGAATATGCGGGTTCAAATCACCAAACCGAGTGCCCGCAGAAGAAGCGGCAACAAGCACGCGGACATCGAAATGCGGATGTTCACTCAGAATACGGGCGATCTCGCTACCCGCAAAGCCCGATGCGCCAACAATGCCAACAGAAACACTCATGCGAATAACTATAACATGCTATGAATAGTTATCAACTAAGTGTTTATATAGTGAATCCCCGACCCGAAAACGAGCCGGGGATAGTCTCAGCCCAGAGACTTTACATCTTTAGCAACAGAGCGCGCCCACCCACGAATGTCATCCCAATCGCGGAAGTCGCCTTCAACTGCGCCGCCAAGACGAGCAATCGTGCGCTCACGCAACGTCAGCTTGGACGGGTCGAGACATCCTGAGAATTGCTTGTTCATCCGCGGTTGCACACCGATCTGGGTGGCGCCCACGCGAGCCGGATCCTTCACGAGCCCTGTGGGAACTGAAGACAGCCCCGCAGAGAACGTCCACAGATGCTTCTCAAACAACTCCGCTTGATGTTCCTTCATGAAGGTACGCATCGACTCTTCCCACTGCGTCATGTGAACGGAAGAACCGAGCACAACACCGCCGTACTCAGAAATGTCCTTCGCGTCCGCAGCATTGACAATGTCTACATCAACACCTTCGCTACGCATCTCCTCGTAAATCGCATTGGCGATGTCACGGGTAGATCCGTGGCGAGATGCCCATACAACCAAAATCTTCATAGCTCTAGTTTGCCCTATTTATTACCGATAGCACAGTTTGAGACAGGGAGTTCACACCACAAATCGAAGCGCGAACTCCCCGCTCAACCAGTTAGGCGCGCAGTTTTGCGCCAAGCTGGTTAGAAAGACGCGTGATTATCGCTTCCCTGACCTTTGCCGTCTCATCCGACTTCAACGTGTGGTCGGCAGCGCGCATCCGGAGTGCGAACGCCAACGATCGCTTGCCTTCATCGATTTGCGAACCACGGTATTCGTCAAACAACTCCACGCCTTCCAGCAAATCTCCCCCGGCGGCGTAGATCGCATCAACCACCATCGAGACGGGAATATCCGCATCCAGCACAACGGCAATATCTTCCTTCACCACGGGGAAAGTGGAAACGGCAGAAACCGTAATCGGGTTGGCCGGCATTGCCTTGATCAATGCATCGAGATCTAGCTCAAGTGCGCCCGACCGCTTAGGCAAACCGTATTCCTTAACCACGGCCGGATGAAGCTCGCCCGCGCGACCAACTTCAACCAAATTCTTTTTCTGCCTGACGAACAGCACTGCACAGCGGCCCGGGTGCCACGGAGCGGCTTCCTCCGGGGTAGCAACCGGCTTCGGAGCAGGCTTTCCGTGGGGCAACTGAACCTGCGGATCGCGGTACAGCGGCGCAACCTCTACTTGCACGCCCAAAGCAGAACCGACAGCGAGGGCAGCCTCTAAAACATCAGCCCAACCGAAGTCCCGAGCCCCTGCACGAATGGCACTGCCAACCGCTGACCCACCGGCAACGAGACCAAGGTGCCACGGCTGTTTAGGAGTTCCGCGATGAAGGGCACCAATCTCACGGCCACTGGGGCGCTGCTCTGCCGAAGGAATAGGAGAAGGCTTCGTACCCTGCGGGCGCGTAACCATGCCCAGCTCGAAAACGCGAACTGATTCAGCACCGCGGGCAGCGTTGCGCTGCGCCGTTTCCAGTAGCGTATCGATGATGGAAGAGCGCAGATTGGGCGCGCCATCCACTAGCGGGTTACGAAGAGTAACCACCTCTCTACGCTCATCGCCATCCAGAATGCGCTGGCGATCGTGCGCGTCGCCAATGAATGGGTAGGATCCGACCTCGACAAAACCGCGGTCTGCAAGCGTGCGTGCCGCGAACCGGCGGGCCACCTGTGCCTTGGGCAATCCAACACCGGCTGGCGCCTTAGGCAGTACCGGTTCGATATTGTCGTAGCCGTCAAGGCGCGCGATCTCTTCTACAAGGTCACAAGGCTCCGTCAAATCCGGCCTCCACGAGGGAGCCATCACGGAAAGATTATCTTCACGGCGTTCGACCGTTGCACCAATAGTTTCGAGGAGCTCGATAACGCGCTGCTCACCGTACTCCACGCCGGTTAAGCGAGCTGGTTCAGACAGCCTCATGTCGATAGCTTCGCGCCTGGGAACTTCGTTGTAATCAGTAACCGGTGAATCCGCTACGCCACCGCCGTACTCAACCAGCAGATCAACCACGCGTTGTGCTGCAACCGGCGGGAGCTCTGGATCCACCCCTCGTTCAAAGCGTTTTGCAGCCTCCGAAGGAATCTTGTGGCGCCGCGATGTACGCGCAATAGAGACAGCGTGGAAGTGCGCGGCCTCAACCAAAACATCAGTAGTGGCCTCCTCGACTTCTGAATACTGGCCACCCATCACGCCAGCCAGACCAAGAATCCGGCTACCGCGCTGGCCGTTAGGGCTATCGGTAATCAGAAGGTCTTCCGAATCGAGCTTGCGTTCGACCTCATCGAGGGTCACGAGGGTCTCGCCACCGTTCGCGCGGCGCACCACTATAGGCTCCGCGAGCGCCGCCAAATCGTATGCGTGTAGCGGTTGGCCGAGATCTAACATCACGTAGTTGGTGATGTCGACCGGTAGCGAGATGGAGCGCATCCCCATCGCTTCCAGACGCTTAACCATCCATGCTGGCGTCGGCGCATTTGGGTTGATACCATGCACGATGCGGGTAACGAACCTATCGCAACCTACCCTGCCATGAATCGGAGAGCTATCATCAACCTCGATCTTGAAACCTTCAGCGTTAGCAGCCGGAGGCTGTGTCTTTAGATTTTGAGCAAGACCTGGGTCTGTGAACTCCGCTCCTGTCGAATGCGAGTATTCCCTTGCGACCCCGCGCATGGAAAAACAGTAGCCTCGATCTGGCGTGACATTGATTTCCAACAGTTCTTCACCCAGGCCGAGAAGACCAATAACGTCCTCACCTGGTGCAGGAATCTCGCTTTCATCAAATTTTTCTGTGAGCACGATAATTCCATCGTGCTCATCCGACAGGCCAAGTTCGCGTTCTGAACAAATCATGCCGTCAGAAATGTGGCCGTAGGTCTTGCGTGCAGAAATAACGAAATCACCCGGAAGGACGCCGCCCGGAAGGACAACTACAACCAGGTCTCCCACTTTGAAGTTATGGGCACCGCAAATAATGCCGCGTGAGGGCAGATCCGAAGGCTCTTTGCCCTCACCGGGCGCATCATTGTGAACTCCAACATCCACGCGGCAGTAGTTAATAATCTTGCCGTTGGACTGCTCTTTAGCTTCCAACGTAAGGACACGACCAACCACCAGCGGGCCTTGCACAGCTGCACGGTGAATCGTCTCTTCTTCCAAACCAACCTTCACCAGATCGGAGGCGAGGCGCTGTGCATCAGTGCCGGGGAGAACCTCCACATGATCGCGAAGCCAAGAAATCGGTACGTTTGGCATTCTTAGTTCCCCTTCCCCGTTGTTCCGAACTGGAGGGAGAATCTTTGATCGCCCTCCACAATGTCATGCATGTCAGCAATCTCGTGGCGCAACATCAAGGTGCGCTCAAGCCCCATGCCAAAAGCGAAGCCCGTGTATTCATCAGGATCGATACCGCAGGCGCGTAGCACGTTCGGGTTGACCATGCCGCAACCGCCCCACTCAATCCAGCCGGCGCCGCCCTTCTTCTGCGGGAACCAAAGGTCCATCTCTGCGGACGGCTCCGTAAATGGGAAGAACGACGGGCGCAGGCGAGTCTTGGCCTCGGGGCCAAACATCGCCTTCGCGAAGTGGTCCAAAGTGCCCTTCAAGTGCACCATCGTTAGCCCCTTATCCACCGCGAGGCCCTCCACCTGGTGAAATACGGGAGTGTGCGTGGCGTCAAGCTCATCGGAACGGAACACCTTGCCCGGCACCGCTACGTACAGGGGCAAATCATGCGAAAGCAACAAACGTGCCTGGACGGGCGACGTGTGCGTGCGAAGCACCAGATTCGCATCACCCTCAGTCTCGCCGCCAACCGAGCGACCATCGATATAGAACGTGTCCTGCATCTGCCTTGCAGGGTGATCAATGTCAAAGTTCAACGCGTCGAAGTTGAACCACTCGTGTTCAACCTCCGGCCCCTCGCCTATCTCCCAGCCCATCGAAGTAAAGAAATCCGCCACCTCTTCAATCAAAACCTGAAGCGGGTGACGCGCGCCCTCGGGCTGACGCTTTACCGGAGCGGTTACATCCACAGCCTCCATGGCCAAAACGCGAGCTTCTTCTTCAGCCTCCAACAAGGCCTTTCGCTCATCGAGAGCGGCGGTGATTGCAGCACGCGCTTTTCCAACCGCCTTACCTGCGGTTGCCTTCTGCGCCCCCGGGAGTCCGCCGATTACGCGACTTGCAAGCGCCACCGCAGACCCATCACCGAAGTGCTCCCGCTTGGCCTGCGCCAATTCCTCTAGAGTCGACGCACTACCAATAGCCTCCAAAGCACGCTGCACAGTCGCATCCATTTGCTCAGCGTCCAAAGGGTTTACTTCTACATTCTCATCAATGTTCGACATATCAATCCTTGTCGCTTATCAACGACTACCAGACTAGCGCCTAAGGCCTCTAACTGCGGAATTGTTCCAATTTGCTAGACAAACCCATAGCTTGCAAAACACATGAAGTGACTTTTGCGCGCTACCGCGCATAATTGAAAACATGACGAGTGTAGATACAGCCCAAGAATCGTTCAAAGAACCGAAGAAGTGGCGCATGCATCACCTTGCGATGGCTAAAAGTGCCGGTCGCAAACTTACGATGATAACCGCTTACGACGCCCTCACCGCGCCCATTTTTGAAGAGGCAGGTGTGGACATGATCCTCGTTGGAGACAGTTACGGCAACGTTCAGCTGGGCTACGGTTCAACCATTCCCGTCCTCATGGAGGATATGGAACGCGCAACCGCGGCTGTGGCTCGCTCCATAAACCGGCCAATCGTTGTGGCCGACCTGCCGTTTGGAGCGTATGAGGCGGACTCGAAGGAAGCATTCGATAATGCTGTTCGCCTAATCCGTGTTGGAGCCAATGCCGTCAAGCTCGAGGGGGGCGCGGAAATCGCACACACCGTCGCACTACTAACCCAAGCGGGCATCCCCGTTGTGGGGCACCTTGGATTCACACCGCAGTCCGAAAACGCCCTGGGAGGCCCCCGAATGCAAGGGCGCGGCGAAGCGAAGCAGAAGATGATTGACGACGCGCTTGCCCTCCAAGCAGCTGGCGCGGTTGCCATCGTCCTCGAACTCGTACCCGCCCCGGTTGCCAAAGCCGTGACCGATGCCCTGCATGTTCCTACTATTGGGATTGGAGCGGGACCGGACACGGACGGGCAGGTACTTGTCTGGGCAGACATGGCCGGCATGTACGAGTGGGTGCCGAGCTTCGTCAAGAAGTTCGCGAACCTTCGCGAAAGCCTAAAAGACGCGGTTACTGCCTACACCAAAGAAGTGAAGGACGGATCCTTCCCCGGCCCGGACCATTACAAAACCAACTAGAGAGCAAGATTCATGACCTCCGCATCACAGCTGGCGCTTCGCGCCCCGCTCGGCAACACAAAACCAGGACTCATCTCTCCTAAGCGACACGTCCCAGACCACATTGAACGACCCGAATATCTGTTTCATGACGGGCCTGAGGTGGTTACCACCTCTGATATCAAAACGCCTGAAACCATTGCGAAGATCCGCCGGGCCGGCAAAATCGCGGCCGACGCACTAGCTAAAGCCGGCGAGGCTGTAGCACCTGGCGTGACCACTGACCACTTGGATCAAATAGTTCACGACTACATCATCGGGCAAGACGCCTACCCTTCCTGCCTTGACTACATGGGCTTCAAGAAATCGTGTTGCACCTCTATCAATGAAGTGATTTGCCACGGGATCCCCGACTCGCGCCCCCTAGAAGAGGGCGACATTGTCAACATCGACGTAACCGCCTACATCGACGGGGTACACGGCGACACTTGCGCCATGTTTACCGTTGGTGAGGTTGATGAGGAATCTCGCCTGCTTTGCGAGCGCACCGAGAAAGCTATGTATCGCGGGATTAAGGCAATCGCGCCTGGCCGTGAAATCAACGTGATTGGTCGGGTCATTGAAAAGTACGCCAAGCGCTTCGACTACGGTGTGGTGCGCGACTACACGGGGCACGGCGTTGGCGAAGCCTTCCACTCCGGCCTCATCATCCCTCACTACGATTCGCCGCGCGCAACCGAAATAATGGAAGTTGGCATGGTCTTCACCGTTGAGCCAATGCTCACTCTCGGTTCCATCGAATGGGAGCAGTGGGACGACGACTGGACGGTTGTCACCAAAGACCGATCTCGTACCGCCCAGTTTGAACACACGATCGCAGTTACCGAGGACGGCGCCGAGATCCTCACCCTGCGCTAAAACTAAGGAGCACACCATGGAACAAGCAGTGGAACAAAACCTTGCTTTTGGCATAGACATTGGCGGATCCGGCATCAAGGGAGCCGTGGTCAACCTTGACACCGGCGAGTTCGCCACGGAACGCGTGCGCATTCCTACGCCAAAAAAGTCCACTCCCAAAGCCGTAGCGCAAACCTGTAAAGAACTGATTGACCAGTTTGATTTGCCTGTTGCCATGCCTGTTGGCATCACGTTCCCCGCCCCTGTCTCGCACGGCGTGGTTCTGTTCATGGCCAACTTGCACAAGTCGTGGGAAGGCGTGAACGTCATCGAGCTTATGGAAGCAGAACTTGGCCGCAAGGTCTATCCCGTCAATGATGCAGACGCCGCCGGTTATGCCGAAGTTGTTTACGGCGCAGCCAAGGGCGTTGACGGCCTCGTTATTGTTACCACGCTCGGCACCGGCATTGGTACCGCGATGATCTACAACGGACAACTGCAGCCGAATACGGAGCTCGGCCACGTTGAGATTGATGGTTACGATGCGGAATCCCGGGCCTCATCGGGAGTGCGCACGGCTGAAGGCCTGTCGTTTAAGAAGTGGGCGAAGCGACTCACCAAGTACTATTCCCACCTGGAGATGCTGTTCACTCCCGACCTGTTTGTAGTGGGCGGCGGCGTGTCTAAGAAGCATGACCGGTTCATGCCGCTCATCGACATCAAAACACCCATGGTTCCCGCCAAGCTATTCAACACTGCGGGCATCGTAGGCGCCGCGGCTCTAGCCAAACGTTATCTAACCGCATAGATCGCTTAGGTTTTGCGCCGCCCTCATTCATTGATAAATGAGGGCGGCGCGTTTAAGTAAAGGCGGAGAAGACGGCCTGTAAGCCGGATTCTGTTCCAGGGCGAAGCCCCTTCGATGACCATCTATCTCGGGCCGTTGTTACCAGCGGCCTCTAGCAACCTACCCGCGCGCTTTGGACGGACAGCCCGGCACGCTGCTTGGTTTTGCTCCCGGTGGGGTTTACCCTGCCAGCCCAGTCACCTGGGCCGCGGTGGTCTCTTACACCACCTTTGCACCCTTACCCAAAAACGGGCGGTTTGTTTTCTGTGGCACTATCCCGCGAGTCACCCCGGGTGGCCGTTAGCCACCACCGTGTCCTGTGGAGTCCGGACGTTCCTCGACAATGTCGCGGCCATCCAGCCATCTTCTCCGCCGCTCAAGTCTACTAGAGTTGGACGCATGCTTGTACTTTTACCTCCATCCGAAGGCAAGACCCTTCCCGCTTCGACCGTCAATTTTGATGCCGACGCGATCGCCCCGTTTTCCACGCAGCTCGCAGATGCACGCCAGAGCGTGCTCGATTGCTTGATTGAAACTTCTGCGCGACGCGACGCCCTGGAAATCCTAAAAGTAGGCAAGACCATTGCCGACGAGGTTGAAGCGAACAAACACCTGCGTTCAGCACAAGCTGGCCCCGCTTGGCAAGTTTATTCAGGCGTACTTTACGAAGCTGGCCGATTTGGCGAGATTGGTGCGCAGTACACGGCGAGCCCGGACTTTGAGATCTGGGTTCAATCTGCCCTATTCGGAGTGGTAGACCTGGCCTGCCCCATCCCGCCCTACCGCCTATCAATGGATACGAAACTACCGGGTCTAGGCAATCTTGCCCCATGGTGGAAGAAGCACCTAGAAACCCTCATGGGACAGCACGCCCACCATCGCGTAGTGGTTGATGCGCGCTCTGGTGCGTATCAAAAAGCCTGGCCGGGCACGTCCGCCGAATGTGACCTCATCCGAGTGAATGCGGTGCGCGAACGCGACGGGAAACGCACCGTGGTTTCACACAATGCGAAGAAATACCGCGGAATCCTCGCTGGCGCTCTATTGGAGCACGCGAGCGAGGCTGACGGGTCCATCGATTTTGTGCTCGATACCGCGCGTTCACTAACCGGCGCCGATTTTACGGGCATCGAAGTTAGACAACGCCGCGATTTTCTCGAGCTCGTGATTGTGACGAGCTAGCGCCTACTCGGTTTTGATGATGATTGCTTCAAGCTCGTCGGACATGAGCACTTCATCCTCAGCAAGCATCGTGATGTCATGCCATTCCGATTCAGGAAGATCCACAACCATGCCCACGATTTGGCGGCCCTTCGCCTCGTACACGCCGATGCCACCCGTGCGCTCGCGGTAGTACTCGTATTCATCCAGCAACTCAGAGTCGATTTCGCCCGCAAGTTCGCCACGTTTTGCAAGCTTTTCGTTAAGCTCAGCTTCGACCTCGCCCATCGCATCTTGAAGCTGCGCGATTGCGGCCTGCTCATCGGTTCCAACGGCTTCGGTCTGGCGGTCTAGTTCCAAAACGGTTTCCTGCGCGGCCTCGAACGAAGCCATAACGTCGATCAGTTCATTTTCGAGGACGTTGCGGCGCTGAGCCATCTGGTTCAGCTCGTGTTGCATGGCGGTGAGGTCCTTGTGGGATCCTTCACCTGCGGCGAGGCGCTCGCTCATCACATCTTGACGGGAGGTGAGGCGCTCCAAATCATTCTCAACCCGCTTCACTTCACGGTTTGCGTCCGTTGCGGCGGAGCGCGCGGTTACTTTTGCGCGCTCCAGGTCAGCTTTTCGCCCCTCAAGCGCGTCGAGCACTTTGACCGCCGGGTGTTTACTGCGGGCCGCGCGCAACTGCAAGATCCGCGTGTCAACCTGTTGTAGTTCAAGAAGTTTCACCTGGTCCGCTTTTGAAGCTTTCACTATGCCCGCTCTTTCACTCGGTAGTGCTTTTAGTTCTAATCAAAGTGTATTAGGCTGACGCGCCCTACCCCAATAGTTTATCCAAGGGTTTCCAGGTGCAGGTTCCACGGTTCGGTAACAAATCGCGAAACATCCACCTGTAGTTGCACACCCGCATCCGTGGCAGCTTCTTCAAGATCATCTGCCAAGTGCGGTAGCCACAGCCATTCAGTTGCCCAATGCGAACCGCAGATGAGGGCCGGGCCACCCTCTTCGAGGTGTTCACTGGCCGGATGGTGACGCAGGTCCGCGGTGACGTATACATCGGCCCCAAGCTCGCGGGCGCGCGCGAGGAACGAGTCGCCCGACCCTCCTGACACGGCAACAGTTCTGACCGGCGCATCAAGATCGCCGCCGGGCGCGCCCACGAAAATACCGTGCGGACCAGCGGGGAGCGCTCTTGCCACGCGATCAGCGAACTCCCGTAGCGTTTGCGGCGCCTCGAGCTTGCCGATGCGGCCCAAACCGCGAGCGGTACCCGCCTCGTCCTCATCGATGGGATCAAATGGTTCGCCTTCAATACCGACCGCCTGCGCCAGCGCCCAGGCCACGCCGCGTGCCGCCGAATCAGCGTTGGTGTGTGCGTTCATGAGGGCCACGTCAGATTTGATGAGATCGTGCACAATCCTGCCCTTGTAATCTAAACGCGACACGAAGCTGGTGCCGCGCAGGTATAGAGGATGGTGCGTAATTAGCATGTCGTAGCCGTCCTCAATCGCCTGCGTGACCGTTTCAGCAACGGGATCAACAGCCAGGAGGATCTTGCTTACCTTCTGGTCAGGATCCCCGACGATCAAGCCGTTCTTATCCCACGACTCTTGGAGGCGCTGCGGGTAGCGGGCCTCCATAATTTCCATAACATCAGAAACAGTCCACATGCCTCGAGACTACCGCACGAACCAAACCAAATTACCGGGTCTGCAGCCGGCCTCTCAGGCCGGACAATCGCACAGAAGGTCACGACCATTCGATCGAGAGCTGTAGATACAACTGATGCCCGGCTTTCGCCGGGCATCTGCCTGTGGGCCCAGAGGGACTCGAACCCCCGACATCCACGGTGTAAACGTGGCGCTCTAGCCAACTGAGCTATAGGCCCAACTCCAACGGAGTGGAACGTCAAAGATCATACCCAACTCCGGGAGCAAATTTCATCTTACAAACCACTATTTCATAAAACAGTGGCAATAGTCTCAGTCTACTGGCGAGCCTGAGCGATTAAACGCATTCCCGACCAGTCCTCGCAGACCATGGCTGCAGACGTGGCGCTCATGCCCGCAACCTGTGCAGCGTCGGCCACTACCTCGGGCGGAACGTGATTTGGCGTGCCCGACTTTGGAGTAAGCACCCAGACAACCCCACCATTGTCCATATTCGCAGAGGCATCCAGCAGGACATCTGCCAGGTCGTCCTCCTCCGAATCCTCCAGACGCCACCAAACAATCACGCCATCTACAACGTCTGAATAATCAACGTCTACAAGCTCGTTGCCCGTTGCATCTTCAACTGCGGCGCGCAAAGAATCATCGGTATCTTCGTCCCAATAAAACTCTTGAACAATCTGGCCGCTTTTATAACCGAGACTCGAAAGAGCCGTCGGATCCACCTTTCGGGAATCAGATTTTGATATCACGCGCTCAGTCTACCTAAGTTTCAGGCACACGCATGCCAAATAGTCCACATATGAGCCAAGCAGGCTCCACGTCCTCATCCTGTTTTACACTTCCTGTGTTTTCAGGCACACGTGGACAAAAATCAAGCCGGTACCAAGTGCAAAAACTACCAAAACCGGGGATGATTAGAACCAAAGAAAACTATACGATCCACTAGTGGATACGTTTCGAGAGAAAGAGGATTCGTGGCTGAAGCAGATCACCGCCCAGTAGTCAATGGCATGCTGAGTCAAGTGCCGGACAATGACCCGCACGAAACCGAGGAATGGCTGGAATCTCTAAGAAGCCTTTATGAAGCAAAAGGCGGGCCACGCACCCGCTATATCCTGCTTCACATGCTTGCAGAAGCTCGTCGCAAAGACGTTCAGATTCCTCTAGAACTCACCACTCCCTACATCAACACCATTCCCGTTGATCAAGAACCATACTTCCCCGGCGATGAGGCGACCGAGCGTCAGTACCGCCGCTGGATGCGCTGGAACGCTGCCGTTCAGGTCATGCGCGCCCAGAGGCCCGGCGTTGGCGTTGGCGGACACCTCTCTTCTTACGCGTCGGTAGCGACCCTGTACGAGGTTGGCTTTAACCACTTCTTCCGCGGGAAGAATCACCCAGGCGGCGGTGACCACGTGTTCTTCCAAGGCCACTCCTCCCCCGGCGTTTATGCGCGCGCCTTCCTCGAAGGCCGGCTCACCGAAGAGCAGATGGACGGATTCCGCCAGCAGGTCTCCACCGAGCACGGCATCCCCTCCTACCCGCACCCGCGTCAGCTACCCGACTTCTGGGAGTACCCCACGGTGTCCATGGGTCTTGGCCCCGCCGAGGCGATCTACCAGGCTTGGTTTGACAAGTACCTAGAACTGCGCGGCCTCAAAGACACTTCGCAGCAGCACACGTGGGCGTTCCTTGGTGACGGTGAAATGGACGAGCCCGAATCACGCGGCATGCTTCAGCTTGCAGCGCAGCAGGGCCTGGACAACCTCACGTTCGTTATTAACTGCAACCTGCAGCGCCTCGACGGCCCGGTCCGCGGTAACGGCAAGATCATTCAGGAACTCGAATCGTTCTTCCGCGGCGCCGGCTGGAATGTAATCAAGGTTGTGTGGGGACGAGGCTGGGACCGTCTGCTAGAAGCCGACCAGGACCACGCCCTCGTAAACATCATGAACGAAACCCTTGACGGCGACTACCAGACCTTCAAGGCAAACGATGGTGCATACGTGCGCGAGCACTTCTTTGGCCGCGACCCGCGCACCAAGGAAATGGTTAAGGACTGGACCGACGACGAGATATGGGATCTGCGCCGCGGCGGCCACGACTACCGCAAGGTATACGCCGCCTACAAGGCCGCTGTCGAGCACACCGGCCAGCCCACCGTCATTCTGGCGCACACCATTAAGGGCTACGCGCTGGGCCCGCACTTCGCTGGCCGCAACGCAACCCACCAGATGAAGAAGCTCACGGTTGATGACCTGAAGGGCCTTCGCGACCTCCTACGCATTCCAATTTCGGATGAGGAGCTCGAGAAGAACCCGTACCTGCCTCCGTACTACAAGCCGGCCGATGACGATCCGGTATTGCAGTACATGCTTGAGCGTCGCGCTAAGCTTGGCGGTTTCCTCCCCTCGCGCCACCGGGATGACAAGGCCCTGCCAATGCCGGCAGACAAGCCTTTCAACGCCCTTGCCAAGGGATCGGGCGCCCAACAGGTTGCCACCACCATGGCGTTCGTGCGTCTTTTAAAAGACCTGATTAGGGACAAGGAGTTCGGCAAGTACATTGTGCCGATCATTCCCGACGAGGCCCGTACCTTCGGCCTGGACGCGATCTTCCCGTCCGCAAAGATCTTCAACACGCACGGGCAGAACTACACGGCCGTAGATGCCTCCATGATGCTTTCCTACAAGGAAGCAAAGGAAGGCCAAGTTCTTCACACGGGCATTAACGAGGCCGGTTCTGCGGCTGCGCTACAGGTTGTGGGTACCTCTTACGCCACCCACAACTTCCCGATGGTTCCCGTTTACATCTTCTACTCGATGTTCGGTTTCCAACGGACGGCAGACCAGTTCTGGGCTGCGGGCGACCAGCTCTCGCGCGGATTCATTATTGGCGCTACTGCGGGTAAGACCACGCTTGCCGGTGAAGGCTTGCAGCACATGGACGGCCACTCGCCAGTCATTGCCTCCACGAACCCCGCTGTGGTCACCTACGATCCGGGCTACGCTTACGAGATTCGCCACATCGTGAGGGACGGAATCGAGCGCATGTACGGCCCGAACGAGTCTGGCCGTGACCGCGACGTCATGTACTACCTCACGGTATACAACGAGCCGATCCACCAGCCCGCAGAGCCGGAAAACCTTGATGTCGACGGCCTGATCAAGGGCATGTACATGCTTGACAACTTCGAGGGCAACGGCCCGAAGGTTAAGCTGCTAGCCTCTGGCGTGGGCCTGCCATGGGTTCGCGAGGCGCGAAAGATTTTGCGCGAAGACTGGGGCGTCGACGCAGCTGTCTACTCGGTGACCTCTTGGACCGAGCTACGCCGCGAAGCGATCGCGGTAGACAAGTACAACTTCGAACACCCGAACGAGGAGACTCGCAAGCCTTACGTCACCTCCGTTTTGGAGCAGGCTGAAGGCCCAACCATTGCGACTTCTGACTTCGAGCACCTCGTTCATGACCAGATCGCTCGCTGGGTGCCCGGCAAGTACTACCCGCTTGGCGCGGACGGTTTTGGATTCTCCGACACTCGCGCAGCGGCACGTCGCTACCTGAAGATAGACGCTGAGTCGGTTGTAATCCGCGCTCTCCAGGGCCTTGTCGAGGAAGGTAAGATGGACCGCTCCGTACTTCAGCAGGCGATTGACAAGTATGACCTGTTCAACCCGAATGCGGGCCACTCCGGCGGTGAGGGCGGCGACGCCTAAATCTCTCGGAACACAAAAATGATCCCGACGGCCATTTCAATTGCCGTCGGGATCATTTTTACTGTCACAACACGTTAGTGCCTTCGTGATGTTTGCATTGCAAGGACACCAGCTCCTGCTAACGCCAACGCGAAGAACGCAAGGAGTCCGGCTTCCGCACCCGTTTTCGCCAACGGTTTCGACTCGCCCCGCCCATGCGAATAGGTGGGCTGAGAAGTTACCGAAGGAACCTGCGAACCGCTGGGACTCTGTGTCACCGTGGGTTTGTCGTTATCCGCCGGCACTTCCGTCCCCTTCGTGCTGGGCTCCGTTTCGGTCGTAGCTTCCGTCTCGGTCGTAGCTTCCGTCTCGGTTGTGGCCTCCGTTTCGGTCGTTGGCTCCGTTTCGGCGGGTTTATCCGGCGCCTTCTCAAAGACAACAGCTGACACGTGACCGATCGCAACGTCACCGCTGAAACTGGTATCACCGTCTGACATGCGGGCCATTGGCGCATCATTCAGACCAGACAGGAGCAGCTTCCAATTGCCTTCCGGGAGCGTGACATTCCAGTCCGCATCCGTTGGGTTCACGAACACGATGCGCTCAGGCTGATCCGCAAGCGTCACTTTGTAGGAGAACCGCTTGTCACCGTCCTTAATCGACACTCCCTCATATGCTTGCTCAATCTTCGAATAGTCCACTAGGCGCACCCAGCTGTTTTCAGCACGGAAATTCGCGAGCTCACGGAAGTAAGCAACTGAGTCCTCAAAATCTGCGGCACGATCGTAATCAAATGCGTTGACACTATCAGGCGACTTATAGGAGTTCTCCTCCCCTCCCTTAGTTCGTAGCGCCTCCTGACCGGCGTGGACAAAATTGGCGCCATTTGAGAGGAACTGAATCTGTGTTGCAAACGCATGTCTGCGCACTATGTCTTCCTCCGAAGCACCAGGGAGCGAGCCCCTAAGCTTGTCGTACATCGTCAGATTGTCATGCGCCTCGTTATAGTTCACAGACTGCGACGCATCCGCGTAGTTACGAACATGGTTGGCTCCCTTTATCAGGTTGAACACGTCCCACGCGACGTTGTCTGCGCCACCTCTAGACACATAGCCGGTTCCGCCTTCTGCGTTGTGAGTTCCCTTCATCGTGTCACGGAACTTGTCGTTAAAGAACGAGATACCCGGCATCAGCGTCGCATTATCCTGGTTCGCTCCCTTAACTCCCTCAGGATGATTGCCCATGTTCCAGCCTTCGCCAAGCATGACGATGCTCTCGTCAATCTTGTTTAGCTCAGAACGAATCTCATTCATCGTTTCAACATCATGAATACCCATGAGGTCGAATCGGAAACCGTCAATCGAATACTCCTGCGCCCAGAACTTGAGCGAATCGATCATGTACTTGCGCATCATAGGCTGCTCCGAGGCGGTCTCGTTGCCCACACCCGTGCCGTTTTGCAAAGCGCATCCATCCGTGTGACGGAAATAGTAGCCCGGAACCGTACGCTGTAGCGGCGACAGTTGCGTGTCATACACGTGGTTATACACAACATCCATCACCACATACATGCCAGCATCATGAACCGCATCGATCATGGCCTTCATGTCGCGCACGCGCGATGCAGGGTCTGTGGGATCAGAAGCGTACGAGCCTTCCGGCACATTGTAGTTCACCGGGTCGTAACCCCAGTTGTACTGCTTGTCATAGCCAAGATCGCCCGTCTCATCTACCGTGTAGAAGTCGTACATAGGCAGGAACTGAACGTGTGTTATGCCAAGCGACTTGATGTAATCCAGCCCTGACACGTTACCCTTCTCAGTCTTCGTACCGGTCTCAGTAAGTCCCAGGAACTTCCCCTTGTTCGAAATACCGTTGTTTGGAGCAATCGTCATATCACGAACATGCGCCTCGTAAATAGTCGCGTCCTCGATCCCGCTAAACGGCTTCATACGCGCGCCGTTCCAGCCCTGCGGGTTTACATTTGCAACATCAATAACGACCGAACGTGTAGAGTTTGCCGTTGACGAACGCGCATACGGATCCGGCGATTCATCGACCTTGCCATCTTCAAACTCGATGCGGTAGCGGTATTCCATCATGTTCGCATCGCCCTCGAAAATGTACTCCCAGGTTCCGCGTTCTCCCTTGGTCATAGGCAAGACTTCACCACTGTTGGAATAATTTACGAGGCCAACTGAGGCTGCCGTCGGCGCCCACAACCGGAACGTCGTGGAGTCCGGGGTGTACAGGGCTCCCAGTTCACCATCGTAGAAATACTTGTCATTAAACTCTTTTGAATGCAGTTCATGGCAAGACAAGTCCGGGGTAGCTGGAACGGCGTCCTGCGAGTAGTAAACGTTCGGATCACCCTGCGCTATCCACACCTCGGCTTTGCCGTCCTTAAACTCGGTAATGAATAGATCATCGGGCGTGTTTTTCTCTGCCCACTCGTTGTCTGCCGTGGAGCGACGCAATATCACACCGACCCGGGTAATCGGCTGGTCAGACTCTACGCTCCAAGTTGCCGTCCCATCCGTCAATGCAACGCTTTGACCATCCTGATTCGGTAGCCATGTCCAGATGTTCCAGCCATCATAGTTGCCGGTGTAACGCACGTAGTGAACGGTGAGCTCCGCAGTATACGAGGAAGGGTCCGGATTCTCGCCTGGTTCTGGGCTTGGCGCTGCCTGTTCGGTTACGTCAACCTGCCAGTTCTTTGACTGCTCGGTTTCGACTACGCTCACCTGCAGGTTCTTTCCCACCTCCAATGGCACATCCTGTGACTGGTGAGCCCACTCATTTCCATCCTGCGCACGACGAACGAGCATACCCGCATTCGTAGCACCTTCAGGGATCGAAAACGCTGCTTGAAGCTCGCCGCCCGCTCCCACGTGTAAAGGCACGGACTTTCCATCCTCACCCGAGTACCAAAGCCACACCGAGTAGTTCCCGTAATCACTTTCAGAAACGCTGGCGAGCGGTTTCACCTTTACGTCTACAGACGTTTCAGTAGCATTCGCCTGGACTGGCAATGCCACCAAGCCGGCAAATAGCAAGACCAGGCTTAACAATCCAGCCCAAAAACTCTTGACTCTCATTATTCTCCTCATCATTGAGTTGTAAAAAGTCACAGGTGCTGCAAAATATTGCAACTATTTCAGACCATTACAGCATCTTCCAACCTAGCTTGTCCAGCTTTTGGGGCAAACTACCGACCTTAAGCGCATTTCACCAAAGCTTTGCAAAACATTTCAATCCGTTGCACCGAAGGGGCCGGGCATAACTAATACCCGGCCCCCTTTTGCTTTAAGCCGCGTAGGCGGCCCGTATATTTAAGAACTCAAGTCCTTAGCATCAGTTGGCAGACCTCGCTCGCCGGCCTCCCAAATCTTTCCTTCATACTCGGGCGACACGAGGTTTTGCGCAGTCAAGATTGCCTCAACCTCCTCGCGCGGCAACAAACCCCGCTCAACTATTAGGTCGGAAACCCGCCGACCCGTGCGCGCGGCTTCCTTACCGATCATGTCGCCGTTTTGGTGCCCAATCAGCTCATTGAAGTAAGTAACAATGCCGATTGAGCCCATCACCTGTTCATGCAAATGCTCCCGGTTTGCCGTGATGCCCGTTATGCAACGCTCGGCGAGTGTTACCGTAGCGTTCTCCAGCAAACGCATTGACTCGAACAGCACCTGGGCGATAACCGGCTCCATCACATTGAGCTGCAACTGAGCAGCCTCGGCTGCCATCGTGACGGTCATGTCGTTGCCCACCACTTTGAAACAAACCTGGTTCACAACCTCTGGAATCACCGGGTTCACCTTGGCTGGCATGATAGACGACCCAGCCTGCATGGGCGGCAGGTTAATCTCCTGCAAACCCGCCGTAGGCCCAGATGACAAAAGCCTCAGATCATTACAAATCTTCGAAAGCTTCACCGCAAAACGCTTCAGCGCCCCGTGCACCGACACGAAAGCGCCAGTATCAGATGTCGCATCGATCAGGTTTGCGGCCCTGCGGAAAGGTAGCCCCGTCACCTTGGACAGTTCTTCTACCGCTACCTGCGGGTATCCCTCCGGCGTGTTCAGCCCCGTGCCAATCGCAGTGGCGCCAAGATTGATTGACAGCAGTAGGTCTGCCGCCTGATCAATCACACGCAACTCTTCACGCAGCGAGACGGTGAACGCCTCAAACTCCTGCCCTAAAGTCATCGGCACAGCATCTTGAAGCTGGGTACGCCCCATCTTCAGCACGTCAGCGAACTCGTGGGCCTTCTCATCCAACGCATCCATGAGGCGCGAGGCCGACAGACGCAAGTCTACGAGCTCGCGGTACACCGCCAGGTGGAAGCCCGTTGGGTACGAGTCATTGGTGGACTGCGACTTATTCACATCGTCATTGGGGTGAATAATGTCGTAACGCCCCTTTTCGAAGCCCAGCATCTCGAGGGCTACGTTTGCGATCACCTCATTAGTGTTCATGTTTACGGACGTTCCCGCACCGCCTTGGAACAAATCGAGTGGCCACTGATCGCAAAAATCTTCACTTCCCAAGATTTTGTCGCAAGCCGCCTCAATCGCACGCGCTTTATCCTCCGGAAGCACCTTAAGACGCCTATTCGCCCGAGCCACCGCCTTCTTCACCTGCACCATCGCGATGATGAAATGCGGATAGCTTTCTAGGCGCGTACCCGAAATCTGAAAGTTCTCTATGGCTCGAAGGGTATGGATACCCCAATACACGTCGGCTGGAACTTCCCGTTCACCAAGCAGATCCACTTCTGTGCGCGTTTGCATCCAAGGCCCCTTTCACTTCGACCACCACAAGCATATATATGATTCATATTCGAGGCCGCGCTTTGTGACCGCCTATTTCGGAGCCGGCGCAAACGCTCGCTCGCGCATAACGGTAGCCACTGCCCGTAGCGGGATCCCCGCGGGGCACACCGCTTCGCATTCACCGTATAGAGAGCAGGGGCCGAAGTTTGCCTCCATAACGGCCGTCATATTTTTGGCGCGCTTTCGCCTGACTCGCCCCGGCACCTCCAGCGAAGCTAGATGCGCAAGTTTGGCGCCAGTAAACAAGTTTGCCGCCCCGTTTGGGCATGCCGCAACGCACGCCCCGCACCCGATGCAAGCAGCCATATCCAACGCCTGTTCGGCAACCTCGTGCGTGTTAAATGCCTCGTCCGCATCGGGAGCCGTCCCCGCATCCGTATGCGAGTACGCTCCAGCCATCAAAATTTCATCCAAAGCCGAGCGATCCACCACTAGGTCTTTGATCACCGGGAACTGCTTGGCGCGCAGTGGTTCGAGAGTGACAACCTCACCCTCCTTGCGCTCGCCTACCCGCTGGTGGCAGGCGGGCAAATTCTTTGCGTCTCCGTGCGGGCGCCCATTTACTAGCAACCCGCAGGAGCCGCAAATGCCTTCGCGACAATCAGAGTCAAACGCGATCGGGTCTTTCCCCTCGCGCAAACGTTGAGCGTTCAAGTGATCAAGTAGCTCCAACCACGACATGTTGGGGTCAGCTTCGACCTCGTACGTTTTAAACTGGCCGCGAGTGCCCGGACGGTCTTGGCGCCAAACTTTTAGCTTAATCATTTGTAGCTCCTCGTTGTCGGCTGAACCGCTTCAAAATGCAGGGGCTCGCGGTCTTCAATGAATACCGGATCTGAGTCCCAATCCTTAGTTCGCCAAGCCGTAGTGTGCATCCACTGATTGTCATTCCTAACGGCCTCGCCCTCGAAACTGTATTCTTCACGGAAATGCGCGCCGCAGGATTCTTCGCGGTGCCAAGCATCAACGCACATGGTTTGGGCAAGCTCCAGGTAGTCTTGCACGCGCAGAGCCTGTTCTAGATCCTGATTCAGTTTGAGTTGCGAGCCAGTGACCCGAAGGTTGTTCAAGTAGTTTCGCCGCAGGTAATCTACCTTCTCTATGCCCTTCTCCAGCCCCTCCTTTGAGCGCGAAACCCCGCAGTGTTCGTACATGATGTTGCCCAGCTCCGCGTGGATATCTATTGCGGGGGTGGTTCCCGTTGCGGCCCTCAACTTCAGTATTCGGCTCTTCACCTCTGAAAGTGTGAACAGGGCGGCCGCACTGCCAGCATCTGGACGCTTCGTGCCCAATAGCGTAGCCAAGTAGTTGGGCACCACGTTTGGAATAACGAAGAAGCCATCCACGCACGCTGAGAGCAACGAGTTTGCGCCCAGCCGGTTTGCCCCGTGGTAGGCATAAGATGCCTCGCCGGCAACAAACAGACCCGGAATCGTAGACATCAGGTTGTAGTCCACCCATAGCCCACCCATGGTGAAGTGTGCGCCCGGAGCGATACGCATCGGAGTTTCCCGCGGGTCCTCCCCCGTCACATCAAAGTACATGTCGAACAGGTTGCTGTAACGCTCGTTCAACACGCCTTTGCCTAGCCGTGCGATCGCGTCGGAAAAGTCCAGGTTGACCGCGTTCTTCTTCGGGCCTACCCCGTGGCCAGAAATGATCTGCTCACGCGCCGCCCGCGAAGCCACATCACGCGGAGTGAGGTTACCGAAAGCCGGATACTTCCGCTCCAAGTAGTAGTCTCGCTCGGCCTGAGGAATCTCATTGGCAGGCCGATCATCGCCAGCCCGGCTCGGCACCCAAATACGGCCGTCGTTCCGCAAAGACTCACTCATTAGGGTGGTTTTTGACTGCCATTCATTCTCCACTGGTAGCGCGGTTGGGTGGAACTGGATGAAAGACGTATTCGCTATCGCAGCCCCACGCCGATGCGCCCTCCACGCGGCAGTCGCATTCGAGTTCTTAGCTAGCGTCGAATACTTGTACACGTTGCCGTACCCGCCCGTAGCAAGTACAACCGCATCAGCCATGAGGCAGGTGAGTTCACCCGTGATAAGACTGCGCACCACCGCGCCCACGGCTCGGCCGTCCTCGACAATCAAATCCAACATTTCGTGGCGAATCCACAACTCGACGCGCCCAGCTGCCACCTGTCGCAATAGCGACTGATGAGCCGCAATCTGCAACTGCTGTCCCGTCTGCCCCCGCGAATAAAACGTGCGCGACACCTGCACGCCACCGAATGAGCGGTTCGACAACGCCCCGTCGTACTCTCGCGCAAACGGCACCCCGTGTGCGCAGAGGTGATCGATCACCCGGTTGGACTCCTGCGCAAGCCTCCAGGCCTCGGCCTCTCGTGCTCGAAAGTCACCGCCTTTTATCGTGTCCGTCACGAACCGGAGCAAGCCATCACCATCCACGCGCTTACCCCGCGCCGCATTAATTCCACCTTGAGCGGCAACCGAGTGCGCCCTCCTTGGCGAATCGTGATAGGTAACTGCCGTAACGTTGTATCCAAGCTCCGCGAGCGTGGACGCCGCGCCCGCTCCCGCGAGCCCAGTTCCAACCACGAGCACGCGGAACTTTCGCCGATTTGATGGGGAAACCAGGCGCATGCGCTGTTTGTGTTCATCCCAGCGCGAGGCCGGCTCATCTGCCTGTGGAACGTTCCCATCCAGAACGTTTCCTTTCAAAATAGTCATCACACCGCTCCTAGATTCGCGCTCAAAACCACGGCCGCGTCCCCCACCAAAATCAATATGGCAAGCAGAATCCCGATTGCCCGCATCCACTTGCGCCAAGAACTCGAAGTTACGCCGAGGTCATTAATCGCAAGCTCAAAACCGTGCGCCAAATGAATGGCAAGAGCGAGCAGCACGATCAGGTAAAAGACGGCCATAACCGGCCGATCCAACGAGGCGATCATGTTGGTTGCCGCATAAAACTGCTCGTCTGGGTGCTGGAATGAAGCCGGCTGCACCAGCGCTCCAACCGTCAGATCCAAGATGTGCACAAACACGAAAGCCAGAAGCACGATCCCCGTAGGGAGCATCATCTTAGCGAAATAGCCGCTCAAACCCTTCGGCCGCGCGTTTGCAGTATTAGCCCGGGACCTCTTCCACACGAGTAGCGCACATAACACGTGGATGAGCAGGCAGGCGCCGAGCACAATGCGAGCAATCCACAGCAATCCCTCGTATGGCAAGAGCGGAGTAAACGCCTCGCGTAGCCACTTCGAATATGCGTTGTAGTCTTCGTGCGATGCAAAAATTTTCAAATTGCCGAGCATGTGTACGAATACAAACGCGAGCATCACAAGCCCGGTAATCGACATCGCAAGCTTCGCCGCCCAAGTGGGGAAAACTTGCGCCTTCTCGCGCGGCTGCCAAACCCTTCCGTGGACCGTCATTGCTCACCCCTAACGGTTGAACTTACAGTCCAGTCTATGTAACTTAGTTCACGTTTTTAGTGGATCGAGGGGCACGCTTCACATAGAGTACAAAGCTTCTTCGGCGATTCAACCCCTGGTTTCACGGGCTAGGGCAACGAGATCTTCCAGGGTCTGCAACTGCGCCACGTCAGTATCTTTCAAGCTGATCTTGAGGTCTTGCTCTACAGCCGCAATCACCGCGTAAAGGCCGATCTCATCAAGATCAAAATCATCAGCAAGGCTCATATCGGAGCGAAAATCCTGTGCCTCAACCGTTGATTCATCGAGGAGAGCGGCAACCACTGCCGCCTCGACCTCATCCGCGTCTGAGTTCTCACTTACAGACTCGCTACTTGATTCTTCGGGTTGCTCATCCGACAGGTCATAGCCGAGCATTTCGGCAATCGAGATTCCCACGGATAATCCTCACTAACCAACTCGGTGAAGCCAGCGCACGGACACACCATCGCCCGCGTACCTAAACGGCTCCAACTCTTCATCCCACGCCGCGCCCAATGCAAGATTAAGGCGCTCGCGCAACTCTGCTGGATCCGTTGCCTCCATCGCCGAGCGAATACGATCCTCAGGGACCATCATGTTCCCCGAAGCATCCATTGGAGCATGGAAAATACCAAGATCAGGCGTGTGACACCACCTTGCACCGTCCGAACCCCGCACGGCTTCCTCGGTGATCTCGTAGCGCAGATCGTCCCAACCTCTAAGTGCAGAAGCTAACTGCGCCCCCGTTCCCACGGGGCCAACCCAAGAAAACTCAGCGCGCATAAGGCCGGGCACAGCGCCCTGCTGGGTCCATTCCAAACGCACGTCCTGATCCAGCACCGACGCAACGTTCCACTCAACGTGTGGGCATAGTGCTGGCGGACATGAGTGTACGAAAAGAACACCGCGGGTGTAACTTCCGGACATGGTGCCTCCCTTTTCCTTGAGGTTCGTCTTCCCCTACGTCCTCAAGCGTCAAAGGCTAACCGATCCAGCGGTGCTTTCCCCATTGTGTCCTAAAAATCTCTCTCACGCTAGTCTGCGTCTCCAACGCAGTGCAATGCCAGCACGCGTCAGAGCATAAAACTTCGCTAAATCATGGCAAAAGCCCCGCCAAAGCGGGGCTTTCTACCAACTAGCGCATCATTACATGATTTCACGAACCTTGCGCAATGCCTTCTTGCGCGTTGCACGATCCAAGCGATCTAGGTACAGCATTCCCTCCAGGTGGTCCGTTTCGTGTTGCAGGCAACGTCCCATTAGTTCTTCGCCCTCGACCGTAATCTTCTTACCATCTAGGTCAATCCCCTCAACACGGGCATACCACGCGCGTTTTGTTGGGAACCACAAGCCGGGAACCGAGAGGCACCCCTCGTCACCGTCCTGGTACTCGTCCTTTGAAACTTCAACCAGTTTCGGATTGAGCACATAACCGATCTCGCCATCGATATTCCAAGAAAAGGCCCGCAACCCAACGCCGATTTGAGGGGCAGCAAGACCTGCGCGTCCCTCCTCATCGACGTTCTCTAGCAAGTCCTCAACGAGGCTCTTCACCGAATCGTCAATGTCAGTGATCCACTCACATGGCGTGCGCAAAACCGGGTCGCCAATAACCCTAATCTCACGGTATGTCACTTGGCTGACCCCCTATTCGCTTCAAGCTCGGCAATAATAATCTGCTTTGCTTCTTCAACCGGAATCTCCTTTGAGACACCGCCGCGACGGTCGCGGAACTCAACCACACCGTTCTTCAAGCCGCGCCCGACAACAAGGACATACGGCATGCCCAGCAGTTCAGCATCAGCAAACTTCACGCCCGCCGATACCTTCGGACGATCATCGTAAAGCACGTCGAAACCAGCATCCGACACAGCCTGAGAAATGTCAGCCGCGGTATCAGCGATCTGTTCGCCCTTACCCGCCGCAAGCACCTGCAGGTGGAACGGCGCCACAACCATTGGCCAAGACAAGCCAAGATCATCGTGGTGGCTCTCCGCCATGGCTGCAACCACGCGGGAGATACCCAGGCCGTACGAGCCCATGGTAACCACCTGCGACTTGCCATTTTGATCCAGCACCGAAAGGTCCAACGCCTTTGCGTACTTGCGACCGAGCTGGAAGATGTGCGCTACCTCGATACCGCGTGCAAGCTCAAGCGGACCGGAACCATCCGGGGCCGGATCTCCCTCCTTCACCTCAGCAACCTCAACCGTGCCATCGGCCGTGAAGTCGCGGCCCATCACCAGGTTGTACACGTGGTAATCAGGCTTATTACCACCAGCGATCCAAGCCGTGCCCTCCACAACCCGCGGGTCAACGAAGAAGCGCACCGAGCCCGTCGGGTTGCCGTCCTCGTCAGTCGTTCGGTTCGACGAGTTTGGCCCCACTACCTCGGGCCCCAAATAACCGGCCACCAACTCCGGATGTTTCGCAAGGTCCTCGGGCGTTGCCTGTTCTACTTCGGCGGGCGCAAAAGCGGCCTCAAGGCGCTTCTCATCTACCTCCCGGTCGCCCGGGATACCAATGTTTACAACTTCGCGCGTGCCATCGGGATGCGTCAGCGTCACGACATACGACTTCAGCATGTCCCCCGCTTCCCACGGACGATCCTCGCGCGGATAAAGCTCATTTGAAAGATCGACAAGTGCGGAAATGGTCTTCGCGTCCGGCGTATGACGCAATTCCTTAGCCGGCGTATTCGAGTAATCCACGGAATCTGGAACCGGCGTTACAACCGCCTCCGCATTTGCTGCGTAACCGCCAGGAGAACGCACAAACGTGTCCTCACCCATAGGGTTCGGATAGAGGAACTCCTCTGAACGCGAACCGCCCATAGCGCCTGACTGCGCGGCCACAATCACAAACGGCAAACCGAGGCGCTCAAATACACGCTGATACGCCTTCCGGTGTAGCTCATAAGACTTAGCGAGCCCCTCATCATCAATATCGAAGCTGTAAGAGTCCTTCATCACGAACTCGCGGCCGCGAATCACGCCCGCACGTGGACGCGCCTCATCGCGATACTTCGTTTGAATCTGATACAGCGAAAGCGGCAAATCCTTATACGAGGAGTACATGTCCTTAACCGCGAGCGTAAACATCTCTTCATGCGTTGGCGCAAGCAGGTAATCGCCATCCTTGCGGTCCTTCAACCGGAAGAGGTTTGGCCCGTATTCTTCCCACCGGTTGGTTTTCTCATACGGCTCGCGCGGCAGTAGCGCCGGGAAGTGGACTTCCTGGGCCCCAATCGCAGCCATCTCTTCACGCACAACCTGCTCGATGTTACGCAAAACCTTCAAACCAAGAGGCAACCACGTGTAGATGCCCGGAGCCACACGACGAATGTAGCCGGCGCGCACCATCAGCTTGTGGCTTGCAACTTCCGCATCTGCGGGATCTTCACGAAGCGTCCGCAGGAAAAATTCAGACATGTTAGTAAGCACGATTACCAGCCTAACTGCAAAGCGTGATGAGAGGAAACGATGCCATCTCTCATCGAATTAACAAGATATTAGAAGCCGTAAAATCAGCTGATCACGTCAACGCTACCGGAACCCTCTTCAAGGCCCATCGTTTGCGCAATCTCATTCGCATACTTCAAAAGGGCAGGCACAATCTCGGCCTCAGGAACGGTGTCAACCACCTGACCCTTGATGAAAATCTGGCCCTTGCCGTTGCCAGACGCCACGCCAAGATCAGCTTCGCGGGCCTCACCGGGGCCGTTCACAACACAGCCCATTACCGCCACGCGCAAAGGAACCGTGAGGTCCTTCAACCCCTCGTTAACTTCATTTGCGAGCGTGTAAACGTCCACCTGCGCGCGACCACAAGACGGACAAGAAACGATTTCGAGGGTACGTTCGCGCAGGCCAAGCGACTGCAGGATTTCGATACCCACCTTGACCTCCTCAACCGGAGGAGCGGACAGCGAAACGCGAATCGTGTCGCCAATCCCCTGGCGCAAGAGCGCGCCGAACGCCGTTGCGGACTTGATCGTTCCCTGAAACTCAGGCCCCGCCTCTGTCACACCAAGGTGTAGCGGCCAGTCGCCGCTTTCCGAAAGAATCTCGTAAGCCCGGATCATCGTCACCGGATCGTGGTGCTTAACTGAAATCTTGAAGTCGTGGAAGTCGTGCTCCTCAAACAAAGACGCCTCCCACATCGCCGACTCCGCGAGGGCCTCCGGCGTTGCTTTTCCATACTTCTTCAACAAGCGTGGATCGAGCGAGCCAGCATTTACGCCAATGCGCAAAGACACGCCCGCGTCCGCCGCGGCCTTCGTGATGTCTTTAACCTGGTCATCAAACTTACGAATGTTGCCCGGGTTTACGCGTACTGCCGCACAACCCGCCTCGATCGCTTTGAAAACGTAACGCGGCTGGAAGTGAATGTCGGCAATAACGGGGATCGTGGACTGCTTCGCAATAATGGGCAACGCCTCCGCATCATCAGCCGATGGCACCGCGACGCGCACGATGTCGCAACCGGCGGCGGTGAGCTCAGCAATCTGCTGCAAAGTTGCACCAATATCAGTGGTCTTCGTAGTGGTCATCGACTGCACCGAAATCGGTGAACCACCGCCCACTGGAACATCCCCCACGTGTATCAGACGCGTCTTCTTACGCGGGAACGGGGCTCCGTTCACCTTTGGCATTCCCAGGGCAATCTCGGTCACGATGACATCTCCCAAAAATCAGCGCCAGGTGATTCCTGGCAAACTATTAACAGTTCCTAGACTAGGCTAATCGGCTTAATAATATCGGCTACAACGAGGAGCACCGTCATGGCCATCAGCAAAACAAAAATCACATAAGACACTGGCACCATGCGGGCCGTATCCGCCGGCCCTGGATCCGGCCTTCCCGTGACGCGGTTGAAAGTCCGGCGCAGGCCCTCCCAGAGAGCGCCTGCCACGTGTCCCCCATCAAGCGGCGGTAGCGGGATCAAGTTAAACACGAACAGCGCCATGTTCAAGGACGCCCACAGGCTCAGCAAAAGCATTGCCCGGTCTACAATCCCCACGCCCTGCTCTGCAGAAACCTCACCTGCAATCCGGCCAACGCCCACCACTGACAGCACAGAATTCGGATCTCGAGGAGCATCCGTAAACAGCTGCACTCCAACGTCCCACACGGCGCGGGGCAAAACAGCCACGATAGAGGCCGTTCCTTTGAAGGTCTGCCACGTAATATCACCGACGTCGCGGGCGGTGCCGCGCTCACGTTCCACCTTGGAAATGATGCCAGCAACCTTGCGCTCACCCACCTGAACCGGTGTCACATCAAACTCTTGCAACGCACCATCGCGTTCCACAACTACCTTTGCCGCGCCGTCCTGATGCTCAATAGCACTCACAACGTCAGCCCACGCACTTGCCTGCACCGGCCCCCAAGATACGATCTTATCGCCGGCTCGCAAACCTGCCTCATACGCCGGAGACTTCGGATTCTCCTCAGTGCAAGTTTGCGAAGTAGTGCCAATACACTGGGGAACCTGGTCCAGCGTAGTTGTGGCCACATTAAAACCAAAACCAAGCACGATTACCGCAAAAAGAACCACTGCGAGTAACAGGTTAGTTACCGGCCCACCCAGCATTACTATGAGCTTCTTTGGGACCGACAGGTTGTAGAACGCTTGACATTCGCGTCCCTCAGGCAACTCCTCTGCCGAGGACAAACGAGCCTCCTGCGCAAGAGTCATCTGCCCCTTGCGGTTGGTCAGCTTCACTCCCTCGCGCGGCGGAGCATACATTCCCGCCAAACGCACGTAGCCGCCAAGCAGAATCGCCTTCACGCCATATTCGGTGTCCCCTACCTGCTTCGAATACAAAGTTGGACCAAATCCCACCATGTACTGCGGCACGTAGACACCGAACTTTTTAGCCGGAATCATGTGGCCAAGCTCGTGCAGGGCAACCGAGATCATTAGCGCCACAATCGCGAGCAAAATGCCGATCGCGTAACTCAAACGCGGCCTCCAATAAGTTCCTTCGTTTTTTCGCGCGCCCACGCCTCAGCGTTCAAAATATCGTCAAGATCAGGCTCGGCAATGCCCTCGTGCGCCTCGGTTACCTTCGCAACCGTGTCCACGATGTCAAGATAGGGCAGATTACCGTGAATGAAAGCGTCCACACACACCTCGTTGGAAGCGTTCATGACGCTCGGATGAGTCGGCGAGGCGCTAACTGCGGCCCGAGCCAAGTTGAGCGCTGGGAAAGTATCGTTATCCACGGGTTCGAACGTCCAGCTCGCACGCTCATTCCACCTCACCGGCTGCTGCACATGATCCAAACGTTGCGGCCACGAGAGGGACAGTGCAATCGGTAAACGCATATCGGGAGGCGAAGCCTGCGCAATCGTAGCTCCATCCTTAAACGTCACCATAGAATGTACAATTGACTGTGGGTGAACCACGGTCTCAATGTCGCCCGGATCGATATCAAACAAGACATGCGCTTCAATCAGTTCCAGGCCTTTATTCATCAGCGTGGACGAATTTATCGTCACCACCGGGCCCATATCCCAAGTTGGGTGATTAAGAGCCTGCGCGGGGCTAACATTTTGCAAATCGGCGCGCTTCTTACCGCGGAACGGACCTCCCGACGCCGTGAGCACCAGGTGATCTACCTCCGACCTACCCGTGACAACCTCAGACGTCAGCCCCTTCTCGTGGCGGCCCGGAACCAAACACTGGAAAATCGCAGAGTGCTCAGAATCGACCGGGAGGATCTGACCGGGTCTTTGCATAGCCGCCCGAACCAGGGCTGCGCCCACCACCAGCGACTCTTTGTTTGCAAGCGCCAAACGGGCACCCGAGTCAAGCGCTGCAAGGGTAGGCTGCAATCCTACGCCGCCCGTCACGCCGTTCAGAACGATGCCATCCTCATCTAGCATGCCCGCAGCGCTCACTATCGCATCCGCGCCAACCCACAGCTCCGCTTCAATACCTCGCTGCCTCATCGCGCTAGCAATAGCGGCCTCATTCCCTGAAGCCACCGCGACTACCCGAGGCTGAAACTCCTGCGCCTGCTTGAGCAACAGGTCAATATTAGACCCACCCGCAGCCAGAGCCACGACCTGGACAATCGAAGGATTAGCACGCACAACATCAAGTGCCTGCGTTCCGATAGAACCGGTAGAACCAAGAAGTGAAAGTGGACGAGACATGACTACTCGATCGACAAGAGAATATCGATTGCGCGTGACAGGTACGCGTCCACGGGCCCCTCGAGGTAAGCGTCGCCGCCCTTCGCACTCGGAAACGTTACCTGGCGGATCTCATCAGCGGTGAGCTTTTCTTCATCATCAAAGAAACGAGCAATTCGATCCAGGAACGCGTCCACCTCTTCAACCCGGTATCCGCGCTCCTTTGCCTCCGGATGCGCAAAACGGTTACCCAGAGGGCGAACCAAACGCGGGTACAGCGTCGTTGCACGGTCGGCCACGTGATCCAACCAGACGTCCTCGCCATTAACCGCCACGTGATTCGCGCGCTCGCTAGAGATAAAAGCCGACTCCAAACGATCCAGCGCAGCATCAACCACGGCCGGATCGTAACCGCGCCTCTTCAAAGCAAACACCGTACGGCGAACCTGTTCGGATGTTATTCCCAAACTTGCACGATCCCCCTCATAAACCGCGCGTGCCTGTTTGAAGAACGCATCTACCTCGTCCTTGTTATAACCCTTGCGAAAAAATCCCACTGTTGGGAAAAAGCTACTCATTACTGACGCCCCTCTTTATTCTTCACCGAGGTAGCCAACTGGCCACAAGCCCCGTCAATATCTGATCCACGTGTATCACGAATGGTAGTTGCGATCCCGTTATCACGCAGTGTTTCAACGAATTCCTTCATCACGTGCGGGGTGGAGGCAGTCCAAATCGAGCCCGGCGTTGGATTTAGCGGGATCGGATTCACATGCGCCCAGCCGTGTCCGCGCTTATTCAACTCGTCGGCCAGGAGCTTCGCACGCCACGCGTGATCATTCATGTCTTTAATTAGCGCGTACTCGATCGACACGCGCCTGCCCGTCTTCACGAAATAACGTCGCGCCGCATCCAGCAACTCGCCAACCTTCCAACGCGAGTTAATCGGAATCAGCTCATCGCGCAGCTCATCATCAGGCGCGTGCAACGAAACTGCGAGCGTTACGGGAAGCCCCAGCTGTGCAAGCTTATCGATTCCGGGCACCAAGCCAACCGTGGACACCGTTATTCCTCGTGCCGACATGCCAAACCCACGCGGCGGTTCATCAGTCATCCGCTTGAGGGCCTGCACAATGGAACGGTAGTTCGCGAGCGGCTCTCCCATCCCCATAAACACCACGTTCGACAGGTGGGTTGGACCGCCCTCAACTTCTCCACTCTCACACGCCACATGCGCCATGCGCACCTGCTCGATGATCTCCGCGGTGGAAAGGTTACGTGTCAGCCCCATCTGACCGGTTGCGCAAAATGGGCACGCCATACCGCAACCAGCCTGGCTCGAAATACACAGCGTTGTGCGGCCCGGATAGCGCATGAGCACCGACTCTACCCGCGCCCCATCGTAAAGCTCCCACAGATGCTTCAGCGTCATCCCGTCATCCGTTGCAAGAGTGTGAACCTTCTTGATCAACCTCGGCATGAGCGACTTCTCAACCTGCTCCGCCATGTTCTTTGGCAGGTCACTCATTAACGCAGGATCCGCTATGTGACGCTGGAAGTAGTGGCGCGACAACTGATCCGCCCGGAACTTAGGTAATCCCTGCTCCACGAGGACGTGGCCGCGCTCCTCGAAATCCAAATCTGCCAAATGTGCCGGCGGCTTTCCCCGCCTGCGCGGAGCAAACGACAAGACCGGCTTCGCATCGGGAGTTTTCGCACCCTCCGGAGCCTGATCCGTCGGCATCACCTGGCGGCCCGAGCGCTTGCTTGCTTCTACCACTGCAAAGCCACCTTCAAGAAGAAATAGACCACTGGGGCTGTCATCAACAGTGAATCGAGCCGATCCATCAAACCACCGTGACCCGGCAGCATGTTAGACATGTCTTTCAAGCCAACATCACGCTTGATCAGCGACTCGATCAAATCACCAAACGTTCCGGCAACCGTAGTTAGTAACGCCAGCGGGATACCTAGCCACCAGGCCCCGCCGAGCCAAACCATTCCACCAATACCAGCAGCGATTGAGAACACGAGCGAACCGGCGAAGCCCTCCCAAGACTTTTTCGGCGAGATCTTCGGAGCCATAGGGTGTTTACCCCACATGATTCCAAACGCCCAACCGCCCGTATCGTTAGCGACACACAACAAAACCCAAGTAATCACACCGGCCTGCGCGCCCGGAGAATCCAAAATCAACACCACAAACGACGCCAACAACGCCACGTAAATCAGCGCGAACGTCGTCACCATGATGTCTAGCACCGCCTGCGGACTACGCCCATCCAACAGCTTCCACACCGCCACGGCAAACACCGTTACCGTCAGCGCGCCCAGCACGGCCTCCAAGCCCAAAAAATGGGCGCACACAACCATACCAACGCCACCAACCCAGGCTAGCGGTAGCACGATCTCACGATTCTTCCGTGCGAAAGCTCCTGCGAGCTCCCGCAGGGCCAGCACCACAGCAGCTGACACCAGCACCACAAACGCCTCGTTCGAAATAAACAAGACTGCGAGGAACAGCGCCGCTAAACCAACCCCCACACCAATCGCGGCGGGAAGGTTACGCCCTGCCCGCCCCGACGATGGTAACGGCTTATGGTTTTCAGTTGGCCCCGGATGGGTAATACGTCGTAAATCCACAGACATCCTACTTACCGTATTAAACGGTCATCAGATCCTTTTCCTTGGCCTCCAGCTCACTATCAACAAGGGTCACGAACTTCTTCGTCAGATCCTCAAGCTGCTTCTCGCCGCGCTCAACTTCGTCCTCGCCGGCTTCGCCGTCCTTCTTAATCCGCTCAAGTTCTTCCTTCGCGCGGCGACGCTCATTACGGATCGAAATGCGTCCCTCCTCCGCACGGGTACGAGCCTGCTTCACGTAATCGCGACGACGTTCCTCAGTGAGCGCCGGCAACGTGCAACGAATCAGATTGCCGTCGTCCGTTGGATTAATACCCAAATCCGCATCGCGAATCGCCTGAATAATGGCCTGCACCGAACCGCGGTCATACGGGCTTACCAGCACCATACGAGCCTCCGGAATCTGCACCGAAGCAAGCTGTTGCAACGGCGTCATCGCACCGTAGTAGTCCACGAGAATGGAGTTAAACATCTCCGGATTAGCGCGGCCCGTACGAATATTTCCGAAATCCTTCTTTGCAGCTGCGACAGCACGCTCCATGCCATCTTCGGCCTCAAGTAGAGCATCTTCGATCATTTCTTAGTTCTCCTTCTCGCAATCTTCATTAGTTACCAACGTACCGATCTTCTTCCCAAGTAGCGCGTCGGTAACATTGCCCGGCTCATTCATGCCAAACACGCGCATGTTAAGACTGTTTTCCTGACACAGTGAGAACGCCGCCGCATCAACTACCTTCAACCCACGCGCGAGTGCCTCCGAATACGTCACATAATCGAGACGTTGCGCATCAGGTTCCACTCGAGGATCAGCAGTATAAATTCCATCCACACCGTTCTTTGCCACTAACAGCTCCGAACAGCGCGTCTCCAGCGCCCTCTGCGCCGACACCGTGTCCGTTGAGAAATACGGCAACCCCGCGCCCGCGCCAAACACCACGACACGCCCCTTTTCCAAATGACGGATCGCGCGGAGCGGAATGTAAGGCTCAGCAACCTGCCTCATCGAAATCGCGGACTGCACGCGTGTAGATACGCCCTGCTGCTCCAAGAAATCCTGAAGCGCAAGCGCGTTCATCACCGTGCCGAGCATGCCCATGTAGTCAGCCCGAGCCCTATCCAGACCATGCCGAGACAGCTCCGCACCGCGGAAGAAATTGCCTCCACCCACAACCACAGCAACCTGGACGCCCTCGCGAACCGCCTGCGCAATCTGCGCGGCAATCATGTTCACCACCGACGGGTCAAGGCCAATCTCTCCGCCGCCGAAAACCTCGCCAGACAACTTCAAAAGAACGCGCCGCCCGGCGCCAGACTGCTCAGCCATCAGCTGCAACCCCTCCACAAATACAAATCGCGGTGCACTAACTCAACACATAGTTTAACGGATATATGACCGTAGCCCCGCCCTTGCAAGCAAGGGTCGGGGCTACAATCGGGAACTTACTAGGCACCCACGTGGAAACGAACGAAATCCGTAACCTTAGCGCCGTGCTCCTTTAGAACGTCGCCAACCTTCTTCGAAGGATCGCGAGCGTAATCCTGATCAACAAGGCAGTTCTCCGCGTAGAACGCATTCAGACGGCCCTCGACGATCTTCGGAACGATGTGCTCGGGCTTACCCTCCTGGAGCGTCAGCTTCGTAAGGGTTTCCTTCTCCTTCTCCAGAACTTCAGCCGGAACCGTCGTGCGATCCAGGTAGAGCGGGGAGAACGCAGCAATATGCATCGCGATGTCGCGAGCAACCTCAGCACCAGCCGCATCAGTTGCTACCAGCACACCAACCTGCGCCGGCAGGTCAGCCGACGAGTGGTGGAGGTACAACTCAACGTTCTCGCCCTCCATGTGCGCAACCTTGCCGACCTCAATCTTCTCGCCAATAACAGCGCCAAGACCGTCAACCAGGTCCTTAACCGTGCCATCCTCAGCAGGCTGCTCAAGCAGATCCTGCGTGGACGTAGCGCCGCTCTTAACAGCCGCGGCCAAAACCTTCGAAGCGAAGTCAATGAACTTCTCATTCTTCACCACGAAGTCGGTCTCCGCATTCGCCTCAACCATAACGCCGACCTTGCCATCAACAACCTCGCCAGCAATAAGGCCGGCGCCGGCCGTACGATCTTCACGCTTAGACAGCGACTTCAGACCAGCAAGACGAATGATCTCCATCGCCTTTTCCTTGTCGCCGTTGGCCTCGTCAAGCGCCTTCTTAACATCCATCATGCCCGCGCCGGTCTGCTCGCGCAGAGCCTTCACATCGGCAGCAGTGTAGTTCGCCATGAAAATCTTTCCTCTTCAAGTATTAGTGGAAAGGCTTACTCAGCCTTAGATTACTCAGCCTCCGGTGCCTGCTCTTCGGCAGCCACCTCAGCCTTGCCGGCCTCTTCAGCCTTATCGGCGTCCTCAGCCTTCTGCTCGCCTTCGGCGCTCTCCAGAAGCTCACGCTCCCACTCAGCCATCGGCTCTGCACTGGCATCCTCAGCGCCCGACTTCTGACGACGCTCCGAACGAGCCATCAGGCCCGCTGCACAGGCGTCAGCGACAACGCGGGTCAAAAGCGCAACAGCGCGAATAGCATCATCGTTACCCGGGATGCCGTAATCGACCTCATCCGGATCACAGTTGGTATCAAGCACAGCCACAACCGGGATGTTCAGCTTGCGGGCCTCAGCAATCGCAAGGTGCTCCTTGTTGGTGTCAACAACCCAAATAGCCGAAGGCAGCTTAGCCATGTCGCGAATACCGCCCAGCGAACGCTGCAACTTATTCTTCTCACGCTCCATCATGAGAAGTTCCTTCTTGGTGTGGCCCGAACCGGCAACATCCGCGAAATCGATCTCCTCAAGCTCCTTCATGCGCTGAAGACGCTTAGAAACCGTGGAGAAGTTCGTCAGCATACCGCCCAGCCAGCGGTGGTTCACGTAAGGCATACCAACGCGCTCAGCCTGCTCTTCAATAGCTTCCTGAGCCTGCTTCTTCGTGCCAACAAACAGGATGTTGCCACCGTGAGCAACCATTTCCTTCACGAACTCGTAAGCCTTGTCAATATCCTCGACCGTCTTCTGCAGGTCAATGATGTAGATGCCGTTACGCTCAGTCAGGATGAAGCGCTTCATCTTCGGATTCCAGCGACGGGTCTGGTGACCAAAGTGGACACCACTTTCCAGAAGCTGACGCATGGTTACAACAGCCATGTCTCTTCCTCTCGGTGCAAAGCACCATTCACGAGCAGCGTTAGCCACTCAAAATTACAGTTACTGCCCTAAGGCCCTAGCGCCCACGAGCCAACACCCCGAAGGGACCGAAGCTGGTCACGCCGCTTACGCGGATTTGGACGCGCGATAGTCACCTGCAAGCAGGTGCCGCGTCGATTCTAGCTAAAATCTGGGCGTTTAGGAACTTTGAAGGCTCCTTTTACGCCCACATGTTTCACGGCTCACACAACGCGCCCCCATACGTGTTTCCACAGGGAGCACAAACCCGGCATATCCACAATCTTTTTGCTTCGAAATCGCTGCCGCTAACCGTTGTTCGTAGCCTACCCTGCATGGAGTTAGCGCATCGATTCATGGCTCTGCTGGCCGCCCTTGGGACGGGCAGTGCGTTACTCAGCATGGTTGGCGCACCTGCCCGGGGTGAGACATTCGTCGAAGGCTACAGTTCTTCTGCTTGGGTGGGAAGTACACATTTTCAAACCGTGGGCGGCACGTATTCTCGGACCAATAGCGGATCCGAAGCCTCGCATAGCCCCACTCTTTCTCCCTCGCATAGTGGATACGACCCCTCCGTGGTGATCTCCTGGCAAATGCCGGTAGCACCTCCCATACCTGTTGGACGCCTATTCGACCCGCCGAATAGTCCCTGGGCGTCAGGACATCGCGGGGTGGACATCTGCCCTGGTGCGGGAGCCGCAATTCACGCTCCTGCCGACGGCACAGTGGTTTACGCCGGAGAATTCTTCAACCGGAACTTAGTTTCTATTAGACATGCCAACGGCGTACGCTCCACGTTTGAGCCGGTCTCTCCCACAGTCGCGAAAAACTCGTTTGTACAAGCCGGTGACGTGGTTGGTCACCTTGAAGCCGGTCACGATTCAGATTGCCTGCACTGGGGAGCCAAAGTTAACAAATACCTGTACTTAAACCCCCTCGCCCTCATCTTCGGAGAGCCCATACTCAAGCCCCTGGAAGAATAACTACTGGGACCGTTGGCGATCGATCATGCCCCCCACTCACGCCCGAGGATGAGCCTGGTTCATAATCGCGCTCAAACGGCGCGCATCCACATGTGTGTATCGCTGCGTAGTTTGTAGCGACGAGTGCCCCAGCAAATCCTGCACCGCGCGCAAATCAGCGCCACCTTCCAACATGTGAGTTGCCGCGCTATGACGCAAACCATGCGGGGAAATCACCGGAACACCGGCACTGGCGCATGCGGACTCCAGGCGTCCTCGGACAATGCGTTGACTAATGCGCCCACCGCGAGCGCCTAAGAACAACGCCTGCTCGCCGCTATCAGTAACGAGGGCAGGGCGGCCCGTTTCAATCCAAACGCGCAGCGCATCATGAGCTGGCTTGCCGTACGGCACCACGCGCTCCTTGTCGCCCTTGCCCAGAACTCGCAAAGTGCGTTCGGCAGCGTTCAAATGCGACAGGTTTAAGCCGGTCAGTTCCGCAACACGAATACCGCACGAATACATGACCTCAACCATTGCCCAGTCGCGAATAGCGCACGGATCACCACCTTCTGTTTGCTGGCGCAAATAGTTAAACAAAGACCGAGCCTGATCGACCGTTAGCGTCTGCGGGAGCGTTTCATCCACTCGCGCAGCCCTCAACTTCAAAGTTGGATCAACCTGAGCGATTCCCTCACGCTTCATCCATCGCCCAAACAAGCGAACACTTGCCACGTACCGCGCTACAGATGCCCTCGAACCCCCCTCGCGAACCTTGGTTGCAACCCATGCACGAAACGCCCGCGGCGTCAGTTCAGCCGAATCAAATGGCCTCGCACCCAGGCAAAAATCAAGAGCAGAGGACACATCGCTCATGTACGCGTGCACCGAAAGGTCTGCCATGCCTCGACTATGCGCCATATAGCGCTCAAATCTGGCCAGAACATCGAGCGTTGACTCGTGCAACTCCATGTTCCTCCCAAATCTATGACCAACTACAACCACTGGTGGCACAACTTTAGTCCTGCCTGGCGCGCCGCGTATGTGCGCTACCTGCAACGCGCGAAAGCATCACCCTCGCACGTAACCAGCTTCTTCAACAGTAGTGTAGTCATCCCCTGCTCCACCTCATCCACGCCCAAACCAGCGGCTCGAGCTACCCAACGAACCGTTGCAGATCCCTTCGCTGGAAGCGCATCGAAAATGCGCTGCACATCAGCATCTAGGCGCGGCTTCTTCCCCTCGGGCATATCAAACAAGAAATCACCGATGCCGGACATCAACTCCAAAATGTCATCAACGCCAGTCACCAAAGTCACGCCCTCACGGATCGCCTCATTGCAACCCGCTGACATTTGCGACGACACCGAACCGGGAAACGCCCCCACCGGCCTACCCATCTCCCGGGCGCGGCGAATAGTCACCAGAGCCCCTGACCTCGATGATGCTTCCACCACCACACTCGCCTGCGATAACGCCGCAATCAATCTGTTCCGACTCAAAAAACGCCACCGCGCTGGCCGCCAATCCGGCGGGCACTCAGCCACAATCGCGCCCGACAGCTCGATCTGCTCAAACAGGCCCGCGTGGGAAGCCGGGTAAAGGTACGACACTCCTCCGGCCATCACCGCCACCGTCTGCCCCACCTTCAACGCGCCCACGTGAGCAGCCGCATCAATACCAAACGCTCCACCCGACACCACACACACGCCCTTGCGGGCAAGCTCAAACGCAACATCACGCGCAATCGAATTACCGTGCGAACTTGATGCCCTCGCCCCCACAATCGCTACCCGCGGCATCGCCTTCAGCTCCCCACGCACCCAAAGCGCAGCCGGAGCCTCCAATCCCAGATCATTAAGCCCCTCGGGCCAAGCAGGATGCTCCGGCCAGAGCACCGTTCCCTCCACCCGAGCCAACGCATCCAAATCGCGCTGAACATCCAAATCCTCCACACGAGGCAACCACCTCTTCAGTGCCTTCACCCACGGGCGCTCGCGGCCCTCCTCGTCAAATAAAATCTGCGGCGAAAGCTTCTCTACGTCCGGTTGGGTTAGTAGCCATTCCAGCGCTGCGGCGCTACCCATTTGCTCGCGCAACACCCCCGCAGCCACGTCGCCCGGCTCCACGATGGCACTCCACGCGCACGCAACCTCTTTTTCACTAGTCAAATCAGGAATTCGCATTATCAACCCCATTTCTAAACTTCAAAGAACTAACGAGCTCTGACAGGCCGACCCTGCGCGCGCCGCGCACATCCGCGATCGTCAGTGCAAGACGCAACACTCGATCCGCACCGCGCAAACTCAAAGTGCCGTCCTCAATCGCGCGCTCCACACCCCTATACACCGCCGGCTCAATCCCGCACTTCGGGTCATGAAGGAGCCGCGAAGGAACATGTGCATTCATAGTCCAAGGCGTGCCACGCCACCGCTCGCGTGCCCGCTCACGCGCTTGCGCAACGAGCTTGCGCGCATCCGCAGACGTATACGCCGGTGGATCCGACAACTCAGCTGGCGACGGTGTCATCATCGGTATCTGAATATCCATCCGATCCAGCAACGGACCCGACAACCGGCTCATGTAGCGGCGACGCTGCAACGACGAACACATACACGACTTACGCCGGCTAATCGCATGCCCACAAGGACACGGATTAGAAGCTAGAACCAATTGGAATCGGGCGGGATACTCCACGTGATGGCGCGCCCTATGCAAATTCACAACCCCCGATTCCAAGGGCTGGCGCATCGCGTCCAACACCTGGGGCGAAAACTCAGCTGCCTCATCCAGCACCAAAACACCCGCGTGCGCCCGCGAAATCGCTCCCGGCCGCGGAACCCCGGTTCCTCCACCAATAATCGCCGCCATCGTCGCACTATGATGCGGAGTTTCGATTGGCGGAGTCCTCATCAACCCACGCGACGGGTCGAACGTGCCGCAAATCGAGTGGATCGCAGTCACCTCAATCGCATCCTCATCATCGAGAGGCGGCAAAATAGTGGGCAAACGTTTAGCAAGCATCGTCTTGCCCGCGCCCGGCTCACCAACCAACAACAAGTGGTGACCGCCCGCCGCGGCCAACACCAGCCCCTCCGCCGCGAACGCCTGGCCCCGCACATCAGCTAAATCAACCTCATCATGCGCATGCGAAACCTCCGGCTGCACAGCTGGGGCCTCGCGCGCGGAAAGAGCTGGCAACCCCTCGGGCAAACGGCCTCCGAAATGAGCAACAAGATCACGCAAATGAGCGAAACCAAGAACCTCCACTCCGGGTAGCAGCCTCGCCTCCGCGAGCGAATCCTCCGCCACTACAACCTGCGTCATCCCCTCACGGCGCGCCCCAACCACCGCCGGTAGCACTCCTCGGATCGGACGCAGCGAACCGTCCAAACCGAGCTCCGCCATAAACACTGCTCCATCAACGGCCTTAGGCGAAACCACTCCCCGCGCAGCCAACAGTCCCACCGCTATCGCCAAATCAAACGCGGATCCAGCCTTCGGAATTCCTGCCGGCGACAGATTTACCGTTACCCGATGCTCGAACCAATCAACACCACACGACTGGAGGGCCGCCCGCACACGATCGCGCGACTCCCGCACCGACGCATCCGGCATACCCACCAAGTTGAACGACACCAGGCCTGAACCCACGTGCGTCTCAACCGCAATAATGTGCGCCGTAATACCTGACCACGCAACCGCGTGCGTGCGCACCAAAATTGGCCTCATAACACTCCTTTCCGATGCTCAATATCAGCCAGCCTTCCCCTCACTTTCACGACCACCGCATCCATGCACACGGAGCCGCTCCGCTCATGTTCCGACAACCAAACAGCTGCCCCGCGGCGCAAAAACCGCATCTTCTGTTCCGTAATCGACTCCCACGCAGTTGCCGCCCCTCGAGCCGAACGAGTCTTCACCTCCACAAACACGATTCCCCGCTTCGGATCACGCGCCACAATGTCGAGCTCCGCGCCCCGCCTCCTGTAATTCCTGTCTAAAATCTGCCAGCCCAAGCCGGTGAGGTATTCCGCCACCAAATCCTCACCAACCTGGCCCAACCTATGTGTCCTACCCATCAGCACCTCCCGCGCACCATCCTGTTTCCTCGCGCAAAAAAGCTCGCCACTAACGGGGTGCGGGTGTGGACGGGCTCGCGAACAGTAGCGCTGGGGAAAAGCCGGGTGGGCAGGTTCCTCGGTTGCTGCGGGGCATGACGGGCCGGCCGAAACCACGACCGTGAGGGAAAGTGGCAAAACTTGGGCCTCTTTTTGACATTTCCCGTCGGAATACCGACGCCGCACAACGCAAGCACCACGACTGTGAAGGGAACTGACTATAACTGCTACCTAAATGGGCACTTTAGGTCTGAATCGCTGTTTCATCTCCAGACCAGAACAGAACCGTGAGGGAAACCGACGAAAACAGCTGCTCAACCCGGCACTTCCTCTCACAAAACCGAGCACACATAAGTCCTCGAATACGAATGAGACCTAAAACGGCACAAAGCGTCCCTTATTCGGGCATTTTGGGTCGGAATCGATAACTACTAACTCGCAGCTGTCGCAAGCGTGAGGGGAACTGACTATAACTGTTGCCTAATTCGACCCTTTAGGTCTGAAATGCGGATACATCCGTTTAGGTCGGGAATACGGATATGGGAGTTTGGGTCGGAAAGTCGGATTCGGTAACTGGGCTGGAAATGCAGGAAGGGCAGTTTGGGGCGGGAATGTAGGGAGGGCAATTTGGGTCGGGCACATTCAAGGGCCGGACGCAGCGCTACACGCAGTCAGACCAAAGCGCCTCACCTAGTCAGGCCAGAGCGCCTCACCTAGGCAGGCCAAAAGGTTACGCCCAAAGAGGGCACAAAAACGGCGTGCCCAGAAAGGGAAAGCACGCCGTCCTCAGGAACTCACACTGCCCTCGCAAGCTATGGGAGCTCTAGCTCCGACTTGGAGAGCTCCTCGATATTCACATCCTTAAACGTCAGCACACGCACAGACTTCACAAACCGCGACGAACGGTAAATATCCCAAACCCACGCGTCCTCAAGCCGCAACTCAAAAAACACGTCATTGCCCACCGGATGCACCTGCAAATCCACCTGATTACACAAGTAAAAACGGCGCTCCGACTCAACCACATACTTAAACAAGCTGATCACATCGCGATACTCGCGGAACAGATCCAGCTCCAAGTTGTTCTCGTAATTCTCAATCTCAGGATTCATCCCCAAGCCCCTTCCTGCCCGAATTAATCCTTCAAAAGCCGCCACGACTGCCGGTGATAAGCGCTCACGCCAATCTTAGCCAACGCCTCCCGATGCGCCGCCGACGCATAACCCTTATTCGCCGACCAACCATACCCAGGATCCGGCAAAGACACCATCAAATGATCGCGCACAACCTTCGCCACAATCGAGGCCGCCGCCACCACCGAACACGACGCATCGGCCTTTACCAAGGTCTGCACCCTAGGCTCACCAACAGCAACAAACGCGTCCCGGCCCTCACAGGCACCAAACAAATCCTCCGTTGGAGTCAGCCAATTATGTGACCCATCCAGTAGCACCACGCCCGGCCGCACCCCGGCAGAGGCCAACGTTCCAAGAGCGCGAAGCCCGGCCCTCCTCAAAGCCGCCGTAATGCCCAACTCATCAACCTCAGCAGCCGATGCCATCCCCACAGCCGTGGGCCACGCCCACCTCACTGCCTCCAATACTAAGCGCTCCCGAGCGGCAGGCGACAAGTTCTTCGAATCCGCCAAAGCAACCTCCGGCTCACCTCCAGGAGAAACCGCAGCTCCCACCGCAACCGGACCAGCTAGAGCGCCGCGGCCAACCTCGTCCATGCCAACAACGGTGCCGAACCGGGACAGATCACGCTCAACAGTCGTGCTTGCAAGCTTCAAGTTGGCTCACCGCACGTCCGCAAAAGGTGAATTATCCGTCGGATTCGACCAATGCCCCAAAGGCCAACTAACCCAAAACACCTTGCCCACAACGTCATTCACATCAACAAAAGCAAGATCAGGGATAGTCATGTGTGCGCGCGAATCCGCAGAATTATTGCGATTATCCCCCATCACCCAAAGGTGACCCTGCGGAACCGTCACGCTAAATGGCTGGACAGAATTATCCGAACCCGCCTTCAAATACGGTTCCGAAATCGCCTGGCCATTTACCAGCAGACGGCCGCCATCATCACAGCACTCAACCGTGTCTCCGCCCATACCGATCACGCGCTTCACCAGATGCTGATCGCCCGAGGCCGGCCGCAAACCAGTAAATACCAGCGCTTTCTCAATCGCCCCAGACACTCCCTCCGGCTCTGCAACAGGCGGGAGCCACTCATTAGCATCTCGGAAAACCACCACGTCACCGCGCTCAAGCTCGAACGGGCCCGGCGTAAGCCTAGACACGAGGACATTATCGCCAATCTGTAACGTATCCTCCATTGAGCTGGACGGGATCCAAAACGCCTGTACTAAAAACACACGCAATAACGAGGATAAGATCACCGCGAGAACAAGGATTAGCAACACCTCACTTACACGGCCCCACACAGTGGGTTTCTTGGCCGACTTACCCTGATTCTCTGCGTCCGGATGCGCATGACGAGGCTGATATGTAGCCTCCGATTCAGAAGAGCGCTCCTCGCGCCGGACGATCGCATCAAAGTCCTGCATAACTCTCCTAAATCTCAGACTATTCCCAATGCATTAGCTTAAAACTATCCAGCTCAATGTGCCTACATCAAACGCTTACGCAAGAGTAGGCTCTATAAAAGTCATGCCCCGGCAAATGCCGGGGCATGCACAAGCACTAAAATTAGTTAGCGCGCTTCTCACGGACCTTAGCGGCCTTGCCGTGACGGTCACGCAGGTAGTACAGCTTAGCGCGACGAACGCGACCAACAGTCACAACCTCAATGGACTCAATGGTCGGAGCGTGCAACGGGAACGTACGCTCAACGCCAACACCAAACGAAATCTTACGAACGGTGAAGGTCTCACGAACTCCCTCGCCCTGACGAGCAATGACAATACCCTGGAAAACCTGGATACGGGTACGGTTACCTTCCGTAACCTTTACATTCACCTTGACGGTGTCGCCGGCCTTGAATTCCGGAATGTCGCTACGGAGCGAAGGCTCGTCAACGAAATCTAGCTTCTGCATGTTAATCTCCCGATCAAAACTGCCGCAGGTCAGACCTGATCATTTAGCGGCCTAGCCGCCGACTACACTTGTGGAATCTGGCTTCGGTGTCCCCCTGCGGCAGGTTTCACCGCCATTTTCCAACCGCTCCATTGTGCCATATAACGAGGTCGCAGTCGACACTGGATTACCTAGAAGCCTACGGTAGTTACCAACCTCACGGCCCCAGGTAATGGCGCGGAGGAGCAGAGCGCCCTACACAGCTCGGGTCATGACCACGTCAACGTCACGAATATCGCCGACCATGAATACGCGCTTACCTGAAGTCACGAATCCGTGCCTGCGGTAAAAGCTCCGTGCTCGCTTGTTCTCCTTAGCCGTGCCCAGCACGAACTCAGTGCCCTTTACAAGCGGCTTCGCATCCTCAATCGCGGCCTCAAAAATTCCGCCAGCAAGCCCCGAGCCCCTCCACTTCTTCGTCACGTAAAGCTTCGAAATGTAGGTGGGGGCAGCCGCAATCTGGTCGGCGGGAATATCACTTGGATAGTCGCCATCCTCGTACATGATGACCAGGGTATACGCTTCTATCCGCCCGTCTATTACAGCCACTAAAACACGAAAATTTGGGTCCGCCAGCCACGAGGCAACGACCTCACTCGATAAATTATTCGCGATGTGCTCAGCCTGAGCCTGCTCAGTTACGTATGCCGGACACGCATCCGGGAACGTGGCGGCCGCAACCTGCGCGATCTCATCAGCCTCCGTAGCTATGGCGGGGCGAATCGTCACCCTCTGCCAAGCTGAACCGTCAAGCGGCGCAATCCACCCGGACCTCGCCAAAACCTCCCGGTCCTCCAACGAAAGAGTTTGCGGATTCGTTTGATCGATTAGATCGGGCCGCACCCTCGCTGTCTTAGCGAGGGACTTCCCCCTCCTCCACGACTCGATCTGTGCATGGTTGCCGCCCATCAGCACGTCCGGCACTACGAGTCCGCGCCACTCTTGCGGCCTGGTATAGGAGGGATATTCGAGGACGTTGCCTTCGAATGACTCTTCGTCCAAAGATTTCGGATTACCCATGAACCCATCGAGTAGGCGCGCTACCGCCTCCACGAGCACGATCGCGGCCACCTCGCCACCATTCAGCACGTAATCGCCAATGGAATACTCAAACACCTCCACGCCTGGCGTGCCCGCGTAATAATCGACGACGCGCTGATCAATACCCTCATAACGACCACAGGCAACCACGATCTGATCGGCGGCGCACAGGCTCTCCACATCACGCTGTGTCAAAGGTTTTCCCGAGGGGGTCGGAACTGCCAAAACTCGGCGAGCTGCGCGCGGATTATCCTCACTGTCACTTACGCCGGCAGAACTATCTAAAGGCGAATCATCAGTGGCATCTTCTTCGCGGATCTGGAGGATTTCATCCAGCGCCCTCCCCCAAATATCCGCGCGCATCACCATGCCCGCGCCGCCACCATACGGCGAATCATCAACCGTGCGATGGCGATCCTGCGTCCAATCTCGCAAATCGTGAGCAACAATCTGTACCGCACCCGAATCCTTCGCTTTGCCCATCAGCGACAGATCGAGCACATCAAAGAACTGCGGGAAAATAGAAACCAAATCAAACCGCACGGTGCTCACTCCTCATCATCAAAGAGGCCGCCCGGCGGATCAACCACGATAGTGCCCTCGTCTAGCAGTACCTCAGGCACGATCTGCCTCACAAATGGCACCAAAACCTCACGGCCACCGTAATCCACCACCAGCAGGTCCTGCGCGGCTCCGGGCACAAAGCGAGAGACAACACCGCGAGACTCTCCCTCAACCGTGCGCACCTTCAAACCCGTCAGCTCGTGGGGATACCACGCATCATCCTCGTCTAGCACATCATCAGCGTCAATCAATAATCGAGCGCCACGAAGCGCTTCCGCGCCCGTTCTGTCCTGCACCTCTTCAAACTTGACCAGCATACGGCCCTTGTGAACGCGAATCGCCTCCACCGTGAGACCCCCATGCGAGGCCGTGTCAAACTGCGCGCCTTCAAAAAAGCGCTCCTGCGGAGAATCCGTACGCAAATCCAGCGCAACTTCTCCCTTAAGAGAATGCGCCGGCCCTACAACCGCAACCAAAAGTTCCATGAACACCCACCGCTTCAGCTCAAAATATGACTTGGGGCGGTGTGGACAAGCGCCACACCGCCCCAAAATCGAAATAATAATCCCGATCAGTATCTATGACATCAACCCGGACCGGGCCCTTAGTAGACAGAGCCGACATGACCGCACGAAGTGCGCGAGCCGTCCGCCCATTTCTACCAATGACGCGACCCAGATCATCCGGATTAACGCGAACCTCCAGAAGCTGTCCGCGTCGCATAGACCTCGAGCTCACCTCGACATCATCAGGATTATCAACAATCCCACTGACAAGATGTTCTAGGGCATCAGCTAGCATTAGGCGTCCTCTGCCTCAGCAGCGGCTTCAGCTTCTGCCGGAGCCTCTTCCGCAGCTTCCGCTGCAGCTGCCTCAGCGGCCGCTTCTTCCTCAGCCTTCTTAGCAGCAGCGGCCTCGGCCTCTGCCTTCTGCTTCGCTTCAGCAATAGCTGCCTTACGCTTGATCGCTTCTTCCTCCGCAGCCTTAATAGCCTTCGCGGCGGCCTCTTCATCCGCAGAAGCGTACTTCACGCGCGAAACCGGGTTCTTAACACCCTTGTGTGCAGCGAGATCACCGGTCAAACGGAGCAGGTTGCGAACCTGGTTGGACGGCTGAGCACCGACACCGAGCCAGTACTGAGCACGCTCGCCCTTAATCGAAATGTGCGACGGCGTACGCGTCGGATCGTAGGTGCCGATCTCTTCAATCACGCGACCATCGCGCTTCTTGCGCTGATCAACGACAACTACACGGTAGAACGGTGCGTGGACCTTGCCCATGCGCTTTAGTCGAATACGAACTGCCACTTTAGTGGTCACTCCTTGATTTATTAGGGTGGACCCAAACCGCTATCGGGGGTTACACAAACAGTGGTTAGAATCCTGGACGCGAAGAACTACGGTAGAGAGGGGTCCGCAGACTTCGAGTACAACGCTCCATTGTGCCAGAAAACGAGCCAAAAAGGGAAGTGTATTTGACCTAAGTAGGCAGGATTTATCGTGCGATTGGTCACGGCACTCCCTCGCAAGCTACGTCGCAACGCATAGCGCAGGGAACTCTTCCCAAAATAGTGAGAGCATGGGTATGAGCGAAAGGACATCATGAGCACTGAACAATACCGGTTGGACAATCCGCCAAGAATCGTCGGCCTCGACCCTGAAACCACGCGAAGCCTGCAGCGGGGCGATCTAACCCACGAACTTGCACTTATGTGCCGAGTTGCAGCAACCGCAGTGGGACCATACCTGCTGGCTTCAAGGGTTAAACTCGACGCTGCAACCACCGAAACCAAAGCGAACTTTCACGATCCAGTCACGCCTTACGACAAAGCTGCCGAGACCGCGATCAGTGCCCTCCTGGGCAGCTTCATCCCCGGCTCGCTCAAGCTCGGTGAAGAGCACGGTGAAGAAATCCTGCCCGGCGGTACCCCCAGTGACTTCCCCGATGAGATCCCTATCGTAGAGCCTGATTTTCACGTGGACGCACGGTCACTGGCCTCGCGCGTGAAATGGATAATTGATCCCATTGATGGCACCGCGAACTTCGCCGCTGGATTCCCCTACTTTGGCACATCCGTCGCAGCCTCCCTCGACGGCGAAATCGTAGCCGGAGCCATTACCGTTCCCTACAACAACGAAGTGTTCTGGGCCAACGAAACTGAAGGCTGGATTGAACGCGGAGATGACTTCTACGCGCTAAAGTCCGGCAACATTGAAGGCAGCAAGACCATTACGGCCGAGAGCGAAGCGCTGCTCCTCACCTACTTCCCCACCGTATCTGAGGTGAAACAGTTCCCGAACCTAGCAGCGCAGGGACTAACCGATCTGCTATCCACCTTCCGCGCCATACGCCGCCCGGGAGCGTGCGCCCTTGACCTCGCCCAAGTTGCCGCTGGTCGCGCAGGAGCCGTCTTCGCCACGCGAATCAAACTGTGGGACATTGCAGCGGGCGTCCATCTGGTGCGAGTAAGTGGCGGACACGTGGACCAACGTGACCTCGGAAACGAAGCAACGGGCACGCAACCGGCCATTGCCGCTACGTCCGCGGGTCTCAAATCTGAGATGCTTGCGAACCTACTGGATCAAGTGCAATCCCAGTATTAGAGGCTCTCGACGCGCTCTACGCCTCGATAAAACACATGTGTTGGTCGTTGCAAGACCTCAACGTTTTGACCCGGGTCAGCATCAAACATTACGAGGTCAGCGTCGGCGCCCTCATGCAGTCCAGCCGCGCCAAGGTACTCGCGGGCCTTCCACGTTACTAAATCGACAATTTGTGACGGGGCAAGGCCCATCGTGCGCCACATCGCAACCTCTTTTGCTACCTCGCCGTGCGCCTGATACCCACCCGCATCCGTGCCGGGAAGCAACTGCACTCCAGCATCGATAAAACTCCCCAGAGTAGCCTCATGGCGCTCCCACAAATCCGTCATAGTTTGCGCGTACACCGGGTATTTCTTGCTCCCTGCTCGTGCGAACTGCGGGAACAACGCCACCTGCATCAGCGTGGGCGTAACCGCGATTCCCATTCGGGAGGCCTCCTGCACATGTTCGGGCCTCATTCCAGTGCCATGTTCAATACAGTCCACCCCGGCTTCGAGAAGGCCATCAATCGCCTTTTCACCAAACGAGTGGACCGTTACCCGCGCCCCTACCTCATGTGCGGCTAACACGCCTTCCTTTAGCGCCTGCGTATCCCACAACGGATCCAGGTCCGAATCCGCCCCGTTTGATCGGTCGATCCAGTCGGCGACTACCTTCACCCAGCCAGTACCCGCCCGCGCCTGGGCCTCCATCACGGAGGGTAACTGCGCATCCGAGGTCTCGATCGCATACCCGCGAATGTAACACTTGTGCTTAGCGATATGCCTGCCCGCCCGCAAGATGGTGAGAGTATCAAGCCGCCCATTGATCCACGAGTTGTCACCAATCACGCCGCAATCGCGCACCAGGAGCACGCCCGCATCGCGGTTGGCGTGAGCCTGAGCAAGCATCTGCTCGCCCGTGGTCTGCCCCTGCGGGCCTATCCCAATATGACAGTGAACATCCACCAGGCCGGGAGTTACCCATACGTCATCAAAATCATTAGCCACGCCCGCCCGGCTGAACTCACTACCGAGGCGGCGAATCTTCCCGTCTCGCACCTCAAACGTGCCGCTAACCCACTCGTGAGGGCCAGCGGTTGAACTCACCTCGCGCTCGCAACATGCCACATCGCCGGGCGTAAGGGAAAACTCCCCGACCTTCGGGGAGTTTTGCCAAAGTACGTGGCCAGAAAACCTCATTAGCCGCCAAATCCGCCCAGCATGCGCTTAACGTCATCCGGCAGATCATCCATTGTGGGACGAGGCGCCTCCTGTTGCACGCCAAACGCGGACCCCTGACGCTGTTCCTTTGGAAGCATCGCCTTCAGTTCCTGCTGGCGACGCTTCGCCGGATTGCCCGATACACCGGACTTTGAGCGCTTCTTAGCCTTCTTTGGCTGACGCGCGCCGGCTCGCTTACCCGCACCCGGCAAGTTCCCCATACCGGGGAAGCCACCCATACCGGGCATTCCACCGCCGGCCCCCATGCGCTTCATCATTTCGCGTGCGGCCTCAAAGCGCTTAACCAACGAATTGACTTCCGCAACTGTGGTGCCCGAACCAGCCGCGATGCGACGCCTGCGAGAACCATCGAGCACCTTGACGTTGTTACGTTCAGCAGGCGTCATCGATCTTACGATCGCTTCGATGCGCGATACTTCCCGCTCGTCAAAGTTCTCCAGCTGCTCACGCATCTGCCCCGCTCCCGGCATCATTCCAAGGAGCTTCTTCATCGAACCGAGTTTGCGCACCTGCTGTAACTGGTTCAGGAAGTCATCCAGCGTCAGCTCACCCGACATTGCCTTGGCAGCAACATCCTCGGCCTCACGCTGGTCGATCTTCTTCTCAGCCTGTTCGATAAGGGTGAGAATGTCACCCATATCGAGGATTCGCCCAGCCATGCGGTCCGGGTGGAAACGCTCGAAGTCCTCCAACCCTTCGCCAGTAGATGCGAATAGGATCGGCTGACCGGTAACGCCACGCACCGACAGCGCCGCACCACCGCGCGCATCGCCATCAAGCTTGGACAGGACAACACCCGTAAATCCAACACCGTCGCGGAACGCAACCGAAGTTTGTACCGCATCCTGACCGACCATGGCATCCAGAACGAACAGGATCTCGTGCGGATTCACGGCGTTACGAATATCGCGCGCCTGCTGCATCATCTCTTCGTCAACGCCCAGGCGGCCCGCCGTATCAACGATTACGAGGTCGAATCCATTCTCAATCGCATAGTTGAGGCCCGAACGAGCAACCTGCACAGGGTTGCCCACTCCATTACCCGGCTCCGGGGCCCACACTTCAACACCGGCACGCTTACCAATAACCTCAAGTTGGGTGACAGCGTTTGGACGCTGTAAGTCCGAGGCCACGAGGAGGACACGCTTGCCCTCCTCCTTCATCCAGTGGCCTAGCTTGCCAGCCAGCGTGGTTTTACCAGCACCCTGCAAACCAGCGAGCATGAACACCGTGGGGCCGCGCTGAGCAAAGTGAAGCTCACGCGTTTCACCACCCAAGACCTCCACAAGCTGGTCGTGAACAACGCGCACAACCTGCTGGCCCGGATTCAGTCCCTTCGTCACGGTGATGCCGCGAGCTTCCTCACGAACCTTCTTAGTGAACTCGCGAACTACGGGCAGTGCGACGTCCGCGTCAAGAAGGGCGCGGCGAATCTCTGACGCGGTTGCATCAATATCCGCATCGGTGATCACGCCTTTGCCGCGAAGTTTGCGGAAAGAATCTGTTAGACGATCAGAGAGGTTTTGAAACACGTTATTGATCCTGTTTTCGAAAAGTTACTGCATCCTACCTTAACCGATGAGGAGCTTAGCCAACGATTGCATCCACGAAATCTTCGGGGCTGAATGGGGCCAGGTCGTCCGCACCTTCGCCCAAGCCCACAAGCTTCACCGGCACTCCAAGCGCCTTCTGCACCGAAACGACAATGCCGCCCTTAGCTGACCCGTCCAGCTTGGTAAGAACCACACCGCTCACGTCAACAACTTGGGCGAAAATCTCCGCCTGGCGCAAACCGTTCTGCCCAGTGGTGGCGTCTAGAACCAGTAACGTTTCAGCGATTGGCCCCTGTTTTTCCATGACTCGCTTCACCTTGCCGAGCTCGTCCATCAACGTGGACTTATTTTGCAAACGCCCCGCGGTGTCCACCAAAACCACGTCCACCGCGTCCTCACGTCCGGTCTTTATCGCGTCAAATGCGACCGAGGAGGGATCTGCCCCCTCAAGTTCAGAGCGAACAGTCCCCACGCCCACGCGCTCGCCCCAAGTGGTGAGCTGTTCAGCAGCCGCTGCACGGAAGGTGTCGGCCGCACCGAGGAGGACGGACTTATCCTCTGCGACGAGGAGGCGGGCCAATTTACCCACGGTTGTGGTTTTCCCAGTGCCATTAACACCAACCACGAGCACCACGGCCGGGTGCGTACCCGTCTCAGTCTGAACAGACGCGAGATTCAAAGAGCGGTCCATGCTCGGATCCACCGCGGCAAGAAGCTCCTCGCGCAGTAGCGTGCGCACACGCTCCGGATCGGACGTGTCCTCAACCTTCACCTTTTGGCGCAGGCCCTGCATGATCTGATCCGTAGTGTCGAGGCCAAGATCAGCCATGAGGAGCGTGTCTTCAAGTTCCTCCCAGTCTTCCTCGGACAGATCACCGCGCGAAAGAATACCGAGGAGGGCAGAACCGATGCGTCCCGAACCGGCAAGACGTGAGCGCAGGCGATGCATGCGGCTGGGGGCCGACTCAGGTTGATCAAGTTCGCCTGCTGGAGCAGGCTCCTGTTCCAACGTGGAGGCGGCATCCGCTGGTTCGCTCTCAACAGTCTCCGGCTCGCCCTGGGTTTGCGGACCTGCGGGGACCTCACTTTCAAGTTGTTCCGTCTCTACCCGGTCAGTTTCGGCTTCGGGCTTTGCCTCAATCTGCGGCTTGCGTGGCGCTGGTGGCAGTTCTTTATTGCGCGAACGTGATACCGCTACTGCGCCACCAACAGCCAGGAGTCCAACGAGGATCCACACCAAATACATGTTGGATCCGAGAAAATCTAGAAATGCGTCCATGCATTAATGATTACGCACCGGAGCGCCGTTCACCAATAATAAGCGCCACAAAATACCGTCGTGGCTACGTAAAAGTGACCTAGTCGTCAGAGAGAGTGGGCCGCTGTTCAAGGCTTGGCAGTTCCTCTGCCCGCAGATAAGCGGACCCCTCGCGCCCCTCTTTCTTAATCACAGCTTCAAGCGAGGACTTACGGGGCGTCACCGGATCTGGCTTTTGCCCTTCATTATCAGCCTGCTTCCACTCACTCGTTGTCTTCTCGAGGTGAACCTGCCAGTCTGAAACAGATCTGCGAGTAACCAGAAGTACCACAAGGACGCCCACCGCAAGCGCAAGGATAACGGTCAGCGTGACAAAAATGAAGAAGGCCGGTTGTAGCACTCTTCTAGGGTGCCAGATCCAAGCAGATACGCAATAGAAAACACGAATTATTACGCAGTTGTGACCAACACACTACCAGCGGTCGGTAACGACCACTTAGCCGTTTGACTCTGCTTGCGCCTGCTTCGTGTCTGCAAGCTTTGATGAAACCACTTGCGTCACACCCGCACGCATAGTCACACCGTAAAGCGCGTCTGCGATCTTCATGGTCCTCTTTTGGTGCGTGATGATAATCAGCTGCGAATCCTGCTGCAATTCCTTGAAGATCGTGATCAAGCGTGACAAATTCACGTCATCAAGGGCGGCTTCAACCTCATCTAGCACGTAGAACGGGGACGGACGCGCCTTGAAAATGGCGACGAGGAGGGCGAGCGCGGCAAGCGAACGTTCTCCACCAGACAGCAGGGATAGGCGCGTAATTTTCTTGCCCGCGGGGCGCGCTTCGATCTCAACGCCCGTCTCCAGCATGTTCTGTGGGTCCGTGAGGACGAGTTTGCCCGACCCTCCGGGAAAGAGGGTTGCGAACACGTGCGTAAACGCCTCTTGGGTGTCGAGGAAAGCCTGGGTGAATACCTCTTCAACTCGCTGGTCCACTTCGTCAACGATGCCCAGCAGGTCGTTCTTGGATTCCGTAAGATCACGTAGCTGGTCAACCAGGAACTGGTGGCGTTTAGAGAGAGCCTCGTGTTCTTCGAGAGCTAGTGGATTGATTTTGCCCAGCCGGTCCAATTCACGTTTAGCGCTGCGCAGACGTTTTTCTTGCTCGACGCGCACGTACGGGTAAGGATCTTCTGCAACCACAAGGTTGTGCGGGCCGAATTCGTCAATAAGTTGCTCGGCCTCAAGCGCTAGCTCGTCGCGTGCTCGCGTGACCGTGTGCTCGTACCGCAAGGCAACTTCCTGTAGCGCGATCTCATCGCGGTGCGCAGCGTCCGTGATTTCGAGCAGACTGGCACGAATCTCGTCCACCTCATGACGAGCGCTTGCTGCCGCCTCGGATGCTTCGGTGCGTTCGCTCTCCGCTGCGCGAAGCTGCTGACTGGCCTCTTCTAGTGCGGCTTCGGCAACGCGGATCGGAGCCGCGATCCGGTCACAAATGTCACTCAGGCGCTGATATTCGCGTTTGCGCGCAGCTTCGCGTCGTTCATATTCAGTGAGGTCGGAACGGGCTTTCGCAACTTGCTGGCGCAGGGAGCGGGCACGATCACGCACTCGGCGCGCCGTTTCTTCGAGTGTTCGAATGTCGAGGCGGGTCGCAGTTTCTTTGGCACGCGCTTCGCGCGCTGCTTCTTCTAGCTGTTCTGCTTCTTCCCGAGCCTGTGCGGGATCCGCAACCTGTGGGAGCGCCTGCGCCCCCGCCTGCTTAGCTTCGGCTTCAACGAGGCGCTCACGGGCTCGTTCCACGCCCTCTTCGATCTTTTTCAAAGTGGTGGCAAGGCGTTCTTGTTCTCCCTGCGCAGCCCGCAAACGAGAACTGGCACGCGCCCGCACCTCCATAGCCTTCGCCCGCTCTGAGTCGGCCTTGCGCAGAGCCTGCAACTGCTCGTTTGCAACCTTGAGCGAAGCGTCGTAACGCTCGCGCGCCTCCTTCAGTTTTTGCGAGACAACCTCCAGCTGTTCGCTTGCGGCATCGGCGCGCCGGCTCGCATCCTCGTAGTCGGCGTGGCGGGCCAAAACCGACGCGTGGTCGGAACCCGAAGTAAGTACCGAAACCGGGGTGAAAACATCTCCCGTTCGAGTGGCAACCTTTGTCACCAGCGGATTTTCAAGGGCGCAAATGGCCTCCCTCTCGTCCTCGCACACCACCGCTCCGGCTAGCAGCGTGTTAATGAGACCTTGCACGCGCTCGCCCTGAACCACGTCAACAGCCCTGGTCCAGCCCTCGATGGTTACGGGCTCCACGCTCTGCTCCAAGGCCGCGACCATTCGGCGGCGTCCGCCCGAGTCCACAAACTGTAGAGAAAGACCCAGGTCTGTGATCACCGCGGCATCGGTAAATGGATCCAATAGTGCGGTAATCGCATTTTCCCAACCCGCACTGGTAGAGATAAAACTGGCCAAAGATCCGAGGACCTCCGGATGCTCAGCATCCAGTAGCTCCGCGGTCTCGTCCGCCGGCTGCAGAGACTGTGCCAATGTGTCGCGCCGAGCCGTCCAGGTGGCGCGCTCAGACTGGGCTTCTCGCTCCTGCGTGAGCAAACGATCAACTAGGTCGCGCGCCTCATCTCGGGCCCGCACCGCGTCCTCATGCGCGTTCGCCATCTGGTCGTCAGCCTGAACCTCTTCAAGGCCTTCCATTTCGGCGCTTGCGAGCTTCGTTCGCTCCGTGGCCTCCGCAACCGCATTTTTCATCCGGGTGGCTTCAGCAGCGCGTGATGCCAGCGCCTGTTTTGCCGCATTTACGTCACCAATCAGCCTGGCAATATGCTCGCGTCGGTTCGACTGCTCGGCTTCCAAATGACGCACCTCGTCGAGCGCGGTGCGCGCGGCGGCTTCGGCCTCTTCTCTGGCTTTGATTACATCGGCAAGCTTCTGTCCAGACGCCTGCACCTGTTCGAGCAGGTCCGCGTCCTCTTCATTTGCCTTTGCTGATTTTTGATCAAGATCCACGAGGTCGAAGTTTGGTGCGGGTAGCGGCTGCGCAACGCCTCGCATGCGTTCGTTAGAGACCGATGACAGTGTCATTAGCGAGGCGTGCGTGGTGGATAGCTCTTGCCACAACCGCGTGAGTTCCTGGGTGCGAGGGGTGCCGAGGCGAGCCAATTGTTCCGCCTCATTTAGACGTGCTTTAGCGGCATCCAACTGCTCGTTAAGCACCTTCTTGCGGGCGTTCGTTGCCTCTTCGCTGACTCGCCCCGCGTCGAGCCGTTCTTTCAAACTCGCGAGGTCATCGGCCAATAGTCGGGCTTGCGCGTCGCGCACCTCGGCCTGGATCACACCGGCCTTACGGGCAGTTTCAGCCTGTTTGGCTAGGGGACGCAACTGACGGTGAATCTCATTAGTAAGATCACGTACACGAACGAGATTGCCCTCCATCGACTCCAGCTTGCGCAGCGCCCGCTCTTTGCGCTTGCGATGCTTGAGCACGCCCGCAGCCTCTTCAATGAAACCGCGCCTCTCCTCGGGCCCGGCTCCTAAAATCGCATCCAGCTGGCCCTGACCCACAATCACGTGCATCTGCCGCCCCATGCCGGTGTCGGACAGGAGCTCTTGAATGTCTAGCAAACGCACTTGAGTACCGTTGATCGAATACTCGGACCCACCGCCTCTAAACAGCGTTCGCGAAATGGTGACTTCGGAGTAGTCGATCGGAAGGGCGCCATCGGTGTTATCGATAGTTAGAGACACCTGAGCGCGCCCCAGTGGGGCGCGCTCAGAAGTTCCGGCGAAGATAACATCTGCCATCTGACCGCCGCGAAGGTTTTTAGCTCCCTGCTCGCCCATAACCCAGGCGAGAGCATCTACAACATTTGACTTACCAGAGCCGTTAGGCCCGACCACACAGGTGATGCCGGGCTCAAGATTCATGGTCGTTGTCGAGGCAAACGACTTGAATCCACGAATGGTAAGTGTTTTTAGATGCACGCCTCAAAGTTTAGGCGAAAAATGAGCGAAAACGTTATTCTTTCCAAACAAGTTCGGGGAACCACAGTGCGATTTCACGGTCTGCGGATGCCGGCGAGTCAGAGCCGTGAACAATGTTCTCCACGTTACCGGTACCCCAATCTCGACCGAGATCACCGCGGATGGTGCCGGGCGCTGCGAGCGTCGGGTTGGTGTTACCCATGAGGTTACGCATGCCTTCAATCACGCGATCGCCTTCAACGACCATCGCAACAACGAGATCAGACTGCATGTACTCCAGTAGATCCTTGAAGAAGTGCTTTTCCTTATGCTCGAAGTAGTGATCTTGCAAGAGCTCTTCGGAAGCGTGCTTGATCTTCAAACCCTTTAGTTGGTATCCCTTAGCTTCGATGCGGCGAATCACCTCGCCGGTGAGGCCGCGCCTGAAACCATCCGGCTTCACAAGGACGAGGGTGTGCTCTTTATTTGCATCGAGCTGTTCCGGACTAGGCATTTGCCTTCCTTTCCATTGACTTCCGTGTCAAAATCGATTCTACGACAATTTATCTTGACGTAAAGAGAAACCGGGTTGTTACCGCAGTTCCTCGGCCTGTTTGTCGGTGTTTTACTCCGGCATTGACTCAAGTTTTTGCACGAGGTCGCTTACAGCCCTCTGGGCGTCAGCGCCGCTAGCGCGCACGGTTACGGTCTGCCCCTGTCTAACGCCCAGTGCCATGAGCGACATGACTGAAGCTGCGTCTGCCCCATCGATGGTGACCTCCGCATCGTAGTCGCTAACAAAACGTGCGACGAGGGCAGCTGGGCGGGCATGCAGTCCATCCGGGTCTGCTATTGCTACCTCGGCCTCACACACGTCCTCCCCCAAGGGTTTTGTCTCCGACTCAGTGAAAGTACCCCACGTTTTAGCAGCGTCACGAACAGCCTTAACAACCCCCTCGGCGTCGGCGCCCTGCTGGGCTGCAACCGCCCCCGCTACCGCACCTTCAACCAGTGGGCCGTCGGCAAAATATGCCGGCTCGTCGTCAAGAAAGTCGAGCACCGACTCAACCGTGAGCGTTGCCGAGCCGAGGTCGGTTAGTAATACTACGGGACCATCGGCTACGAGTTCTTGAACCGCGGCATCTACCTTGTCGAAGGAGGTGCCGATGTTCCCATCCTGGAGACCTCCTGCCGCTCGGATCACGACGTCAGGAGCCATCTGTGCCGCGACTTCGGCCACGCCCTGCGCGAGTTTGTCCGAGTGCGAAACGATTACAAGGCTGACCTTAGACATCGATCGCCGCCACGGCTTGTTCAATGATGATTGCGGACGATACCGCACCTGGATCAAGGTGCCCGATGGAGCGCTCCCCCAGGTATGAGGCGCGCCCCTTCGTTGCCTTCAATGGCTTCGTAGCTTCAGCACCTTCTCGCGCAGCTAATGCGGCTGCACGGAGAGCTTCAACGCCATCCCCGCCCGCGGTAGCAACTTCACGTGCCGCCTTAGCCGCCGGCGCCCAGGCATCGACCATGGTCTTTTCGCCCTCTTGCGCCTTACCTCGCGTCTGAACACCCAGCAAAGCCGCCTCGAGGAGGTTTGCAACAGCAATCGCATCCAGATCCTGCTCGCCGGTTGCCGCCTTGGCCGCACGAAGGAACGCGGTTCCATACAGGGGCCCGGCAGCGCCTCCAACGGTAGACATCAAGGTTTTGGCCACTAGTTTCAACACCGACTGAATGTCTTCCGTATCTGTGGCGGCGAGCGCTTTTTCAACCGCGCTGAAACCTCGATCCATGTTCTCACCGTGGTCGCCGTCGCCGATCTGGCGATCCAGGTCAATCAGTTCAAGACGCGCCCCCGCAATCGCCTCGGCGCTCTTTTGGATCCAGGCCAAAGCCCAGTTCACATCTAAGCTCACTTGCTTACATCCCTTCTCGGTATCCCGCTGTTAGAGCGGGCGCGTCAAACAGCTCTAGCATTTCATCATTTACGCGCAGTAGTGTAAGTGAAGCGCCGGGCATGTCCAGGCTGGTCACGTAGTCTCCAACCAGCGTACGCTCAGCAACAATGCCATCGGCCTTGAGAAGCTCGTGGACCTTCCGGTTCACGATGTATAGCTCAGACAGTGGCGTGGCGCCCATCCCATTTACTAAGACGATTACGCGATCTCCTTGCACAAACGGCAGGTCCGCACGTACCTTCTCGTACAGCTCTGCGGTGAGCTCGTCCGCGGTCTTCATCTCGGTACGACGGTATCCGGGCTCGCCGTGAATACCGATACCCATTTCCACCTCGGTATCGCCAAGGTCAAAGGATGGCTTACCCGCGTGCGGAACCGTGCAGGGCCCAAGAGCCAGGCCCATAGAGCGCATGTTGTCATTCACTTCGTTGGCGATTCGAGTTACCTCGTCCAGGTTGTCGCCGCGTTCTGCCGCGGCTCCCGCGATCTTCTCAACCAGCATGGTGCCCGCCACGCCGCGCCTACCCGCCGTGTACAAAGAGTCTTCCACCGCAACGTCATCGTTGATAATCACGGTGCGAACCTCAATGTCGTCCATTTCGCAAAGTTCAGCAGCGGTTTCAAAATTCAAGACATCGCCCGTGTAGTTCTTCACGATGTAAAGCACGCCGGCCCCGCGATCCACCGCGCGAGTAGCCGCCTCGATCGGGTCTGGAGTTGGCGAGGTGAACACAGCGCCGGGCACCGCCGCGTCCAACATTCCGTGGCCAACAAAACCACCGTGCAACGGCTCGTGTCCGGATCCTCCGCCAGAAACGAGAGCGACCTTGCCCTCTTCCTTTGGCTGTGCACGCAAAATATAGTCTGGGTCGAAGTGCACATCAACCAGATCGGAGTGCGCCAGCTGGAAGCCTTCCAGAGACTCGCGAACCACTTCATGCACGTCGTTTACAAGCTTTTTCATACTTCCTCCAAGCACGTCGGTTAGATTCAGGTCTCTACAATTCTTACATACAAAAAGCGACCTGCACCACAGAATTGGAGTGCAGGTCGCCTTCGTTTAACGTTTAGTGCTTGATCAGATCTCGAGCTGCTCCTGCGAGCACCACAGAACCCGTAATAACTACACCGTTAGAACCTGCCGGATCAGGATTCAACTCAGCGCGTTCCACCGCAAGGTCAACCGCATCAAGTAGCGACGGCTCCACAAACACGCGGTCTTCGCCAAATACATCCCTCGCGATCTGCGCGATTTCTTCCGTATCCATTGCGCGCGGCGTGTCCATCGAGGTAATCACAATATCCCCCACCACGGGCTCGAGTTCAGCCAGGGTGGCCTCGACATTCTTATCCGCCATCGCGGAATAAACCGCCGCAATGTTCGTGTAGTCAAACGACTCAGTGAGGGCCTGCGCCAATGCACGCGCGCCGTGTGGGTTATGCGCCGCATCCACCACAATCGAGGGAGAAGATCGCACAACCTCGAGGCGCCCGGGGGACGTAGCCATCCTAAACCCCTCTTCAACGATGCCCGGCTCCACTTCGCGGCCACCGTTGAATGCTTCGAACGCCGCAAGAGCCAGCACTGCATTCTCACCCTGATGCTTGCCAAAAAGCGGGATGAAAATGTCGTTGTAGAGAGCTGCTGGCGTCTGGATGGACACCACCTGCCCGCCCACTCCGAGCTGGGAAGAAACCAGATGTAGATCCTCACCTACAACGCGTAGCACCGCTCCAACCTCGTTCGCGCGATCGCGCAAAATCTCAAGGACCTGAGGGGTTTGCTTCGCCGAAATGACGAATGAACCGGGCTTGATGATGCCCGCCTTTTCGGTTGCTATTTCGGCTAGCGTAGAGCCGAGCCACTTTTCGTGGTCATGAGCAATGGGCGTGATGACGGCAACGTCCGCATTGATCACGTTCGTTGCATCCCACTTGCCGCCCATACCAACCTCAACCACTGCGGCATCAACCGGCACATCCGCAAACGCGGCCAGCATCATGACGGTCAGCACTTCAAAAAACGACATCGCGGGGCCACCGCTACGCTTCGAGTGCTCATCAACCATCGCGAGGTAAGGAGCGACGTCCTCATACGCCGCAACAAACTGAGCCTGTGAAATCGGCTCGTCATTCACGCTGATTCGCTCCCGCATTGTGGTTAGATGCGGGCTGGTGAACCGCCCCACCTTTCGGCCCGACGCGCGCAACAACGCACTGATCATGCGCGCCGTGGATGTCTTTCCGTTTGTGCCTGTGAGGTGCACACTTCGATAGAGATTTTGCGGATCGCCGAGGATATGCATCGCCAGTTGCACGCGTTCAATACTTGGCTGAACCTTATGTTCGGGCATGCGCGAGAGAATCTCGCGTTCAATCGCGTGATAAACCGCCTCGGTCTCATCAGCCGTCGGGTACAGGTGAGTAGCTTCCTCATCTAGGTCGTTCTCGCTTGTATCCTCGCCACTCTCAACGAGGTTAGGCGCGGCCATGTGCGCTGCCTCCATGACCTCCTTAAGGGAGGCGGAGACATCGCGATTCATGACCTCATCTACAACCTGTTCAGGAGTGCGCTCGCCACCGCCCTCGGTGTCAGCAAACTCGTGGAAGATGTCGAAATCTTTCACTGCATTTTCACCACGTGAATCTTGATCTCGTCACCGGCTTCAACCGTTAGGTCCAGCGTCAAGGTCTCAGCCTTCAGCATGTCAGCGTGCTTTTCCACCACGCTAACTCGCTCAGCCGGCACGCTCAGGGTTAGCTTGATGCGATCTGCAACGTGCAGACCCGCGGCCTTGCGTTCATCCTGAACTTGGCGGATGAGGTCGCGGACAAAACCTTCGCCCTCGAGCTCATCGTCGATCTGAGTATCCAAAACTACGAAGGATCCTGAAGAAAGGACCGTTGCGACCTGGCCTTCTTCAGCCTCAACCTTCGTGCTTACCGACACGGCTTCACCACCGAGACGAACCGGCTCGCCATCAACTACGACTCCGGGGAAGACAACCTCGTCGCCGTCTACCTGCCACTGCCCCTGCTTTTGCGCGGCGAAAAGCTTCGAAGTGTGGCGACGAACCTCGGCCGAGAACTCGCGCGGATTCAACTTAAGCTCCTGCGCAACGCGCAACCCGGATTCAGATGGCGTCTTCAAGGTCACGTTCTTCACGTTGATCTCCGACGCGATCAGGTCCGCGTAGCTCGAAAGCTCAGCCGCCCGCTCCGAGATGACCGTCAGGTCACGCAGCGGCTGACGCACGCGCAGCTTCTCGCCCTTACGCAAGCTGTGTGCAGCTGAGACAACCGAACGAACCTCATCCATGGTGGCAACCAGCTCGTCATCCGCCCACGCGTCGCCGAGCTTCGGATAATCCTCCAGGTGCACGGACTCACCACCCGTGAGGCCGCGCCAGATTTCCTCGCTGATTAGCGGCAAAAGCGGCGCGATTGCGCGCATCATAACTTCAAGCGCGGTGTACATCGTGTCAAATGCAGCCTCGTCCTCCTCCCAAAAACGCTGGCGAGAAGTGCGGACGTACCAGTTTGACAACAGATCCAAATACTCACGTACATGGGCAGTTGCACCCGGGATATCATACGCATTCTGCGCTGCCTCTACCGCGAGCACGAGATCTCTCGTACGTGCAAGTAGGTAGCGATCCATTACCGGCAGATCAGCGACGACGGCCGAGTCCAGCGGAATAGGCTTTGCGAAGTATCCCTCTCCTCCGTTTGCCGCACCGGTGTAGAGAGCGAAGAAGTAGTACGTATTCCACAGGGGCAGGATCATCTGGCGAACCGTGTCGCGGATCGATTCTTCTCGAACGATCAGGTTGCCACCGCGAACCACGGAAGATGACATGAGGAACCACCGCATCGCGTCCGATCCGTACGTGTCAAACACGTGATTAACGTTCGGGTAGTTACGTAGCGACTTCGACATCTTGCGGCCATCATCGCCCAGCACAATGCCATGGGCAACAACGTTTTGGAATGACTGCCTGTCGAACAACGCGGTTGCCATCACGTGCATCGTGTAGAACCAGCCGCGCGTTTGCCCGATGTACTCGACGATGAAATCGCCCGGGTAGTGATTCTCGAACCATTCCTGGTTCTCAAACGGATAGTGCACCTGGGCAAATGACATTGAACCAGACTCGAACCAGCAGTCAAACACGTCGGAAATGCGGCGCATCATCGACTTGCCTGTTGGGTCGTCCGGATTTGGACGCACCAGCTCATCGATGTAGGGGCGGTGGAGGTTATCGACCTTCACTCCAAAATCGCGCTCAAGCTCAGCGCGCGAGCCGTACACGTCCACGCGCGGATACTCCGGGTTATCCGACTTCCACACGGGAATCGGCGCACCCCAGAACCGGTTACGCGAAATCGACCAGTCGCGCGCGCCCTCAAGCCATTTACCAAACTGGCCTTCCTTGACGTGCTCTGGAACCCAGTTGATCTCCTCGTTTCGGGCCAACATGCGATCACGGATCTTCGTAACTTCAACGAACCAAGACGATACGGCCTTGTAGATCAGCGGCTGCCGGCAACGCCAGCAATGCGGGTAAGAGTGCTCATAAGACTGTTGGCGAACCAGCACCGCACGCTCACCTTCAGTGCGGCGCGCTAATGGGCCACTGCCGTCCTTCAGATCCTGGATAATGGGGCGGTTCGCATCGAAAATATGCACGCCCTCATAGTCTTTAACTGGGGCCACAAACTTCGCACCGTCGTCAATCGGCACAACCGTCTTGATGCCGACTTCCTTACACACGTTTGCGTCATCTTCACCGAAGCCGGGCGCCAGGTGCACCAGGCCGGTGCCGTCGCTCGTGGTAACAAAGTCGGCGGCAATGATGTGGAACGCCTTGGGGCCAGGAATATCCTCATCGTTGATGAAGTAGTCGAAGATCGGAGCGTACGCGCGGCCGACGAGGTCTGAGCCCTTCAGCTGGGCAACAACCGATGGTTCTTCGCCCAGCTCGCGCTCGTAGGAAGAAACGAGATCTTTCGCGAGGATTACGCGTTCACCGGCAAGCGGCCCTTCTTCGGGTTGCACGGTCACGTAATCAACGTCTGGCCCGACGGCTACCGCGAGGTTCGAAGGAAGCGTCCACGGCGTTGTAGTCCAGATAAGTGCAAGTTCACCGGTCTCTAGACGCAGGCCAACCGTTACGGTGTTGTCTTGACGCATCTGATAGACGTCGTCATCCATCGAGAGTTCGTGGTTTGAAAGCGGCGTCTCATCGTTCCAGCAGTACGGCAGGACGCGGTGTCCCTCGTATGCAAGACCCTTTTCATACAGGGTCTTGAATGCCCAGATGACCGACTCCATGAAGTCAATGTCAAGAGTCTTGTAGTCGTTCTCAAAATCAACCCAGCGAGCCTGACGAGTAACGTATTCTTCCCACTCGTTCGTGTAGCGCAAAACGGAAGTGCGGCACGCGTCGTTGAACTCCTTGATGCCAATGCCGTTCGGACCTTCGATCTCGTCCTTCGTCTCAATGCCGAGCACGCGCTGTGCTTCAAGCTCGGCCGGAAGACCATGCGTGTCCCAGCCGAAGCGGCGCTCCACGCGTTTGCCCTGCATCGTCTGGTACCTACCAACGATGTCTTTAACGTAGCCGGTTAGAAGGTGGCCGTAGTGCGGCAAACCGTTAGCAAACGGCGGGCCGTCATAAAACACGAATTCGTTGGAACCGGCCTCACCTGAAGGACGGATCTCAATGGACTTCTTGAACGTGTCATTTTCTTTCCAGTAAGCCAAAATCTCTTCTTCAAGGCTGGGGAAAGAAGGGGATGCTACGACGTCGCCATCACGGTGGCGGGGGTAGTGGTTGCTCATTTGTTCCGTCCTCGTTCATCATTCGAGGACGTCTCCAACCCGGTGGGTTGGTGCGCGGTACCACCTCGCTTGCCAAATGCTTTGGCCGCTCGAACTGCTATCACGGGCTTACCCGTCCGGGTCTACTAGGCTAAGCCGTTCTTCCGGAGGCTCATCGGTGATACCCGGTTGCCCGGCCGATTCATCGCCATTCGCCAGAAAGTATAGCCCGCACGCGACGCCGATGAGAAAGCGGGCCGGTGTAATTCACCACACAGCTAATAAAAAAGATCCGACCGTTTGGTCGGATCTTTATCCGGGTGGCTGACGGGACTCGAACCCGCGACGTCCTGGACCACAACCAGGTGCTCTACCAGCTGAACTACAGCCACCATCATTGCTTATGCAACGATAGATAATCGTAGCAGTAACGACGCACTAAACAAAACGCGCACCGCGTTGCCTCTACCACACCGCAGGGGCCAGAGAACCTCTTTTACCAGTGCGCTCGAACCGAAATCGCGTCAGCGAAGTTCCCGAGGGCCTCTGGTGAGGAGTCCAGGTAGAGCTGTGCGTCCACCAGGCCAACTTCCATAACCATGAACGAGCCTTCCCCATCGGGCACAATATCCACCCTGTTGAACAGGAACTGCTCGTCACGGCCCATGCGTTGCTTGACGTAGGCATGGAGGGCAGCGCGAATAGTTTCACCCCAACGCCACTCCTCCGGCGTTGCCTCGCGGGCTTTAACCAGCGTTTCCTGCTTGGATTCCATCGTGATCGAAGCGTCGTGCAACATCGGCTGTTTTTGAACCGCATGCGAAAGGAGTCCATTGAAGAACACCAGGGTGATCTCGCCGTGCTTGTCGATCGCCTCCTGGTAGCGTTGCAACATCACGGAACGTCCTTCGTTCAAAAGGCTCATCACGTGGCCAACGGCGGCCCTTCTCGAAGCGGGTTCTACCGCACAGTAGCGGCCAATATCGCGCGCTCCAGAAGAAACCGCGGGTTTGATAACAAAATCCTGGAGGGCTGGGAAACGCGAGTGTACGCGGTGTTTTGAAAGTTTCTTCTCAACATCAAGCCACGTAGTGGGAATGATTGGAAGCCCGAACTCTTCGTTCAAAATCTTCAAATAGTGCTTGTCCGAGTTCCACTCCAGAATGTCCGGGTGATTCAGCAGGCGCGGCACCGTCTTAGTCCATGCCAGGAACTCATCGCGCCTCGTCGCGTAATCACATACGGAGCGAACAATTACGAGACCAGCATCTTGCCAATCAACATCTGGGTCATCCCAGCGCTTAACCTGGGGATCACATCCTCGCTGCGCCAATTCATCCGGCAAGCCTTCCTCACCAGGATAAAGATTGGGCAATTCAGAAGAGGTTACTAACGTCACGCGTGGCTTCATAGTTGATACTTTAACCATATTCGATCGATTTGTTTGCACGGATGAGAACACTGCTTGCTACGGGGCGCAGATATTACGCCTAATGGCCCTACCATTTTGAAAACGAAGAAGTAGAGCCGCTACGTTCTAGCGTAACCCTAATGGACGCGCCAGAGCCTGCTGGATTAGATGCGAAACGAGGGCGGAATATTCCATCCCGGTTGCCTGCCACATCGCTGGATACATGGACCACGGGGTGAATCCCGGCATAGTATTCACCTCGTTAATCGTGATTTTTCCAGATTCTTCGTTGTAGAAGAAGTCCACGCGGGCAAGGCCCTCGCAACCGAGCACCTCAAACGCGCGCACAGCGGTTTCTCGAATCTGCTGTTCCACGGCTTTGGGCAGGTCAGCGGGCGTAGAAAGTGTCACGTCATCATGCGCCTGATACTTAGTCTTGTAGTCATAGAAGCCATCGCGCGAGGCAACCACGATCTCGCCACACCTGGAGGCTCTTGCCCCCTCGCTCCCAAAGTCGAGGACGCCGCACTCGATCTCGCGGCCCACCGTCGCAGCCTCAACAATCACACGTGGATCAACCTTGCGAGCTTCTTCGATCGCATCCTCGAGCATGTCCAGGTCCTCAACATGGGTGATCCCCAACGAGGAGCCGGCGCGTGCGGGCTTCACGTACAGATCCTGACCAACGCTTGCAGCCTGTTCCAGAGCACGGGAGCGATCCCTCCTCCATTCATGATCAGTGATCAGCGTCCACCGCCCCACGGAAATGCCGGCGCCAAGCAGGAGCGCTTTGGTCAAGTGCTTGTCATTAGACACGGCCGAGGCCGCGACACCGCAGCCCACGTAGCGCACGTTAGACATCTCCATTAGCCCTTGTATGGTGCCGTCTTCACCGTAGGGTCCGTGAAGCAGGGGGAACACTACATCAACGCTACCCAGGTCGGTGGCCGCAATTCGTTCCCCGGAAACTGCGCGCGGTTTCTCCACCACCCGCGAAGTTCCGGCCCACAGCGACACAGCGGATTCTCCGGCTTCGATCATCACGCCTCGCCCATCAACCATCTCGTAGAGTTCGGGCTTTGCCGGCACGCGCACCCATTCACCATCGGGCGTAATACCGATTGCCAAGATCTCGTACCTCGCGGGATCGATGGCCGCCATTGCACTTGCGGCTGTTGCACAAGAAATTTGGTGTTCGCCGCTACGCCCTCCGAAAATCAGGGCGACGCGGGTCTTTTTTGGAGAATCACTCATGACCTTGACTTTACTTCAAAATGATCAAGTTCAATCAACTCGCGCGTGCCTTCAAAAATATGTCGCGTGTTAGACACTATCTGCCGTTTACCGCGATTTTGATCGTCGAGGTCGGTCAGGGGTCGATTGTAGATGAAGCCCTCGCTTGGGCGGGTTACAGTAAGACAAAAGTAGCGATTGGAACTCACCATGAATCAAAAAGTACGAGCCAGCGTAGCGCTAACCACGATGCTAGCGGCATTGGTATTTAGCGGATGCAGCCAGGACGAAGGCTCCCCTGACGCCTCTACGTCGGCAACTACTGAGGCCGAAACCTACCTGCCCACACCGTATGCGGACACGACGGCGGAAACTGTTGTTCCTACGGACGAGGCGGAATGGATTTCTGGACCATCTGAGCAGGTTGAAGGTACTTCAAACACTTCCTTGCTGGCCCACGATTTTCGCGTAGGTGTACACGAGGATTACTACCGCGTGGTGGTCGAGTTCGTGGGCCAGGGCGATCCCGGCTGGACCATTGGTTGGACCGATAAGTCTGTTGAGCTCGGGCGCGGCGAGGCACTGCCAATTCCGCAGGGCAACGTGCTTGACATTATGATCCACGGCGCAACCTGGCCAGCGATTCCCGGAGCTGCGGAATATTACTACAACGGCCCCGCTGATAAACGGCTGGATGACAATGTCATCGCCTGGTTTGACGGCTCGTTCGAATCTGAGACACACATCGCGGTATCAAGCGATAAACAGCGCGAATATCGAGTGTTCACTCTTGAAGATCCCAAGCGGCTCGTGATCGACCTACGCAAGTAGGGCAAGGTACAAGGCTTTCCTGGCTCTTGCTTGCTGTTTCTACAACCAACGGGCAAGGCGTCTAAGTACCCGAAACGGGAGGGTATGCCTTGAGCTTTGGATCCCACCTGGTTTCGGGGGCTTTTTCCCCGCGGATTTCTTCGATCATCGAGGTGATGACATCCTCCATGCGGCGCGTCGCTTCTTTGACAGCCTCGTGATCGTTTTCATCCTGGTTCAGATCAGAGAAATTGAGTGCGGGCCCAGCCATCACCCACGTGTCACGCCTACGCAAGGGGAACGAGTTCCTCCAGCGGTGCATGATCTCGTGGCCTCCCCAGTGCGCCAACGGAATTACAGGAACCCCGGTTGCGAGGGCAAGCCTAGCGGCTCCCGTCTTGAACTTCATGGGCCAGTGATCAGGATCTGTGGTGAGCGTGCCTTCCGGGAAGATAGCTACGGATTCGCCTTCAGCAAGCGCAATTTTCGCATTCTTGAGGGCATCGCCAGCGCTGGAAGTTCCCCGACTTACCGGCACCATTTTTGCTCCGGTCAGCACGCGCCGAAGTCCGGGAACCCGGAACAGGCTGTCTTTAGCAAGAACGCGCACGGCATGTCCGGCATCAACAATGAAGTGAGCCACTACCACCACGTCATACTCAGTCACGTGATTCATGATGAGGATGAAGGGGCCATCCTTGGGAAGGTTGTTTCGGCCGCGCCAATGCGGCTTGGTGGTTAGTTTCGCAACAGGACGCAGGACTTCAACCGCGACTTTATAGATACCAGTTGCCGGCTTACTCATCGCCTTCTCCTACATTCTTTCCGCATCGGCACCCAAGCGGCCAAGCTTGCTGAGGAAGTGTTCGTATCCGCGGGCAATCACATCGATGCCATGCACGATGGACTCCCCCTCAGCTGCCAGAGCAGAAATGAGGTAGGAGAAACCTCCACGCAGGTCTGGAACTGTAATTTCAGCGCCGTGTAACGGTGTAGGTCCAGAGATAACAGCGGAATGGTAGAAGTTGCGCTGCCCGAAGCGACACGGGGTGCCGCCCAAGCACTCACGGTAAATCTGGATTTCCGCACCCATCTGGTTAAGAGCCTTCGTGAATCCAAGGCGATTTTCGTAAACCGTCTCATGGACGATTGAAAGCCCCTTCGCCTGCGTCAAGGCAACAACCAGCGGCTGCTGCCAGTCGGTCATAAAGCCGGGGTGCACGTTGGTCTCGAGCACAATCGATTGCAACTCTCCACCTGGGTGGAAGAAACGGATACCAGCATCGTCAATTTCAAACTGGCCACCAACCTTGCGAAATACGTTCAGGAACGTCGTCATGTCTGGCTGATGCGCTCCGCGCACGTAAATGTCGCCGTGCGTTACCAGGGCTGCAGAAGCCCACGAGGCTGCCTCGATGCGGTCTGAGATCGCGGTGTGTGTAAATCCGCGTAGCTCCGATACTCCCTCGATTCGGATCGTGCGATCGGTATCAACGGACAGGCTGGCACCCATCTTTTGGAGGACGTTTATTAGGTCCATGATTTCCGGCTCGATGGCCGCGTTCTTCAGCACTGTGATGCCGTCAGCCATTACCGCGGTCAACAGGGTTTGCTCGGTGGCGCCTACCGACGGGAAAGGAAGCTTGATTTTGGCGCCGCGCAAACCGTCTGGAGCGGTGATGCGAATGCCGTTATCTTCTTTATCTACCTGCGCACCAAATGCCCGCAACGCATCCAGGTGCATGTCGATTGGACGGTCACCAATACGGCAACCTCCCAGGTCAGGAATGAAGGCTTCTCCTAGACGATGTAAGAGGGGGCCGCAAAAAAGAATCGGAATGCGCGATGATCCGGCGAGGGCCTGGACTTCCGATACGTGGGCGACCTCGACGTTTGACGGGTCGAGTTCGAGGACACCGGCACCCTGGTCAAAATTAATATGTACGCCGTGCAGACCGAGAAGCTCAGAAACCAGGTCCACATCCCTAATTAGAGGAACATTTGAGAGCTTCGAGGGGGTTGTACCAAGTAGGCTTGCCACCATCGCCTTTGGAACGAAGTTCTTTGCACCGCGAACGGTGATGTCTCCCGTCAAAGGTTTGCCGCCCTGCACACGCAAAACCGAGTCCATGGAAGCCTTCCTACTTAATCTAGCTAGCTGAATTCATTATTATCCCTTGCACTAATCTATAACGCACGGCCTGCAGATGCTCCATTACTCACACCACTGCCCCGCATGTCCCAGCACAATCACCCGCACGTTCACCCAACCCAAAGCTTGCCACCTGCACTTTTGTGCGGCCGATCATATCCAGGAGTTTGCTATCTCAATGATTGAGATGGCAAGATCGGTGTATGGATGAAAAAGCTCCCACCAGTGGCGTAGGCGTTTTAGATAAAGCCTCGCTTGTTTTGTCCGCATTAGAGGCCGGGCCGGCAACGCTTGCCCAGTTAGTCTCAACTACTAAATTGGCCAGGCCAACCGCGCACCGCCTTGCAGTCGCTCTTGAGTTTCACCGTTTCGTTGCTCGCGACATGCAGGGCCGTTTTGTTTTGGGCCCTCGCTTGTCAGAACTCGCATCGGCTGCTGGCGAAGATCGCCTTCTCGCATCAGCCACGCCGGTTCTCATCGCGTTGCGCGATCACACGAAGGAATCAACACAGCTCTACCGCCGTCAGGGAGACCAACGCATTTGCGTTGCGGCAGCTGAGCGCCAGATCGGTCTGCGCGATTCCATCCCAGTTGGCGCCACACTTTCGATGAAAGCAGGATCCGCAGCCCAGGTGCTCCTCGCTTGGGAAGAGCCAGACCGCCTTCACCGCGGCCTATACGGCGCTTCGTTTAACGCGACCATGCTCTCTGCCGTTCGCCGTCGCGGCTGGGCGCAGTCCGTGTCTGAACGCGAGATAGGCGTGGCGTCTGTGTCTGCTCCTGTTCGCGGTCCGGGAGGCAAAGTGCTTGCCGCTATCTCTATTTCGGGCCCCGTGGAGCGGATGGGACGTCAGCCTGGCCGCCAACACGGCCCGTCGGTAGTTGCAGCGGCCAACCGTCTGTCAGATTTCCTGCGCCGCGCCGAAGAACTTGGCCTGTAGTTCGCACTTAGCAAATGCGGATTGCCCTCGTTTCTGACCCGTACAGCCCGCGCGTTGGGGGGATTGAAACCCAGGTGCGCAATCTGGGCCAAGCCCTTGCCGTCGCCGGCCACAGCGTCACGGTGATTACGGCAACGCCCGCAACCTCGCAGCGCGGTGATTTTACGGAGCTTGATGGCGAAGTTACGGTGCGGCGTCTGACCGCACATATCCCTCTAGATCTTCCGGTGAATCCATTTGCAAGTGAGGCGCTGGAGCAGGCTTTGCCCTCGTTTGATGTCGTTCACATTCACATGGGGTTGGTCTCGCCGTTCGCGCGCATGGCAGTGCAGGCCTGTATTAAGACCGGTACGAGGGCGATTTTGACCTGGCACTCCCACCTTGGCGGTAGCACTTGGTGGTACGGCGCGGTCAATCCCCTGCCCGCTTGGGAGAGCGCCGGAATACGACTCACTGCGGTATCGGCGCCAGCTGCACGGGCGGTTAATGCGGCAGCTCGGGGCAACGTTGAAGTAGCCGTGCTGCCAAACTTGATCTTTGATGAACCCTGGGAGCAGGCGCGTCAAGCAGCTTTGACCCATTTCAACGAGGAGGCTACTTCTGCGCCCCTCCGAGCAGTAACGGCCACGCGGCTTGCTCCAAGAAAACGAGTTCTACAACTTGCCGAGATCGCAAGGCGGGCGCGCGTAGACGTGCACGTGTACGGCGACGGCGGTCTGCGGCCTGCTTTGGCCCGCCCCGGACTCTCGGGTGGTCGCCTGCATCTGCATGGAAAGGTAATGTCCACGCAACTGGCTGATGCGTATACGCGCGCAGAGGTTTTTGTGTCCCCGGTTGTTAAAGAGGCGTTCGGAATCGCGGCTCTGGAGGCTCGCGCGTGCGGTTTGCCCGTCATTTACCGCCAGGGCTCAGGGATTGAAGAGTTCATTACTCATGGCCGCGACGGCTTAGAAACCTCGAGTGACAAAGAGATGGCCGCGGCTCTCGCGATGCTCGCTAAACATCCGCAGCGCCTCAAGAAACTTCGCGAATACGCGCTTCAGAACCGCATTACCCACACTTGGAGCCGCGGCCTGCAGACCTACCTGGAGCTGTACGAGGACTGGCGCAACTAGATCTTTACACCTCTAAGCGCACTGAACATTATGTGAAACAGGCACCCGGTAGCAAAAAAGCACCCGATTTCTCAGGTGCTGTGGCACCCCCAACCGGATTTGAACCGGTGTCGCCGCCGTGAGAGGGCGGTGTCCTAGGCCGCTAGACGATGGGGGCCTAAGCGCTTTCGCGCCAATTTGGTTACTAGAACCTGCACCCCCAACCGGATTTGAACCGGTGTCGCCGCCGTGAGAGGGCGGTGTCCTAGGCCGCTAGACGATGGGGGCCTTGCGATTACTCGCTTTGAAACCTCTGACCTACGGTCAGGTGCTTCGCTGGGGTACCAGGACTCGAACCTAGACTAAATGAACCAGAATCACTCGTGCTGCCAATTACACCATACCCCAAGGTAAGGTAGCTTCTTCGTGCGGTTTCCCGCTGACGGAAAGCCTTCACTAGGAAGCGCCAACAAGAAACTCTACCCGACGAAGCATCACCTTACAAAATCCGATCATCGTTATTTAGTTCACGTTCACGGATGCTACTGGGCGAGCTTGGCCTCCAGCTGGCGCAACCTTGCCAAGACCTCTTCCTTGCCCATAATTTCCATGGACTCAAACAGTGGCGGAGACACCTGTCGGCCAGAAATGGCGGTGCGTAGCGGCCCGAATGCAAGCCTAGGCTTGACCTGCATTTCATCAATGAGGCGGGCTCGTAACGCCTCTTCCAAAGATTCGACGGTGAACTCGGGCAGGCCTTCTATGACCTCTATACCGGCACGCAGAACCTCGCCAGCATTGTCCTTGAGCTTGCCCACAGCTTTATCTTCAAACTCAAGCACTTCGGTTTCCACAAAGAACGGGCCGAGCATGCCGCCAACCTCGCCAAGTAGGCGAATGCGCGTTTGAATTAGCGGCGCTCCCTTGGTGATGATTTCCTGTTCACGAGCCGTAAGCCCATCAAACTCTTCAGCTGACACGTAGCCGTCGCGGTAAAGGAACGGCACGATGCGACGCTTGAAGTCATCCTCTTCCAGCATACGAATGTGATCGGCGTTAATCGCAATGGCCTTCTTCAGGTCGAAACGCGCCGGGTTGGGGTTCACATCGTGAATGTCAAACGCCTTCACCATTTCTTCAGCCGAGAAGATGTCTTCATCGGGGCTAATCGCCCAGCCAAGTAGGGCTAGGTAGTTCAGCAGACCCTCTGGAATCATGCCGTTTTCGCGGTGGAGCAACAGGTTCGACTCCGGATCACGCTTGGACAGCTTCTTGTTGCCTTCACCCATAACGTAAGGCAGGTGGCCAAACTCCGGCATCTGCTTTGCGATTCCGAGCTCGATGAGAGCGCGATACAAAACGATCTGACGCGGGGTGGAAGATAGCAGGTCTTCACCACGTAGCACGTGCGTAATGTCCATGAGCGCATCATCTACGGGGTTCACGAGGGTATAGAGAGGGTGACCATTTCCTCGCACGATCACATAGTCCGGAACAGAGCCGGCTTTAAACGTGATTTCACCGCGAACGAGGTCCGTGAAGGTAATGTCCTCATCCGGCATCCTCAGGCGGAGCACCGGCTTGCGTCCCTGTGCGCGAAACTCAGCTTTCTGATCTTCCGTAAGATTGCGGTCAAAACCGTCATAGCCAAGCTTTGGATCACGACCTGCTGCTTTGTGGCGCGCTTCGATCTCCTCTGGCGTTGAGAAGGACTCGTAGGCGTAACCGGCTTCTAGCAGTTTCGCCGCGACGTCTTTGTAAATGTCCATGCGCTGCGACTGCCGGTACGGCTCATGCGGCCCGCCTTTAAGCACACCCTCGTCCCAGTCCAGGCCAAGCCAAGTTAGAGAATCGATAATCTGATCGAATGACTCCTCAGAGTCTCGCTGGGCGTCGGTATCCTCAATGCGGAACACAAACGTACCCCCAACATGCCTGGCCCACGCCCAGTTAAACAGGCAGGTGCGGACCATTCCTACGTGAGGGGTTCCAGTTGGTGATGGGCAAAAACGAACGCGGACTTTGCCGCCATTTATAGTATCCATGATGTCTCGATTCTACATCGTTTACGCGCCGGCTTTTCAACGTGGTTGCCACGCACCAAGTCTTTGACTTCACAGCCCATCCTTGCCCCGTACCACTTGCGTACGCAACCACCGTTGTCGTTATGGTTGTAGGCGGAAGGGATTGCAATGACTGATTTTGATGCTTTTGACGAGGACACCGCCCACACCAGCGGTCTTTTGAAGTGGGAGATGCCGGGCGTGTCTGGCCATTGGGTTGCAGAGATGGACTTCGGCACCGCTCCGATAGTTGAAGAAGCCCTCGTGGGCGCCATTAAGAGGGGTTTTCTAGGCTACATGCCACAGGAACTGTCCGACCGGGTTAAAGACGCCACCGCGAGCGTAGTTGGCCGCCGCTACGGTCTTGAGGCTGAAGCCGAGAATGTGCGGTTGGCATCATCAGTGCTCGATGGCTTGAATGCGATCCTTGGCCACATGTTGAAGCCCGGCTCACGGGTGATAGTCCCAACCCCTGCTTACATGCCTTTTTTGACGCTACCGGGCAAGTTTGGTCACGAGGTTATCGAGGTTCCTTCCGCGATTGCCGATGGCATGTGGCAACTCGATTTTGATGGCATTGAGGTCGCGGCCAAGAATGCTGATCTGCTTATTCTTTGCAACCCGTGGAACCCGACCGGTAGGGTTCTTACCGCCGGTGAACTAACGCGTTTAGGAGAGATTGCGACTCGTCACGACCTGCTTGTGTTCAATGACGAGATTCACGCTCCGCTGGTTGCAACCCCCTCTTCCCATATTTGCTTTGCCGGCCTGGATCCGGCTTTTGCTGACCGGACGGTCACCGCGGTTGCAGCGTCGAAGGGCTTCAACTTGGCGGGGCTGCACTGCGCGCAAATGATCACAACGGGGCAGATGATCAATAGGTTCGAGGCCGCGGCTGCGTGGCTGAATCATCCGACACCGCTCGGCGCTATGGCGACAACAGTCGCATACGAAGAAGGCGAGGAGTGGCTGAGCGAACTAAATGCCTACCTGCGGCAGAATGTGGCCTTAATCGATGGCTTGTTGGAGGGTTCCTCGCTCAGTTGGGCTACGCCGCAGGGAACCTACATGGGGCTGATTGACGCATCTAAGCTCGGCGTACAAAATCCGCAGGAGTACCTGCTTGAAGAAGCGAAGGTTCGTACGACGCCCGGCAATGCCCTCGGTAAAGGTTTTGAGCAGTATGTGCGGTTCGGTTTCGCGTCTTCCGCTGGGGTCGTGCGCCGTTCAATCGAACGCATGACAGCGCTGTCTGCTTAGGGTCCCGGCTCACCGCAAACGCGCGTTGGTTTTGCGCGTGGCGGTGGCGGTCCACGGATCTTCGGGCCACGGGTGTTTGGGGTAGCGTCCGCGCATTTCCGCGCGCACCTGCGAGTAGGTTTCGTTGAAGAATGTTTCCAAATTCGAGGTGATGGCAAGCGGTCGTCCGGCGGGCGATAGAAGTTCGAATGTGAGCGGCTCCCCCATCACCGTTGGCACTTTCTTGAACCCGAACGTTTCTTGCAGTTTTACACGTACGGTTGGGCCTCGCTCCGGATCAAACACGATTCGCGCGCGATTACCGGAGGGCAGTTCGATCGAATTTGGCACCAGCTGATCTAGCTTTGCTACCTTGTTCCATCCGATCAGAGTTTTGAGTCCGTTTGTAACGTCGATTTGCGCCAGCGGTTTTCCACCAAGGAGGTCTTCCCACCACTCTCCAAGTAGCTCATCTACCGAGCTTGCGAGTTGATCGTTTGAAAGTTCTGGCCAAGACGCGTCCCGCGCGCTGATGTACCTGGCTTTATTCACGAGGTCAAGGCCCGCTGCGCCTAGCTTGAATAAGTCCAGGCCCCTCTCCTCCAGGGCAGTTGCGAGCACCTTTCGCACTTCCTCAATCGTCGGTTGCACGCGTCGGCGTCCAAGCTCGATCTGGCCCAACCGTTCAATGCAACTTGCAGTAATCCGCCCTCCCGTAAGCTCGGTCACGACCTCGGATCGCAACATTGGCTTTGCGATCCAACGCGCCCACTCCGGTTGTAGTGGAGCCCCCACGGTCACGTTTGTAACCCCGCCTGTTGTGAGCACGCCGCCAACAGCAATCCAGGTTTCAAAGCTGAGCGGAGAAGTTGCATCAACGCTAAATCCTGTACCGGAAGCCGCCAGGAAGCGTCTTTTCTGACCATCTTGTTTGCCCCGTTGTTTCGCAATCCGCCCCGGATAGGCCAGACCGATCACAACACCGGGAAGATCCGCTTCATTCAGCAGAAGGTCTGGAGAAGCAGACCCATACGAGGGCGAAAACTTGGAAGCGATGGACCGAAATCTGCGAACATCGGCTTGCGGCACCTGATTCAGCACTTTTGTAATATCGGCGCTTTCCGACCTCGTTTCGGTGGCTAACGCCGCAACGATCCGCGCCACGGTTTGCTCCTGCCCGCTCCACCTACTGGCTAGAAGGAGGGCGCGCCCCATGCGTGGGTCTGCCGGCACCATAGCCAACATGCGCCCCTCGTCCGTTATCTGCCGGCCGGCTAGAGCGCCGATACCTTCTAGGGTGGTTTCTGCCCGCGTCAACCCTGGCGCAGGAAATGGAGAAGGCAAGCGCATCTGCTCCGGCTCGCTCCAGGCATGCGCAAGTAGCGCGGCTTCGGTTAAGTCCCCGCTTTCAATCTGCGCGGTGGCATACTGCGTCATTCTTGCAAAATCTGTTTGCGAATAGCATCGATACACAACACCAGGGCCCGTGCGATTGGCGCGACCGCCGCGTTGGGTTGCAGAAGAACGAGATGCTCTGACCGTTACCAGCGCAGCGGCCTCGCGACGCACATCAAATCGCGGGCTGCGCGTCAGCCCAGAGTCAACCACACAGTTGATGCCTGCAACCGTTAGCGATGTCTCTGCAATGTCAGTTGCCACAATGACCCGCTCACCCGGTGCCAGCGCCTCGTCCTGTTGCTGCGTTGTAATACCACTGTGCAGAGTGAACGTGCGGATCCCGGCGCCGCGGATCATTGCGGCCACGTCCTCCACGTTGCGAATCGACGGGGCAAAAACGAGGGTCGGCCCATTGTTTTCAAAAGCCTCAACCGCAGTAGACGCAAGGTGGCTCAAGAAGTCCGGGCTGGCTCCTCCCGCGTCAAGCGCTGGTGCAGACGCTGGCCTCCACACTTGGCTCAGCGGATACGGATCTCCCGCAACCTCAATCCGGTCCGTTTGCGCTGAACTCGCCAGCAAAGCGTGGAATCTATCCACATCCGCCGTTGCAGACATTGCTCCAAGCAGGAGGTCATCGCGCATATCTGCGATGTCGAGCGCGAATGCGAGGGCGAGGTCTGAATCGATGTGACGCTCATGCACCTCGTCTAGCAATAGAGCATCAACGCCGGTTAGATCAGGGTCAGCGAGGAGGCGGCGAAGCAAACTACCGGTAGTTGTGAACTCGATCCGCGTATGTGCGCTGATCTTCCGGTCCGAGCGCATCGTCCAGCCAACCGCGCCTCCAGGTTCTTCCTCCAACAAAGACGCCACATATTTTGCTGCTGATCTCACGGCCACCCTGCGCGGCTGCGCGATCAGGATGCGCCCACTCGAACCTTGCTCATCGAGAAGATGACGAATGAGTAGCGGCGCCAGCGTAGTCTTACCCGAACCGGGGCTGGCAGATAGAACGAAGCGGCGCCTGCCCAAAACCGCTGCCGCAATGTCGTTTTGCGCTGAAGTAATGGGTAGACGCGAGTTGTTGAACGCCGCGATAAAGTTCAGTTTGTTACCTCGTCACAAAGTTCGCGAGGCTACCAATGCCCTCGATCTCACATTCCACGCGGTCTCCTGCTTCAATAGGCCCAACACCAGCAGGAGTGCCCGTCATAATGACGTCACCAGGTAGGAGTGTCATAACCGACGAAATGTACTCAATCAAATAGGGCACGTCAAAAACCATGTCGCGAGTATTGCCCTGCTGCACCACTTTGCCATTTACTCGCGTTTCAATATTGAGGTCATCAATATCTAGTTGCGGATCTACCGTGATCCACGGCCCCAACGGAGCGGACGTGTCGAACCCCTTCGCACGGGCCCACTGCCCGTCGATTCGCTGCGCATCACGCGCGGACACATCGTTGGCAACCGTATAACCAAACACGTAGTTGAGAGCGTTTTCTGCACTTACGTCTTTGCACAGCGTGCGAATAACCACGGCCAGTTCGGCCTCGTAGTGGACTTCACGGCTCCACTCGGGCAGAACAATCGGGTCATCCGGACCGATCACAGCGGTGTTTGGCTTGAAAAAGATATTCGGATGGTCCGGCACTTCCCCACCCATTTCAGCCGCATGGTCGCGGTAGTTTTTTGCAACAGCAACGATTTTTGAGCGAGGAATCACCGGACTGAGCAGGCGCACCTCGTCGAGTTTAAAGACTTCGCCGGACGGCTCCACCCCTTGAAAAAGAGGGTCTCCTTTTAGCCCTTCGATACGGTCCGCTCCCTCAGCAATGGCTCCGTACTTGGGGTTCGCACCCGCACTAAATCTTGTTACTCGCACTGGGTCCTCCTAAACCTTGACGCCCCCAGTGTAGCTATACCCAGATATCCTTGTCGGCTTGCTTTTCAAGTTCGGGGTACTTCGCAATCTTGAAGCTCATGTCATCGCTGTCACGCAGCTCGTTCCAGTCTTGCAATATGGTTCGTACAACTTTCATTAGAGCAATGAGGGCCAGCAGGTTAATGATTGCGCCTAGCCCCAGCAGAAGGTCCGACACCGCCCACACCACCGGGAGCTTCACGATTGCACCGAGAGAAGCGACAATGACAGCTACAACCCTGAACCCGAAAGAGATGTACTTATTGCGAGTTAGGTGATCGAGTGCGGATTGGCCGTAAGAATAAGCACCGTACGCCGTGGTGTAACCAAAAATGAAAATGATGAGCGACATGGGAAGGGCCATCCAGGATCCCAGTTGCGCACTCACGGACTGCGCGGTTAGCGAGCCGGCCAGTTCGGGATCCATGCCGGCCTCGTACAATCCCGATGTGAGGATCAAAAGCGCGGTGACCGTACACACGATGATCGTGTCAATGAATACGCCAAATGCCTGCAAAAACCCTTGCTGTGCAGGATGAGCTACGGTTGCAGAACCAGCCGCGTGAGGCGTAGTACCAAGTCCGGCCTCGTTGGAGAAAAGACCGCGTCTAGCGCCATTTACAAGGGCGATGAAGATGCCGCCCAGTATGCCTCCTGCAATCGGGCCAAAGCCGAACGCTGATTTGATGATCAGGACGAGCGCCGCGAGAGCCGCTGCCGGGTTAAGAATAATCACGACGATAGAGATGAGGATGTAGACCGCAGCCATAATCGGGGCCAGGTACTCGGACGCACGTGCCACTGACTTAATGCCACCCAAAATGACAGGGGCCAGAAGTAGGAAAGTAAAGAGCATCGTGGAGTACGGCGAAATGTCATGATTTGCATTGAACGTTGCCGCCACCGTGTTGATTTGCACCATTGGCACCGCGAGGCCAGAAGCCACCACGGAAATAACTGCAAAAATAATGCCGGCTTGTTTCCAGCCCAGGCCCTTACGCATGTAGTACTCGGGGCCGCCTCGGAAGACACCATCGGGGTGTTTTTCCTTGTACACCTGAGCGAGCACAGATTCTGCAAACGAAGTTGCCATACCAACCAGGGCTACTATCCACATCCAGAAGATCGCGCCCGGACCTCCCATTACAAGAGCGAGGGCAACGCCCGCGATGTTACCAATGCCAACGCGCGTGCCAATACCTACCGCGAAAGCTTGGAAAGATGTCACGCCCTGCAGAACCTGAGTTCGAGAGCCCGAGACCGAATGAAAAATGTCTCTTGCGTTCTTTATCTGTGGGAAACCAAGATAAACGGTGATTGCTATACCTACTCCTATGAGCAGGAATACAAGCACCCACGAGTAGAGCATGTTTACAGACCAAAGAAGCGCGTTTTCCAGCGCAATGCCTATCGAGGCAGTTTTCATCACAGGACTCCCGGAAGAGAAACATTTGGGATATGTACAGATATTACTAAGCATTGAGTAAAAACAACAAAATATCCCCTAATTAAAACCAGAGGCCGGACGTTTCAATGCTTTTCCACCCTGTTTCGAGCAACTCACTTACCCCTTCTAGGTCCGGTAAAATTTTTGTCCCAGGTTTTTGAGACAATCACAGCATGAGCCCAGTTTTGAATGAACTCCTCGACGACCTCGAAGATAGTGGGAAGCTTAATGATCCCGACGCCTTGTACGAGGCGTTTTGTTCGTGGGCAGAGTCGGGTGGGCGGCCGCTCTATCCGCATCAGGACGAGGCATTTATTGAGCTACTTGGAAACAACCACGTAATTGCGGCCACACCGACGGGCTCGGGAAAGTCATTGATCGCTCTTGCCGGCCACATCATCTCGCTGGCTCGTGGCGGCAGATCATATTACACAGCTCCGCTCAAAGCACTGGTGTCAGAGAAGTTCTTTGACCTCGTATCCCTATTTGGTTCACAAAATGTAGGCATGGTCACCGGGGACGCATCGGTCAATGCAGATGCGCCAATCATTTGTTGCACAGCCGAGATTCTGGCCAATCAGGCGCTGCGAGAAGGCGACGACCTCGATGCGGACATGGTGATTATGGATGAGTTCCATTTTTACGGGGACCCACAGCGCGGATGGGCGTGGCAGGTACCCCTGTTAGAGCTAACGAAGCCGCAGTTCGTTTTGATGTCTGCAACGCTTGGCGACGTCTCTTTCTTTGTGAAGGATCTAGAGGAACGCACCGGGCGCTCAGTCTCGGTGATTGATGATGCGAAACGCCCCGTTCCCCTCGAGATGGCCTACACAAAGTTGCCGCTGGCAGATTCGGTTGCGGAGCTAATCGAAACTGGCAAATATCCGATTTACATAGTTCATTTTGGGCAAAAAGCAGCCATGCAGACCGCGTCTAATCTGGCCACTCCAAATCTCATTTCTAAACGTCACCAAGAGCGCATTAAAGAGGCCACGGCTGATTTCCGTTTCGGAAAGGGGTTTGGCGAGATTCTTCGCAGCCTATTGCACCGGGGTGTAGGCGTTCATCACGCGGGAATGCTCCCCCGTTACCGCAGGCTGGTAGAGCGCCTAACCCAACAGGGGCTTCTGGCTGCGATTTGCGGTACAGACACACTGGGCGTGGGCATTAACGTACCGATTACAACTGTACTTATTACCTCACTGGTTAAGTTTGATGGACGCCGCGAGCGCCATTTGAGCGCACGCGAGTTCCACCAGATTGCCGGGCGCGCGGGCCGCGCGGGTTTCGACGAAGTGGGTTGGGTTGTTGTCGAGGCGCCCGACCATGTGATTGAGAATCGTCAAGCTGAGATTCGCGCTGGAGATGATCCAAAGAAGCTTAAGAAGATTGTTCGCAAGAAGCTCCCCGAGGGGCGGGTTGGCTGGTCCGAGTCCACGTTCGAGCGTTTGCAGTCTGCCGAGCCCGAGGCTCTGCGCTCACAGTTTGAGTTCACGCATTCAATGGCGTTAAATGTGCTGGCTAATCCGAAGGCTCCCACCGAGCATCTGTTATATCTAGCAACGCACAATCACGATGATCTAGGCGAATCCAATCCGCATTTGCGGCGACTCGGACAGATCTACACATCGCTACGCCAAGCCGGAGTTGTCGAGAAGCTCTCTTCAGAAGATGCTCGCGCGGCCGGTGTTGATCGACTTCGCCTGATGCGGGATTTGCCTGACGATTTTGCGCTTAATCAGCCGCTCTCCCCCTTCGCTCTAGCCGCCTTAGATTTGCTAGATGCGCAATCGGATAGTTTTGCGTTGGATGCAATCTCGATAGTCGAGGCAGTGCTGGAGGACCCGCGTCCCCTCCTGTTTGCACAGCAAAATGAAGAAAAAGGGGAAGCGGTTGCGGCGATGAAGGCAGCCGGAATGGAATATGAGGAGCGCATGGAGGCGCTGGAGGACGTGACTTGGCCGCGCCCTCTGGCCGAACTGCTGGAGCCCGCATTCCACACGTTTGCGCAATCGAACCCGTGGGTGGGTGATTTGGAGCTTTCACCAAAGTCGGTTGTGCGCATGATGATTGAGAATGCGATGACGTTCTCAGAGTTGGTCTCCCGCTTTGACGTCTCCCGCTCCGAGGGCGTTATTCTGCGCTACTTGATGGATGCTTACCGGGCATTACGGCAGATTATTCCAGACTCGTTGATGAATGATGAGATGCGTGAGATCATCGAGTGGCTCGGCCAGTTGATCCGCGCGGTTGACTCCTCGTTAATTGACGAGTGGGAAGCGCTTTCTAACCCAGATGCCGCGGTGATGGAGTCGGGTGAGTCCGGGGCTGAACGAGCATTCGGCGCAGCGGAGGACGGTAGCGTCTCAATCACAGCCAACCCGCATTTCTTCCACCAGCAGATCCGAAACGAACTGTTCAAACGGGTGGACCGTTTTGCCCTCGACGATCTTGACAGTCTGACTGATTTTGCCGATTCTGACGGCATTGAAACCTGGAGCGAAGCCCGGTGGGAAAACGTTTTAGACCGCTATTACGCAGAATATGACTGGCTTGGAGCAGGCCCCGAGGCGCGGTCAAAAGCGCGATACTCGTGGACGGCCAGCCCGCAGGACGCGGATTTGGCAAGCGCGGGTGTAACTGATCGCCTGATTGAGGCTAATGCGGGCTTGTTGCAGGCGGGCAACATTTTGGTTACATACACGTTCGAGGATGAGCAGGGTGACGGCGACTGGAGGCTGGTGGCTCTGGTTGATGCCGAGCTCTCGGCTGACGAAGATAAGCCCGTCTTCCGCCTACTTGACGTAGGGCCGAGGTAGGCAACTTGGCGCATAGAACAGCCGGCTACCGAATATCTTCAACTGGAAGACCCGGTAGTCGGCTGCGCATTTGTTCCGCCGTAGTACCCGCGTATTAGGCAAGCACTCCGTCTTGCCCATCAGTTGCCACGATCTTCTTTCCAAACGGGAAGCAGGTTACCGGAATGAGTTTCAGGTTGGCGATTGCCATTGGAATGCCGATGATCGTGATAGCAAGGGTGAACGCGGTGGCGATATGCCCGATAGCAAGCCAAAGGCCCGCAATCAGGAACCACACGACGTTCATGAGCGCAGAGCCCACTCCAGCTCCCGGCTTCTCCACAACTGTGCGTCCAAACGGCCAGATCACGTAGGCAGCCATTCGAAATGACGCCACACCTGCGGGGATCGTAATGATCGGAATGAAGGCAAGCAGGCCGAAAAATACGTACATTAGCGCCAGTTCGATACCTGCGAATATGAGCCAGATGATGTTTAGGATTGTGTGCATTGTTTACTTCCTTGCTCCAAAAACTGCAGACCCCATTCGAACTCGCGTGGCACCTTCAGCGATTGCAAGCGCGAAGTCGGAAGTCATTCCCATTGATAGTTCGCTGGCATTTTGAAGTCCGGGCAACTTCAGAGCCCGATCACGAATTTCGCGTAGGTCAGAAAACGACTTGCGGATCACCACCTCGTTGGTGGTATGAGCTCCGATGGTCATAAAGCCGATGACGCGCAGGTTTTCCAGTTGCGCAATTTGCTGCGCCACGTCAATGGCTTCTTGCGGCTCTGTTCCAGATTTGGATTCTTCACCCGAAGTATTTACCTGAATCATGACGTCTATGCGCCGGTCATGGACCCTCTTATTAATTGCCTCGGCTAGACGCAATGAATCAACCGTTTCAATCTGATCAACCACCCGCAGGGCCTTGTTGATCTTGTTGGTCTGGAGCGGTCCGATCATGGTGGTGGTTAGATTAGCCAGGCCCAGCCCGCGCAGGTACGGCGTGGTCACTTCGGCCTCTTGAACGCGGTTTTGCCCCATGAGGACGGGACGGCCAAACTGGATGAGAGCGCGCGTTGCGACTTCGCATTCCTCGATACTGCGAGTTTTGATAGCAAGTTCCAGGTCGACATCGCTGGCCGGACGCCCCGAGGAGGTAGCAGCATCCTCCATCTGAGCCAGAATCTGCTCGATGTTTGTAGAAATGTGCGTCATAGTCATAACTATTACCTACGGGAGGCGCTTCACCCACTCCGGTGTGGAGAACTTGGTACGCGCCCGTTCTTTAGCGGTTGCGATGTCAGCCTCGGTGATTTCACCGGGTGTCGCGTTGTACTTCGCGCGGAAGTGATCCAGGAATACCTCGATGATGTCTTCGCGCGCCATGCCGGTTTGCGACTTCATAGGATCAACGCGTTTAATCGCGGAGCGGGTACCTTTATCTTTGAGCTTTTCCTTGCCAATCCGCAGGGTTTCAAGCATTTTCACCGTGTCAATGTCGTAGGCCATCGTTACGTGGTGAACCATATACCCGTTGGCAAACCGCTTCTGGGCCGCGCCACCGATCTTTCCCTTTTCTGAAGAAATGTCGTTGAGCGGAATGTAGAAGGCCTTCACCCCAACTTTTTCGAGGGACTCCATGCACCACTCGTCAAGGAACGGGTAAGACTCTTCAAACGAAAGCCCATCAACGAGGCCGGTGGGGATCACCAGCGAGTAGGTGACACAGTTTCCCGGCTCCATGAACATGGCGCCGCCTCCGGTGACGCGGCGAGAAACCACGATGCCATGCTTCTTGATACCGTCCTCATCGATCTCGTTTGAGTACGACTGGAAGGAGCCAATTACGACCTGGGGTGCGTTCCACTCCCAGATACGCATGAACGGTTTGCGCCGGCCCGCAGCCACGTCCTCCACGAGTGTTTCATCCATGACAACGTTGAGCATTGGATCGATTGCCGGGCCGTGGATTACGTCGAAGTCAATATCGGACCAGTCCAAGGCCTTGCCAAGCGCGCGGCGCACAGCTATTGCAACGCCGCGCGTGGTGAGGCCAAACAAAGTATCTGTAGGAAGCACTACCGCATCCAGCGCGGCAGTGATTTCGTTCGCGCTGGACTGCTCTGCGAGGCCTTCGAGCGCCGCAGTCATGCGAAATAATGCTTCATCGGGTTCGAGGAAGAAGTCACCGGAGATACGAACGTTTGCAAGCGCTCCATCTGCAGCGTCTAAATCAACAACAACAAGTTTCCCGCCTGGAACCTTATATTCACCGTGCATGTTTCCATCTTATGTAGCCCCGGCCAACTCTCCTAACGGAGGGCTTTGCGCGGGCGGGGTTTTGGTCACTGTTCGGTATGCGAGTTGGCGCGCCGCGAAAGTAGCAACCGAAATATGCTTGAGGAAACACGGAAAGGGTTAGCGATGGCTTTTGCGCTACGTTCAAATACTTCAACAGCAGGGCGAAACATGGCTGGGGCCCGCGCACTCTGGCGCGCCACGGGCATGGAGGATTCTGACTTTGGCAAGCCAATCATCGCAATCGCGAACTCGTTCACCCAGTTTGTTCCCGGTCATGTGCATTTGCGCGATGTAGGCAAGATTATTGCAAAGTCCGTGGCTGAAGCGGGCGGGGTATCAAAAGAGTTCAACACCATCGCGGTCGATGACGGTATCGCGATGGGACACTCGGGCATGCTTTATTCCCTGCCCTCCCGCGAGGTGATTGCGGACGCGGTTGAATACATGGTGAACGCGCATTGCGCCGATGCCCTCGTATGTGTTTCGAACTGTGACAAGATCACGCCGGGCATGCTACTAGCTGCACTGCGTCTTAACATTCCTACCGTGTTCGTCTCGGGTGGCCCCATGGAGGCCGGCAAAAACATTGATCCGAATGTGATCTTGGGCGATTCCAAAGAGGGGCATGGCAATCTCGTCACCGTCATGAATGCAACGGCTGACGATGCGGTTTCGGATGCAAAACTACTTGAGATCGAAAAACTCGCGTGCCCGACGTGCGGCTCGTGCTCCGGCATGTTCACGGCCAACTCGATGAATTGTTTGACCGAAGCCCTCGGCTTGTCTCTGCCCGGTAACGGTTCAACACTTGCAACACATGAGGCGCGACGCGGCCTGTTTGAGCGTGCAGGCAGCCTCGTGGTTGAACTTGCGAAGCGTTATTACGATGGCGAGGACGAGTCTGTACTGCCCCGCAATATTGCCACCAAGGATGCTTTTGAAAACGCAATGAGCCTGGACATGGCAATGGGAGGATCATCCAACACGGTCCTTCACCTGCTGGCAGCGGCTCGCGAGGGCGGCGTTGATTTTGACATGGACGACATTGGCCGGCTGGGAGATACCGTGCCAACGCTTTCGAAGGTGGCGCCAAACCACAACGACTACCACATGGAGGACGTGCACCGCGCAGGCGGCGTGCCAGCCCTGCTCGGTGAACTTGACCGCGCTGGGCTGCTGAAGCATTCGGTGCACGCAGTTCACTCCCCTGATCTAGAGTCGTGGCTTGCGCAGTGGGATATCCGTGGGGGATCGCCGTCGATTGAAGCGCTTGAGCTGTTCTCTGCCGCGCCCGGTAATGTGCGCACAACCGAGCCGTTCTCGACCGCCAACAGGTGGAAAGAGCTGGATACCGACCGCGAGGCTGGTTGTATCCGGTCTGTAGAACACGCTTACGTTGCCAGTGGCGGTTTGACCGTGTTGCACGGCAATTTGGCAGCTGAGGGAGCGGTCATCAAGGCGGCTGGTATTGATCCTTCCCTTTTTCACTTTGAGGGGGAAGCAATCGTCTTTGAGTCCCAGGAAGAGGCCATCGAGAAGATCCTGAACAAGACCGTGTGTGAAGGCCACGTGGTTGTGATCCGCTACGAGGGCCCATCGGGCGGGCCGGGAATGCAAGAGATGCTGTATCCGACCTCTTTTATCAAGGGTCGCGGACTGGGCAAGAAGGTTGCTCTGATTACCGATGGGCGGTTCTCGGGTGGCACTTCCGGCATTTCCGTGGGGCATATCTCTCCCGAGGCCGCAGCGGGCGGCACGATTGGCCTGATTGAAGATGGGGATCGCATCATCATCGACGTGGATCGGCGCGAGCTCACGCTCAATGTGCCGGAAGAAGTACTTGCCCAGCGCCGTAACAAGCAGTTGGAGCGTAGCGAACCGTGGACTCCGAAGGAGCGTAAACGCGAAGTTTCAGATGCTTTGAAACTGTACGCGATGACAGCTACCTCAGCGTCACAAGGCGCGGTAAGAGATATCTCTTTGGTACGAAGGAAGCGGGATTAGACCCCGACTTTCGCCTAGTTTGACGCGGTTTAATGCGCTTTGCCCAGGAAACCTTAAGGTGACGTCGCTAGAATAATATATGTTTCGGTTTTCAATAGATAGGAGTTAACCATGGTAGACGGTATGAAAGACAAGATCGCCGGTAAGGCGAAGGAAGTTGCTGGCGAGGTCTCCCAGGACAAGGATCTGAAGGCCGAAGGCAAGGCAGATCAGGTTGCTGGCAAGATCAAGGATTTTGCTGAAGACGTCAAGGGGAAGGCAGACCAGGCCGGCGAAGACCTAAAGGCCGGCGTTGACAAGCTGAAGAAGGAATTCTCCGGCGAGTAAACAAGACTTGCAAATAAAGTAGCTCCCATCGCCCAGCGGCGATGGGAGCTACTTTTTCTAGCAACGACTACACGATGCGGTAGAGCCAGTGGTACGGGTCTGGCTCGTGCCCATTTTGGATGCCAACCAGTTGGTTGTAGATCGACAAGGTGAGCTCGGATCCAGGAATCTCCAGGTCGAAGTCCTTTGATGCCAGCCTTCCGATTGGCGTTACCACCGCGGCAGTTCCACAGGCGAACATTTCAGTTACCTCACCGCTCCTAATGTCCTGCGCCAAATCGGATAGGCGAATCCTCTCTTCAAAAACAGGAGTTCCACGGTCGCGCAGCAGGCGAATAATTGCAGACCTGGTGGAGCCTTCCAAAATGGTGCCAGTAAGGCTCGGTGTACGCACCGAACCATCACCACGCACCACAAACACGTTCATGCCGCCCAGTTCTTCCAAATATTGGTTCTCGCGCGCATCCAGGAAGCAGACCTGGTCGAATCCAGCATCTGCCGCCTCTTCTTGGGGCAGGAGGGCGCCAGCGTAGTTCCCGCCCGTCTTCGCTGCTCCCGTTCCGCCGGGGCCGGCGCGGTGGAAGCCATCCGAAACCCAAATAGATACGGGGCTTAAACCATCCTTGAAGTAGAGACCAACGGGGGTAGCAATAGTCAAGAAGGTGTACTCCGCAGCGGCGTGCACGCCCAGGAACGCCTCGGAGGCAAACATGACCGGTCGCAGATACAGAGAGGAACCAAACGGGGTGGGCACCCACTTTGCGTCCTCGGTAACGAGGGCAGAGATCGCGCCCACAAAATCCTCTACCTCCATTTGCGGCATGCACATACGCCTTGCTGACGCATTAAAGCGAGCCGCGTTGTAGCCGGGGCGGAAAGTCCAGATTGACCCATCGTCGTGACGGTATGCCTTCATTCCCTCAAAAATCTCTTGCCCGTAATGCAGCACCGCCGCAGCCGGAGAAAGGGTAAGTGGGCCAAACGGGACAACCTGCTTGCTGTGCCACCCCTGCCCCCTCGTCCAAATCGCGCGGGCCATGTGGTCCGAATAGGCCGCACCAAAGCTCAGGTCATCCATTGCCTTCGCCCAGGCTTCCTCGCTCGCAGGCGCCGGATGTGGCTGCACTTCAAAACGTTGTGCCACGTCCTTGGCCGCTGGTAGCGCCCGTGCCCCCTCGGTTTCCAACGCCGTCATGTTATGGCTTAGCCCGTCGCTCATGATGCTTCCTTCCTCACTTCGATTTAAGTCTATTTTAGGTATCGCGCTCCCCTGGCACCGGCAGTGGTCACAGCGTGAACGCTCTACCTTTCGATACGGCCCAACAAGGCCCCGCCCGATCTGCGATGATGGAGGGAGTCAGCTTAAGGAGTCGCCTTGACCACTGCTCAAGTTTTCCCCGCAAACATTGGCCTGCCAAAAGAAGCGGACCTATACAAATGGTGCGTGATTGCCGCGGATCAATTTTCCGCCTCACCCGCATATTGGAGCGAAGTTGAACAGATAGTAGGCAACGCGCCATCCACCTTGCGCATGATCGTGCCAGAAGTCTATTTGGCGATCGAAACCGAAGAGGAGTTGCAAGCGCGCGTGAAGGCCGCCTATGCCGCCATGCACGAATACCTTGACTCCCATATTGAGGTGGTTGAAAACACCGTTATCTACACGGAGCGAGCAACACCCTACGTAGAAAAACGCCGCAGCCTCGTGCTTGCGCTCGACCTCGAAACCTATTCCTACACCGGCCAAGAAGTTGATGCACGCGCCTCCGAAGCCACTGTTTTGGAGCGTATTCCCGCCCGCGAGGCCGTGCGCCGCGGCGCCGCACTGGAACTTCCGCACGTGCAAGTTCTCTACGATGACCCCGACTTCGAGGTCCAAAAACTCATTGATCCTGCCACGCTAAGCCCGCTGTATAGTACCGATCTGATGCAAGAAGGCGGTAGCGTCAAGAGCTGGCACATCCCCGGTGATTCCCAGCTGTGGGCGTCCATCAAGAGCGTGCTTGATGGACTTGAGGAGCGCCACGGTTTCCGCTTTATTGTGGGCGATGGTAACCATTCGCTTGCGGCCGCGAAGTCTCACTGGGAGCACCTCAAGCCCACGCTTTCGCCATCTGAGCTTGCAAGTCATCCGGCAAGATTCGCACTGGTTGAACTTATAAACGTGCATGATGACGGCCTAGTCATGGAGCCGATCCACCGCCTTTTGCGCGGCATTTCGGCGCAGCAACTGCAAGATGCTGCGGCCAAATGGAACGAAAGCCATGACGGCGAGGTTGTCTCGCTTGATCTTCTCACCGCGAGCGGGCGTCACACGTTAGAGCTCGTTCAACCGGGTGCTCTTGTGGTTGAACCGGTACAAGAGCTAATTGACCAGCTGATTAGTGATCTTGGGTTAGACCCGGCCCACGCGTGCGAGTACATTCACGGCGAGGAAGAACTTGCCCGCCTCGTAAATGAGGAAGATGCGCTCGGTATTGACCTGCCGGCGTTGGATCGATCTTCCCTATTTGAATACGTGGCAAAACAGGGGGCTATGCCGCGCAAATCATTTTCGCTGGGCGAGGCCAACGAGAAACGCTATTACCTGGAGACCAGGCAGATCTCCTAGATTAAAGGGTTACTAAGTAGAAGTATGGGAGCACTCGCAAGTGCTCCCATACTTCTACTTAAAGCCAGGTTTAGCGCGCTGCGCTTCCTGTGTAGTCCTCGTCCTCATCTGTCCAACCGAAAGCCTTGCGAAGCTCGCGGCCAGTCTGTTCGATCGAGTGCGACTCGTGCTCCTTGCGTAGCTGCAAGAACTCGGGTGCACCCGCATCCTGATCCGCAATGAAACGCTTTGCGAAAGTGCCGTCTTGAATATCAGCGAGCACAGCCTTCATGTTTTCCTTCACATCCGGGGTGATCACGCGCTTACCGGACACGTAATCGCCGTACTCTGCCGTGTCGGAACAAGACCAGCGCTGCTTCGTAAGGCCTCCCTCGTTAATGAGGTCCACGATCAGCTTCATTTCGTGGAGCACCTCAAAGTAAGCGATCTCAGGCTGATAGCCGGCCTCGGTAAGCACCTCAAAACCGTAGGTAATCAGCTGGGAGACGCCGCCGCACAACACGGACTGCTCGCCGAACAGGTCCGTTTCGGTTTCTTCCTTGAACGTTGTCTTGATTGCACCTGCGCGAGTAGCGCCGATGGCCTTAGCGTAGGAAAGCGCAACGTCCCAGGCCTGGCCGGACGCGTCGTTTTCTACCGCAACAATCGCAGGCACGCCCCTACCCTCTTCGAACTGGCGGCGAACCGTGTGGCCCGGGCCCTTCGGAGCAACCATACACACGTCGTGGCCCGCACTTGGCGCAATGTAGCCGAAACGTACGTTGAAGCCGTGCGCGAAGAATAGAGCAGCGTCGTCCTTCAAGTTCGGCTCAATCTCCTGTGCATAAACCACGCGCTGCACCTGGTCCGGCGTGAGGATCATAACCACATCCGCAACCTTCACAGCCTCAGCAATCGTGGCTACACGCAGCCCCATTTCAGCAGCCTTCTGCCACGAGCTAGAACCCTCGCGCAGGCCAACCACAACCTCAACGCCCGAATCACGCAGGTTAAGCGCATGAGCGTGTCCCTGGGAGCCGTAGCCAATAATCGCTACGCGCTTCCCCTGAATGACGGATAGGTCGGCGTCGTCGTCATAGAAAATTTCAGCCACGATCTTTCTCCTTTAGCTGATCGGTTATGGAACGCGGACCTCGACCAATCGCCAGGGTCCCTGATTGAACGATCTCACAAACGCCATAAGGTTCAAGCGCAGTGAGAAGTGCGTTAACTTTTTCGCTATCCCCCACGGCCTCAATAACAACCGAGGTGGGGGAAACATCAACTACGTGAGCTCGGAAAAGCTCAACGATTTGAAGCACCACGGTGCGGCGCTCGTCATCCGCATGCACCTTAAACAGCACCAGCTGGCGCGTTACCGAGGGGGAGGCCGACACGTCAACGACCTTCAGCACATTCACCAGCCTGTTCAGCTGCTTCGTGATCTGCTCCAGCGGATGCTTATCCACCTCCACCACCACGGTCATGCGGGAGATCTCCGGATGCTCGGTCTCACCTACTGCAAGCGAACGGATGTTGAACGCGCGGCGCGCAAACAGGGAGACAACGCGCATGAGCACGCCCGGCTTGTTCTCAACGAGCACCGAAAGTGTACGGATTTCACTCATTAGACGTCCTCTTCCCACTCAGGCGCGATACCGCGCGCGTAATTTATCTCATCGTTGGAAACGCCCGCAGCCACCATCGGCCACACCATCGCGTCCTTCGACACCCTAAAATCGATGAGAACGGGGCGGTCATTGATTGACATTGCCCACTCGATAGCCTCATCAACTTCTTCTGGCCTAGTAACCCTACGCGCCGCCATGCCGTACGCATCTGCGAGTTTCAAGAAATCCGGAATCTGTGCTTCCGAAGTGTTCAAATAGGTGTGCGAGTAGCGCTCGTTGTAAAACAGGTTCTGCCACTGCCGCACCATGCCGAGCACCGAGTTGTTAATAATAGCCACCTTGATGGGAATGTTGTTGATAGTGCAAGTGGCGAGCTCCTGGTTAGTCATCTGGAAGCTACCATCACCATCGATCGCCCACACAACCCGATCCGGGTTTCCGACCTTCGCGCCCATCGCCGCGGGTACACAGTACCCCATGGTGCCAAGCCCGCACGAAGAGATGAAGCTACGCGGCCTCTCATACTTAACGAACTGCGCCGCCCACATCTGGTGCTGACCTACGCCCGTCGTGTAGATCGCATCTGGCCCAACTACCTCGGATAGGCGCTCGAGCACGTATTGCGGGGCCATAGCATCGCCTGGTTCTTCGTAACCCAGCGGGTACGTGTCGCGCAATCGGTTCAGGTAGCGCCACCAACCGGACAGGTTGGTTGCCTCCTCCTCATACAACGGTTTTGCAGCGGCCACGAGCGCGCTCATGGTCAACGCCAGATCACCCACAATCGGAATATCGGCGTAACGGTTTTTGGAGATTTCTGCTGCGTCAATATCTACGTGGACGACCTTCGCGCGGGGCCCAAACGAATCTAGCTTGCCGGTCACGCGATCATCGAAGCGCGCTCCCAAAGAAACAATGAGGTCTGCCTTTTGCAGTGCCCCCACAGCAGCCACAGTCCCGTGCATACCCGGCATTCCCAGGTTGTGCGGGTCTGAATCGGGGAACGCACCCCGAGCCGGCAGGGTTGTCACCACGGGTGCGTCCGTCAGCTCGACCAGTTTGGCTAGATCCTCGCTCGCCCCGGAACGGATCATGCCACCACCCACGTAGAACACGGGAGCCTCGGCCTCATGAATCGCCTTCGCCGCCTCGCGAACTTGTTTGCTGTGTGGGCGCGAAGCCGGATGATATCCGGGCAGGTCAAGCTTTGGTGGCCACGAAAAATCAAGCATGTCGTTTTGCGCGGATTTTGTGATATCCACGAGGACGGGACCGGGCCGGCCCGAAGATGCCAGGTAGAACGCTTCCGCGATCCTACTGGGGATGTCCTCGGCCTTCGTGACGAGGAAGGAGTGCTTGGCGAGCGGCATAGATGCGCCTACGATGTCGGCTTCTTGGAACGCGTCGGTTCCGATGAAACTGGCTCCCACCTGGCCCGTGATCACAACGATCGGCACCGAATCGAGGTTCGCATCCGCGAGCGCCGTCAATGTATTCGTTGCAGCAGGACCAGAGGTAACCACGGCGCAACCTACTTTGCCCGTAGAAATCGCGTAACCCTGAGCCGCATGACCAGCGCCCTGCTCGTGGCGAACTAAAATGACGTTCAGCTTCTTAGAATCAAGAAGCGCGTCGTACACAGGAATGATCGCACCGCCTGGCATGCCGAAAATATCCGTCACATCCAGGTTTTCAAGGCTGCGTACAACCGCGCTCGCTCCACTAATATGCTCTGGCTTAGACGCTTGTTCGCGACCAAGATGAGCGTCGAAGCTAGGAAGCGGTTTCCTCGACTTAGATCTTCCCTGTTTCTTCACTTCAGTCTCCCAAGGCTAGGGCGGCAATAAAAAACCCTCGACCTTTTAGGGTGCGAGGGTAAGGCGTGCGGCTTATCTTTATTCAGCAAAGCCCGCACGCCAACGAATAATCACGCGGCGCGAAGAGACAATCTGAATTGAACAAGCCATGGGTACACAGTACGCAACTTTGCGTGCAAAACGTGAAACCAGGAATGAACGATCTCAAATAATGGATGCGGGTCGCAAGCGGTCATCTACATCGTCCGCGCGACGCTAGGAGCTAAAGAATCAAATTATGCTGACGTCTTTCAGGGCGCCCGAACTCTCTCGGTCATGGTCGAACCAGCCGTTATGCCGATTCGAGCCCCGCACGTGGTGTGAGCACCTTTACGTACTTCAAACTTTTTCGCCCAGATCGCAAAAAGTAGAATACACATTATGTCTAGGCAAATATTCCATTCGTTCAAGAACCGCTTTCGCAAGGCCAATACAGGTGGCGAGGATGTTGCTACAGCTGTGGCAGACAACCAGCCCTCGCCCGCACCTCAACCAACCGAAGACGTCATCAGGGCGCTTACGGAGAATACCGCCGAAAATTCAGAAGAACTAGCCGAGCAACTTCAGATTCTGTCCTTGACAGAAGAGGAGGTGCGGGAGAACCGCATCAGACGCGAACGCTTGGCCTACCAAACGAGCGTCGTTGTGAAACTAGGTAGCATGCTCATGGCTGCCGGGGCCGGCTCCTACCGTGTCAAAGCATCTATGGAGCGCCTCGCACATGCCATCGGGATTGAAAAACTTGAAACTCACGCCTCGCTAATGGAGCTCAACACTACGGCTTTCAAAGCGGACACCTTCCGCACAGAAGTTGTAGAACAGCGCGCAGTAGGAGTCAACGCGGCGCGAATCGACGCCCTTAGACAGTTCACCCGCTCACTGCGTCCCAACATGCTGGCCGAGGACGCCGACCAAGCCCTCGATGCGATCGCGGCGCAACCACACCTATATTCGCGCCTCCAACTAGCAGTAGCATCAGGAGTTGGCTGCGCCGGATTCGCGTTCTTGAACAAGGGCGGCCTCATCGAATGCCTGGCGGTACTCGTAGCCGCTTTCCTTGGACAATACGTGCGCTCCATGATGCTGGGTAAACGGTTTAACCACGTAGCCACCTGGATGGTTTGTTCCGCGATCGCAACCTCCATTTACATCGGCACGGTTTCAACGATGGTTTCTTTCGGCTTCGCCGATAACACCCACCAGGCCGGAGCGGTATCTGCAATCCTCTTCCTCGTGCCCGGATTTCCGCTGGTCACAGCAATCCTTGACCTTGTACGCCTAGACCTAAATGCGGGCATTACAAGGGGAACCTACGTTGCGATTTTAATGGTGGCGGCAGGCGTATCCGTCTGGGCAGTAACCTTCGTAACCAACTGGTCTGTTAAACCCGGTGCGCCAATGGTTATCGCACCGCTCCTACTCTTGGCATTAAACGCTCTAGCCACATTCATCGCCGCCACTTCTTTTGGAGTACTCTTCAACACTCCCCTATCCATCGCCGCAACCGCAGGCCTGGTCAGCGCCCTCTTGAATCCCCTGCGGATCCTGCTGGTTTCTCTCGGATACCCAAACCAGGCGATGGTTGGCCTGATGAGCATGCTGGTTGGCCTCTTCGCCGCACTGCTGTCCACGAGGGTCCGCTCTTCCCGCGTCACGCTATCCGTGCCAGCCGTGGTCATCATGATCCCGGGCGTGCCGTTCTACCGCGCCATCACGGCAGTCAACCAAGGAGAAACGCTCACTGCCTTCGCCTCGATTGCGGAAGTATCATTCGTGATCCTCGCTATCGGCGTCGGGCTCGCCATCTCACGCATGCTTACTGACCCGGGGTGGACATTTGATTCACCAAGAAAATCAAAGATCATTGCTTAACTAAAGCGAGTCCAAACACAGTGTAATGTTTCTCCAACAATCATAGTTTTAGCGAGAAAACGTGCGCCCAGCTTCATGCTATGGTTTACATGGCGTAAAACGCCAGAACGAAACCCTGCGATGAAAGACCAGGGGCGGCGAAGACAGTGTCAAAGAAACTGAAACCGCCCGGAAAGTTTTAGTCAGGAGTACAAGAAAGAATTGGTAAGCATATTCACCTTCTTTGCCGAGCAGCCGGTCCTCATGCTCTTCATCTTGATTGGCGTGGGCATGCTCGTTGGACATATCAAACTTAAAGGCGTGTCTCTTGGAGCCGCCGCCGTTCTATTCCTAGCGATTTTTGTATCCGCATGGGCAGAAACCCTCGGAGTAGAAATCCGAATTCCGGGCGTGTTTGGCGTTCTTGGCCTCGCGGTTTTTGCATTTGCAATCGGTGTTAACTCTGGCCCGAGCTTCTTCCATAACATTAAGACAGCTCTCGGCCCAATCTTGGCCACTGTCGCCCTCTACATAGTTGCTGCAGGAGCTGCCTACGGCCTCGGCATTTACGTGTTCGACATGGACATCGCCCTCGTTGCCGGTACTTTTGCTGGCGCACTCACTAACACGCCGGCACTGGCAGCCGCCGGACAAGCATCTGGCGACCCGGGCCTTGCAACCGTTGGTTACTCCATTGCCTACCTGTTTGGCGTAATCGGCATGATGATCGCAGCCATGGCGGCGCTACGCGCCGGCAAGAACGACACTGATAAGCCGTCGCCACTTGCAAACCGCACCATCCGCGTGGAGCGCTCCGACAAACCCCTGGTTGGCGACATCTACGAAATGATGGGCAAGAAGGTAACCTTCTCGCGAATCAGGCGCGGCGAAACCGGCCCAATCAAGAAACCGGCAATGTCCGACTCACTGAACCACGACGACCTCGTAACTGTTGTAGGCCCGCGCGAACTCGTTGCGCGCGTTGCAACCGAACTTGGTCATGGCTCTTCACACTCCCTCATGGAAGACCGCTCTTACCTGGACTTCCGGCGCATCACTGTGTCCGACCCGAAGCTGGCTGGACGCACCGTTGCAGACCTCGACATGGGAAACAAGTTCTCCGCAACTATCTCCCGCGTGCGCCGCGGTGACATCGACATGGTTGGCGAACCGGGCCTCGTGCTTCAGCAGGGTGACCGCGTACGCGTTGTAGCCCCGACCTCGAAGATGCGTGAGATTACTAAGTTCTTCGGGGACTCCGCGCGCGGTCTTTCTGACATCAACCCGGTTGCACTAGGTCTTGGCATGGCGCTCGGCATTGTTCTTGGCGAACTGCCGATCCTCACCCCATCGGGCGAGTACTTCTCAATCGGATCTGCGGCCGGCACGCTCATTGTTGGTCTGATCTTCGGCAAGATCGGACGTATCGGCAAGGTTGTCACCGCTATTCCTTACACCGCTGCGATGGTGCTCTCCGAGTTCGGTCTGCTCGTCTTCCTCGCCCAAGCGGGCACGGTAGCAGGTGGCCAGATCGGTGAGGCGTTTGCATCCGGCTCCTGGCTGAATATCCTCATCCTCGGCATGGTAGTCACCTCGATTATGGCTGTTGGCCTGTACATGGTCATGAGGTGGATCTTCAAGATGGGTGGCACGCAGCTTGCTGGCTTCCTCGGCGGCTCACAAACCCAGCCTGCGGTGCTCGCATTCGCGAACTCACGTACCAACGCGGACCCGCGTGTTGCACTTGGCTACGCTCTGATCTACCCCGTCGCGATGATCGGCAAGATCCTCGTGGCGCAGGTCCTGGGCGGCCTCTAAACCGCATTCGCATAAGCGATTGGGCGGGCAGTTCATTTGAACTGCCCGCCCTTTCATATGCACACCTACCGCGCACCTACCACCCACCACCACGGATCTATAATCGGCACACCTGCACAAGGAAGTGAGCTGCAAAACGGTATTCCGACCCAAACTGGCAGAAACCACCCTCAGATTCGGCACTTCCCCTCTGAATACCTACTCCCGCAACCAT
>NZ_KV808739.1:108189-112229 GCF_001812395.1 Actinomyces sp. HMSC075B09
GCAAAAACTATCCCCCGATTTGCCACTTCCCCTCACACACCTGGTTACAGCCACCGCCTCACGCAGTATTCTGACCCAAAGTGGCAAAAACTACCCTCAGATTCGGCACTTCCCCTCTGAATACCGAATCGAGCAACCATCCCAAACAGTATTCCGACCCAAAGTGGCAAAAACTACCCCTCGATTTGCCACTTCCCCTCACGGTCGTTGGAGACGAGGCTGGGGTTATGGTCAAAACGTCGCCGACGGCCAGAAGGGGCGGGTTTCAGTACCCCTGCTTCAATAGGCACAGCTCCGTAGATGCTTTCATCGGCTCCCACCAGGAGCGGTTCTGCTCATACCACTGAATCGTGTTTGCAAGCTCGTCCTCGAAACCTAGGCGCGTGGGAGCCCACCCAAGATCGGCACGAATCCGCTGCGCATCCAGCGCATACCTGCGGTCATGTCCCGGCCTATCCGCAACAAACTCGAAGTCGTTCTCGTCAGCGCCCATAAGGGTATTGATGCACTTCACGACCTCTAAATTCGACCGCTGCTGTTCCACCCCAATTAGGTAAGTCCTGCCAACCTGCCCGTGTTGGAGGATCTGCCACACGGCCTCGTTATGGTCGTCAACATGGATCCAATCGCGAACGTTTTGGCCTGTTCCATAGATGCGCGGACACCGACCAAGCAGACGTTCCGTTATAGTTCGAGGAATCAACTTTTCCACGTGCTGACGAGGCCCAAAATTATTCGAGCTGTTAGAAATCGTGGCTCGCAATCCAAATGAACGCACCCAGGCTCGCACCAAATGATCTGCCGCCGCCTTCGAAGCCGAATATGGCGAGGATGGCCGGTACGGGCTTTCTTCTGTGAACTTCTGGTGGGTGTTCAATGGCAGATCGCCATACACCTCGTCGGTTGAGACGTGGTGAAAACGCACGTCGAACTCGCGGGCGGCCTCGAGAAGCATCGCCGTGCCGTCCACGTTCGTACGCATAAACAACAGGGGATCTCGTAGAGAATTATCATTGTGCGATTCTGCCGCAAAGTGGACCACAGCATCGGCGTCGCGCACGAGGTCGTAAACGGTTTCCCGATTCAAGATGCTATCTACAACAAGCTTGCACCTGTTCGGATACAGCTTCATGTCTGCCTCAACGAACTGCCTGCCACTGGCATAAGTGAGAGCATCTAGCACCGTGACGTTAGCCCCCTTAGCCAAAGCCAACGACGTGAAGTTGGACCCGATAAAGCCCGCTCCTCCAGTGACAACCAAGTGCATAATCTGATTCTCTCATGCATCCCAAAGCGGTGTACCCGCAGTGAGCGCGAAGTAGCGTAGGGTCAGACGGGGCAGCAGAACCTCACTCGACGCGCTTGATCGAAAACACGACGAAACGGGCTTTTAGTTATACTGAATGCCGGTAATGAAAGCGAGATCGATTGAATCCAACGGCACGTAGAATCTCCGGCTACCCCATGCGTTACGACTGGGGTGACCTGCATGCGCTCCACGACTTTTGTGGCACGCCTGCAGATGGCGAGCCGCTTGCTGAAATTTGGTACGGCACCCACCGCGGCGGTCCGTCACAGCTCGAAGATGGAACGCTCCTCGAAGACGTCGTAGCTCCCCGCGGGAAAGGCGCCCACGTTGACGGCTTCCCCTACCTTGCGAAGCTAATCGCACCCGCAAAGCCCCTTTCAATACAGGTGCATCCATCCATAGAAGAGGCCGAAGCGGGATTCGACCGAGAAAACAAACTCGGTATTCCATTGAGCTCACCTGATCGAGTGTTTGTGGACCGCAATCACAAGCCGGAGATGCTCCTCGCCCTCACCCCATGGCGGACGCTAGTTGGTTTTGCACCGGAGCAAGAACTCATTCGATTCAACGAAGAAGTTTCCACTCCACTGTCTTTGCATATTGCCAAGCTGATTCGTGAGCAAGGCCTGGAACGCCCTGCCGCGTCAGCTCTACGCGACGGGTTGAAACCGCCCATCGAACACGTGGAGGAATACGCGCGTCGATGCGGCGAACTAGCCCGTCACTCGGACCCCGCAATTGCTAAACGCGCAGGCATGCTTGAGTTCGTGCACTCGTTTTTTCCCGGCCAGTCATCTCTGCTCGTGGCCGCGTTGATGAACATCCTCGACCTAGAGCCAGGCCAGGCCCTCTTCACTCCCTCAGGCACCATTCACTCGTACCTGTCCGGCGTGGGATTCGAGGTTATGTCTTCATCGGCAAACACGATCCGCGCGGGCCTCACCAATAAGCACATCGACGTCGAGGGCCTCCTATCCACTGCAAACCTGCGCTCTTCTGCTCCCACCCTTGTGGAACCAGTTAAACATCCCGAATGCGGCATTCACGTCCTCACATATCAACCCGATGTAGAGGACTTCCGCTTAGACGTCGCTGATGCAAGTGGAGGGAGGCTACGAGGTGCAGCAGCCGCCGACACAGTCGTAGTCGCCATCGATGGTAACGGCTTTGTCAATCAAGAGACGCTTGCACGAGGTAGCGCAATGTGGATTCCCGCGCATGGAGATTTCGAACTGCGCGGCACCGTCAAAGTGGCCGTCGTATCCATCGCGAAGGCTCCCGTAAAATGGAGCTTCATACCCTAGTTGCGCTACGGCAACCGCTTAGTATGACTCGCCGGTAAAAGACTAAGATAGATACCATAAGGAAACGGCACAGGAGATGAACAGTGAGCCACGAGCATAACCACGGAGCAGGCGCGCCAACCAACAGACTTTGGTTCGCATTTGGGGTCACTGCAACGGTCATGATTGTAGAGGTGATCGGCGCTGTAGTAACTTCGAGCCTCGCCGTCCTCGTTGACCTCGGACACGTGCTAACTGATCTTCTTGGTTTGGGTATGGCTCTCATCGCCGCCAAACTCGCGGTCAGACAGGCAAGTAAACAACGCACTTGGGGGTGGGCGCGCGCCGAGGTGCTCGCCGCTGCAATGCAGGCAATCATCCTCATCGGAGTTGGCGTGTACGCGGTGGCAGAGGCGATCCGCCGCTTCATCATTCCTCCTCAAATCGAAGGCATGGGCCTGCTGATGGTAGGAATCATAGGTTTGCTTGGTAATATCGCCAGTCTTATCGTGCTCTCCGGAGCGCGCGAGCACAATCTAAACATGCGGGCCGCGTTCCTTGAGGTTCTAAATGATGCTCTTGGCTCGGTCGCGGTCATCGCGTCAGCGATCATCATTAGTACTACAGGATGGCATCAGGCAGATTCGATTGCGAGCCTTATTATCGCCGCGCTCATTGTGCCGAGGGCCGTGGTGATCCTACGTTCGGCCGCCCGCATTCTGATGGAGTTCACTCCAAAAGAACTTGACCTCGATGAGGTTCGCAAGCATCTACTTGGTCTAGAGCATGTTGTGGACGTGCACGATATGCATGCGTCGACCATTGGTACGGGTCAAAACACGTTCAGCGCCCACATCATTCTCTCCGACGAGTGCTTTGCACAAGGTCATGGTCTTGATGTGCTACTGAACGCCGAGGAATGTTTGCGCGAACACCATGGCGTCTCTCTAACGCACACAACGCTGCAGTTAGAACCAGCAGGATTCCGCCACAGCCACGACGACATAGTCCACAAATAGAAACCGCGGCCCTTAACGTGGGGCTCAGCGCAGTATGCTCCGGATGCTAAATATTCCGTGACGGTGTGGTGGACACGCAGTATTGGTGGCAGTGCAGCGGGTTTGGGTTAGGGTGGGTGAATTGTTTTGAGGGGTCCTAACCAAACACTGGTTAGGACCCCTCAAAAATAAAGAATAATAGCGGTGGTTTCCTACTCTCCCACACCCTACCAGGTGCAGTACCATCGGCGTTCACGGGCTTAGCTTCCAGGTTCGGAATGGGATTCTGGGCGTTTCCCCGTGGCTATGACCACCGCAAAAATATCAGCCAACCTGCAAAACACGCTAGTAACGACCAAAATGGTTTACCACCAGTGTTTGCTGCACACACGCGCACTCACCATAGGGGGTGTTTTGTGTGTGGGGTTGGTAGTGGTTTGCATAGTAGTT
>NZ_KV808740.1:0-84685 GCF_001812395.1 Actinomyces sp. HMSC075B09
AACACACTATCGAGTTCACAAACAACACCCACACGAAGCTGAACCCTCAATGCTTTGGAGGTTCTCGCTAAGGTGTCTTTCCGGATTTTTAACCGGACTTCCTAGTCTAATGTTTCTATCCGGTTTGTCAACTTAGTGACTTCGCCGCCGGAAACTATCTAGGTTGTGTTCCTCCGCTTTCGCGGGGCAACGAATAGAAACTCTACACACGTGGATTTGCAGGGTCAAATCTATTCGCGGTGACTCCCACCACACCCATTTTTCCGCACGGTTACGAGGTATTAACTCCACCCCGCGTGCAGTAGAATAAGAAGGCGGTGATCCCCTAAGCGGCGCACACCAGCCGCACTACGAGAGGTAGTTTATGCACCGGCCAATTGGGTTTGACCGCAAACGATACATCGAACTTCAGTCGAAGCACATTAACGAACGTCGAAACCAGATCGGCGGAAAGCTCTACCTTGAAATGGGTGGAAAGCTCTTCGACGATTTCCACGCCTCTCGAGTACTTCCGGGCTTCACCCCGGACAACAAGATCGCGATGCTTGAGACCTTTAAAGATCGCATCGAGATCCTCGTTACGATCAACGCCAAGAATCTTGAGCACACCAAAGTTCGCGCAGACACCGGGATCCCCTATGAAGAGGACGCGCTTCGCCTCATAGACGTATTTCGCGAGCGTGGCTTTCTAGTTGAGAACGTCGTCCTCACCCAAATGGATGAGGGAAACAAGGAAGCGAAAGCGTTTCGCACCCGCGTAGAAAAGCTCGGATTGAAAGTCGCGCGGCATCGCACCATCAAGGGGTATCCGGCGGACATTGAGCACATCGTGTCGCCCAAGGGATTTGGCCGCAATGACTTTGTCGAAACCTCGAGGGACGTAGTACTTGTAACGGCTCCCGGACCCGGATCAGGCAAGCTTGCCACATGCCTGTCGCAGATTTACCACGAATTCCAGCGGGGTAACCAGGCCGGCTACGCCAAGTTTGAGACCTTCCCCATCTGGGATCTGCCGCTCGACCATCCCGTGAACATGGCATATGAGGCTGCCACTGCCGACCTCGACGACGTAAATATGATCGACCACTTCCACCTCGCCGCATATGGTACGAGGGCGGTCAACTACAACCGCGACCTAGAAGTGTTCCCCCTGCTCTCGGCACTGCTTGAAAAGCTCACCGGGTCATGTCCCTACAAGTCGCCCACCGACATGGGTGTGAATATGGTTGGGAGCTGCATCAGCAACGATGATGTATGTCGTGAGGCCGCTAAGCAGGAAGTGATTCGTCGATACTTCAAGGCGCTCGTTGAAGAAAAGCGTGCTGGCACAGACAGTCACGAATCTGACCACATTGCCATCATCATGGGCAAGCTGGGCATAGACCGCAACTATCGGCCAGTTGTACGCCCCGCCCTCGAAATTGAGCGCAAAACTAAGAATCCAGGTTCAGCCATTGAACTGCAGGACGGAACCATCGTTACCGGTAAAACATCAGCCCTGCTGGGCCCGTCGGCTGCGATGCTCCTAAATGCGCTCAAACTACTCGCTGGGATCCCTCCGAAGATGCATCTGCTTGCGCCCGAATCCATTGAGCCCATTCAGAAGCTCAAAACGGAGCACCTCGGGTCTCGCAACCCGCGGCTGCACACCGATGAAGTACTCATCGCGCTATCGGTTTCAGCAAACACCAACGAGTATGCGCGCCGCGCCCTCGAACAACTGCAAGCGCTCCAAGGTTGCGACGTACACACCACCACGATCCTAGGCTCCGTTGATGAGGGGATCTTCAGAAACCTGGGGATTAATGTGACTTGCGAACCGAAATATTGGCGCAAGGGCGTCTACCAAAAGCGGTGAAAGACCAGAGGCCGGGCGCGCGGCGCCGAAAACTGTGCAGCCACATTAACTGAGGGGGACATGCTTAGGCAGTGTCCCCCTCAACGCTCCCATATTAGATCTCGTACCAGCGGATCTCGTTAGCCTGCATATCGATACCAAATGAGGATCCATCATCCAGGTATATCGTGGTGGATTGGGGTTTGTACGTGTTATTCACTGCGCAATACTTACCATTTTGCGGGTAAGCGTGTACCTCTACATTCACATTGGAAGAGAACCACTTATGCAATTCTGACTCGCTACTCGCCGCCCATAGAATCGCGCGGTACAGCAGGCGGGAGTTCTCAGCCGAATACGGCAAACCAGAAATGTACACAGCTCTGCCGTTGCCGTAACTATTCGTCGCCAGCTGCACTTCCTTATCACGCTGCACTAAAACCTGGGCACCATCCAGTGCGAACACCGACTTCTTGCCTTCCCCAAAGTCAACCTCGCCCTCGACGTCCTCCAAAATGAAGTGATCGCGACACTCATTCCAGTTGTACTTGTCGTAGTTCAGCGTGAAACCGGTTTCTTTCTCAACGCCCAGCGCGGCCGCAAGCTGGAAGAAACGGCCCTGATATTGGTGTGCTGAAGGCTCACCTACGCCAATAAAACCGCCGCCATTCATAATGAACTTGCGGATCGTCGTTGAAATCTGTGGATCCTCCCAGCGGAATCCGCCCGTGTGAGCTGTATCAGCATCGCCCACATTAATAATCACGTCAATGTCGTCAAGCACTGACGCATCCGCCTTCACATCATCAAAAGAAATGAAACGAACATCGAATGGGGCACCCGACAGCGCCTCAATCAAACCTGCGTACGAGTAGTTCTGTTTCTGGTACAGCGCATGGTGAACCATGTGGTTGCCCCAAGCACGCATCTTGCCCCAGGAGTTAAGAACCGCAACCGTCTTGATCGTGAACGGCGTGGTACCCGCAACGTTCGCGTATAGTTCACGGAACTCGTTCGCAACCGACTCCACGTACTCTACGAACTTCGGGAACTGGTATGCGAGCTTCAAGTATCCGCCATAACCAATGCGATCAATCGGTTTACGCAAAATCGCGCGGCGCGCGGTAACCCAGTTTTCCTTAGCCTCGATAACCGGATCCGCGCCCTCGTAGAACGAATCTGGGAAGAAGTACGGCAGGAAGCGACCTTCCGTGTACTTACAGCCCTCAATATCAGAAATGAGGCGCAACGTAGAGCCGTTTCCGACCGAGCCCACAACCGCGTCAACACCAGCATTTTGGAACTCTGGCGTGAATGGCTCCATGCCAATCCAGTGGTCTCCAAGAAACATCATTGCCTCAACGCCGGCCTCGTGACAGATATCTGTCATCTCCCGAGCCAATGCCGTCACTTGGCGGCGCTGGAACGCCTGGAAATCCTGAAACTCTTTAGACGGAATACGGTACTGGTTGTTGTAGTAGCCCTGGTCGATGATGAACTCGGGACGGAACTTATAGCCAACCTCTTCTTCGAACTGCTCCAAAATATAAGGGCTTACCGAGGACGAATAGCCGTACCAATCCACATACTTCTCACGTTTCAACTCATCAAAAACCAGCGTGAACTGGTGGAAGAACGTGGTGAACCGGATCACGTCAACGTGCGGGTTCTGCTTAATAAACGTACGTAGGCGCTCCAACGACCAAGCGTGGGTTTTGGGCTGACGCACATCGAACGTGATCTGGTGTTCGAAATCCTTCCAATCGTTCACCACCGCGTTGTACATGTGTACCGGATCCCAAATCAAGTACGCCAGGAAACTCACCGTGTACTCGTGGTATGCGGTAGGCGCCGCAATGACTACCTCGCCCGACTCCCCATCGTAACGCCACTCGGCAGGATCAAGCGGTTGTCCGGTAGTGCGGTCAACGACCTCCCACCAGCGCTTAATGTCATCGCGCGTGTTCGGCCGCATAAGCTCCGGGCTGATTCCCTCCATCAGCCTGATTCGCAACTCTTGCTCACCAGCCGTATGAAAAGCAGTCATGATGTATGACTGTTGCACCTCGTCAGGGTTCGCTTTTGCCCACTCATTATCTTTACGAGTGGTGTAGTAAGTCTTATAAATCTTCGCGTCAATGTCTCGCAACTGCGCAGGGAACTCGGTCCCGTCCGCGTCGCGCACAGCATCCGCACCCCAACGTTCGATAAGTTCGAGCGTTTCTGGCACAACATCAAGATCGGTGGGAATAGTTAGACGGCCCTTCACGGTAGCTCCTTCACAAGCTTTAGATCAATGGTTTTGCCTTCGGGAGCGCGAACTTGGACACCCGATTCATCTTCTGAAAGTTCAAGTTGGCTAAGCGCCGCACGAATAATCACCCGTGCCTCATTGGCGGCCACACCCGTACCCGAGGGCTCGCCCACAACCGTCACCTGCCATTTTTGACAGTTGTATTCGTACAGCTCACGCTCCACCTCGCGAATCGTCTGATTCCAAGGCTTGCCGTCTTGCGCCGGCGGAATGTCTAGGAAAGTGTGCCGCGTTGCCGCAGCGGCCTCCACACCGCTCGGGTCCACATCATCTCTTAGTTCAAGCTCGGCGCCCTCTTCCATGACGACTCCGAGCATGCACCTACCAGATCTGAGCGACACGAACTTAGAGTCCATCACCCGTTGCATACGGTAATACCCGTCGGGTGTTGGCAGGAAGCGCCACGTCTCACCGATCCCCCTCAACGCGGGTATTTCCCAAACTCTATTCGATAAGAATGCAGGCAGTTCCGGTCGCTCCTGCACAACCACCTGGTCGATTACCTGCAACGCGTCACTCCACTGCGGCCATGGGTAGGTGTGGCTCCAACCGTTTTGCGCCACTAGGGCAAGACCGTGACGCACCTCCTCGATGACTTCATTCTCGGTTTGCATCCAAGCCCGATCTGGCCAGATAGATGCGCGTAGCCCGAGCACATTAGAGTGGTTTATCTGCTCTCCCGTCGCGAAAGAATCAACCGTACGCGTAACGTATTTTTCTTCCGTATCCATGCACATCATTTCAGAACGCGACCAGTACAAATGCTCAGAAACATTCAGTACTTCAAAACCTGCATCGAGTAGCTCGCTAACTCGGTACCCGCGATCTTGCCAGTACTCCACCACGATGTCCCGGGCAAGCGCCACCTTTGTCGGTTTCAAAGAGTCATTCCAAATGCGCAGGCGCTTGCCTCGCTGCGACAGTTGCTGCGCGACCTGGTTAATGAAATGCACGTATAGGTCTCGCGGCTGGGCGTCGGCTCCCAATAGTTCTTGTGCACGCTCACGAATCTGGGGGAAATCGTCGAAAGTCACGTCGGCGTGTTCGAACTCATCGGCCCCCATGTGCCACCACGATGACGTGAACACATCCGCATACTTATCCACCATTGCCATATAAAAATCGAGCGCCTCTGGCCTGGTGAAATCCAAGCGATCCAGATCTGGCTTGCCATCACGGACCAGCGCCATCTCGGGCGCGTGACGCAAATATGTTTCCATATGTGAGGGTGCATTTACCTGCGGAATAACCTCAATATGGTTAGTGCGGGCCTGCTCAACTATCCAACGTACTTCTTCTGCACGCCAGTACGGCCACTGCGATCCTTTCTCGGCAATATTCACTTCGAGCAACAGCTGATTCAACCTCAGCGAGCGCATCAGTTGGAGTAGTTCGGTCAGGAACGGCCTCGAATAAACAAGAGTGGACGCCGAAAGTGTCACTCCCCTCTCCCTATAAAAAGGCGTTGAAATAACACGCCCGCACTCTAGCGAGTTCTCTCCCGCTAGTTTTGTAACCCTTACCAGGTTTTCAAGTGCATCCTGGCCGTAGTCTGCTCCCTCCTGCGAAGCGGCAATAATCACCGCCTCGGAAGCTGAAACTATCAGTTCAAAACCTTCACGGCGCAGATCGTCCCTAGCCGGGTCCACGTGCACGCTACGCGTACCATCGATCGGCCAACGACCTCTGGCGTACTGCACGCCCTCAAAGCTAGGGACGACACTTGGCCACATAGTTTTTCCTTCTACTCCTTCACCGAACCAGCGGCGAGGCCGGCCTGCCAGAAGCGCTGCAAGCTGAGGAACAGGATCATCACGGGGATGATGCCAAAGAATGCAGCCATCATCAGCACGCCATTTTCGTTAAACAGCGCGTAAGAAATCATGCCGTAAAGGCCAAGTGTTACAGGCTTTAAAGAGTCCGATGAGATCATCATCAAAGGCAACAGGAAGTTGTTCCACGTGGCGACGAACATGAACAGGAAGATCGTAACCATTGCGGGCGCGAGTACGCGCAGAACAATCGTGAAGAAGATTCGCGCTTCACTTGCACCGTCGATGCGCGCCGCTTCGAGGAGCTCCTTGGGAACGGAGTTATCAGAGTAAACCCGGCCGAGGAAGAAGCCGAATGGGGAAACACACGCCGGGATGATCATTGACCACATGGTGTTATCCAATCCGACCGACTGGAAGATCGCATACTGCGGAATGGTCATTAGGGCGGCAGGCATCAGCAGCGCCGCCATAACTACACCAATCGTGAAGTTCTTGCCGCGGAACTCAAACTTAGACGTTGCGTAACCAGCCATCACTGACACGATCGTGCCAATCGTCGCCGCAACCGTCGAGTAGAGGATCGAGTTGCCTACCCAGCGCCAGAAGTATCCCCTGGTTAGGCCGATAAGCTTCTCATAGTTACGGGCGATCATCTCCGGTAGGTCCGAGAAGGGAACCGCGAACCACAGGCCATTAGAAGAAACAATCTGGCCCGGCGTCTTCGTCGCTGTGACGATCATCCAGTAGATCGGGAAAACGAAGTAGATGAACGCGAGTACCAAAATAGCGATGGTAAGGATTCTCACCCCTGTCGATGCGCGCATCGACTTGGGGGGCTCATATTTCGGTTCTTTCCTACGCTTGGGCTTAGTGGCCTTCTTAATTCCATTTGCTACTGCCGTGCTCATTTGCTCAACTTCCTTTCAGCCAAGAAGTAGCCCACTGCCAGAACACCAGCAATCAGAGCCATAACAATCGAAATAGCGGATGCAGGACCCGGACCTTGTGGGGTCAAACTGCCCTTCATAGTATTCAACGCCATCATCATCGGCGTGAACGCGTTGCTAATGCCAGGATCTGCCGTCTGCATAATCTGTGGTTCGTTGAACAGCTGGATCGTACCAACGATCGAGAGGAGCATAGCCAAGAGCGCGGCGCCGCGGACATTAGGAATTTTGATCTTCGTGGCGATCTGGAAACCGCTTGCACCATCGAGTCTTGCAGCCTCGTACAAGTCATGCGGGATCGCTTGCAAGGCTGCGAGGAAGATCAGCATGTTGTAGCCCGTGAATGTCCACGTCGTAATGTTCGCCATCGATAGAATGTTCCAACCATCGGCGAAGAAGTCCACGGGAACGCCTACACTGTGCAGGAATTTCACCAGAGGGGAAAGCGTGGGGTTGTAGAGATAAACCCAAATGATCGCGGCCGCTACACCGGGGATTGCGTAAGGCAAGAAGTAGCTGAGACGGAAACCTGAAATGTGCTTGAGGATGAATGAATCAACCAATAGTGCAAGAAGAAGCGCGAAGCCGATCATGAACGGAACCTGCAAGATGGTGTAGAGAATCACCCTGCCGATGCCATTCCAGAAGTCAGTTGAAGTGAGTACGTACGCGTAGTTCGAAAAGCCTGCAAAAACGGTTTCGCGCTCGCCGCCGCCGAATGCTCCCGAGCCAGTCACCCGTTGCGTGGTTAATGATGCGTAGATTGCGTAGAGAATAGGGAAAATGAAAACTAGACCGAAGAGAATCAGAAAAGGAGACATGAATATCCAGCCGGTGCGCGCCTCTTCACGCTCACGCTGACTGCGCTTATGTTCCTTTGGATTTGCGTGCTTTGTCGCCCCGATTGTTGAGGAAACCATCAATTACCCCTAGGCCAGAAGGTTCAAGAAAAGTGCGGGGTACCCCGAAGCAGGGTGCCCCCGAAAGGGAATAAATGCGGCGCCGACAAGTGCGGTGCACCTATCGGCGCCGCGACAGATGAGTATCGTGGAACGACTACTCGGTTAGCGGTAGCCCGAGGTCCTTCAGGGTCGAGATCGCGGTCTTTTGCGTGATATCGATTACCTGCTGGACGGTTCCCGTCCCATTAGCTGCAGCAGCTGCCGGCTCAGAAGTGGCTGCGGCAACTGCCGGCCAGCCCGGGATGTAGACGAGCTTGTCGCTCATGTGCTCGTTAGCCGCTGCGAAGACCTTCATCGGATCCTCACCACCGCCGAAGAAGCCCGCATAGTTCTCCGGAGTAGCCGGGGTAGCGGTAGTAGCAGCAAGAACGAGTCCCTGGGTAGCGAGGTCATCCACCTGCGTGTTGAACCAGTTGTTGAACTCCATCGCCTCAGCCGGGTGCTCACAGCCCTTAATAACGGCAACGCCAGAGCCGCCGTCCGGACCAGTCATACCCTTGTTACCGAACCAGTCCGGCATCTCAACAACAGCCCACTTACCAGCGTTCGGTGAGCCTTCGCCGGCCGGAGCAATGAGGGCGCCTTCCCAAGCAGCACCGATGGTGCCAATAAGGGTGCCGTCAGCAACCTTTGCGGACCACGCGTCATCCCAACGCGGGGTGGTCAGGACGGATCCGTCGTCGAGAAGCTTCTGCCAGGTGTCAACAACCGTCTTGGTGCCTTCACCACCCAGGTCCACCTTCCAGGAACCATCCTCGATCGTAAACCAGGAATCACCCGAAGCAGCGCCAAAAGCGGAGAACATATTGCCGAACTCATCCGGCTGGAAGGACAGGATGTACTTACCCTTCTCAGCAGCAGCCTTAGCCGTGGAGATCAGCTCGTCAGTAGTCTTGGGTACCTCAAGGCCAAGCTCCTCGAACGCGGCCGCATCGTAGTAGTAAACGAGCGGGCCAACATCCTGCGGCAGGCCGAAGGACTTGCCATCAGCGCTCATTAGCGACACCGGACCGTCCGCGAAGTTCGAAGCGTACTTCTCAGCTTCGGAGGTTACGTCCTCCAAAATGCCCTTCACGTACAGCTGGGTGATCTCACCGTAGCCAACCTGAGCAAGGCAAGGAGCATTGTTAGCGTTGACGTCCGTCTCGATCCTCTGGATCAGATCAGATGCCGCACCATCGAACTTGGTTGCAGTAACCTGAATGTCAGGGTGCTCCTCGTTCCACTTAGCTACAATGTCAGCTACCTTGGTCATGCCTTCATCGTCGGGAAGGCGGTGAATGTACTGAATCTCGATCGGCGCGCCGCCGTCGTTTGCCTCCGGGGCTTTGCCAGAGTCACCGCAAGCTGCGAGAGAGCCAGCTGCTAGGGCAAAACCGGCAGCTAGCAGGCTAGCGTTGCGTATTTTTCTCATATCGGACATAAGCTTCCTCCTTTGGAGCTCGTATTGTCACTTATTTCCAACTTGAATGACTTCAATGCCTTCCAAACGAAGCATCTTCAACACGGCTTCGTCAGCGCCTTGATCCGTAATCAACATGCTGACAGCCGACAATGGAGCAATACGTGCGAACGCGCGTTCCCCCACCTTTGTTGAATCCGCCACGACTATTACGCGACTAGCGGCAGCCACGAGAGCAGCATTTACCTTTGCCTCGCCCTCGTGATTGGCGTAGACGCCAGTTAGATCCATACCATCTATACCCAAGAAAAGGGTGTCGATATTGATCTGTTCCAGGACCGCATCTGCGAGCGGACCAATCAGTTCGTAAGAACGCGGCCTAACCGTGCCGCCAGTTGCAACCACGCGAATCCGCGGACGAATAACGAGATCATTAGCTATGTTGATCGCATTAGTGACCACAACGACTCCGCGATTGGCGAATTCGTCATCACCGCTAACCAACACGCCCAGCTCGTAAGCAGCGAGCGTGGTGGTCGTTCCACCGTTGAACCCAACGACGTCTCCTGGACGGATATGCTTCAAAACTTCAGCGGAAATATCCGCCTTCTCTTGAGGCATTGTTACCGCCCGGTAGCGCTTGGGCAATTCTCCAGCAGAGGCATTAATCTCCGCCCCGCCCCTCGTGCGAGAAATAAGTTGCTGTTCAGCGAGTGTCGAGAGGTCGCGCCTAACAGTTGCCGGAGAAACGCCTAGCTCTTCCACTGCGTCTTCTACAGTGATAGACCCACGTTCTAGAACCATATCCGCAAGCGCAGATAAACGTTCTTGACGGCTCATGTTAACCTCCTCGTCAAATTCGCCAAGCACAACTGTGCTGTAAAACCGCATCGTCTGAACAAATGTTACACCTAACAAAAAGCTGACGAAACGATTGAAGATGATTGTTATAGTATGGTTATAATCAGATTAAATCATAAACGTGCGGTTTTACCGTAATTTCCGTCACAAATACGGATATCGTCACGAAGGAGCAAATCTCAATGAGCAAAACTATTGCCGAAATCAACAGCCAACCAGAAGTCTGGGCAAAGGCGGTTGCACTTGCGCGCGAGATAGGTGAACTTATCCAAGATGGCGCGAAACTAGCCGTAGTCGGTTGTGGAACCTCTTGGTTCATCGCTCAGGCATACACGCGAATGCGAGAAACCATGGGCAAGGGTCTGTCGGATTCCTTTACCGCAACCGAGTTCCCCATCGAGCGTGACTACGACCGCGTTGTCTGCTTATCACGCTCGGGCACCACCTCGGAAATCATTGACATCATGAAGCGCCTCCAAGACGCGGGCCGCCCCGCAGTACTCATCACCGCCGTTGGTGAGGGGCCGGCTACCCCGTACGCAGACTTCGAGGTAGTACTAGATTTTGCCGATGAAGAATCCGTTGTGCAGACCCGCTTTGCCACCTCTGCGCTCGCTTTCTTCCGCGCCACGCTCGGCGACGACGTTGAAAGCGCGATCGCGGACGCCAAAACGGCAGTCGAGTTCGAAATCCCGAACTCCTGGGTCGAAGCTACGCAGATTTCGTTCCTCGGCACCGGCTGGACTATCGGACTCGCAAACGAAGCTGGACTGAAATTACGTGAGGCAAGCCAATCTTGGACCGAAGCCTACCCCGCAATGGAATACCGTCACGGTCCGATCTCGATTGCAGAACCCGGCCGCCTCGTCTGGGTATTTGGCAAGGCCCCACACGGCATGCCTGCACAGATCGCTGCAACCGGGGCTGAACTGCACGAAAGCGAACTCGACCCAATGGCCGACCTCATCATCGCACAGCGCGTTGCTGTTGCCAGGGCTGAAGCCAAGGGCCTAAATCCGGACACGCCGCGCCACCTCACTCGTTCCGTGATCCTCGACGAGGACAACTAAGGTAACTGGAGGCCATCGTGAGCGTGTGGACGCTAACCCCTAATCCGGCACTCGACTTTACCTATCGGATTTCGGAGCTGACCGTTGGCGTCCCGCACCGGATCACAAACACCACAGTACGTCCGGGCGGTAAGGGCGTGAACGTGAGTCGCGTCCTTGCCAGCCTCGGCATACCAACCACTGCAACCGGCTTCCTCGGCGGCGCAAACGGAGCTCGGTTTGAATCGCTCCTGCGGGCTGTCGACCGAGCTGACCTCATCAGTACCCAGTTCCAAAGGACCACGTTTGAAACGCGCATTAGCATTGCCGTCGTTGACGACAACTCCGACGCAACCGTGCTCAACGAAGCGGGTGAGACCCCAACCGATAACGATTGGGACGCGCTCCTTGAGCGCCTGCGAGAAGGTCTGAAACCCGGCGACGTCCTCGCCTGTTGCGGCTCATTCCCCGGCTCATCCGACCCAGAATGGATGACCAAAATCGTTGAAACAGCGCACTCTCGCAACGCACTAGTACTAGTTGATGCCACCGGACGGGTACTGAAAAACGCGTGCGAGGCCGGCGTCGACCTCGTCAAGCCCAACGACCTTGAACTGAGAGAAACCACTGGCAAGACCTCAGTGATTGAAGGAGCGCACGAACTCTTACGCCGAGGCGTTGGCATCGTCATCACGTCTGAAGGCGCGAAAGGCATGAGCATTCACGGGCCCGACGGCTCCTACCACGCGGCCCCTGCGCGTCACATCGAAGGCAACCCAACGGGAGCGGGCGACGCGTCCGTCGCCGCCTGGTGCGCATACATCACCGGCGCCCTCGACATTGAAGCTCCTGCAGTGCCGCTACAGGCCAGCGACTTGAAGGCCGGACTGCCCTATGCCGTTGCCCTATCGGGCGCCACCGTAGCGATGCCCGTTGCCGGTGAAGTTGACCTCACCATCTACAATCAAATGAAAACCGAAATCGAAGTGGAGACCCTCTAATGCCACTAGTAGATATCCGCAAGATGGCAGTCAAGGCTGCCGTTGAAAAAACCGGTCTGGGCGCCTTCAACGTGGTACTACTCGAGTTCGCACACGCTGAAGTTGAAGCTGCTGAAAGTTGCGGTCTACCCGTCATTCTTCAGCTGTCCGAAAACGCAATCAAATACCATGGCGGGCACATTGCCCCCATCGGGAAAGCCATGCTCGCAATCGCCGAACAGGCAAGCGTTCCAGTAGCCGTTCATCTAGATCATGCTGAGTCCGTGGACCTTTGCCGCGAGGCCGTGGACCTCGGCTTCAACTCTGTAATGTACGACGGGTCGAAACTCGAAGACCTAGAAAACCGCAAGAGCACCGCAGCAGTAGTTGAGTTCTGCCATGCTGCAGGCGTCGCCGTTGAGGCTGAACTTGGCGAGGTAGGTGGCAAGGACGGTGTGCACAGTCCCACTGCTCGCACCAACCCCGAAGATGCAGCCAAATTCGTAGCCGACACCGGAGTTGACCTCCTGGCGGTTGCTGTTGGCTCATCCCACGCGATGACGGAACGCTCCGCGGTGCTTGACACCGGCCTCATCAGCCGCATCCGCGACGCCGTGCCCGTACCCCTCGTACTGCACGGATCCTCGGGCGTATCCGACGAAGGTATGGTTGCGGCGATAGAAGCAGGCATGACCAAGATCAACGTGTCCACTCACCTCAATGTGGGATTCACGTCTGTTGTGCGCGAAGCGCTCGCCGCCAACGAAAAACTAGTTGACCCGCGCAAATACGTTGGCCCTGGCCGCGAGAATGTGCGAAACGAAGTAGCGCGCCTGCTTAACCTGTACGCTCGCAGGTAAAATAGTGGGGCAAGAGGTGGGTCACTCGATCTGGAGTGGCCCGCCAACCACATAGAAAGCAGATTCGTGAACATCATTACCTCTCACTCAGCACTAAGCATCCCGCTGTTGAAAGAGGTAGCAATCGATCCTACAGCGTTCAAAGAAGCTTCCCAGATCGATCGCCTTGGCAATCTAGCGCCGCGAAACATTACCGTCACTACCCTGTTTTCTTCCGTAGCCAACCACGCGCGTCAATCTGGTTCCAACGATGCAATCAGTATTGTCCTCGAAAATCTGCCGCGCCCCTTGCTTCGTGAAATGGCTGAGACCCTTCGGTCTATGATCGTCGGCCGCCAACAGGTGCTTATTGACCTTGTGCCCGAAAGTAGCCTCACCGCATTGCAGCAACTTCTTGGCGAGGACACGAGTGGCAAAGAGCCTAAACCGCTACTGCACCAGGTTGGGCCCAGCTTCACGTTTGCTGGCAATACGGAACTAACGCAGATGATCGACTCCATTGGATTCGACATAAGTCCCCTCGAAAAAGTTGTCCCCATCGCTGTTAACCCATCTGCGTGGTGTCAAACCTGGTGTGATAGCAAAGGAGCGCGCCTCGACTTTATTCACCGAGCGTTTGACTGGGTTGAGAGCGTTACGATCAGCTCCAAGAATTACCGGGCTCTCAAGGCCTCGGGAGCGAAAATAATTCCGTCCTCGAAGGCCTATCGAATGCTACGCAGCCCAAAGTTCTGGGCCTACGCGGTAGTGTTCATCTACTCTTCTCTTCGTGCCCTGCCCGTAACATTCGTTAAGCATTTCCACGGCAACCTGTGGATCCTGTGGGGTATGGATGTGATCACCGCAATTCCGTATACATGGGGTTTGCTGGCATTTGTTACCGCTCACAAATTGTGGGTTCGATACACCGGTCTGCTGGTCACCCTAGTTACGTTTATTTCTCCCTATGTGTACTTCTGGACGCACGGGCGCGGCTACCCTCCCAGTGTGAACGCAATAGTCATCGGCATGATCGCCTTCGCTTTCCTCTACGAACTGCGCAACTACCTGCGCGACCGCTACGTTGCGGACGGGCTACGCGGCCAGGGTGTGTGAGGGCTCGGAGATGTCCTCGAAAATAAGAGAGTGCGCGAGGACAATCTCGCGCACTCTTTACTAGAAATCTGAATGGAAGGTCTACCCTAAGCGGTAGTGCTTGCCTTGCGGCTGGCGCGATCCGGCCCGGTGAACATGCGGGCGATTCCCGTAAGCAGGAACCAACCTCCCGACACGTAGAACAAGACCAACATCCACACCGGCTGCGCCGGGTAAATAGCCACCAGGACGCCCGTAACACTAATCCACACCGCGATGGAGATCAGGTTCACAACCATGAACTTCTTAACTCGGAACGGGTGTGTCCAATAGCTCGGGACAACTGTAAGCACAATGCAGGCCACAACCGCGATAATGTTCACAACCTCGCTTGTCTGCAAAACATACAAGCAAAGAGCCACAATGTTCCACGCCGCAGGGAAACCGTAGAAATAGAAATCCGACGACTTCCAGTTCTCATTTGCATAACACAGCGTGGAAGTGGCAAGAATCAAAACCGTGAGTACCGCCGCCAAGTATGGTTGGCCCATTTCGATGTGACGATACATGAAAATCGCGGGGATGAACGTCCACGTCAAATAGTCAATGATGATGTCCAGAATGCCACCATCAAACCACGGGAGTACTTCGCGCACGCGGAACTTGCGAGCCATAGTGCCATCCACACCATCCACCACCAGCGCGATGAAAAGCCACAGCCACATCATGCCGATATCCTCATGAATGAGCGACAATGTAGCTAGGGCTGCAAGCGCCACGCCTGACATGGTGAACAGGTGTACCATCCACGCGCTAACTCGCTGCGACAAGGGCGCCAAGTTTTCTGGCGCGATTGTTTTTAGCTTTTTAGGCATTCGTTTGTACTTCGTTTTGAGGTCAAAATCCATGGGTTTGTTTCACATTCGTCAATGAGATTTTCGAGGAATCCTCGGCGATGATTCTACCTTACCCGCACATTATTGCGGCTATCCGAAATCCCGTGTTTCCGCACATTCTGTGCTTTTCCTGGGCAATGACTAAGCATCCCTGGTTCCTCAGAGTGTGCCGGGATACTTCTCCGGCGTGGGAGCGCAACAAGAACAAAAATCTCGGGACACCGTATGAACGATGTCCCGAGACATAACAATCGTGGAGCTAGGGGGATTCGAACCCCCGACCTTCTCATTGCGAACGAGACGCGCTACCAACTGCGCCATAGCCCCAAGTGCGAAAACCAGCCTAGCACCACATCGCCAAAACCGTTAATTCAGCGGCGTCGGGGGGCTCACACGTTGTAACGCACCATTACGCGTAGCCTTCACCGGACATTACTGCGCGCGGCGGAACTCGAGGATGTCCTCCAAATCGAACGCGGTCTCAGCCATCTCAGCGGCCTCTTCGGACGTCATAGCGTCAAGCGAACGCGGCTTCGCAACCACTGGGCGCAGCGGGCTGACAGTTTGGGTCTCGGACCTATTCTCCTCCGAGCTTTCAGCAGAAGCGACTCCCTCACCATTATTTTCGAGGACGCTCGGATCAACCACTACGCGCCTACGCGGGGCCTTAGCGGCGCGAGCGTAAGCAGGGGCGGGAAGCTCGCGAGGAGTCCACTCGGCGGGTTCAGCGGCGGCCACTACCTGCTCCTCATCAACCGATTCCTGGACGGAAGACGCTGAGGGGGCAACGCTCTCGCTGGCTGGCGCGGTAGCCGCAATACGCTGTTCAACGGATGAGCGCAAGCGGTTGTAACGAGATTGCTCGAGCCTGCGTTCCTCACGCAACTGTTTCAAAAGCTCGGTTTCAGCGCGAGCCTTCTCGATGGAACGGCGATATGCCAAACGCCCCTCCGCTAGCACTGCTCCAATAACGGCCGCCGGAATCAATAGGAACCACCAGGAGAACGTCGAAAAAGTAGCCGCAACCACGAACGCTACCAGCAGTGTCAACGCCACTGCGAAAACGGCGAAACGGCGCTTACCCGCAGCGTTCTCCTTCGCAACACGAGCTGCGCGGGACGCGCGAAGCTTCGCCATCTGCCGGGAAGTCGAAGAAACAAACTCACCCGAAATACGCTGCGAATCAGCCATTGAAAATCCCCCTATCGATTCTGCCTCCACGGCCTGAACCCTCCGTTCGGGTCCACAAACCGCCACGTGAGGCAAAATACGCGGCTGGTTCCTACCCACCTCGCCTCGAACAACAAGACCAGGCTGTTCCTTAGCCAAAGGAACAAGTTTGAGGTCCGTCGAAAACCTATCTTCAACAGGCGTTTCGATAACCTCATTGCGGTTCTTTATGAGCGCAGGCGTCCAATACGCGGCCACCAACACGGCCAACGCACCGATAATCCACCCAGAAAAGCTCACGTACCCATAATTACATCATTGTTATTCCATCTCGGGCAGAGCTTCGGCGTGTCTGTTTCGTGACATTCGACGCCCCACAGTTTCACGAGGGAGGACCGGGCGAACGCTTTACTGGCCGGCGCCCGGCGTAGCCGCTTTGGATGACTGGCAAGGCCGGTTGTATTTGGGTGATCCCCGCGGGAATAGGCGCTACTCCCCCAGCAGGTTCACGCCCCAGATTGCTTCCACTAGGCCGCCGTTTGGTAGCGACTCGCGGTCAATTGAAAAAGCCAAATGGTCTGCCCACTGGCCAGCAATGGCCATGTACCGCGGCCTGTAGCCTTCGTGAGTGAGCCCAAGTTTTCGCGCGATACCAAGAGAAGGCTCATTCTCGGGGCGAATGTTGATCTCCACGCGGTGAATTCCCAGCTTCAAAATGAGCAGGTCAATAAACGCCGCCACAGCCAAGCTCGCAATGCCCCGACCCGCATACTCGGACACAATCCAGTAACCAACCGTCGTGGAATACAGCGCGCCCCTCACAGTGTTTGCCGCTGTTACCACCCCGATCACGCGCCCATCCGCCTCAATCATCATGGGAAGAGTGATGCCCGCCTCTACCTCAGCATCGGTTTTATGCTGATACTGCGCGAGTGAAGGCAGACGCTCATCAACGCCCGGCGCGAGCGTGGCCTCCCACGGCTCCAGCCATTCTCGGTCCGCCCAGCGAACGCGCTCAACCTCGCGGTGAGCCTGCCCCAGAACCGGACGAATCGTAAGCTTCTTGATCTGTGGTGGGGTCGCCGTAGGGTAGCGTTGCGGTCCGAACGCGTTTTCCCCAGGGCGCGCAAAGACGTCCTCGTCCACATTGAAACGCGGCGTTGCATGAATGAGGCCTTGGCCGATGGGATCCTCAATAACAATACGAACCTGCGACTCGTTAAGTCCCCACACGCGAGGCGCGGGCAAGAATCGTCTGAAAAAACTCATCAACTAATCGAGCACCATGCAACGCAGAGCATCACCCGCGCGCACATCCGTCACATTCTCCGGCACAACCGCGAGCGCGTTCGACTCTGCAAATGCGGAAAGGAGGAGCGCATCCGTTGGGCCCATCACTGTGGCCGTGTAGCCCGACGACGGCTTACCCAGCAGTTTCACGCGCACAAACTCGCGCCTGCCCATCGGCGAACGCCACCCGCGGTCCACTCGCGCCTGCACGGTTGGGCGGTTCAGCGAACTCCAGCCTTGCATTGCGCGCACAGCGGGACGCACGTAGACCTCGTAACACACCTGGGCCGAGACTGGGTCACCCGGCAAACAGAAAATCGGGGTTCCCGACTCAACGTGTCCAACACCAAGGATGTGGCCTGGGAAAGCCGCCACCGAGTCAAAGCGGATCGTGCCGAGCGAGCCCAGCACCTCGCGAACTGTATCGCCCGAACCATAAGAGATACCTCCGGTCGTGATGATCAAATCCGCACGCACCAGCTGGTCCTCAATAGTTTGTCGCAGTGTTGCCCGCTCATCTGGAACGGCAGCCACGCGGAAAGTCTGCGCACCCGCATCTGTCAAAGCGGTAGCCAGAGCGTGACCATTCGCATCAAACACCGCGCCCGGGCGGGCCTGCTCACCAGGTTCGATCAGCTCATCACCAATCGAAATGATCACCACACGAGGGCGCGGGTGCACCTGAATACGGTTACGACCAACACCCGCGATCAGCGCGATCTGGCGCGACCCCACGCGCGTACCGCGGCTAATCAGCACGTCGCCCGCACGAACATCCTGCGCCTTAGGGCGAATGTTCTCACCGGGCATCGGGCTATGGGACACCTCCACCTGAGCCACCCCGTGATCCGTGTGCTCCAGAGCAACCACCGCATCAGCACCCGTCGGAATCGGCGCGCCAGAAGCAATCCGAACCGCCCCTCCCGCAATATTCGCCATCGGCTCAACATCGCCAGCGCGAAGCTCCGCCGTAACGTTAAGCTTCACCGGATGATCCGCAGAGGCCCCCTCCAAATCCTCCGACCTCACCGCATAACCATCAAGCGCCGCCAAATCCGCAACCGGAAGGTCGAAGGGCGCCATCACGTCCTCCGCAAGCACGCAACCCATCGAATCAGGCAACATCACATCCAACGGAGGCTGCGGGCCAACCGCATCCTGACAATCGCGATAAAAATTCGCAACCGACCTCATCACATCTCCCCTTCAAACGGGCAAAACCAGTGGCCTGCGCGCACCATCACGGCACGCGGCTAAACCCTACAGGTCAAGTCCTTTAACAAGTCCTTTAAGTAGCGTCCGGAACTCGCTACCAAGCTGGGGATCTTCAATCCCCATCTCCACCACGGCCTGCAGGTAACCCAACTTGTCACCCGTATCAAACCTACGCCCGCGAATCACCACGCCCGTCACGCCGCCGCCTCGATCTTCAGGCGTCTCAATCAGAGTCTGGAACGAGTCAGTCAGCTGAATCTCGCCTCCACGACCCGGTGGGAGCGTCTCCAAAATCTCAAACACCTTCGGGTCGAGCACGTAGCGTCCAACCGACGCGTACTCAGACAACACCTCGTCAATCGGAGGCTTCTCCACAATCTTATTGAGACGGAAGACATCCCCGTCATTCAGGCCCTCAATACCGTCCAACCCATTTGAAGCGAGCGGAATGGTAGTCACATCCGCCGAGCCATAAGCCGTTGCCTGCTGCGGCGTCACTTCAAGTAACGCCACCACGGAGCCGCCAATCTGCTCGCGCACTGCGATCATCTTCTCCAGCACCGGGTCCTCGGGATGCATCAAATCATCCGGCAACAGCACCGCAAACGGAGCATCACCCACATGGTGGCGGGCCTGATACACCGCGTGACCAAGCCCGCGCGGATGCCCCTGCCGTACCGAATGAATCCTCGCGAAATCCTGATAGCGCTCGATCGATGCAAGCAGATCCCACTTCTCGCCCTCGCGCAACGCTGTCTCAAGGTCGGGCACAGCATCAAAATGATCCTCGATCATCTGCTTCTGCGTAGCCGCAATCAGCAGCAAATCATCCAGACCCGCCTGAGTTGCCTCCTCAACCACCAGCTCAATCGCCGGACGGTCAACAATCGGCAACATCTCCTTCGGGATTGCCTTCGTCATCGGCAAGAAACGCGTGCCTCGCCCCGCCGCCGGGATCACACCATGACGCACCGAAGCGTTCTTCAACAAACTGCTCATAGTCCAAGCCTAACCGAGGAACCCCGCAAACGCGGGTATGCCACAAGCGGTGCGCGAACCGGCGAACCACTTTAAGCTCCTCCCCTCGGCACCTTGCCCCCTCGTCTTTCCCTTTGCCTTCTCTCACGATTCAGACCCGAGGTGCCGTGGCGCTGGCCCTCTCATCAACGAGTCCGACCCAAACTGGTGAAAAGGCGTCCAAAATGCCACTTCCCTTCTGAATACCGATTGGTCACGCCTGCTCAAACAGCATTCAGACCCAAAGCGGCAGGAAAGGGCCTCCAAAACGGCAGTTCCCGTCTGAATCGTGAATTCGCTCTGCGAGCGTTGGGAGCGCGCGGCCTGCTCGCGCCAGTTTCCGGCACTCGTCCCGAGGTGCGTGTGCGAAAATGGGCACATGGGGTCTGAATCAAGAAAGCGAGTGTCACCGTACCGCAACCAGTCCGCCGCTGCTCAGATTGCGCGCGACGAGATGCTACACGCACTGCGTAGAGTCAGCCACACCGTGCCAGCCCCAACACCCACCCAGGAATTCATTGACGAGGCCATACGCGTAAGTAAGGAATCCTCGCAAATCGAAATCCTGCGAACCCTCCTAGAACCAATCCGGACGGAAAAACACAAAGTAGCCAAGCGCGCCCTTCGAACCAGCCTTAGAGAACAACGCAAGGCGACGCATAAGCGGCTTGACGGATCGCATGCCGCCACCGAAATCTGGAATGCTCTCAATCCGGTGCTACAAAAGCAGGATCTGCCGCGCGGAATTGCGGCATATGAAGCACTCCCCGGGGAACTGTCGATCAGCAAATTCGTTGCATCCTCCAAAGCTTCTGGAACAGAAGTTTGGCTCCCTGTTGTCTCCAGCGCAAAAGGCATGCCACTTTCGGAACTTCCCATCGGATTCGTTGCCGGCGGCCAGCCAACACCAGCCGGAAGTGCGACACGGATCGATCCGCCAGTTAGCCTCGTGCTAGTACCCGCAATGGCCGTGGACGAGGATGGCGTAAGACTCGGACAGGGCGGCGGTTGGTATGACCGAGCCCTCGCCGCAATCAAACAAGCGCAACCCACGGCCCTCTTTTTCGCTGCAGTACCGCAAAACACCTACGTGAATCGCGGCCTGCTCCCCGCCGAACCGCACGACATCCACATGGACGGCGTCATAACAGAGGCAGGTTGGACGCTCCTCTAGCCTCTTGGGACCTCATCCTCAGAGCGGATACAAAGCTCTACACAGCCAAGGCCAATATCCACAGGCTCACCACGCTATCGCGCATCCACATCTTTTCTTACAGTCCTATCCCTGCCTCGACAATCTTGAAATCATCGAGCCCGTGAAAGAAAAACTCCGAACCGTAGCGCACTGGATCAGCGAGAAACAGGTGGTCATCGCAATCACAGTGGCGGCCATCGCAGTATTTCTAACACTCACCGCAGTCATACAACCGCTTGGAACCAACGCGGTTGTAGCAACAAAACGCATACCTGCAGGCGAAATCATTACAGCGGAGGACGTTCAGATGCGGTCCAACGTAACCGGAGCTCCTCCGGACGTGGCAATCGATTCCACCCTCGTAGTCGGCCTGCGAACAAGCGTCACCATCGAACCCGAAACACCAATAAGAACCGCGTACGTCGCAACCACCGAACAGAGCATGGAAGGGAGGGATACGGTAGCTCTTCCGGTACCCGTCGACGTCGCAACACTATTCACGCAAGGAGACACCCTAGACATCTACTCACCCGCAATATGCGAAGACGAGACGCACAACTGCCCCGCTAAATTGCTAACGCAAGGAGCAATTGTAACCAAAGTCGCAACACCCGCAGCAACCCAATGGAATGCGACACAAACAGCGACTCTGGTGCTAGCAATCACGCGCAAAGACACTCCCGTAGTTGCTGGAGTTACAGACTCCGCTACAATCACCCTGGTGAACACCAGCCAAAACTAGGTTCCACGCATGCTTCAAACAAGCCTGCCAAATCCTCGTTAACGCTGGCCACTAATCCCTATCGATTAGGATTCACCAGCACGGTTCTCGCCATCGGCGTACACACCGTTGCAACCGATACGTAGCATGCGCCTACAAGGTAGCAAGCCCACAACTACAAGGAGCAGTCTTGATTCAAGGCTTCAAGGATTTCATCTCACGAGGTAGCGCCGTTGACCTCGCAGTCGGCATGGTCATCGGTGCGGCATTCACGCAGATCGTCACCGCGCTAACGGACAACATCATCAATCCGCTTATCGGCGGCATTTTTGGCCAGCCGCGCTTTGACAACGTCGGACAGTTCACCATCGGTATCGGTGGAGACCCCGCCGTGGTCCAGCCCGGCATGCTTCTCAACGCGATCATCAACTTCCTGCTGGTCGCCATTGCGCTGTACTTCTTCATTGTTATGCCCATGAACAAGTGGGCCGAGCGCAAGCAGAAGGCTACCGACGAGGTAGCTGAAGAGCCGAAACCCGACGCGCAGCTCACCCTGCTCGAAGAAATCCGCGATGAGCTACGAGCATCCAACAAGTAGAAACGCCCGTCTTCCGGCGGCCAACGCACGTTAGCTGACCGAGGAAGACGAAGTCGGCGAGCCCTCCAGGGTTCGCCGACTTTCTTTTTTCTTCATCCTTCCACCCCATCTGTCTAACCGCCCCCTCATCCGCTCGCCCTTCACATATGCGACCAGCCTCATCTGCCTGCCCGCCACGCCTTTCCGGCCAGCCTCTCTTTCCCAGCCTCACTCCGCGCAACGATTCAGACCCAAACTGGCTAAAACACCTACCCGAATCGGTACTTCCCCTCACAATCGCGGATGGCAGCGCCCCCGCCCGCAGTATTCAGACCCAAACTGGCAAAATCGGCCTCCAAAATGGCAGTTTCACTCACGGATGCGGTTTTGGCGGCTGGGCCAACCAGTATTCAGAGCCAAACCGGCGAAAACAGGAGTAAAAACAGCACTTCTTCTCTGAATACTCGTCACTGGAAGCAGCCTGCAACGGCATTCCGACTCAAACTGGCAAAAACCGGGCGCAGAAACGGCAGTTCCCGTCTGAATACCGGGGGGAGAAGCAGACACGGGCAATTATGATGCGGTTTCCGACGCGAGGAAGCTGCTGAGCGACAGTTTGGGTCTCGCACGCGTATTTGGATGGTACTTTGGGTCTCGCACACAAAATGGAGGGACGGTAGTCAGTAGCGCAACCCACAGCAATCCGAGCAGGCTGGCTTCAGGTCCAGCACGCGCCTTACCAGTGAGGCGGTTTGTTCTCCCGAAACTCACGATCGCGAGCCGACTCCGCCACTGGCTCACCATGTTTGCCATCCCAAGCCGGCGGTTCAAGAGGGCGAATCTGCTCCCACGATGGGCTTCCGCCGTCCTCAATAATCTGGCGGTCAGCTCGTGAAATCCGCTCAGCTCGGCGCCGCCTGTGCACATGCGCAGGGCGAGCACTTACAGCCGGCGAGACTGGCAGCCCTTCCCTCGTTGCGTTCGCGGATTCAGTTGCCATCGCGAGCGATCCTGCGTGCAACATTTCGCAACACGGCATCAACTTGAGCGCCGCGACGGGTCAGGCCAAGCGCACTTTGGATCTCGTTCACGATCTGATCTTCACTGCGCTCCACACCATCCGACACAATCCACATCGCGATCTCATCCAGCTGGTCATCCGAATAAGCCGCGAGCGGCAAGCCTACCGCGACCTCCGGCCGACGTCCCCGCTCGGCGCCGCTTGGCCTCCAAACGGTCTCTTCTGCGCTACCGTGAATATCCCGATCAGCCTGCAACCTCACAAGTTTCTGAGCCGCCGTTTCCGTGCCAAGCATCTCTTCATTTGAGTCGGCAGGACCCTCGTCTGAATCGGCAGACTCGCCGGTGTCATTCGTGAGGTCGGGGCCGTTCTCACCCAGATCAATATCCCCATCAGTATTAGCAGGCTGTGCAGGAACTTCGTCAATCGCAGATACAGCCATTGCTTCAGCCTCAGCTTGGGCCCTCGCAGCCATGCGCTCATCCACGGCGTCAAGGACTAGGTCAATGATCGCATCGGCTTCCTTCTGCGGGTCAATGAAGACAGCCATTGCGAGCTCTGTTCGCGTCTTCCACCCGTTTGCTTCCAGTAGTTCTGGCCAGTAACGGTCACGGCGGCGCAAGGATCGCTCCGCAACGTACGTGTCGTCATCGGTCAAGATCGCAACCAGTAACTCGTCTGGAAACTCCGGGTGCCCGATGGCCAGTGGAACGCGGAGCGCCCCTTCAACCCCAAGGTTAGGGATGACCGTCAAACCAATCGAGTACAACCGATCCGCGAGGTCGATCAAAAGCTGATCCGGTTTCGCTTCAAACGTTGGCCACTGCGTGCCGTTTTGGGTCTGAATCGTAGAAGACGACGAGGCCGTTACTTCCTCATCGGAGGGGTCGGCAGTATCGTCTGCCGTAGCAGGCTCCAGGTTCGCCGCCCCGGTGTCGACAGGCTCTCCCGCCTGGGAGGCCGCCTGGTAGTCTGCGGTCGCGCCGCTTGATTGAGCGGTAGCATCGCGATCCTCGGAGGAAATACCGCTGGCTACTTCGGCACTGCTCATGAGGTCCAGTAGCAGTTTGGGCCCGTCGTTCGAGAACCTGTCTTTATCAAACAGCGCGGGATGCACAGCCGCGACGATATTCAGTTCGTCGCCGGCACAACCTAGCACACGGGCCAGAAGCTCCAAGCCGCCGGCCTGCGAGATCTCTCCAAAGTCGTGTAGCACTCGACCGTGCGGCGTTTTCGCGTACCCAATCGACAAGATCGCACGATCGCGCATGACATCCGTGTTCGAGTTCGGTGTGACAATCACGAATGGATCCGGTCGTTCTTGCTCAAAGAAAGATTCAAGGGCTGGCGAGGTGGCAACCATCGCATCCAAGTTCGCGCGCAACCGCTCAGCGTGCACATCATTGAGGGTGAGTACGGCGAGCGATTTCTCGGGGTACAGCAGTGCGTGCTCGATGATCATTTCCGTGACAGCCTCGACTTCAGCAGCGGAGGACTCAACGGCAGCTTTGTCGGGCGCGGGCATGCCCCGGCCGTCAACATAGGAGATAGTGAGCTTCGACCCCGCCCTCGGAACCGGCACGGGCACGCCCGTGTGTGCAACGCGGTAGCGGTTGAATAGACGCCCTACATACTCGTTAACGCGCACGGGTTCAGGATGAATCTGCGCGGTTACGGTCACCTGTTGGAGCGCATCCACAGTTGGCGTCGGGTCCGTCAAGTCCGCACTGATTACAACCTGGCGTGCGCGTGCAAGCAGAGGCACCAGCTCAGCCAGAGGCAGATGGTTCACGTCCTCAAGAACCAGAAGGTCAACCGTTTGCCCCAGTGGTAGCAACTGTGGAACCATCACGGGCACGGTCAGAAGAATCGGGAACATTGCGCGCACGAGCGGCGACGATGCATAAAGAGATGCCGCCGCGTCGGGCGCAAGCGTTCCATTGCCGAGGGCGGTGCGTAGCTGCGCTTCTTCTTCAAAGTAGCGAGCCATCTGGTCTACGCGCCTGCGGCGGATTTTGTCGGAGGCAACTGCGGCAAGCGACTGCACTTGCTGGCGGTCAAGCTGCTGCAACTCGCCGATCAGGTTTTGCAGGTTCGCGGGGTCAAAGCCGCCCAGGCTTGGCACGCGGGTTAGCATGACGCCCAGCGCGGACGCCCACCATGCGAGGTCTAGCTCTTTGTCGATCAAGGAGTCTGGCACATTGCGCTCGCGCAGATCTTTGACGAGGGCATCGAGGCCAAACTTGTGGAGCGTCTTCATGATTTCGAGACGTTCCGGTAGCTCGCGCGCCCCGTTCGGGTCGGCGTGGAGGCGGTCGATCAACAGGGAAAGCTCACCAATGTCGATGCGTTGCAGGGGCCCGTGCGCGGTGGCGAGGTGCGTGTCGAGGAGTTTCAAGTCTTCGCGTACGCCGGCGGCCTGTTGTTTAAGCTCGTCGAGGTTGGTGGGAACTTTTGGCCACCCGTCAACGGCTTGGTGTTTGCGCCACACGTCGCGTTGGCGCTGCACTTTGCGCAATTCGTCGTTGAGGTCCTCAACATAACGGCCGGGACGTAGCATGTCTTTCGCGGATTTAACCAAGTACTTGCGCTGCCTGCGCTTCATTGGATAACCATGGTCTCGCCTCCATTGTTTGGAGGCGGTTGCGATCACCATGTCGGCAATGGGGCGCTCAAAGATGGCGGGTTGGAATACATCCAGAGCCTCGCGTACGCCCTCCAGCATGACTAGCTGGTCTTCCCATTCCTTGAATGTTGTTGCGGGATGTAGCCCGGTTTGTCCGGCAGTTGTTGACATGGCCACGCGTAGTTTTGGTAGCGATTCCGTGGAGAGTCGTGCAACGATTTCGAGGACGGGGCCTACCTGCTCGGGCGAGGAGATGACGGCACCAAACCACGCGTCATGGGCGTCGCTCTTGGTGAACATGCCCTGGGTAGAGGCTGTCCGCAAGGCGTCTTTAGCTTGGTCGTCGGTGTCTTGCGCGAGGGCGGTGAGAGTGTCGGCGGAGAGACGCACTTTGGTGCGCGGACCGGGCCGCGTGGAAGTGAGGTCAGTGAGCACTTGAAGCGCGTCGTATGCGGATACGCCCCATTCGGCCACGGGCCGGTGCAACTCTTCGGTATGCTCCGCTAGCGATTCGCGTATGCGTCGCAATTGCGTGCGCATGAGCTCAATGGATTCGCGGTCCACGAAGGGAGATTCGTCGCGGAAGATCCGCTCGAGTTCCATGACGAGGTTGGATTTCGTGTCCTTACTGCTATCGACTCGCGCCACGGCGTGCGATAAGCCGGACTCGTCCATGTACCGCCAGAAGGCTTCACCGCTGTGCTTGCTTGCACCGACAACGAGGACTTTACGTCCGTTTGCGGCGGCATCCGCGGCGATCGAGGCGAGCACTGGCGTGGGGTTTGCTCCACCGCGAGTGTCGAACATGACGTTGGAACCGGAAACCACCGTTTCAACCAGGTCCAGCGTCTCTGGTAACTGGTCTCCAATACCGCGTTCCTTCCACGGATCGCGGTCGTACGGGTTGGGCTCAGAGAGTTCTTTCTTGATCGCGCTAACGGCCCGTTTGTTGCCTGCGAGCGCGAGCACGAAGTTGGATTGCAGTAGCGCGTCAGCGTTTTGAAGTTCTGCTTGCAGGCCTGATGCGGGGTGCAGGAATAGTGATAGTTCCATGCGTTCATCGGACTTGAATCCGGGTAGGAGGCCAGATAGGGCGCTGCGTAGCCGCGTGATTGCGGGGGCGGCGGTGAAACCGTGAGATTGCCGGGCCGTGTTCTCGATGGAAGTGGTGTCTAGTTCGACGCCGCAGGCGGCAGCGGCTTCGATGAGGCCCGGAGCAACGGTAAGCATGTTGGAGATGCGCACGGTAGGTTCGCCCGCGTCATCGAGTTTAAGTTCGGCGGGGCACAGCAGCATGGGGCTGGTGCGCGGGCCGGTTTCAGACTGCCAGGCGGCATGCCCGAAGGCCATGTGGATGGGGGCCATGCCGTGCGCGGCGGCAACGTCGCGAGATTGATTCATGAGGGAGCGCACGACTGCCCGGGCCCGTTCGGCCTCGCTGGGTTCGCGTATGAGTAGAGATAGTGGCGTTGTACGAAGTGCGAAGAGTTGCGCCATGCCACCGGGGTGCGCATAGGTGAGGTCGAGTGTTGACCTCTTCGGGTTCTGCAGGAACTCCCGGGTGACTTCGTCTAGCTCGCGCGCCCATTTAGCAACCGCATGCCGCATGTCTACTTCGCGGGCGCTGGGTGTTACCTCTTCAACGTCCACCCAGCGCGTGTCAGCTCCGCTGGCTGCGTCATGCGCACGGTCTTCCCTATTTTGGAGTCCGTTGTTCGACTTCTCATTTGGGGTCGTTTCGTCGGACCGGGTCTTCTTGGACCGGTCCGGGTCTTGCGATTTTGGGCGAGAGAAAAAACTAGATACCACGGTGTCAACACTATCGAAGAGGACGGACAAGAAGATGTAGGCGCGGCGGCACCGTTTCATTTCTGCGCTTCTCGCTTTTCTGTAACGTGACTACCACCACCAACATTTCTTGACATCGAGAGACTTAAGAGTGAGATACTTATTTTGAATGCGCAAAATACCGTGGTTTTGTTCGTTATTCTCGTGATGAACCCAATGGAGAGGAAACCCTGATGGCTACCATCATTTACACTCACACTGATGAAGCCCCCATGCTTGCAACACACTCACTTCTTCCTATTATTGAGGCGTTTGCGCGGGCCGCTGGAGTCGATGTTGAGACTCGCGATATTTCTCTTGCGGGCCGCATCCTCGCCGCATTTTCGGATCGTTTACCACCGGAGCAACAGGTTGAAGACGCACTTGCAGAGCTCGGCGCTTTGGCGAAGAAGCCAGAAGCTAACATCATCAAGCTTCCTAACATTTCGGCGTCCATCCCCCAGTTGAAGGCGGCGGTGAAGGAGCTTCAAGGGCTTGGTTTCGCCCTCCCGGATTATCCGGATTCTCCCGCGAACAGCGATGAGCAGGATGTGAAAGCTCGTTACGACTCCGTGAAGGGTTCAGCGGTGAATCCGGTGTTGCGTGAGGGTAACTCGGATCGTCGTGCTCCTATCGCAGTGAAGAATTACGCGCGCAAAAACCCACACCGCATGGGCGAGTGGAGCACCAGCTCGGCCACCGAGGTCGCCACGATGGGTGCGAATGACTTCAAATCCAACGAGAAGTCGATTGTGCTGGACAAGGCTGACACTCTTCAGATTCGTTTGCGTGGCCGCGATGGACAAACCACTGTGTTGAAGGATTCTCTACCGGTTCTAGAGGGCGAGGTTGTTGACGGCACTTTCATGTCGGTTGCAGCGCTTGAGGAGTTCATCGCAAAGGAGATTGCGCGCGCCAAGGACAAGGACGTCCTCTTCTCGGTGCATCTGAAGGCAACGATGATGAAGGTGTCTGATCCGATCATCTTCGGCCACGTGGTCCGCGTTTTCTTCAAGGATGTGTTCGATAAGTTTGGGGCGCAGTTGCAGGCAGCTGGCTTGTCTCCCAACGATGGCCTCGGAACGATTTTCACTGCGCTTGACGAGGGCAAGGTGGAGGACGCCGCCGAGATCCGCAAGGCGTTTGCGGACGCGATTACAGCTGGTCCTCGCCTGTCAATGGTTGATTCTGATCGAGGAATCACGAATCTGCACGTGCCCTCCGATGTGATCATTGATGCGTCGATGCCCGCGATGATCCGCAATGGCGGAAAGCTGTGGGGCCCAAGCGGCGAGGAAGACGACACGATTGCCGTGATCCCCGATTCGTCTTACGCGGGCGTCTACCAGGCCGTGATCGAGGATTGCCAGGCCAACGGAGCGCTAGATCCGCGCACGATGGGAACGGTTCCGAATGTGGGACTAATGGCGCAAAAGGCTGAAGAGTACGGCTCGCACGATAAGACGTTCGAGATTCCTGCCGATGGCACCGTGGAGGTTGTCAATTCAGCCGGCGAGGTACTGATGTCGCACGAGGTGCAGGCCGGCGATATTTGGCGCGCATGCCAGACAAAGGACGAACCGATCCGTGACTGGGTGAAGCTTGCGGTAACCCGCGCTCGCCTCTCCTCCACCCCGGCTGTTTTCTGGCTGGATCCTGAGCGCGCACACGACGCCGCTCTCATTGAGAAGGTTGAGAAATACCTGCCGGAGCACGACACGGAAGGCCTATCGATTTCGATCCTCGACCCGATTGAGGCAGCGAAGCTATCGGTTGCGCGCATGCGCGATGGTTTGGACACGATTGGCGTGACGGGCAACGTGCTTCGCGATTACAACACGGACCTGTTCCCCATCCTTGAGCTTGGCACGTCCGCGAAAATGCTTTCGGTGGTGCCGCTTATGAATGGTGGCGGACTGTTTGAAACGGGGGCGGGCGGTTCTGCTCCCAAGCACGTGCAGCAGTTGCTCAAGGAGAACTACCTGCGTTGGGATTCGCTGGGCGAGTTCCTTGCCTTGGCCGAGTCGCTACGCCACCTGTCGCGGTTTGATGACAACCCGCGAGCGCAGATCCTCGCTTCTGCGCTAGATGAGGCAACGGAGCTGGTACTTAGTGAGGGCAAGTCTCCGGCCCGCAAGCTCGGTCAGATTGATAACCGCGGTTCACACATGTGGCTGGCGGTGTACTGGGCGGAGGCTCTGGCCAACCAGACTGAGGACGTGGACCTCGCCCGCACTTTCGCGCCGGTTGCGATTGCGCTGCGTGAGAATGCGGACAAGATTAACGACGAGCTTATCGCCGCGCAGGGACACCCCGCGGATATTGGAGGCTACTACCGTCCGAACACGGAAGAGACTTCCGCCGTAATGCGTCCGTCGCAGACGCTGAATCAGATTATTGATCAGCTACGCAAATAGCCGGCTCCAGTCTCGCACTAGCGTTAGTGCCACGAGGCTGTAGTTAACCGACTAAGGGGGGTGGGGAACCCTAAACCTGGTTCCCCACCCCCTTCGTCATATGCGCGCTTGCGCTCCACGGCCGGCACGCACCCTTCGGGATTAACTTTCCCGCCACAGCCTTAAGTTCAACTGCACATAAGCCCGAAGTTGACCTAATGTTTCTACCGGGTTGGAACTTCCACTACCGGGCATTTGGAGAGCACATCGATCATGGCTTGTCGCTCTTTTTCTTTCACGCTAAGCCCCCACACGTATTTGACGTGTACTTGCCTGGCCACATACGCACAGTGGTAGTCGGAGTTTTCGGGTAGCCACTTATCGGCCGTCAGATTCGCTTTATCTTCGTTGGCTGGCCCATCCACGGCTAGGAGGTTTTGCGGGTCGTTCGCAAACTGTTCCCGTTTGGCCACATCCCACTGCCAGGCGCCTGCAAACCACGCGTTAGAAAGCGGCACAACGTGGTCTATTTGAACCAGTGGGGACGTTTTATCTCCGCGCTCAAAATACAGCTCTCTTCCCGTGTACGGGTCATTCAAGATCCCAGCTGCCACCACGCATCTGGAGTTGGGTCGAAAAACCACGCGTTCCATGTCCCGCGCCAAAATATCGTTTCGAGTGTCGCACCCGTTCATGTCCACGTCAGCCCACGGCTCCCCGAATTCCGCGCGTTCGTAGGGCGGAGCATCCACCCACCCACTAACTTCAAGCGCCATGAGTTCGTCGCGCACTTTCGACATGGGAACGTCCTCAGCTTGCGCCCCATCAAAGCGCAGTAAGCCAGCCCAAATGGCTACGGTTACGCCAATTGCAAGCACGACAAACAGCACGAGGGCATCGCCAGGTTTTACTTTCTTCACATAGATCACCATGCCTGGCTTTGCCTTGAAAAACCACTTAGGCTTGCGGGGGTGTGCACGAACCCTGTTACAGGTACGGTGTGGACGGACCCTAACAGGGCCTAATCCTCATGCAGAACCAAGCCGTTAATTGCTGGTTGCGGATCAGAAGCGAGCCGCCCATACGTGTCAACGTCAATCCGTCGCCCGTCGATGAGGAATTTCTGGCGCTCCGTTCCCTCTTTAATAAAACCCGCGCTACGAGCCACCGCGCCTGATGCCGGGTTATTTACCCGGTGGCCCAACTCGAGACGCTCCAGGCCGCGCGTTGTCAGAGCCCAGTTGGCAACCGTCGCGGCGGCCCGGCTCATCCACCCGCGACCACGGGCATCATCTGCCATCCAGTACCAAAACCAGCCACTCAGGTTTTCCTCATCGACGGATACGCACACGAGGCCAACAAGCGTGTCTTCCTCGACCACGGCCCATGGCTCATGAGGTGATTGCGTAGCTATCAGCGCATTGACATAAGCCTGCGCCTGGGCGAGAGTCGAGACATCTCCCTGCCGCGTCATATCAGCATTAGACGCAAAAGCTTGGTAGACCTGTGGAGCGTCGGATGAGCGGAGTCGGCGTAGCCCCACGGCCAGAACTTCGCAGTTTTCTTCCATCAAAACCTCGCCGTTTTCATTGGAGCAAAGCCGCTTTAGTGCCCTCGAGACGATTCGAACGTCCGACACCCGCTTTAGGAGAGCGGTGCTCTATCCCCTGAGCTACGAGGGCTTAACCTGAAAAAGCCTACCATGAGCAAGCGCCGGCGCGTGAATGCGCAAACACCTGGCATTTACAGCTCAGTGTCAGCGCCGCTCCCACGGCGTGCTGACGCTATCAGACTCGGAGCCCCGCGAGGATGGCACGGTCATAACTGGGCACGTGGAGTGAGTTAGTACGATTTGCGAAGTCGATCCAAGCAACAGGCCGGCAAATCCACCTCGTCCTCTTGTACCTACAACCACGAGGTCAACAGCGGTTGAGAACTCTGTCAAAAGCTCCGCCGGCGATCCGTCAATAATGTGCCGTTTAACCGTCACATCACGGTCCCCCACAACTTTGGCGCATGCCGCGGCGAGTTCCTCTTCCATTTCTTTATAAAGGCGCTCGCGGTCAATGGTTGTGGGCACCCAAGAGAGCATGCCCGCACCCGTAGCAATTGGAACAGCGGCGATCGCATCAACTTGCGCGCCCCATAGCGCAGCCTCGTCAACTGCTTTTTCGAGAGCGGTGTGAGCGGTACGCGAGCCGTCAACGCCAGCGACGATGCGCTTAATCGGCCAGAAGGGAGAACCGGACGTGTGACGCGGAACCACAACTACGGGGCATTTCGCATGGGCAGGAAGTGCCGAGGAGACGGTGCCAAGAAGCCTGTCTGCTATGCCTCCACCCCCGCGCGATCCAACAACAATCAGGTCTACTTCTTCCGATAGTTGCACGAGGACGCTGGTGGCATCGCCCGGCTCAGTGGTGCCGGTAACTTCGGTGAGGCCGTGGCTACGAAGCCTTTCCAACCCGTGATCAACTGCTTTTTGTGCGCCCTGTTGCAGGGCGTCATCGTCAAGGGCGGCGTACCCTCCGTCAAGGGCGGCTGCCGAATATGAGGCGAGGGCGTAGGTGCATACCACGTGAACGAGAGAGCCGTCCTCTTTTGCTCGGGCTGCTGCCCAATCGAGTGCCATGTTGGCCTCTGCAGACCCGTCTACCCCAACGAGGATTACTTTCTGCCCAGCCATTGTTGCCTCCCTTATAGCTTTCACCTCTATTTTGCACACAGTTGACAAAAAATGTGAGCTGTACTGAATGGGGTTTACACTTTGGGTACAAAAAAGTCCCAGCGAGAAGCTGGGACTTTTTCGTTAAACCTTAGAGGCGAACGTAGCTCGGAGCGCCGTAAACCGGAGCGTATTCAACGCCGCGGCCGGGAGCCGGCGAGTGAATCATCATGCCGTTGCCCGCGTAGATGCCAACGTGGCCGCCGTAGTAGACAATGTCTCCGGGAGCTGCTTCAGATGCCGGAACGTAGGTGCCGGAAGCACCAATTCCATAAGAGGAGTGCGGGAGGCTGTAGCCCAGCTGCCCGTACACGTAGGACACGAGACCGGAGCAGTCAAAACCGCTCGGGGAAGCACCTGCCCAAACGTAAGGAACACCAATGTACTGCGCGGCAACGCCAACCGCTGAAGAAGCGCTCGCTGACGGGATCGAGACCGGAGATGCCTGGCCCTGCTGGAGCGATTCGCGTTCGTAACCACGGTCCGCAGCTTCGCCACGACCGGCAAGATCGCCGTCTGCAACCTCTTCTTCGACAATCTCAACGCTTACCGATAGGTCGTCACCAGATGCCCATGCGACGTCTGCCGGAGCGGTGAGGACGGGGTTTGCTTGCGCAATACGACCTTCCTGAATGGTAGGAGGCGCTTTGGGGGCGAGGTCGAGCGCCGAGTCAGGGGCTGCAGTTGCGATGCCGCTACCAAGAACGGTTAGTGCAAGTCCGGTTGCGGAAACCGTTGCAACGCCGCGGACGGGGCTGATGGATTCAGTAATGTCCGTCAGAGGCGTCACGGGACGGCATGCTCGGCGGTGCCGTGCCTCGATCTTCTTAGCCAAAATATTCTCCCTTAGAAGGTGCCTTATTTAGGTTCCTTGAATAACAAGTTCACTCTAGCCAACATGCACACGAAATGTCACGTAACGATAACGAAGTTGTGAACAGTTCCACTCATAAAGTGGTCATTAAAATGAATATATGCGGCTCGGCCCAGTCTGGAATCGCCACAGATCCCTCACTTTTCGCGGATTTGCCACTTTGGGATAGCATCAGCTCCCCATCGCGCAGGGTGATTGAGATCTCATCTCCTGGTCTCATTTTGATATCGTCGAGGGCGCTCAGAGCATTCACTTCAGACTGAACGGGCTCGCCAAGGCGGGCAAGTTCCGCGATCAAATACTCGCCTTCCGCGAGGCTGGCATGAACGTCTAAGAGGGATATGAGACCTTCAGGCAGTTCCCATTCCCCCGGTACCGGATTGCCGTAGGGGTCTTTCTTAGTGCAGTCCAGTATCTCTTTGAGCTTATGCTCAACTCTGTCCGACATTACGTGCTCCCACCGACACGCCTCTTCGTGCGCAAGCGTCCAATCAAAACCGATGACATCAACCAGCAGGCGTTCAGCCAGGCGATGCTTGCGCATAACCTCGATTGCCAGCCCCTTTCCTTCATCGGTCAAAGTTAAGGTGCGGTCCTCTTCGACTATAACGAGGCCGTCACGCTCCATTCGCGCAATGGTTTGCGACACGGTGGGCCCGGAATGCCCGAGGCGCTCAACGATGCGCGCCCGCAAAGGAGTGATGCCATCTTCTTCAAGCTCGTAGATGGTTTTCAGGTACATCTCGGTCGTGTCGATCAAGTCACGCATTGTTTCCCGTCTTTTCGTATCCGCGCCAAAACGCGGGCACGCGTCGTGCCCCTTTTTATTTTCGGTCCATTTATTGACCTGTTGCCATAAATGAACCATATTCGACTAGATTCTTCAGTATGGCGACCAAAATACAGATTCCATTTGATCTTTTACCGAAAGACGGGCGTTTCGGCTCCGGCCCTTCGCTTGTACGCAGGGAACAAATTGACCGTTTAGCTGATGGGAATACGCCAAGGTCCCCTCACCTAATTATGGGTACGAGCCATCGCAAGCCGCCGGTGCGCAACGTTGTTGGCGAGGTGCGTGAGATGATTGCGCGCCTGTTCAACATTCCTGATGGTTATGAAGTCGTGTTAGGAAATGGTGGTTCCACGGCTTTTTGGGCAGTGGCTACCACCTCGCTAATTAGAAAGCGTTCCGCGCACGCAACGTTTGGCGAGTTCGGTTCGAAGTTTTTCGAGGAGGCCGCCCGCGCCCCGTTTTTGGAAGAGCCTGTGCGTTTTGATGCTCCTGCCGGGCAGCTTGCAACGGTTGAGGAGGTTGCGAACGCAGACGTCTACGCGTGGCCGCACCACGAGACATCAACTGGCGTTATCTCTCCCGTGAAGCGTATGCCGGGTGGCCTGTGCTTGGTGGATGCAACTTCGGTTGCCGGCGGGGCCAGCGTAGATATTTCCCAAACTGACGCCTACTATTTTGCGCCGCAAAAGTGTTTTGGCTCCGACGGCGGCATTTGGTTTGCGATCCTCTCCCCCGCGGCTATTGAGCGCGCCCAGCAGTTGCATGCAGATTCTGGCAGGTGGATGCCACAGTTCTTGGACCTTTCGATCGCGATTGATAACTCGCGCAAGGACCAAACGCTGAACACGCCCGCTCTGGCAACGCTACTTATGATGCATGCGCAGCTTGAGTGGATGCTGGCCCTTGGTGGTTTGGATGCAACGGCGAAGCGTTCGAAAGCATCAACGGATTTGATTTACATGTGGGCCGAGCACAGCAAGTTCGCCGCGCCCTTCGTGGTTGACCCGGCGCTACGTTCTCCGGTTGTGGCAACCATTGATTTTGAGGGCGTGGATGCATCCGCAGTTTCGCAAGTATTGCGCGATAACGGAGTGGTTGATGTGGACCCGTACCGCAAGCTGGGCCGCAATCAGTTACGTATTGGCGCGTTCCCATCGGTGGATCCGCAAGATGTTTCGGCCCTGTTGCGTTGCATCGACTTTGTGGCCAGCCGCCTATAGCACTCTGCCAAGCACTTGACGTTTGATTTATGAGGCCGAGCCGGCTTCGCTAACAGCGTCCAATCAGGTGGCCTCGACATTTATTTGTCGAGGCCACCTGATTGTTGTAAAGAGCGTTCTAATCCGTGGGCTGGTCGCCGCCAGCTTCGAGGTCACGAGCACGCTCACGCGGACCGTAGGTGGTGATGGGCCTACGAGACCAGCTAGCTTTGATGCGCACGTCCCAAGACTTGATAGCCCAGATGGCGGCGGCAACAGAGACGATAATCGCCGAAATGCCTCCGACGGCCAGCGACCAGGGACCTCCCCAGGTGTCGGCAACCCAGCCGATAATGGGAGCACCAATGGGCGTAGACCCCATGTAAACCATGAGGTAGAGCGACATGACGCGCCCTCGCATGGCAGGATCGGTGGAGATCTGGATGGCGGCGTTAGCAGACGTGATCATCGTGAGCATGGCCAGGCCGGTGGGGATGGCAATGAGGGCAAACAACTCGTAGGTGGGCGCTAACGCGAGCGCAATATCGCACAGTCCGAAGAGGAACGCGGAAACAACCACGAGGCGCACGCGCGGGAACTTGCGGCGCGCGGCAAGAAGCGCACCCGTGAGCGACCCAATGGCCATGAATGATCCGAGGATGCCGTATTCGCCAGCGCCCTTCCCATAAACCTCGGTGGCCATGACCGCGGAGGTGAGCTGGAAGTTCATTGCGAATGCAGACACGGTTCCGGCCACGATCATGATGACCACAATGTCGGTGCGACCCATAACGTAGCGCACGCCTTCGCGAATCTGCCCGCTTTCACGCTTCACCCGGCTGGCGGGGGCGAGCAGGCTCTTATTCATCAAAGCTACCGCGGTTACGGGCGCGGCAAATAGAAGCAGGTTGACGATGAATACCCATCCTGGCCCTACCCATTCGATGACGAGGCCGGCAAGGGCAGGCCCAATTAGGCGCGCAACGTTGAATGCTGCCGAGTTGAGGCCCACTGCGTTAGGTAGGGATCCAAGTGGAACGAGTTCGGATACAAAGGTTTGGCGGGCGGGCGCATCAATGGTGGAGAGTATCCCTGCGAGGAATGCAAGGACGTACACGTGCCACAGTTGTGCCGTGTTGGTCAGAATAAGGACACCCAAAATGAGTGACATGAGGCCGATCATGCCCTGCGTGAACTGGATCAGGTTTCTGCGGTTCACGCGGTCTACGATCACACCAGCCCACGGGCTGAACAAGAGAATGGGCAGGAATTGGAGGGCGGTGGTAATACCGATTGCGGTGCCGGAACCTTGAGTGAGGACGGTGAGCACCACCCAGTCTTGCGCGATGCGCTGCATCCACATGCCGGTGGAGGAGATGATGTTGGCGCCGAACCATAGTCTGTAGTTGAAGTACTTTAATGATTCGAACGTTTTTGACACCTCGTATACCTCCTTTTTCAATAATGCCAGCATCGTTTACGCGCCGCCACGTCAGACCAGGCGCTTAGGGATCCATCTTGATCTGTGAACATCTGGACCTCTGCCGCCATGCAAGAGGAGTCTTATTTCTCCCTTGCCCCGCGGGTTTTGCACGACAATTCTAATGCGGCTCGCGAAGAGGTTATCTTCGCGAGCCGCGCCGAATATTGGGTTGTAGCTACGGGCTTAGCTCAGGATCAGTCTGGCAAAGTTGCCCGTGGCGGGAGCTTAGGCTCCCAGTGCAGCCTGGATTGGGCCGAGCACGAAGTAAACCGCAAACAGGACGGAAACGATCCACATGAGCGGCTTAACCTGCTTTGCCTTGCCAACTGCTACCGCGGCGATCACGTAGGTGATGAAGCCGGTGCCGATACCTACCGAAATGGAGTAGGCGAACGGCATAAACGCGATGGTAAGGAATGCCGGGATTGCTATCTCTGGCCTCTTCCATTCGATATCCAAGACCTGCGTCATCATGAGGAAGCCAACGAACACAAGGGCGGTAGATGCAGCCTCGGTTGGTACTAGCTCTACGACGGGCGCGAGGAAAATGGACAGTAGGAACAGGATGCCTGTCACAACCGAAGCTAGGCCGGTGCGCGCACCTTCACCAACACCCGCTGAAGATTCAACGTAGGAAGTGTTGGAGGAAGTGCCTGCCAGGCCGCCGGCAATAGCCGCAAGAGAGTCAATGACGAGGATCTGTCGTGAACGCGGCGGAGTGCCGTTCTCGTCCAGCAGATCACCTTCAGCACCGATCGCAACCATGGTGCCCATGGTGTCGAAGAAGTCGGCAAGCATGAGCGAGAAAATCAGCAGTACAACGGCTAGCGGACCGAGCTTACCGAACGCGCCGAACAGGTCGAATGCACCTAGCGACGAGAAATCGGGAAGCGAGACCGGAGAGCCGGAAAGCTCTGGAACGGTAACGCCCCAGCCGGTCGGGTTCTCATCACTCTTCGGCCCAATCGCTACGATGGCCTGAATGATGACGGCAAGCACGGTGGAAGAAATGATGCCTATTAGGATCGCACCGCGAACCTTACGCACGTAAAGCACGATGGTTAGCAGAAGGCCAACGACAAACACGAGGGCTGGCCAGCCGGCAAGCGATCCGTCAATGCCCAGCTGAACGGGGGTGCCGCCGGGACGGATAATGCCCGCGTTGATAAGGCCAACGAACGCAATGAACAGGCCGATACCAACCGAAATAGCCACCTTGAGCTGGTTAGGCACCGCATTGAAGACGGCCTCACGGAATCCGGTTAGAACCAGGATTGTGATGAGGATGCCTTCCCAGACGATCAGACCCATTGCCTCTTGGAAGGTGAGGCCCGAACCGAGGACGAGGGTGAACGCAACCATGGCGTTCAAACCCATGCCGGCCGCGAGCGCCATCGGGTAGTTGGCAACTAGGCCCATGAGGATTGTCATGACGCCTGCTACGAGTGCCGTTGCCGCCGCGATGGTTGGGATCGTTAGGGATCCATCTTCGGGGAATGCTGCGGATAGGATGATGGGATTAAGAACGAGGATGTAGGCCATTGCGAAGAAGGTGACAAAGCCACCTCGTACTTCGCGACCAATTGTGGAACCGCGTTCAGTAATGTGAAAGAAACTATCTAGCTTTGAGCGCTGTGCAGTATTGGTATTCACAGGTAAATGGTCTCACTGCACGCGTTTTTGTGATTGTGCTACCACCATGTGGACATCGGGTAGCGGGCGTCACATTTCCTGCGTGTTTTAGGGTTTTAGAGGTCACTGATGATCTCTAGGTCCAGTTCGTTCACGCGCGGAGGCACCACGTTCCATTGGCTACCGGTTTCTTGCACGTCGGTTTCAGAGTGGGCACCGCACGCGTAGGTGAGGGGAACGAGGCGGCCGTCGTGGCCAGACCACTCGTTGGAGCACACGCCAAAGCTCTGCCCCAGTTCGGAGCGAAGGGCAACGAGGAAGCCGCAGGATGCGCACGTGGACTTCGAGTCGGTTTTGTTCACTTTGGCGCGCGAGCGCCTGTGCCACCTGGTGCGTGCGCTTTCAATGCCTTCTTGTGAGAGGGTACGCACGCGCGAAAGGGGCGGCTCGTCTGATCCGTACTTGGAGTCGCGAATCAGCGTGAGGCGAGAATCTTCCTGACGGTACGGAAGTACATCTGAGGGGGACACGTCCGATGGACGCAGGCGCTCTTCCCAGGGCACCCATTCGGGTGCAAGCAGGGCGCCTTTGCCAGGTAGAAGGTCGATTTCGGATACGGTTACTCTCCGCGCCCGTGGAACTCTGGACACGGTTACGGCCCAGTGCCAGCCTTGGTAGCCCTCTTTGTTCGCGGCAAAAAAGTGCGTGAGCAGGCGCTCACCTTCAACGCGGTAGCCCAGGTGCTCACCGATTTCGTTTGGTTCGACAACCTCAAGGACGATTTCAAGGGTCTCTTTTACCGCGTCTTTGAGGATCTTGTCGGCAGCCACAGCGGGTTCAGTCTTTTCGTTTTCAGGCATCAAAATCATCCGCTACAGCGCGGAGTAGGTCCGCGATCTTGTCTGAGTTATTCGGGTATTTTCCGTGGCGAAGCGATCCGGATGCGGAGTCAAGTACCTTAATTAGGTCTTCAACTAACCCAACCATTTGTTGGGGTTTCCGACGGTTTAGCTTGCTTATGGAGGGCGAGGCCTGCAGGATCTCTACGAACATTGCCTGCGCACCTTTGCGGCCGTCAACTACAGAGTATTCAACGCGAGTGCCACCCTTCGGCGCGCGAACGCCTTCGGGCAGTGCGGATGCATGGAGGAAGACGGATTCGCCGTCGTCTCCTTCGATAAATCCGAATCCCCGATCCGCGTCGAAGAATTTCACCTTGCCGGTGGGCACTGGGGCCTCCTAAGTCTGTTTTTCTCGCTTTGATTGTTACGTCTAACCCCTATGATAGTGCGAGAGACAATGTCATCGCCAAGGGTGGCGCATTTGCGCTGGGAGTTGGTTGGTGTGGCGCATCGCAAAATTGGTGAGGGAGGCCGCGTGAGCACGGTAGTTTGGTTGTTTGGCGCGGGCGCGGCGCTGGTGGTTGTCGCGGTTGCTGTTGCTATTATTGCGCGGCGTTCCCAGGCTCGAAAGAACGGCGAGGACGGCCTAGATTCGCAAAGAGTGGATGCGGCTGCGCCAGCTGAACCCGCAGATGAAGACCAGGGCGCCCCCACAGACGAAGCCGCGAGCGTCACTGCGAATCATGAGGCGAGTGAGGACGCAGGTAACGACTCGGAGGAATTACCGGCCGAGGCTAACGAGGTGTTGTCTCCGGCCGCAGATCCGCTTAACGCGTTCGACTTGGATGGCGCGATTCGCGAGATGCGCCGTGAGTACTGGGCTTCGCGCTGGATGTTTGGAGAGGATGCCTGCGCGGATTTACGGTTTGAGCTGGGCAGGGCTCGCGCACTGGCAGCTTCCTGTCTGGCTGATGCAACCGTGGTGGAAGGAAAAGCCAAGCTCCCCGCCGGTTGCACTCGAATGAACGCCGCAGTATCTGCTCTTAGAGAACCGGCCGAGCCTCTGCGTAGCCTGCGCGCAAACAAGTACGCGCATGCCTTAGCCGCATACAGGGCGGAAGATCCCGCTTCGGTCAATACGCATCGTGCCGCGGTTCGCGCGGGCCGCTACGTAAGCCCAGATCCAACGTTTGGATTGACCCGACTCGCCAGCGAAATCGAGGAGGGACTTGCCACGGCACGCCTGGAGGTGGCAAGGGTGTCCCCCACCGCAGGCTCGGAGGTTTCCGCACGCATGCGTGCTGGCCTGGCGCAGGCACAAAAGATCGTGTCTAAATCCGTGAAAACGTTGGCCTTACTACAAGAACCAACTGCTACGGACTTGTTTCAGATTGAGGCTGACTTACTTCGGACAGTGTGGATTCGCCGCGCGATTGACCTGACGAGCAAATACTTGCCAGCCAAAGAGTGGGCGCGCGTATCGGGCAGCGAGGTGGAGTGGACGCGCCTAGCGGTCCTATCTACTCGCCTTGCCGAAATCCTGATCGATCTACGCCAAAACGTAGAAGCTGAAGACCTAGCAAAGCTCGCGGGCTGCCTCGTGCTACTCGATCCCGGTCCACAAGATGAACGGCCCAACTTGCCGGTTCGCACATGCGAGCAGATCACTAGAACATGTGAGCAGATCGCGCTTACCGTGAGCGAAGTTTGAGCTTTGACCTGACACAGGCCGGCTTTTACGCGAAACTAAGGGTATGAAGAAGCGCTCTGTACTGGTAGCTCTAGCCACTGCCCTACTGATGTTTTTGCCGTCAATGGCAAGCGCAGCGGTGCGCATCGATGATTCTCACGTGATTGACGAGGTTGGGGTTCTCGATGCTGACACCAAGGCGCAGCTCGAAACGATGACCACAACCGCGGTGGATTTCCCGTTCTACATGGTTATTACACAGGATTGGGAAGGTACTTCCCCATCGTCGTGGTGTTCCAGGCTGGGTGATGACAACCCCTCATTGCCGGCATCCGCGGTGGTGTACGCGATTGCAACCGAGCTTGGCGAGTACAACATCTGCCTGGGCCCTGCCGCGCCTGTTAGTTCGTCACAGGCGAACTCTGCGGCGGCCGCGGGCTCTTCAAACTTGCGCGGGGGAATAACGCCCGAGCATCTGGTAGAGGCGCTGTCGGATACCTCCAGGCTCTTGTCCGATAGCGAGAACGGTTCAAGCGGCGCCTCGGATGACGGTTACGACAGCGATTTAGCGGACGGAATCTTCCTCATCATAGTTTTCTTAGGTGTTATCGGCTTCGTTCTCATCGTTGTAGCAGCTCAACGAAGCAAGAAGAAGCACCTGCGTCAGGCCAGTAAGCACCGCACGGAACAACTTGAAAATCGCATTAAGAAGCTGAATGTTTCAATGATGCAAACTGATGACGCGGTTCGTGCGGCCAGGGAAGACTTGGCATTCGCACAGGCTCAGTTTGGCGAGCTGGAAACCACCGAGTTTGCGCAGGCATTGGATGAAGCCACGGCAATCATGACGCAGGCCTTCAAGAAGCAGCCCGAGATGGAGTCGGAAACCAACCCCGATACGCAGACCAAGCTGGTTGACGAGCTAGAAGACGATGTAACTCGCGTTAGCGCGATTTTGGACGCGCAGGCCAAGCGTTTTAGCGAGCTTCGAGACGTCGAATCTAATATCGATTCGAATATTTCCAGCATCGACCAGCGCATAAGCGAGGCGCGCGAGCGGGTGGAGCACGCGAAGTTGGAGATCAAGTCGCTTCGTCTCACCTACTCCGATCAGGTTTTGCAATCCATTTTGGATAATCCAGACGAGGCCAACCGCCTGCTCGACGCGGCAAGCCAGGCGCTCGCGGAAGCAAAGGCGAAGAAGGATTCGGATCGTAAGACGGGTGTTTTCCACGTGAATCTTGCAATGCGCGCGCTCACGCAGGCGCTTGCTCAGATCAAGGAGGTCATGAGCGCTGAGGCGAACTTGCAAGATGCAAAGAATAAGCTGGCCCAAGCTATCGGTTCGATCTCTTCAGATCTTGAGGACGTTTCGCGTCTAGCCCACAACCAGGCGTCGTTCAATCCGCTGGTTGAGGATGCTCACCGCGCGATCGAGCACGGTAACGCGGCCCGGCGTGGCGGCGCGGATCCACTGAGTGCTCTGACCGAACTTCATGAAGCCGAGGACGCCCTCGACAACGCATTGTTACCGCTACGTAACGCAGAAGAGAAGCAGCTTCGTACCAATGCTCGCCTGGATCGCAGGTTCGCAGAGGTAGATGCCGCGATCGTCCGGGCCGATTCACACGTGTCAGCCCACCCGTTCAGCGCTAGTTCGCAGGCGCGAACTCTCATCGCGCGGGCGAAGGCGAAGCGGGCAGAGGCCGCGAAGGTTGCGCCGTCTTCCCCCATGGAAGCCCTCGATTTGCTCGCTGACGCGCTTGTGCTTGCCAACCGTGCCGTCGATTTGTCGTCCGGCCCCACGCCACCGCGCGGTTCGGGAGGTTCGAGTAGCGGAATTGACCTCACCTCACTGATCTTGGGCGGACTTTTGTTTGGCGGCGGTGGCTCTAGCGGCAGCTCTAGGGGCGGCTTTGGCTCCGGCGGATCGGGCGATTTCGGCGGCGGCTTCGACTTCGGCGGATCGGGTGGTTTTAGCGGCGGATTCAGCTCCGGCGGCTCCGGAGGTTTTGGCGGCGGATTCAGCTCGGGAGGATCCGGAAAGTTCTGATTTAACGCGCCGTGAGTGTCGCGTCACATATATAATGAAAACGCACGTCTGTGCGCGTCTTGGGCGCCTTCGCCCTGGCGTTTTCCTTGAAAGGAGATCACATGGCAGAGAAGCAGTCGATCCTAGGCCGCATTTCCCAACTTGCTAAGGCGAACATCAACGCACTCTTGGACCGCGCTGAGGATCCAAAGAAGATGCTTGATCAGCTTGTTCGCGACTACACGAACTCGATCGCGGAGGCCGAGGAGGCCGTCGCACAGACCATTGGAAACCTCCGTCTTGCACAAGCCGATTACGGCTCCGATGTCGCGGCCGCCAAGGAATGGGGCGAGAAGGCTGTAGCTGCATCTGCTCGCGCTGACTCCGCTACCGATCCGGCAGAGGTTGACAAGTGGAATAACCTGGCAAAGGTTGCTCTTGGCAAACAGCTTAGCTACGAGAAGTCGGCTGAGAATGCAAAGCCGATGATTGCAAGCCAGACCGAGGTTGTTGACAAACTCAAGCTTGGTCTTGCTCAGTCGAAGGAAAAGCTCGAGGATTTGAAGCGCCGCCGCGATGAGCTTGTGGCCCGTCAGAAGACGGCAGCCGCTCAGGCGAAGTTGCAGGATACGGTTAGCTCGATCAACGTGCTTGACCCCACTTCGGAGCTTTCCCGCTTTGAGGATCAGATTCGCCGTGAAGAAGCGATGGCTCAAGGCCGCGCAGAACTCGCAGCTGATTCTTTCGCGTCCCAGTTCGACGAACTGGATAACTTGGACGAGCAGTCTGAAATTGAGGCTCGCTTGGCCGCTCTAAAGAAGAAGCCTTAAATCGCTTAGGCGCAAGGCTTCAACTACAAATTTCAACTACATGGGTGGGGCTTTTTGCCCCACCCATTGAAAGTATCAAAATGGATCCGCTTACTTATTTAATTATTGATGGCGAAAATATTGACACCACGCTTGGTGTCTCGGTGCTGGATCGAAAGCCAGCGTCGGAAGAGCGTCCCCGGTGGGACCGCGTTCTAACTTCCACTGAGGAGCTTTGGGACCAGCCGGTGAAGGGCCTGTTCTTCCTAAATGCTTCGTCGGGCTACATGCCGATGAACTTCGTGCAGGCACTGCTTGCAATGCGTTACCGCCCAATTCCGCTTTCGGGCGTACCGGATGACCAGGTGGTGGATCAGGGCATTAAGAAGACGCTGGACGCGATTGGCGAACGCGGGTCTGGTGACGTGATTTTGGCCAGCCATGATGGCGATTACGAGCCAGAAATCAAGCGCCTCCTTGAGGCCGGCCGCCGCGTTGGCATTCTCGGTTTCCCCGAGTTCATCTCGTCGGGCCTGCATGATCTAACAGACGAGGGCTTGGAGATCATCGACATTGAGCACGGCATTGACGCGTTCCAGGTGCGTCTGCCTCGCTTGCGCATCATCGATCTGGAGGATTTCGACCCGTACGAGTTCATCTAGGTTTACGCGGCGAATAACATCTAGCGAGAGCGGCTTTCAACCGTGGTTGAGGGCCGCTTTTGCTTTGCGTCTCCGGCGCGGGGCGACCGCAGGTAGTGCAGTTTCCTAAAGGTGCAAGATCATGCGGGTGTTGCCCAGGGTGTTGGGTTTGACGGAGGCCAGTTCAAGAAATTCGCGCACGCCGTCATCGTGGGTGCGCAGCATTTTTTGGTACACGTCTACGCCCACGGCCATGCCTTCAAAAGCTTCGAAACCGTGCCGGGCAAAGAAATCAACTGCGAACGTTAGGCAAAAGACGCGCTTTAGTTGCAGGTCACGCGCCCGCTCGACAAGGGCATTCAAGATGAGTGAGCCCACGCCACTTCCACGCACAGCGGGGGAAGCGGCAAGGGTGCGCACTTCCGCAATGTCATCCCAGAGGACGTGGAGGGCACCGCAGGCCAAAACTTCACCATCTCTTTCAGCGACGATGAACTCTTGAATGTCCTCAAAGTAGGCGATGAGGGGTTTGTCCACGAGTATCTTTTGCTGAACGTAGGGTTTGGTGAGGTTCCAGATCGCGCGAGCATCAGCCGGGCGGGCAAAGCGCAACTGCACTTGCCCCGCAGCGGTCTGAATGGTTTGGTTAAGCATCCCCTCCAGTATGGCTAACGCAGGCCGGTGGTGCGTGCACGTTCCAACACTCGGCGGGCGGTGCGGTCATCAACCACCAGGTCGGTGACAACGCCGGCGCGTAGCGCGCCAATGAGGGGGATTGCTTTGGCCTCTCCTGCTACCACGCACAGGCGCGTGGGAATAGTTTTCAATAGCTTCGGGGTGGGGCCGGACGCGCGCCGGTTAATGGCCATGTCTTCATAAGAGCCATCTTCGCGAATGAGGACGGTGCAAATGTCTCCCACCACTCCCTCGTTACGTGCTTCCGCCATTTCAGCTGGGTCGAGGAATCCCGCGGAGTACACGTGCGAGGGCACGTCTCCCCCAAAGGCACCTACGCCGAACATCGCCACATCAACCTTCGAGATGAGGTCTACTACGCTCTTCACCGAGCGTTCCCGCCACATCGCTTCTTTTGTTTCTTCATAGTCGAAGAATGCGGGCACCGGGAAATGCACCATGGATGCCCCAAGAGCGTCGGCCGCTCGCGAGATAGTGGTGTCGATGTAGTTCACGCCCGTGCCTGATGCGCTTGCCGCACCATTCATTTGCACAACCGTTGTGTTGTCGATGTTCACCGGCGTGAGGTTGCGGGCAACCTCGGCGGTGGTATTACCCCATGCGATACCGATCTTACTGCCGGGGTGGATGAAGTCGAGCAGGCGTTCGGCCGCAACTTTAGCTACCGAGTCGAGGCGGTTTACGCCGGTGTCGTGGTCGCGCACACGCACCACGGTTGAGCGGATGCCGAAAATCTGGTTGAGCTCGCCAGCTAGGGTGCCGCGCTCGCCGGGCGCCGGCGCTACGGTAATGCGGACCAGGCCGGATTCGCGGGCATATGCCAGCAGTCGCGAAACAGAGGACCGCGAAACCCCGAGGTGACGCGCAATCATCTCCATGGTTTCGCCCTGTAGGTAGTACATTGATGCGGCCTCGTGCGCATCGTTATCACGTATGCTCATTCTTCATAGTTTGCCATGCACGGCTGTTCAATTCAGGAGGTTAGGGGTTCATACCTGCAATCTAGACCACAGTATTGGGATACAACTAGCTATCGATGTCGCTTACTGATGACCAGACAGCGCATTCAAGGAGCCTAACTGCAAACCGGTGACCTGATCGGTTTGTAGTGCAAGTCTCAACGATGAGCGATAGACTTCGTGATGCATGGCACAAAGGTGCAGCGACGCAGGTCAACGCTTGTTGATTCGCCCATTCATTCAACTGTTTGCACAAGGAAGTGAAGGTAAACATGAGCGAAAAGAAGTACGTACTTGCCATTGACCAGGGCACTACGTCATCTCGCGCAATCGTCTTCGACCACGACGGTGAGATTGTTTCGGTAGGACAGCTCGAGCACGAGCAGATTTTCCCGAAGGCCGGCTGGGTAGAGCACAATCCGATTGAGATTCGCGACAACATCCATCAGGCCATTGGCTCCGCATTGGCAGGTGCGGCTATCAACCGCCACAGCCTAGCCGCTGTCGGCATCACCAACCAGCGTGAGACCACGATCGTTTGGGATAAGAACACTGGTGAGCCGGTTTACAACGCAATCGTTTGGCAGGACACGCGTACGGCTGAGATCGTTCGCGAGCTCGCCGGTGATGAGGGCAACGATCGTTTCCGCGATCGTTGTGGCCTCCCGCTTTCCACCTACTTCTCCGGCCCGAAGATCAAGTGGATTCTTGACAACGTAGAGGGCGCTCGCGAGCGCGCCGAGGCTGGAGACCTACTGTTTGGCAACACGGACACCTGGACGTTGTGGAACCTCACTGGCGGTCCGGATGGCGGTGTTCACGTCACTGACGTGACGAACGCTTCTCGTACGATGCTCATGGACATCGAGACCCTGAAGTGGCGCGAGGACACCTGCGCTGACATGGGCATCCCGATGTCGATGCTTCCGGAGATCCGCTCCTCTGCGGAGGTCTACGGCTATGGTTCGAAGAACTCGCTGATCATCGACACCCCGATCGCGGGTATCCTCGGTGACCAGCAGGCTGCAACGTTCGGCCAGGCTTGCTTCGAAAAGGGCATGGCTAAGAACACCTACGGCACCGGTTGCTTCATGCTTATCAACACCGGCGAAGAGCCCGTTCAGTCCGAGAATGGCCTTCTGACCACCGTTTGCTACAAGATTGGCGAGCAGCCAACCAAGTACGCACTCGAGGGTTCGATTGCTGTTACCGGCTCGCTCGTACAGTGGATCCGCGACAACCTGCACATGATCCACACCGCTCCGGAAATCGAGCCGCTTGCTAAGTCTGTTAAGGACAACGGTGGCGTCTACTTTGTTCCGGCATTCTCCGGCCTCTTCGCCCCGTATTGGAAGGACGAGGCACGTGGCGCCATCGTTGGCCTCACGCGCTACAACACCGCTGGCCACATCGCCCGCGCTGTGCTTGAGGCTACTGCGTTCCAGACCCGCGAGGTTCTTGACGCTATGAACGCTGACTCGGGCGTTGACCTGACCGAACTTCGCGTTGACGGCGGCATGGTTGCTAACGAGCTGCTCATGCAGTTCCAGGCTGACGTGCTTGGCGTAGACGTTGTTGCTCCGAAGGTTACGGAGACCACCGCTCTTGGCGCTGCATACGCAGCTGGTATTGCGGTTGGCTTCTGGCAGGGCGAGCAGGACGTTATCGACAACTGGTCTGAGGGCAAGCGCTGGACGCCGAAGATGGATGCGGAAGAGCGCGAGCGCACTTACCGCCTCTGGAAGAAGGCAGTGACCCGCACCTTCGACTGGGTTGACGAGGACGTTCGCAACGCGTAACTCCTAGTTCCCAAAAAGCTGTGGCCCCGATTTTTCGGGGCCACAGCTTTTTGCACATTCGTTCGAGCAGGTTTTATTTTGCCCCCTCAAGAGACAGCCGTCACGATTTATCTAAGTCATTCGTTTCATAAATAGCCGCTCTTGGCCGTTCACAAACGTGCACGACGAGACACGAAAACCTCGCCCACGCGCGCACAGCCGGGTTTCACAAAGTTCAAAATCCCCGTAAATACAGGGAAAACACAAGAACTAACTTGCACATATTTTCAGTGACAGCAGTAAGCATTGAGAATCCGAAAATCGGCAATTAGCGAATGCTTTTCGTCCTAGCCTTGAGGTGAGATGAGTGGCCGCGGGTGCGGCCGCTCCCTGATGACCAGGAGTGATCAATGAAGAAACTCGACACAGAAGTTGTTGTTATCGGTGGTGGAGCAACCGGTGTCGGCGTGCTGAGGGACCTCGTAATGCGTGGTTTCAAAGCAGTTTTGGTAGAACGCGCCGATATTGGCCAAGGCACCACGGGCCGTTACCACGGACTCCTCCACTCCGGTGGCCGATACGTCGTATCAGACCCGATTTCGGCAGCCGAGTGCGCTGAAGAAAACGAGATTATTGCTAACCTGCACCCGGATGCAGTGGAGGACACGGGCGGCCTCTTCGTTGTAACGCCGGAGGATGATCCCGAGTTTGGCGACAAGTTCCTTGCCGGCGCTCAGTCTACCGGCGTGTGGACCGAAGAAATCGAACCGTCCGAGGCGCTTGCGCAAGAACCCCGCCTAAACCCGGGTTTGCTTCGCGCTTTCAAGGTGAAGGACAAGACGGTTGATGGTTGGGCGATGCTGTGGGGCGCAATCCGCTCCGCAAAGCAGTACGGCGCCGAGGTCCTCACCTACCACCGCGTGGAGAAGATCGAGACCGCATACAACCAGGTGATCGCGGTTCACGCCCACGGCATGAAGACCGGTGAGGACGTTCGCATCAACTGTAAGTTTGTGATCAACGCTGGTGGCCCCTGGTCTGGTCAGATTGCGGCGATGGCTGGCGCGCACGGCGTGGACGTGGTTCCGGGCCGCGGCATCATGATCGCTATGAACCACCGCTTGGTAAACCAGGTTGTGAACCGCTGTATCTACCCCTCAGACGGCGACATCATCGTTCCGGTCCACACGGTTTCGATTATTGGCACCACGGATGTCAAGGTGGAAGACCCGGATCACCTGGAGATTCCACGCAACGAAGTTCAGCAGATGCTGGACGCTGGTGAAGCTCTTATTCCAGGATTCCGCGAGGCACGTGCGGTGCACGCATGGGCGGGCGCTCGTCCGCTCGTTAGGGATAGCCGCGTGGATGCTTCGGACACTCGTCACATGTCGCGCACCATGTCGATCATCGACCACTCCACTCGCGACGGCATCGGCGGCCTGCTTACGATTGCTGGCGGCAAGCTCACCACGTACCGCTTGATGGCTAAGAACGTTGTTGACGTGATGTGCCGCCAGATGGACGACTGGCGTCCTTGCCGCACGGCGGAAGAGATCATGCCGGGCACGGAACGCGGTGACAACTACGAGGTCACTCACCGCCTCGAAGAGCGTGAGGGTGACCGCTTTGACGCGCAGATTGTTTGTGAGTGTGAGCTCATGAACCGCAAGATGTTTGAAACCTTGCTTGAGTCGCAGCCGGATGCAACGTTTGACGATTTGCGTCGCCAGCTTCGCCTAGGCATGGGCCCATGTCAGGGCGGTTTCTGCTCTATGCGCGCAGCGGGCATCACCCAGCAGATGGGGCGCGGCGATGCCGCTCATGTTACGGAGCTTATGCGCTTGTTCTTGAAGAATAGGTGGATTGGTTTGTGGCCGATCCTGTACGGGCGTCAGGCTCGACAGACGGCGCTTGATGACTGGATTTTCCAGGGCATTTACGACATTGAGCACCTTCCCACGGCGGACGATTCGAACAACAGTAAGGCAGTGCGATGACAACGGTAGTTATTGGCGCGGGTATCGCGGGACTTACCGCAGCAATCCGGCTTCGCGAGGCCGGCGAACCCGTCATTTTGGCCTCGAAAGGTATCGGCGGCCTGCAGCTTTCACAGGGCACGATTGACGTTCTCGGATACGCTCCGGATCGTCTTGAAAAGCCGCTTGAAACAATCGCGGAGAATAAGTTCGAAAAGGGCGCCCCGGAAGGCGATCACCCGTACTCCATTATTGGCGCAGATGCGGTTCGCGAGGGCGTTAAGTTCGTGATGGACGAGGTTGGCGAAGGCCTACTGGTTGGTGACGTTGAAAAGAACGTGTTACTGCCCTCGGCTATTGGCGCAATGCGTCCCACCTGCATCGTGCAGCCTTCAATGATGGAGGGAGCGATCGAGCCGGGCAAACGTTACCTGGTGGTTGGCTTCCGACAGATGAAGGATTTCTTCCCCGAGTTTGTGGCGGGCAACCTGGAGCGCCAAGAGATTGGCGGCCAGCAGATCAAGGCACGCACGCTAATGCTGGACTTCGAGGTCCGCGAAGGTGAAATCGATTCAACGGCGCTCACGTTTGCACGTGCGCTGGAAGACCCGGTTTTGCTCCGCAAGCTTGCCGACACAATCCGCCCGCACGTTGAAGATGGTGAGGTCGTAGCGCTTCCAGCAATCCTCGGCGTAAACGGCGAGGGCGTGTGGAAGCAGTTCCGCGAACTCCTGGGACACCCGGTGTTTGAGATCGCTCTACAGCCCCCGTCGGTTCCTGGAATGAGGCTGAACCAGAAGCTCACGCAGCGGGTCAAGGATCTGCGTATTCGCCTGATGCTCGGCGCTGAAGTTACCGGCGTTAAGACGGATGGCAAGCGTGTCACCCACGTGATCACCGACAGCGCTGGTGGCGGCCGTGAGATTGCTTGCGACAACGTGGTCCTGGCTGGCGGCGGGTTCGAGTCCGGTGCAATCACGCTGGATTCTTACGGCAAGATTTTTGAGCGCGCGCTGGGTCTGCCCGTGACAGGTGGTGAACTGCCAGACCTCGTACATGGTAACTACTGGGGCGAGGAGCAGAACCTGTTCAAGGTAGGCGTTGCGGTTGATAGCGATATGAGGCCGGTTGACCACGACGGCAAGGTTGTGTACGACAACGTACGCGTAATTGGTGGAACGATTGCTGGCGCTAAGCGTTGGCGAGAGAAGTCGGGCGAAGGCATTGCTCTTGGTTCGATGATTCGGGCAACCGATTCGATTCTCGGAGGTAAGTAATGAGTGACGCATTGAAGTTCGCACAGCAAAACTTTGCACGCGCAACCCTAGATAACTGCGTTAAGTGCACGATCTGTGAGACGCAGTGCCCGGTGGCCCGTGTAACTCCGCTGTTCCCCGGACCTAAGTTTGTGGGTCCGCAGGCCGAGCGTTTCCGCCACGGCCAGTCGGTGGACCACTCGCTGGACTACTGCTCGGGTTGCGGTATTTGCACCATGGTTTGCCCGCAGGGCGTGAAGATCGCAGAGATCAACGCGCAGGCCCGCGCGGTTATGAAGGCACAGAACGGCATGCCGATTCGCGACCGCCTAATCACGCAGACCGACCTTATGGGCAAGGTAATGACCCCGTTCGCCCCGATTGCGAATGCCGCGCTTGGCATCAAACCGCTGCGCAAGGTTGTTTCCGCTGTTGTTGGCGTTTCCGAGGGAGCGCCTATGCCTACCGCGCACAACCAGTCGCTTCGCGGATGGTTGAAGAAGCGCAAGGCTCCAACTGGCCCGGCGCCGCGCGGTCCGATCGTGTTCTTCCACGGCTGTGCGGGCGGCTACTTTGAGGTCCAGACTTCGAAGCACACCATCGAGCTGCTAGAACACCTCGGCTACGAGGTTCTGGTGCCAGAGCAGGGATGCTGCGGCTTGGCTGAGCAGTCCAACGGCATTTTCGGCGGCGCAACCAAGAAGGTCCTGCGCCTGTGTGACGCCCTCCTTTCGGAAGGTAAGGACCTCACCATCGTGTCTTCGTCCGGCTCGTGCGCGGGCATGCTGAAGCACGAGGCTAAGGAAATCATGGGTCTTGATGATCCTCGTCTTGAAGAAGTTGCGGTACGCACCGTGGAAACTTCTGAGTTCCTCCTTGACCTGTACTACAAGGGTGAGCTCCCCGTTGAGGACCTGCGCCGCCTGGATATGACGATTCCTTACCACCAGCCATGCCAGGTTAAGAGCCAGGCTATGGGTATGCCGGCCGTGGAGCTCATGGAGCTCGTCCCGGGCGTCAAGGTAGTAGAGTCCAACCAGCCTTGTTGCGGTATTGCGGGCACGTACGGCATGAAGTCGGAGAAGCGCGAGATTGCCGAGGCTGTTGGCAAGCCCGTGTTTGACTTCATTCGCCGCAACAACCCCGACCTTGCAGCTTGTGACACGGAAACGTGCCGCTGGCAGCTGGCAAAGGGATCCGGTGCGAAGATGATTCACCCGGTTTCTCTTCTGCACTGGGCTTACGGCCTCTCTGACGATTTGCTTGAAGGCGCAATCGACGCCTCCGCAGCGGCGCAGAAGTAGCCAGATTTTCCTCCCAATATGAGACGCGGCCCCGAGTAATTGAACTGTCCCCCGGAAGTTGGACTGATTTATTCAGTTTTTCTTCCGGGGGATTTGTATGCATCCGAGATCTACGTTGACTCGTGAGCAGCGCGCGGCGCTGGTGGGTTTGTTTGAGCAGGGTTTTGGTTACAAGAGTGCGGCTAGGCAGGTTGGTGTTGGTAAAAAGCCGGCCAGGAATTTGTATGATCGCTGGCAGATTCGTGGCAGTGTTGTACTTGTGAGAAAACCAAACACTAGTGTTTATCCTTTTGAAGTCAAGCGTGATGCAGTGTTGCGTTTCCTTGCTGGTGAATCTCGTGGGAGTATTGCTAAAGATCTTGGACTATCCAGGCCAGATTTAGTGAGGCTCTGGGCTCGGATTTATGAGTAGCAAGGTGAGGACGGGTTACGTCCTAAACCTAAAGGCAGGCCTACTAAGTCTGGGTCTAAACCGAGTAAGCCTTTGTCTGAGACTGAGCAGTTACGCCGTCAGGTGGAGTATTTACAGGCGGAGAATGCTTACCTAAAAGCATTAAGGGACTTGATGCGCAAAGAGCAATAACTCGCACCCGAGTGGTTGCAAGTCTCAAGTCCCAGTATCGTCTTGCGGATTTACTCCAAGCTGCTGGCCTTGCCAGGTCAACGTTTTACTATCACCAAGCCCGCCTTGATGCTCCTGATAAGCACGCTGGGCTCAAACGTGAGATCAAGACCGTGTTTGACCAGTCCCACGCACGCTATGGTCACCGCCGCGTCAGGCTAGCTTTGAAACGTCAAGGCATTTGCGTATCTAGAAAACTGGTAGCCAAACTAATGAAACAAGAACACCTAGTGTGCCAGGTACGTAAGAAAAAGCGTTACAACTCTTACAGATCCAACCAATCCAACGCGGCTGGCAACGTTCTTAATCGTGATTTCACAGCTACCAAGCCGAACCAGAAATGGGTCTCAGACGTCACTGAGTTCAGAGTAGGAAACCAAAAACTGTACCTGTCACCAATCATTGACCTGTACGACCACAGCGTCATCTCCTACTCGATTAGCGCCTCACCAAACCTAGAACTCACCAACTCTAGCCTGCGCAAAGCCTTACACCAGGCGCAGCCAGGACCGGGCATGATCATGCATACGGATCAAGGATTCCAATACCAACACCACAGTTGGAAAGCCCTACTAGCCAACTACAACGCTACTCAATCCATGTCCAGAAAAGGTAACTGCCATGACAACGCAATGGCAGAAAACTTCTTCGCTCACCTCAAAGCAGAACTGCTCTACCAACAAGCGTTCACCAACACCGAAGACCTAGCCAATCAAATACAGGACTACATCCACTGGTACAACAACCAACGCATCCAACAACGACTCGAGGGCATGACCCCGAACGAATACCGGAATCATGCCCTCGTAGCCTAAGAACCCCTACTATTAAACTGTCTAACTTTCAGGGGACAGTTCAAATCGGGGCCGCGTCCTATTTCAACTAGGCGTTAGGTTACACCTGAGTTTGCCGAGCTAGTCCTTGTCGCGCGCGGGCTGCTTGCCGTAGTCGGCCATGCCAACTCCCGCATCATGCATCTGCTTCTCAGAGAGCAGCGCCACGGGCAGACCCGTTGAGAGTGCGCGCAACTGAATCTCGCAAATGTACTCAAGTAGCGGCAGACCATTTACGGCCTTCTTCAAGCTAGGGCCAATGGTGATAGCGCCGTGGTTCTTCATGAGCGCTGCAGTGCGACCTTCAAGTGCCTTGGTTACGTTGATTGCCAAGTCATCAGAGCCGAAGCCCGCGTAGGGAGCCACACGGATCGGGCCGCCAAACATCGCACTGTAGTAGTGCGACGTGGGGATCTCATCAACCACCAAGCCGAGTGCAGTCGAAGCCGGAGCGTGGTTGTGCGTGACAGCCAGCGCATCCGTGGACTTGTAAATGTTGAGGTGAAGGGGCAGTTCCGAAGACGGCTTGAGCTTGCCATCTACGATATTACCCTCCATGTCCGTAACCACAACGTCCTCGGCGGTCATTTCTTCATAAGGAACGCCCGAGGGAGAGATGGCAACGAGGTCATCTACGCGCACAGACACATTGCCAGCGGTGCCGACAATGAGCTTCTCGGCCTGCATGAACAGGCATGTTTCAACGATTTCTTTGCGTACTTCTTCTAGAAGCATGATTTCCTACTTTCTGAGAACATCCGGGTTGGCAACGTGGGCGGGAGTTTCACCGCGAGCGAATGCGGCGATGTCTGCCGCGCCGATCTTGGCGGCAAGAATGGAAGCATTCTTGGAAGCGCCCGCTAGATGCGGGGTAAACGTGATGCCAGGCGTCTTGAGCAGCCTGTGGTCTGTAGGCATGGGCTCTTCTGGCAAGCAGTCGAGCGCCGCCGCAAACAGGTGACCAGAATCAAGCGCGTCCGCGAGGTCGTCGTAATCAACCAGCGTTCCGCGGGCAGCATTGATGAAGATTGAGCTTTCCGGCATGAGGGCAAACTTTTCTGCGTTCATCATGCGCGTATTTTCCTTTGATTCACGCACGTGAAGCGTGACGATATTGGAGGCCCTCAGCAGGTCCTCGAGATCGTCTACGAACTCAATGTTGTCCTCCCCGCTGCGATCCTTGGTCCACGGATCGTAAACCAGCACCTTGCCACCGAATGCGGCAATAATGTTGGCCACTCGCCTACCGACGTTGCCGTAACCAATGACACCAACGGTTGAAGATCCGATCTCGGGCCCCACGTTGTCGAAGATGTAGTAGTCCGACCTCCACTGGCCGCCCACAACCTCCATGTGGCGCTGCGCGATCTGACGGGCAGCGGCGAGGATCAGCGCAACCGTGTGCTCCGCGGTTGCTACCGCATTGCGGCCCGGCGCGTAACTGACGAGCACCCCGTGTTTGGTTGCGGCGTCAATGTTTACGTTTACTGGCCCGCCTCGGCAAATGGTGATCATCTTCAAGTCCGGGCAAGAAGAAATCACTTTTTCGGTAAACGGGAAGGTGTGCGAGAACGCCACGTCAACGCCTTGGAGCGCTTCGATTAGTTCGTCCTCGTCACCGAGGGCCTCGCGAACCTCACCCACGTTATGGAATGGGGGCACGGGCCAGGTGGAGGCAATCGAAGAAACTTCCGCGTCGGGAAGCTCTTTCAGTAGCGCCTCCTTCAAAATGTCGTCCCTTAAAAACTGGTCTGATGCGAGTAGAACTTTCACGCCTCGCTCCTTTCACCATTGTTACGACGCAATTCGCGCATTGCGGGCCACACCGGCTGCAGAGCCTGGCGCGTCTTCACGAATACTTCATGCGACTTCTTGTACGCCTCGTACTTTGCCGGGTCCGGCTCGAAGGTCTCTAGCGAGGTGCGCAGAGCCTCCGATGCCTCCTCCACAGTGTCAAAGCGGCCTGCGGAAACCAGCGCCAAAACTGCGGCTCCGCGAGCGCCAGCCTCGGGCGCGTCTTGGCGCACAACTGTCTGCCCGGTGGCGTCCGCCAGGATCTCGCAAATGAGGTCGGAGCGGAAGCCGCCGCCAGAGACCACCAGGTCAGAGTGGATCTGCAGTGTGTTAATGCACTCGACCAGAGAGAACGCCACACCCTCGTACACGGAACGCAAAATGTCTTCAGTACTGGACGTGAGCGACATTCCCGCCCACGAGGCCGACGCGTTGGTGTCGAGGAAGGGGGCGCGCTCGCCGCCGGGTGAAGCGTAGGGCAAGTACACCACGCCGGAAGCGCCCGGCTTCGACATGCGGGCAAGTTTTTCAAGTTCGGTCCAGCTATTTTCTTCCAGCCCCAAAACCTTGCGAATCCAGTCGAGGTTGGGCGTGCCCGTCATGGGAGCCATGAACTCGAGCACCTGCTTGCCGTTGCCAGTAGCAAGCACCATCGACAGGTCGGAGCGGCGCTCACTAACCGATGGCAACAGCGTTCCCACAAAAGCGGTGGTGCCAAGAATCAGCCACGAATCACCATTTTCGAGGGCGCCCAGGCCCATGCCGGTTACCGCAACGTCGATCATGCCCACGCCAACCGGAGTGCCCGCGGGAATACCGGTTTCACGCGCCGCCTCTTCACTGAGGGGCACCGCCTTGCCGTCCGCGCGGTGAATCTCGGGGAGCAGCCTTGCGTATTCCTCAAGACCTAGATCTTTAGCAAGTTCTGCGCTGAACCCGTCGGTTGTACGCACGTCCAAGAACGAGCGCGAGGCCTCCGTGTAGTCGGTTAAACGCTCACCGGTGAGCTTAAACCGGATCCAGTCCTTACAGTTCAAATGCGTAGTTGCGCGGGCCACCACATCGGGCTGCGTAGCCGCCAGCTCCTCGATCAGCACCGGGAACAGGCCGCCAAACGTAGTTGTACCCGTAACCTCTAGTACCTTTGCAGCGCGGCCGTCCTCGTCCCACTGCTTCACGCGCTCTGCGGCGCGTCCATCCAACCAGTTCGCGGCCGGACGCACCGGCTCGCCGGCCTCATCAATCAGCCATGCACCATCGCCCTGGCCGGTAAGACCGATACCAACGATCTTGGAGTCCCTAACCTCGCTTGCAACTTCGCGCAAGCACGTAGCCACGGCCTCCCAAATCTGATTCATGTCCTGCTCAGCTTCACCGTTGTCCCCGTACTGAACCGGAACAGCCTCGTGATGCGTTGCCAAAATCTTTCCGTGCAGATCAAATGCCACAGCCTTTACTGCTGTAGTGCCGCCATCCACGCCGATAACAACTTCTTGCACAGCTTTCCTCCCTAAACCGAGCAACCCCAATGTCGCTCACCACAGTCAGAGTAGAATGAAAGCCGTTTTTTATCAATACATTTGCGGTTTTTCTCAAAATAATGAGAAAACAATGCAAAGTCAGCTCAGGTTTTAGATATTCTTAAGTCAAGTCACATCATTTTTCGCAAGGATTGTCGCATGCCTTCAGATGCAAAACCTACTCTGGCCCCCACAAAATCCGACTGGTCAGACCCACCCAGCCGGCGCGAGTGGATAACCGACACACTTTTTGAGCTGGGCGAACTGCACATCGAGCAGATTGCGAACGCCCTCCACGTATCTACCGCCACCGCATACCGAGACGCGCAAACCTTGGAAAATCAAGGAATCGTCATCCGTTCAAAAGGATTCTTGCGCGCGATCGCCCCGTCCACTGCCGAACTTCCCGCAGCCGTGCGGGCCAAACGTCAGTTGGACGAGAAGCGCACCCTTGCACATGCGGCAGCAAAACTTGTTTCACCCGGCGACGTAATTATCCTCGACGATTCCACAACCAACGTGCCCCTGATACCGATCTTGAAACACATAAAGTCACTCACCATCATCACTAACTCGCTTTATGTGGCGCGCGAATTTAGCGAAGTGCACTCGATCCAGCTAATCCTGCTGGGTGGCAACTACATGAACTGGGCCGACTCGTTCTATGGAACACATGCTACCGAGATGGTTAAAGACTTCCGCGCCGACATCTCATTCATGTCAGATGCCGCTGTTTGGGCAGGCGCGATCTACAACCCGAAAGACTTCGTGGTCAACATGAAGCGGGCAATACTGGGGGCTTCACACCGCAAGGTGTTGATGCTTGATCACAACAAGTTCTCGCGCGCCGCCTGGCAACGCACCGCATCACTCGAGGAGTTCACAACCATTTTCACCACCACTCGCGCATCTTCCAAGGACGTTGAGAACCTGCGCAAGTACTGTAGCGACGTGCGGGTAGTTTAGCCCGCTACAGGACGGGCGTTGCTCCCCCATCAAGGCGAACAGCGGTGCCCGTAATGTAAGCCGCCTGCTGCGAAGCGAGGAACGCGACCGCGGCGCCCAGCTCGGCCGGATCTCCCAGGCGTTTCACCGGAATGGTCTGTTCAAACCGCTCGCGAACATCTGCGGCGCTCACGCCCTCGCGGGTAGCGGCGTCTTGGTCAAGCTGGTCGATACGCGGCGTCAAGATGCGGCCTGGATGAACCATGTTCACCGTGACGCCATCCCCGCCCACCTCTTGGGACAGAGCCTTCAAGTATCCCGCCAACCCTTGGCGGCCAATAGTTGAGAGCACCAGCTGCTGAGAGGGGGTAACCACCGCGGTGGATCCGATTGCAATAATCCTGCCCCAACCGCGCTCACGCATTCCGGGCAAAACCCGATTAACCATGCGCACGTGCGGTTCAATAAGACGCGCAGCGGCTCCAGCAACATCCTCACTCGTGATCGTTGAGGGCGAAGCTGGCTTCGGCCCCGGCCCATTCAACACCAGGATGCTAACCGGCCCCAGCTCGCGCTCGCACGTGCTGATGGCCTGTTCAATGGAGGTGGCATCCTCAACATCTAGCGGCACCTCTAGTGCAACTCCGCCGGCCTCGCGAATCTGCTTAACAACTTCCTCGCGAGCCTTTGCAGTGCGGCCCGTAACGCAAACATGCGCGCCTTCCGCAGCAAGCGCCAGTGTGCTCGCCCTACCCAGCCCGGACGTCGAGGCCGCAACGAACGCAACTTTCCCACTGATTTGCAGATCCATGGATTTCTCCTAACCGTTTTAATACCAGCCTAATCGCGCTGGCATCGCACGGCTAGGCAGGTTCACTTTGGTTACCCTTATTAGCCGGCCTCAGCCAGGTTTCATAAGGTGGAAGCCGAGCGAGGAAGGTGGCACGTGGCAGAAGATGAAAAGACCGAAAGGTCCAACGTAAACAGGTTCATTGGCGCGAACGCCCTGCAAAATATTGGCGACCAGGTTATCGCCGCAAAAACTGTTTTGCCGTGGATACTGCAGGCCGGCGGAGCGCCCGGCTTTGCAATCGCCATGCTCGTACCCGTGCGCGAATCCCTCTCCATGCTCCCTCAGGCCGCGTTCACCCCGTGGGTTATCGGACACAAGCGGCGCAAGAGCATCTGGGTGATTGGAGCGATCGGCCAGGGCGTAGCCGCCCTGCTCATGGCAGTTGCCGCGGCGTTCCTCGAAGGCTTAGCTCTTGGCCTCGCCTTCCTCCTACTACTCGCTGTCTTCGCTACTTTCCGTTCCCTTTGCTCGATCGCTTCAAAGGACGTGCAGGGCCGGATCGTGGACAAGGGCAAACGCGGACTCATCACCGGACGCTCAGCCGCTATCGGCGGCCTCGTCTCGCTCGTGATTGGCCTTAGCATCTCCCTCACGCCAGCGTTACAAAAGCCTAGCTCCCTCGTAATTCTCATTCTGCTTTCCGGACTCATCTGGTTCCTGGCCGCCCTGGTGTTCAACAAGATTGATGAGCCAATCGATCCGGATGCCGATGGAGGGGGCCTCGACAAAGCGTGGTGGAAAGACACCTGGGAACTGTTCCGCGACCAAAAGGACTTCCGCAACTTCGTGATTGTGCGTTCACTGCTGCTCGTATCGGCGCTTTCAACAGCTTTTATCGTCCTGCTCTCGCAAGAGGTGGGCAGCGACATCACAGGGCTTGGCCTGTTCCTGGTTGCGTCCGGACTTTCCGCACTTCTTGGCGGGCGAATTTCCGGCAAATTTTCTGACAAGTCCTCAAAGAACACCATGTCCATTGGAGCGGGGGCGGCCTCCGCAATCATTTTGCTCACCCTCGCTGCAGTTCATTTTGGGCCCCAAACTGCCCTAACGTGGATCCTGCCGACCTCGTTCTTTGCCCTCAACCTCGCTCATATTTTGGTGCGAGTGGCGCGCAAGACCTACATCGTTGACATGGCCGAGTCGGACGTGCGGACACGGTACGTGGGAGCCGCGAACACGCTCATGGGCATCATCTTACTTCTAGTGGGTTTGGTCTCCGGCGCGCTCACAATGTGGGGTGCTTCGCCTGCACTGATTTTCCTGGCACTCGTTGGTTTTGCGGGAGTGTTTGCAGCTTCTCGCCTACCCGAGGTTTCAAAACCTGCGGCGGATTAAGCAAACGCGATCTCGAGGTTGTTGGACGGGCCTGCGGCCAAAACGGTTTGCCCCGCAACCAGCCTGGTGTCAGGCGAAACCTGCTCCCACGTCCCATCCTCTTGCCGAATGCCAATCAAGGTGACTCCGTGCCCGGACCTGAAACGTGTTTCGCTCACCAGTTTCCCGCCCACTTTTTCGGGGACAGTAGCCGTTGCCAGAGCAAACCCATTTCCGAGGTCAAAAAAGTCTGAAAGCCTGCGCGTAATCAGGTGTGCGGCCCTCTGCCCCATGTTCTTCTCCGGCTCAAAAACATGTTTTATTCCCAGCTGCCGGAAGATCTCCGCCTGTTGCGCAGTTGCCGCCTTCGCCCAAATTTCTGGCCCATCCAGCTGCAACAATGCGGATGCGACGAGGATGGAGGATGCCAAGTTCTCTCCGATTGCAACCACGGCAGTTTGGAACTCATCGACGCCCAGTTGCTGTAGCGCCTCAACACTGGACGCGTCAGCTTTCACCACCTGTGTGAAACGCCCCCTCATTGCCTGGACTACGTCCGTATCCTTGTCTATTCCAAGCACCTGCACGCCAGATGCAACGAGCTCCTCACCCATTGCCGTTCCAAAGCGTCCCAGGCCGATGATGGCAACATCGCCAGCTTCTCCTGCACGAACTCGCGGGAGGAATGAAAAACTAACCAATGATTGGCCTTTCCTTAGGAAGCTCATAAAGCTTCGTATCGGGTCGAATAGTTAAGACTGTTGCAACTGCCACGGGCCCCACTCGCCCAAAGAACATGAGCGCGCAAATAATCAGTTGCGCCGCAATAGGCAACTGCGGAGTGATCCCTGTTGTTAGGCCCACCGTGCTCAGCGCGGATATGACTTCATACAACACCGGATCCATTCCCCAGGGCGTGAGCACCATGATTATGGCGGTAGCTCCTACAACTAGGCTAAACGCAATCATCAGCACCGTAATCGCTGCACGCTGAGTGGAGCGGCCGATGCGCGAGCCAAACAATTGCACGGCCTGGCCTGCCCTAATTTCGGTCAGAACTAAAAAGACGAGCACCAGCATGGTCGTAATCTTCACGCCACCTGCGGTTCCAGCCGGGCCTGCCCCAATAAACATGAGAATGTCGGTGACCAGCCAGGTGACGTCACTTTGCGTCGCTATATCCATCGAGTTGAAGCCGGCTGTGCGCGGCGAGATTGCCGTGAACAGGGTGATGAGAAGCCTATCTGCAACGCTGTACTGGCCCGTTTGTGAAAGGTTGTTCCACTCAAGTAGCGTGATAAGTAGCCAACCGGTAAGAATGAGGCCAATAGTTCCGTGCACCACTAGGCGCGCGTTAAGAGACCACGGCCATCTCCTCTTCCTCCTCGTTTTGCATGCGTGCACAATTTCAGCCAGAACCGGGAATCCGAGGCCTCCAATCACAATCAGAATTGAGATTGGCAAGATTATGAACGGGTCTGTAGCAAACGGGATCAAACTGTCGGTTTCCAAAGAGAAGCCGGCATTATTAAACGCGGAAATGGAGAAGAATGTGCCCCACTGCAACGCCTCCCCCAGCGATTTGGAGCGCGCGTAGAAGTCGATTACCAGCGGGATCGCGAGAACTACCTGCACGATGAGGGCCATGCGCACGATACGTCTTACGAATCCGCGCATGTCTGACATTGTGAGGGCGCCGGTGATTTGAGCTACCACTAGCCGTTGGCTCAAACTCAGGCGGTGAGCTACGTATACGGCGAGGAGGGCAGCGAACGTCATCGCCCCCAGGCCGCCGACCTCAATGAGTATTGCGATCACTGCGTGGCCGAATGTACTCCAGTATGTGGCCGTATCCACCACGATAAGGCCAGTTACACAGGTGGCCGAGGTTGCGGTGAATAGAGCTACAGACAGCGGCGCCCCTCCTGCAATGGAGGGGCCGGCAACTGCCACCGGCACATTTCCTGGCCACATGGGAGCGCCAGACCTTGCCACGGGGAGCATTAGCAGTGCGGTTCCAACCGAAATCGCTATGCCCAGCCCAAGCAGGGCCATTCGTGCCGGGTAAAATCCTGCGCTTCGCGCTTGCACGCGTCTTTGCTTACGAGCTTTCTGCTCGCCTAACATCTTGGCTTTGATACCAAGCATTGTAGTGCTCTGGCCGATGAAAACGTTATGCCGATTGCGTATGAGCTAACTTACAGTCAGTTCTCGATTCGCTTTACTAACGGGAACGTGATGGTTTCGCGGATTCCGTAGCCAGTTAGTGCCATCAGCAGGCGGTCGAGGCCCATGCCCATACCACCCGTGGGCGGCATGCCCTGTTCCATTGCCTGCAGGAAGTCTTCGTCAAGAACCATCGCTTCTGGGTCTCCGTTTGCCGCGGCAAGCGCCTGGGCTTCAAAGCGCTCACGCTGAATTACCGGGTCAACCAGCTCGGAGTAGGCGGTGGCTAGCTCAAAACCGCGAACGTACAGGTCCCACTTCTCCACGCGGCCAGGCAGGCTGCGGTGCTGGCGAACCAACGGGGACGTATCCACCGGGTAGTCGCGCACAAACGTCGGCGCCCACAAGTGATCGCCAACTTCATGCTCAAAGATCTCTTCCACTACCTTGCCCGCCACAGCGTGATCCGGAACAGCAATTCCGCGTTCCTCTGCCAGCTTCACAAGGCGGGAAAGCTCTGTTTCTGGCGTGATTTCTTCCTTTACGGCTTCCGAGACCACCTCGTAAAGTGAAATCTCATCCCACTGTCCAGAAAGGTCGTATTCGGAGCCGTCGGCAAGCGTTACCTTCTCGGTACCAAACACGTCCCGCGCGGCCTTCTGAATGAAGTCACGAGTGCGGGCAGCCATCGTGTTGTACGTGCCGTAGGCCTCGTAGGCTTCAAGCATGGTGAACTCCGGAGAGTGCGAGGAGTCCGCGCCCTCATTTCGGAAGTTACGGTTGATTTCAAAAACCTTTTCCACACCGCCAACCACTGCGCGCTTCAAGAACAGTTCCGGCGCAATACGCAAGTAAAGCTCCGTGTCGTAGGCGTTCATGTGGGTTTGGAACGGGCGGGCGGCCGCGCCACCGTGAATGTTTTGGAGCATCGGAGTTTCGATCTCCAAGAATCCCTCGCGGTGGAAGTAGTCGCGTAGCGACCACACAACGTCCGCGCGCGTGCGAACCATCTCACGAGCAGCCGGACGCAAAATCATGTCGAGGTGACGCTGGCGGATACGAGCCTCCTCTGAAAGGCTCATCTCTTCGCCGGCATCCGTCGTGAACGTCTTCGGCAGTGGACGTAGCGCCTTCGAGGTGATACGCCACGCGGGAGCGTCCTCACTCGGCTGAGCGAAAATGGAGAGCTCGCCGCGGCGTGAACGCATTGCCGGCCCGTGTACAAACAGGTGATCGCCAAGGTCTACGTTTGCCTTGAATTCCTTTAGCGAGTCGCTACCCACCTCTTTAGCGGAGAGCATCACCTGAATGCGGTTGCCCTCGCCATCTTGGATGACAACGAACTGGAGCTTGCCGGAGCCGCGAATAAACATAACGCGGCCAGCGACGCCCACGGGCGCGGGTGACTGCTCGTCGATTTCGAGGTGGTCGAACTCCTCCCGCACCTTCTTGATGGTGCTGGTGATGGGCAGTTCTACCGGGTAGGGATCGGTTCCCTCTGCGAGCATGCGCGCACGTTTTTCGGCGCGAACACGAAACTGCTCGGGGGCTTCTTGAATTTCAGACGACTCGTTGTTCTTTTCCACGTCCCCATCGTACTAAAGGGGCGCTACATGCGGGAAATAGTGGGCTAATATCACGTTTCACGCACTCGCGAACGCCCAAGTTCGAAGGGCGTCGAGCGCTACTAGGGTAGACAGCTTATCCGCGTTTCAGAGCCGCCTGGTTAGCCGCGGTTTGGGGCCGCGAGCGGACCTTCACCACCGGAAGCGTTTTCGAGGCCGGCGGGAACGCCCGCCGGGTCTGAACCGAGGTTGATGATCCGGTTGTCTTTGTCGACCAACACAACTTTGCCTTTGAAGCCTCGCGCCATGGATTCGGGCACGGACTGGTAAGCGATGATGATGACGATGTCACCGGGGTTGGTCAGGTGCGCGGCGGCGCCGTTTAGCTGGATGACTCCCGATCCAGCCTCGCCATTAATGGTGTAGGTGGAAAGGCGGTTTCCATTGGTTACGTTCACAATGTCAACGCGTTCGCCTTCAAGTATCCCGGCTGCTTCCAGCAGGGTTTTATCGACGGTTATGGACCCAACGTAGTTGAGGTCCGCGCCGGTCACGGTGGCGCGGTGAATCTTGCCGCTCATTAGCGTGCGGTAGATTTCGTTAGCCATTGGAGGCCTCCCCAATGTTCAAGATCGTGTTGTCAATCAGGCGCGTATTGCCAACGTAGGCGGCGAGGGCCAGCACGGCTTCCCCGGCCTCTACGGATTGGAATGTGGTTGGCTCAACCAGCTCGACATAGTCGATTTTCACGTCCGCATTTTCGAGGACGCAGCGGGCAGCCTGCTTGATTTGGCTTGCGCTCGCCCCGCTGTTGCTGGCTTGTTTACCGGCTTTGAGGGCGCCGCTGAGGGAAAGCGCTTGCTGGTGCTCTGCGTCGGAGAGGTAGGCATTGCGCGAGGAGAGGGCGAGGCCGTCATCGCCGCGCACGATGGGCGCGCCAACGATTTGGACGGGCATGTCGAGGTCGCGAACCATCTGGCGAATGAGTGCCAGCTGCTGTGCATCCTTTTGGCCGAATACGGCAACATCCGCACCGGTGAGGTTGAACATTTTGTGCACTACCAGCAATACGCCTGCAAAGTGTGTGGGCCGCGTTTTGCCTTCTAAAACCGTTGCGGTGGGCCCCGGGTTGATAGTGACAGAGGCTTCACCCGGATACATTTCGTTAGCGGCGGGCGCAAACACGAGGTCCGCGCCCACCTTCGCAACCGCTTTGAGGTCGGCATCGAGGTCACGCGGGTACTTGTCGAAGTCTTCACCGGGGGCGAACTGAGTGGGGTTCACAAACACTGTGACCATGACGTGGTCGGCGTGCTTCTTGGCCTCTTTAATGAGGCTGAGGTGCCCGTCGTGCAACGCGCCCATGGTCATGACCAGGCCGAGCCGTCCAGGCAGTTTCGCTAGTGCGGCTCGTAGTTCTTCGCGGGTCTTTACGACTTGTGGTTCCAAGATGCCTCCTTTGCGACTATTGTGCTCCTTTGGGCGCGCTAGGCGCGAATCCGGAGGGCCACTTGTGGCCAACTTGCCACTTTTATTCTTCACCCAAAGCACGCAAGACGGCCTGCACTTGGTTTTCGCCAAGGAGCAGGTTGTCGCCGGCCAGGTGAGCGGTTGTGCGCGCCATGTTCCGGTAGCTCTCTAGGATCGAGTTCAAACCGGCCTCAGATAATGCCTTCTGGTGATCTTTGAGGGTGCCGGTGTCCGCGCGGCGGACGGGCCCGGTCAGGCCGTGCGCACCTTCGGAGAGGGCGCGCTCCAAAGCGGCATTTAGGAGCGGGCGGATATAGAGTTCAGGGTTTTCGATGCCGGCGGCTTCAAGGATAGAAAGGGCCTCGTTGACAAGGGTGACGAGGTGGTTGGCTCCGTGAGTAAGGCCCGCGTGATAGAGCGTGCGGTCTTCCTCTTCAACCACGCAAGGTTCCATGCCCATTTCCATCGCGAGCGCTGATGCGATGGGTAGTGCCACCGCGGTTGCGGTGATGGCCGCGGGACACATCTGCAGGCGCTCAACGTCCAAGCTGGTGCCGGTAAACGTCATCGCGGGATGCAGGGCAATGGGCAGGGCCCCAGCGGCTTGCGCGGCTTCGAGCACGTTGATGCCGTGCACGCCGCTCGTGTGCATAACGACTTGGCCGGGGCGGAAGCACCCGAGTATTGCCAGGCCTTGTATGAGAGGCTCGATCTGGTCGTCAGGAATAGCGATGACTACTAGCTCCGCCTGGCACGCCTCGTCGGGTTCGATTACGGGAACGCCCAGGATCGCTTCCGCAGCGTCATTTCTTTCGGGATTGGATGATCGCGTGATGCCGATGATTTCGTGGCCCACGAGTTGTAGAGCGCGGCCAATCACCGGGCCCACTCGGCCCGCGCCAATGATGCCTACGCGAAAGCGCCCCGCTTTCACTGCTGCTCTCCCCCATTTTGCTCGAAGCTACCCGGCTCGCCACCAGCCGTCCTGCTTTCGTAAGCACTGTGAGTCTGGCGGGCACCGGGAACGGCTCTAGCAGCCCAGGCTTCCTGGCTTTCCTTTTGGCGGCTGATGGTGGCGCGGCGCGTGATTTCAGCGTAGAGACTGGATGCAAGCGCGCTGTCCAGGTGCTCAATGAATAAACTGGATTCAACCAGGTGGAAGTTAATACCCGCGAGGTCTTTCTTGCGGTCCCACGGGCCTTGGCTGATTAGCGTGGACTGCAGGCGGTCATAGGTCAGGACCGAGAATGACCGGGTTAAGAAACCGTCGCGCAGCAGGATCGCCACGTCGGTTAGTTTGATTGAGCGGCGGCGCCAAACCAGCGGGTCGAACAGGCGTGAGCGCTGCGGGTTCTGACTGAATCCAAGCATCTCACCTTCGCCCTCAATGCCGTACATGATTGTTTCAACCGGGTTAGAAACACCAAGGTCGGGGTAGACCATCCATAGGGCTTGGAGCATTTCTTCACGCGTGCCTACAGGAAGCAGTAGGTCGTGCTCTACCTTGTCTTGCGCGTTCGCCGCGAAACCGGCCTGGATAATTTTGACTCTGTACCAGCCAAAAAAGCGCCAGAAGAATGGTTGGGAAACCGTCACTGCGTGAATGCGTTGCACCGGAATGGTTTGCGCACGGGTGGATAGAAGACCTGAGCGGACGCGAATACCATCATGGGTTACAAATGCGGTGAATCCGAAGTTGTTTGCAAACTGGTTGAACGGGTAGGCAAACAAGGCGAACCCACCAACAAGCACGGGAATCATTGCGGCAAAAGAAGCGCCCTCAACCAAAGTGCCGATTATGGAACCCGCGGCGATGGCCAATCCCACAAGAATAGAGAAGATAATCCCCATGTTGAGCGCCAACGACGCGGCAAGGCGGCCTGCAGGAACTTTGTAGATAATCTGCTCGAGCTCCTCCACCGGCGCGCCAAGGCCTTGAGTCTGATCGATTCCCGCCTGGACATTCTCCAAGGCGGTCGGGGCTACGCCAGCCTCGCCTGCGGGAACACCGCCCGTTGCATCAGCATCTAGCTTCCCTGCTTTGCGTAGTTTCGCAGTGCGCGATTCTGACAGCACCTCGCGGCGAACATCCTCTAACTGCTGCGTTTTAAGTAGCCCCAGCTGGAAGTTAGAGTCCGTGCCACCAGCAACCTCAATATCTATACGTCCCAGGCCCAAAATGCGGCCAATCAACGGGTGCGTGATGTTTACAGCCTGAATTCGGTCTAGTCGCGCATGGCGCTGACTACGAAAGAGGATTCCTTCGCGGTAGTACACGGCGTCGTGAGTTATTGCGAATCCCATTTTGCGCCAGGCAATCCAAGAGTAGATGCCGGCCGCAACCACGATCAGGAGGATCCCGGCCGCGATCACGAGGAAGACAACCGCCGGCCCGTAGGTTTCGATCAGACCAAGCGTGGTGAGCTCTTTAAGCACGTCGGCAAACTGGTAAAAGATAAAAGCGAAGAAGGCTGCGAACACGGCCCAGGTTTTCGCTAGGGGCGTGACGGGGTGCAACGACCTCCACTCGGATTCTGCAACGCCGCTTTCAACTGCGGTTTCTTTGCGTCCCTTTGCCATTTAGAGTCCTGCCAGTTCAGATTCGCCGCGCTCGGCAAGACTCGTGCGCAGGCGCGCTGCTTCTTTCGCGGACAGACCGGTGATAGATGCGTCCGTGGATGCCGAGGCCGTGTGCAGCTGCACTGTAGCGATGCCGAAGGCGCGCGCGATGGGCCCCTCAGATACGTCTACGTATTGCAGGCGCCCATAAGGCACAACGGTTAGTTGTTTCCACATGATGCCCGAGCGGATAAGCAGGTCAGATTCGGCTTCTGCGTAACCGATAGCGCGCACCTGCCGGGGAACAAGCCACAAAAGCCACGCGAAAAGGGCAACGACGGCCAGAACGTAAAGCCAAATCCACTTAGTTAAAAGAATGGCCATGACAATGCCGGGAATCACCATGATGGCAAACGTAATGAGCAGGCTAACAACCCGCACTTTCACGAGCGCGGGCGAAACACCGTAGAACTGCACGTCTGCGGGCAAGAAAGGACTGTCACCAACCACCTCGGTGTTGCCACTGAGGGTTTTGGGAGGTTGGAAGGGGAACACTCCCTCTGGTAGTTGCCCTGTATTTTGCGCTTCGCTCATCTGTTTCACCTGTCTGTGCCGTGCAGCGTTTTCAGGTTCAAGGTTACAGGTTCTGGCATTTTGGTTGCTACATGGCTACGCTCGCGGGGCTTTTTACATGTGCTGTTCAGATATTCTTAAGGCAACAGGTATGTGATGGAGAAATGGGTTTGAAGATGAGTGTGGATGACACGGGCGCAGAAGCGCGTCTGCTGGTGGTTGATGACGAGCCAAATATTCTTGATCTGTTGGCGTCATCGTTGCGGTTTGCCGGTTTTGAGGTGCTCACAGCCTCGGATGGAAAGTCCGCATTCCATTTGGCCACTACGGAAAATCCGGATCTGATCGTGCTTGACGTGATGCTTCCAGATATGAATGGTTTTACGGTGACGAGGCGTCTTCGCGAGTCTGGTTCACGCACTCCCGTGCTGTTCTTGACGGCTCGTGATCAGATGGATGACAAGATCGAGGGCCTCACGGTTGGCGGCGATGACTATGTGACAAAACCGTTTGGTCTTGAGGAGGTTGTGGCTCGCATTCGCGCAATCTTGCGCCGAACGAAGGCGGGCGATGACGACAACGTGCTTCGCATTGCGGACCTGGAGCTGGATGAGGGCGCGCACGAGGTGCGGCGCGCGGGTCAAGAGATTGACCTATCCCCCACCGAGTTCAAGCTTTTGCGCTACCTGATGATCAATGAGGGCCGCGTGGTGTCAAAAATGCAGATTTTGGATCACGTGTGGGAGTACGACTGGGATGGCGAAGCCGCGATTGTGGAATCTTATATTTCGTACCTGCGCCGTAAGCTTGCCGTTCCGGGTAGTTCTGGCGATTTGATCCATACGCGCCGAGGCGTTGGGTACATGTTGAGGCCTGAGAACGCCTAATATGAGGTCGTGCGAATCACGTAGGACCCTGCGGGAGGTTTGGTTCTCGGCAACCCTAAGAGCAAGACTCGTAATCTTGTTCACCTCGCTACTCACTGTTGCCCTCACGATTGCGGGAGCCGTGATGGTTGGCATCGTGCAGGCGCATTTGGTGAACCAGGTGGACCGCGAGCTGGAGAGCACGGGTAAGCAGCTGGCCGTCTCTACCGTTCGTTCGGTGATTGCCAGCGTGCCGGCCGATGTGCCTTCGAACTATTACATTCGGTTTACGTCAACCGATGGGGTAAGTCAGGTGGCTATTGCTACCGATACGTCGCAGCGTTACGGAATGCCAAATCCAGGGACGCTTTTGGCGCTTGATTCGGTTGTGCCGCCTAACGCGGTGACTAAGCCGGTGAATGTGCCCTCTTCGAAGCGTGATTCGTATTGGCGTGCGGTTGCCGTGCCCGTGTCGGTTGGCGATAAGCCTTACGGCGTGGTCACCGTTGCGCTCCCCCTTGCTAATACAACCGAGACGATTCTGAACTCGGCCCAATACTTCTCTCTACTTGGCCTGCTGATCGTGGTGGTGGGCGCGATGGCCTCTTACTATTTGATTCGCAGGTCTTTGTTCCCGCTTCGCCGCATCGAGTATGTGGCCGGTCAGATCGCTGAGGGCGATTTGACCCAGCGCGTTGACCCCGAGCCGGAATCGACCGAGGTTGGCTCGCTGGCGAAGAGTTTGAACGTGATGCTTGCGCAGATTGAGAATTCGTTTGCCCAGCAACAGCGTTCAGAAGAGCGCATGCGTCGCTTCGTTTCAGATGCGTCCCACGAGCTGCGCACTCCCCTCTCCGCTTTGCGCGGTTATGGCGAGCTCTACCGCATGGGCGGCGTGCCCGATGAGCGCGTCCCAGAGGTAATGCAGCGCATCGAGAACGAGTCGGTTCGCATGGGCAAGCTGGTTGAAGACCTGTTGACCCTGGCCCGGTTGGATGAGGTGCCGGAGATTCACCCGGAGCCGGTTGACCTCGTAAAACTGGCTCACGATTCGTTGTTTGACGTGAGCGCGTTGGACGCATCGCGCGTTGTGAGCGTGATTAGCATGAACGAGGACGAGCCTGCGCCTGACAGTCTGATTATTGAGGCTGACAAGGATCAGATCACGCAGGTGTTCACCAACCTGATTGGCAACATCATTCGGTACACTCCTAAGGGTTCTCCGGTAGAGATTGCGATTGGCCAGCAAGAAGGCCATGCGATCGTGGAGGTCCGTGACCACGGGCCGGGCATTTCGGCTCCTGACCGTGACCGCGTGTTCGAGCGTTTCTTCCGCACGGACGTGTCCCGCTCGCGCGCTTCGGGTGGTTCTGGCCTCGGTCTATCCATTATTGCTTCGATTCTGGCTTTACATTCGGGGCAGGCAACACTCGATAAGACTGAAGGTGGCGGCTTAACGGTCCGCCTGGTGCTTCCCTTGAAGCAAGATAAGACGGCTCCGTCTGCCGCAAAGTCGCAGTAGCAGCGCGCGAAGACGATTGATTCTTCGAGGGACTTCTTTGCCTATGTCTCCCGATGGACTTAGCATAGGTCTGTGGCTGAAATAGGTCAGGATTTGCCTGCGAGCGCGCCGGTTCCACCGTGGCTTCCGCGCACGTTTGTGAGCGCGGTGCTCGCGTGCGGCGTTGAGCCTGCACAGCAGGTGATTGATGAAGAGGTGCACGGTCTGCTCGCAGTTTGGCAGGCCCCGGATCGCCCGTATCACAATGTTGCCTATCTGAGCCGCGTGATTGCCGCGTTTGATCAGTTAGCGGCCGCCGCTCACACCCCGGAGTTGCTACAGATTGCGGCTTGGTATGCGGGTTTAGTCCCGCCCGAAGTCGTCAAGTGCGACACTGCGGATTCGGCTGAGTTTAAGGCGTCATGTTCGCACAGGATCTCGGATTCTTTGACGCGGCTTGGATTCTCGCCTGCAGTTTGTAAGCGAGTTTGTGAGCTGATCCGCGTGGTGGTTACCCACCGCGCGCCCGCTGAGAACGTGGATGCGACGACCTTGCTAGATGCGACGCAACGCGACCTGTCTGCAACTCCGCAGGAATACAAGCAGTATCGCGGCCTGCTTCGCCAGGAGTTCCCTAACTTGTCGGACCTGCAGTTTTGGAATGCGAGGCGCCGCTTTGTAAATTCAATGCTCGCCCGCCCGCAGATTTATCTCTCACCGGGAGGAACAGCGTGGGAGGTTTCTGCGCGGCAAAATCTTGAGGCTGAGCTGGCTAATCTTGACACGCTAATTGCTAAGGCTGATCCAGGTGCGTGTTTTGAGGATGAACCTGAGCAGGAGTTTGACCCGCTCACTACTACCTCCACGATGATAATTAAGAAGATCGGGGCGAAGAATGACCCGATCATCATGCGCAAAGATGATTTTGAGGAAGAGATCAGCGCGGAGCGTCCCGAAGCTACTCCCCCAATGGAAGATGCACCAGAGCCTGAACAAGACGATGCATCGTCTCTAGAAGATGACGGGGCTTCGTCCTTGGAGGATGAACCGGATGTGATTGCCCGTCCCGTGCAACGCAGTGTACGCAGGCTGTCTGCAAAAGAGCTGGCTCGCCTTGCACGCACGCGGGCCGAGCAGATCCACGAAGATGCGTTCACCGCTGGGGACGCCAGCCGTTTGCGCGAGCGGCTCGATAAGACAGCTGCGGACGCAGGCAAGCTCCGCGAGCACATTCAGGAAAAACGCGAGGACATAAGCAGGCTCCGCCAGCGGCTTTCGGATCGCGACCAGTAGCCCACATCTGCTACGCACCCAGTTCCTCGTACACCGTTCCTTCCACAACTCGGCGAAGCCCTCGCCTGCCCACACCCAAAGCGGCGCGCCGCGCATGCCTTTCCAGCGCCCTGCGACGATGGCGTTGCATGGCCGGCTGATAAGAAAGGAATGGCGATGACGGTTTTTCATGTGGATCCGGCGCAGGTGGCGCAGGCTTCGGCAATGGTGCGTGCAAGCGCAGAGGCGATCCGCGCTCAGGTGCAGGCAATGATGAGGCATTTGGATGCACTACAGGGGTCTTGGTCTGGCGCGGCGTCAGCCCAGTTTGAGGCGGCGGCGCAAAGTTGGCGTTCAACGCAGGTGATTGTTGAGCAGTCTCTGGATGAGATCGGGGTTCAACTTGCCGCAGCAGCAAGCACGTATTCGGATGCCGAGGCCGGCGCGGCCGCCTTATTCGCAAGGTAGATAAACGAAACCCACCCGGATTCGCAACGGCCCTGCTTTGAGGCAAAGAATACGGGTGGGTATGACTGTGGGCGCGGTTTCCCGCGCCCACAGCTCGCCTATTGCTGGTTTAGTACATGCCAGCCATTTCGTCGGCACCCGGAGCGGCCGGTGCCGGCGGCTCGGGCTTGTCAGCCACGATTGCCTCGGTGGTGAGGAACATGCCGGCGATGGATGCCGCGTTCTGCAGTGCAGAGCGGGTTACCTTTACCGGGTCGGCGATGCCGGCCTTGAGCATGTCTTCGTATTCACCGGTTGCAGCGTTGAGGCCTTCACCTGCGGGCAGGTGCTTCACCTTGTCTACAACTACGCCGCCTTCTAGGCCTGCGTTTACCGAGATCTGCTTGAGCGGCGCTTCAACCGCTACGCGAACGATGTTCGCGCCGGTGAGCTCATCGCCTTCGAGGTCAAGATCGGCAAGCTTCTGAGCGGCCTGAATGAGGGCCACGCCACCACCGGCGACGATGCCTTCTTCTGCAGCCGCCTTCGCGTTGCGCACAGCATCCTCAATGCGGTGCTTACGCTCCTTCAGCTCAACCTCGGTTGCAGCACCGGACTTGATGACGGCTACACCACCAGCGAGCTTGGCAAGGCGCTCGTTGAGCTTCTCCTTGTCGTACTCGGAGTCCGAGTTCTTGATCTCAGCGCGAATCTGCGCAACGCGGCCGTCAATGGCCTCCTTGGTGCCTGCGCCCTCAACGATCGTGGTTTCATCCTTGGTGACAACGATCTTGCGAGCCTGGCCCAGGACGTCGAGGTCAGCGGTTTCAAGCGAAAGACCAACGGTTTCCGAAATGACCTGGCCGCCGGTCAGGATAGCCATATCCTGCAGCATGGCCTTACGACGGTCACCAAAGCCCGGGGCCTTAACAGCAACGGACTTGAACAGACCGCGGATCTTGTTCACAACGAGGGTTGCAAGAGCCTCGCCCTCAACGTCGTCAGCGATGATCAGCAGCGGCTTACCCGCCTGCATGACCTTCTCCAGCAGCGGGAGCAGGTCCTTCACGTTAGAGATCTTGCCTTCAACGAGCAGAACGTAGGCGTCCTCAAACACGGCTTCCTGACGCTCCGCGTCGGTTACGAAGTACGGGGAGAGGAAGCCCTTTTCGAAGCGCATGCCCTCGGTGGTTTCGAGGGTGGTTTCGAACGAATTGGTCTCTTCAACCGTGATAACGCCTTCACGGCCAACCTTGTCCATGGCCTGCGCAATAAGGCGGCCAATCTCAGCGTCGTTTGCCGAGATGGATGCGGTTGCTGCGATCTGGTCTACGGTTTCGATTTCCTTCGCGTCGGCGTGGAGGTTCTCCACTACCTTCGCAACGGCGGTGTCGATGCCGCGCTTAAGCGCGATCGGGTTTGCACCTGCGGCAACGTTGCGCAGGCCTTCACCTACGAGTGCCTGGGCCAAAACGGTTGCGGTGGTGGTGCCGTCACCCGCGACGTCGTCGGTCTTCTTTGCAACTTCTTTGACGAGCTCGGCGCCGATCTTTTCGAGCGGATCCTCTAGCTCAACTTCCTTTGCAACAGAAACACCGTCCTTCGTGATGGTGGGGGCGCCCCACTTCTTATCGAGGACGACGTTACGGCCCTTGGGGCCTAGCGTTACCTTTACGGTGTCGGCGAGGGCGTTGAGCCCGCGCTCCATGGCGCGGCGTGCTTCCTCGTCGAACGCAATCAACTTGGACATGTTTTTCCTCCGCTGTAGCGGTTGTTGGCTACGAGGTGCCCGCGACGGACGGCCAGCCGGGTTTGCGTTTCTGTCTCGCAAATGGTGGCCTCACCCGGTAACCCTTGCTTTATCACTCAACGCTTGTGAGTGCTAATAAGTATTTTGGCACTCTAACGAGCAGAGTGCAAGACGAGTCAGCTAATAGCCCAAAAAGTTGAGGCGACCAGACTCAAGTCTGGCCGCCTTTGCGAGTTTGCATTTTGGACTCCCGCGCCACGCGGACCTCGCGCAACGCGGGGAGTTACGGGAAGTTTTAGTAGTCGCCCTTTAGAACTACCACGTAGTCGGAGTTACCCAGATCCGTGCTGTTCTCAGAGAGGTTGCTAATGCCGAGGATTTCACCAATCGCTTCAGCTCCCGCGCGCGTTCCGGGCGCGTAGTAGATGGTGGTGGCTTCAGTGAGCCAGCCCGAAGCGTTGGAAGCACTCACGTACTGGTATCCGTCCGCCTGCAGTTTGCCGACGGCCTCGGCAGCTAGACCATTGATCCGCGTGCCGTTGAGGATTTGAATGGCGACGTCTTTAGAGACGGCAGGTTCGGTCTCGGTGGGCTCTTCCGTTGGTTTTTGCGTGGTAGCTTCCGTAGTGGCCTCGGCATTGGTGGGCGCTTCCGTGGTTTCGGTGGGCGCCTGCGTTGCGACTGTGGTCGACTGCGTTTCAGCCGTTTGATTGTCGCTGCGACTGGTGATGAATGACACCGCGCCCCATGCGAGCACGGGGACGATGATTAGAACGAGCAGGAAGGGCAGCACGGTTTTCCAGCGAGATGGCTTCTCGCGGAACAGGCCCACGGGGCCTTCGGCGCCTGCCTGGTCGAATTCGTCTTCAGGATATTGATGCAAACTCACGGTTTCAGCGTACCGGTTTTCTACTTTCATCTGCTCATCCACGCCGATATTGGCTGATTGGGTGCGGCGTTGCCGCGTAGGATGAGGGCGTGACTGCTTTGCCTTTATCCGATTTGATTGACGAGGGGTGGGCCCAGGCTTTGGGCCCACTGGAGCCGGAGATTCACCGGCTTGGCAACATGCTGCGTGAGGAGAACCGCCTGGGTAACGGCTACCTGCCGGCAGGCACGGACGTGTTGCGAGCGTTCACGTACCCGTTTGAGGACGTGAAGGTGCTCATTATTGGGCAGGATCCCTACCCCACGCCAGGGCATGCAATGGGTCTGTCGTTTTCGGTGCGCCCGGGAGTGGCTCCGCCGCGCTCGCTAGTAAATATTTTCAACGAGTTGCATGAGGATTTGGGTGTGCCGGTGCCAACGTCGGGAGATTTAACCCCGTGGGCGCGCGAAGGTGTGTGTTTGATGAATCGCGTACTCACAGTGCGTCCGGGCGCCCCAGGTTCACACAGGGGCCGGGGCTGGGAAGCCGTAACCGAGGCTGCCATCCGCGCCCTGGTAGCTCGCGACCTGCCATTGGTGGCTATTTTGTGGGGACGCGATGCGAGGTCGGTAAAGCCCCTGCTGGGGAACACGCCGGTGATTGAATCTGCACACCCCTCTCCCCTGTCAGCTCGCCGAGGGTTCTTCGGGTCCAGACCATTTTCGCGAGCAAATGAGCAGCTGATCCAAATGGGCGCTACGCCTGTGAACTGGGATTTGACGGCAGGGGCTTAGGTAAACATTTCACTAACGAGCACGCAACGGGGTGCGAATTTTTCGTGCTTAATGCAGTTTTGGCGTCCTCAAGGTGCCTGCAATGGGCATTCGCGTAAGGATAGCGTTACCTGGTTTTCTGGAAGCTACCACAAACTTCACGCAGGAAACCGTTCCAAAAGTTGAACCGATTTTGACGATAGGAGCCAGGAATGACTCGTTCAACTGGTAGACACGCGCTTTTGAAGACCTCTGCAGCTGTTGGAGTTGCGGTACTTGCCCTGTCAGCGTGTAGCGGTGGAGACACCGATGCGAAGCCTTCCGAGGCACCCTCCACGCAGGCGGCTACAACCGATACCTCAGCAACCGCCCAGACACCAGGCGCCAAGAGCGAGGCCGAGTACGCGGCGGCTCTAAACGGCCTCACTTATCATGGGGAGCCGCTAGAGCTAGGGACTCGCGAACAGTTGGAAGAGAACTGGTCTGGCGACATGCTCGCCGCTAACCAGGAGGGCGTTGTTTACGAGCCTTCCAAGTGTGGGGATCTGTTTAAGGCCAACATGGGGCGTTTGGACGCGTTGACGGCTGACGCTTCTAAAGCTGTGTTTGCACATGGCTACATTGAGAACCTCAATATGACCGCGCAGATTTGGCCGGGCGGTGCCAGCAAGGTTGATCTGGAGGAGAACCGGGAGTTAGTAAAAAACTGTCCGTCAATGACGATGGCGGATGAGGAAACGAATCTTGGTATCTCGCTCGCATCATTCCCGGTGGATGTTCCCGGAGTGGATACTCATGGGGAGATCATGACGATGGTGACATCAGCTGGTACAGCAATGTTGTACACGGCCTATGCGACGCATGGTGATGATGTGATTTTGGTTGGCTCGGGTATTCGTTCCACGGATACGAGCGAGCTGGAAGCCATGGTTAAACAGGTTGTAGAGAACCTGCAGTAGCTTGGTTACCTTCTTGCGCTACTAGGCATGGGCCTGGCCGCGGAAAGTAACGAGCAAAATAAAAATATGGCGGGAATACAGGTTTTGTATTCCCGCCATATTTGATTTGAGTTAGCGGCTATTGCCCGAAGGCTTCGCTATTGCTCGTTTAGCGCTGGGAGTTGCGCCTGCGCATCGCGGTGAGGCCTGCGCCTGCCAGTAGCAACGCGGCGGCTGCTGCTAGCGAGCCCTCGACGCTAACACCGGTGCGGGCCAGTGATGAACCGCTCTGAGCGCCTGACTTAGCAGACTTGCTGGGGTCAGTTTCAGCGCCCGGAGTGCTCGGCTTATCGCTGGACGTCGTGCCCGGCGTTGTCTCACCTGGCTGCGTCGGATCCGTTGGATCGGACGGGTTGGCCGGGTCCGTTGGCTCGGTCGGATCGGTGGGATCAGTCGGCTCACCCGGTTGCGTCGGCTCCGTCGGATCGGTAGGATCCGTTGGATCGGTGGGATCCGTCGGGTCAGACGGGTTAGCTGGATCTGTTGGTTCGGTCGGATCGGTAGGATCAGTCGGCTCGCCCGGTTCCGTCGGGTCAGACGGATCAGTGGGATCCGTTGGCTCGGTCGGATCGGTCGGCTCAGTAGATTCCGTCGGATCAGTCGGATCTTCACAGACGCACTTGGTGCCCACGCGTACCTTGCGCGGCTGCGGATCCTTGGTGACCTTTTCAGATGTTTCCGGATCGCCTACCGGCTCGCCATTCTCGAGCTTCCAGGTCTTGGTGATTTCCTTCTCACCGTAGGAACCTGGCTGGTCCTCAACCATCTTGCCAGCTTCGAGGTTCGGGTCGTATTCGATCAGCGTGTCGTACGGAGTCTTTTCCGTGTGCTTGTCCGTCAGCGTTGTCTGAGTCTTGGCAGGGCCAACTTCGACGATGTGCTTAACCGGATCGCTGATCTTCTGGGAGGAATTCTCCTTGGAGACCTCCCCGTTCTCAACATTCACCGTGACGGTGTGCTTGATCTCGCCCTGCTTGCCTTCCTGAACAACCTTGGTTTCACCAGGCTTCAGTTCAGGATTGACACGCACCTCGACCTCGAACGGAGTCTTTTCCGTCCACTCAACCGTGGTTGAGGCAGGCTTGCCCTTGGTGCCTACCTTGATGATCTTGTTGACAGGATCTGTCACGCGCTTGATTTCGGTCTTGGTGTCCACAACCTGCGAGTTCTCAATGGTCTGGGTAGTAGTTACCTTGTCCTTGCCAAGAACACCTTCCTGCACGGTTTCCTGCTTGCCAGCATCCATCGTGTCATCGAAGACGATCTCGGTCTCGAACGGAACGTCCACCTCGTATTCGGAGGTCTTGGTACCGGTGGTCTTGGTGCCAACGCGAATGATCTGCTTCTTCGGCTCCTTGGTACGATCAGTGGTCACGGTCGGGTCGCCGTCTGGCTTGCCGTCCTTGATCTTCTGAGTCGAGGTCACAACCTCGGTACCAAGCTCACCCTGCTGGTCAACAACCTGCTTGCCCTTTTCCAAGGTGTCATCGAAGACGATCTCGGTTTCGAACGGAACAGGCTTCTCAACCTTGGTCACCACAGAGGTGTCTTCAGCCTTCGGACCGTACTCAATGATCTCATTGACCGGATCCTTAGTCTGCTTCTCTTCAGGCGTAACCGTTGCCTGATCACCCTTCGCGGCGAAGTCAGCCGTGTAGGTCTTTTCACCCGGGACGCCCTTTTGGACAACCTTGATCTCACCCGGCTTCAATTCCGGGTTCGGACGGGTCTCAACCTCGAATGGAACCTGGGCAGTCCACGTAACCTTCTCAGATGCCTCAGACGGCTTGGTGCCGACCTTGATCACCTGGTCTACAGGCTTCTCAGTGATCTCCTCGGAGATCTTCGGATCACCCGGAATAGAGTTGACGATTTCACGTTCGATCGTGACCTTCTTCTTACCAGGCTTACCCTCGGTAACCGTCTCAGAGGTACCCGCAGGCATGTTCGGATCAAACTCGATCTTCACGCCGAATGGAACCTCAGACTCAGCCGTTTCGGTGTTGGTACCGGTGGTCTTGGTGCCAACGCGAATGATCTGCTTGACCGGCTCTGCAGTGCGTTTGGTGTCGACCACTGGATCGCCGTTCGGCTTTCCATCAACAAGCTTCTGCGTCGAGGTTACGGTGTCCTCGCCAAGCTTTCCTTCCTGGTCAACGTTCTGTTCACCAGCTGCCAGAGTGTCGTCGAAGACAACTTCAGTCTCAAACGGGACAGGCTTCTTCACCGTGGTGACCAGTTCGCTAGCACCCAAGCGTGGACCGTACTCGACGATACGAGGCTTCGGCTCCTTAGTGGTTTCTTCCTCTGCAACCTGAGCCTCGGAACCCTTAGCGGTGAACTTAGCGGTGTAGGTCTTCTCGCCGTTCTCACCTTCCTGGACAACCCTTGTCTCACCAGGGGCTAGATCCGGGTTTTCGCGAACCTCGGTTGGGTACGGGATCGGAACCGTCCAGGTCACGTCCTTAGCGCTCTCAGCCGGCTTGGTACCGACCAGGACAACCTCATTCTTGGGTTCCTGGGTACGCTCCCACTCGCCGTCCTTCGTCATCTTTTCCTTGCCAGGCTCGCCCTTGGTTTCAACCTTGTACTCACCGGCAGGGATAGAAGAATCGAACTTGTATTCGACCTCGAACGGGACTTCGCGCTCCGGAGCCTTAACGACGTTGACCACAGCGGAGGTGGCGTCCTTAGAACCGTCCTCATAGGTCACGGTTACGGGAACCTTAACCTGGTCGCCCGGCTTCGCGGTCTTAGGCGCGGTGGAGATGACGTGGCCATCTTTATCCAGGCTAACGATCCAGTCGCCGTTATCAGTCTTCAGCGTGTAGGTCGGGTTGCCAAACTCATTCGTGTCGCCGGTCGGAGTGATGTGCTCCGGTAACGGAGCAATCTCGTAAGGCTTGTTCTCAGCAACCTTGATGCCTTCCGGCTTTTCGATTGCCAGGGGCGATGTCACCGTGTCGCCGGGGTACACCGTCTTCGGCGGGATAACCGGGTTGGACTCCCAGTTGTTCATCAACTTCACCACTGTGGTTACAGGAACCTCAGTGGTCAGACCGCCAGGCGCATTCACCTTGACAGTAACGGTGTTCTTGTCACCCGGCTTCGAATTGGCCGGCGGAGTGGAGGAAACCACACCGGTATTAGGATCGATAGTGTACTTCCAGCCGTTATCCGTGGTCTGCGTCAGCACGGGCTTGCCGTCCGTGTAGCCGAACGAGAACGTGGAGCCGTCTGGAGCACCATCAACATGGTGGTCGACGGCCTGATTCGGCCCGGTCACCTGGACGTCGTATGACGCTTTCAAGTCACCCTTGATGACGACGACAGTGCCTACAACCGTCTGCGGCTTCTGCTTGCCTTCCTCACTGTAGTGGGCCTGGACGGGAACGTTCAGGATGTCGCCTTCCTGCGCATCCTTCGGAATCGTGGTCGTGATCTCGCCAGTCTTCTCGTCGACATAAACGGTCCATGTCTTACCGTCCTTGCTGGTAAGAGTGGTTTTGTTCGTGCCGTCTTCGAAGGTGTAGCGCTGCGGCGCCTCATCTGACGTGTTACCACTCAGACCGCGCTCCGGGATTTCCGGAATAAGGCTGACACTCGCGTTTGGCTGCCCCGTAACCGTGTCATAGTTCGGGATCTTGATGTCTGCGATCGCCTGGAACTGAACCTCGATATCATCCGTGGTCTGGTCCGGGTAGGTGGCCTTCACCTTCGGGGTGATGATCGTACCCGGTGCAACGGTGTCATCTGCCTTCGCGGTGACCTTACCCGTCTCATCGACGGTCACGGTCCAACCGTCCGGTACGGTAGCTGGGTCGATCTCGAACTTGGCCGGGTGAACAGGCTTGTGGCCCTTCATGATGGACCTAGTGCCCACCTGGGACGTGATTTCCTGGTTGAGTTTGCCCTTGGACAGGCCCGGGCGTACCAGGTCGGTCACCTGCGTGTTGTTCGGATCAACAACTACCATAAGCTGTAGCACGTCAGTGGAGCCGTTAGAGTACTCCACCGTGATCTTCGGCTGCGCGAAAGCACCCGGTTTCGGGTTCTCTGGAGCAGTGACGGTGACGTTGTAGTCACCGTCCATCTCAACGGTCCAGCCCTCGTAGACGTACTTCTCGTCCAGCTCTAGCTTCGCCTCAAAGCCGCCCTCGGTCTTTTTCTTTGCCAGCTCCTTGATCAAGTCAGCGGTCTGAGTGAAGGTGACCTTTTGCGGCTCGGTGGCCAGCGGGCCGGTTGGGCTATCTACACCCGAAATAATCGAGGCATCGGTCTTGTCGTACTGCGGGTTGTGGTATTCGGTGTCGTCCAGGGAGAACGCCGTGGAGTCGATGACGTTCGCCTTGTTGTAACGGGTCAGCGAGTTAGAGCTGCTGAAAGCGGCGTCGTGTTCAATATACTCGTTAGCACTCTTGGCTGCAGCCTGGAGTTGCTCCACACTACGCGGCTTCGCCAGAACGGAGAAGTTCACGTTCTTGTCAGTGGCCAGGTCGGTGCCGCGGTACTCCGGCCAGGTGAAATAAATTTCGCCATTTCCGTCGATACGCAACATCTGCTCGCCGCCGGAGGCCGCCGGATCGGAGGTGCCGATGAACTTGCCGTTGCCATCGTAGGCCTCTACAACCATGCGGGACATAGAATCGTCCGTCCCACCGTTCTGCACAGCAGGCACGTTGATCTTGCCAACCTTGGTTATTTCACCGGGGACGATCACGTGCTTCTCGAAAGACTCCCACGACACCGTGATCGGGTTACATTCGATGTTCTCGCTCGGCCAGGGGTTCACGACTACGGAGACAAACGCACTGTTGCCTTGCGTCGCGCGGGGGTTTGCTTCTGAAGTGTTAGCCTGCTTGTAGTCGCTCTTCCACGCGTAACGCACGGGGTTTTTAGCAGTAGCTTCAGCGTACTGCTTGACCTTCTCTTCGGTCAGGTTCGCATTGAGATTAAGATTCAGCTGACGACCGCTTTTAGTAATCTCGATGCTTTCATCGGCCTTGTGTGTGACGTTCTTGCCAAGAAAGGTCTGGCTGACATTCATAGAGGGAACTTGACCCGCATCGAGGTACGCGCTCATCTGGCCTGAATTGGTGAAGCCCCAATCGGCGAACGTGCGGTCCTTCGAGTTATCGAAGGAAAGGCTCAATCCCCAAGCGGTCTTAGAAGGGCTGGTGGCGCTTGGCTCCAGGGTGTTCCAGCTGAAACCAGCCTGGCTGCCATCAGAATCACCGCTCTCAACGAGACACGAGCCGGCCGGTAGGTCTGAGGCCTTCTGGGCGTCCCGCTCTACCGCGCCAGACTTGTCGCGAATGCCGCCGGTAAATGTTGCCGCGGCAGCTGACTGCGGGGCGATAAAGCTTGGTGCAACTCCAAGCGTGCTTCCTACCAAAGCTACGACTGAAAGCGTAACCAAAGAAAAACGCAAAGCGCGTTTTGGTTCGGTGGCGGGTTGTGGCATACGCATGTATTTTCCTTAATCCAACTAGTCCTGGGACATTCTGGAAGTCTCATTGGCCCCAATGAAGTCAGTATTGTGTTGTGGCCGCCCAAATACTCCGGCGCACTTTGACTTCGTCCTACGTCCGCGGGGCGCCCATATACTATAGCATCCACGGGCGCTGGCTTTATAGGGGAGGTTCTGCGCTCTGCAGGTGATATTACGCACTGTATGGGACGAATAGTCTATTGACTTCTGTCCCGGTAGCACGCCTGTGGTTCGAGGTTTTATATGAGTACGGGGGTGAGACCGTTTGGGTCTCACCCCCGTACTGTTATGCCGGTGCTGCGTCGGCTAGGCGATTAGTTCTCTTCGCCTTCGCGACGGCGTCGCATGAACGCCAGGCCGAGGCCTGCTACGCCCATTGCGGCTGCAATACCAGCGAGTCCTGCTACCTGCACACCAGTGCGTGCAAGCTTAGGCTTCTGGACTACCTTCTCGGTCGTCTCACCAGTGTTATCACCAGCGGCAGGCTTCTCAACGGTGACCGTCACGCGATCAATCTCGTTGCCGTCCTTGTCCTTGACGATGACAACGATCTTGTCACCAGGCTTAGCGTTGTCGTCGATGTCAACAACGAGGTTGCCGTCTCCATCGATTTCTGCCTTGCCCGGGCCATCGGTCTCGACCGTGGTGCCGTCATCAACAGGGCCGCCATCGTTCGGGATTACGACCTTGCCGCCCGGTTCACCCGAGCTGTCCTTCCAGTCCGGCGTCTTGGTGTCAGGCTCGCCGACCGTGACGGTGACGTCCACGTTGTCCTTGCTGCCATCCGGGTAGGTCACTACAACCGGAACGGTGATCTTGTCACCAGGCGTAGCATCCTCAGGAATGGTGACCGTGATGGAGCCATCCTCGTTAACGGTCACACCATCAGGCGTGCCCTCACCAGGAGTGAACGTGGTGCCCTCCGGAGGCGTTACCTCGTTGCCGTCGCCGTCCTTAAAGACAGGCTTGTCAACCGTGACGTCGGTACCAGGTTCACCAGAACCGCCGTTGTACTCAGGCTCGTACTTCTCGTTGTCCTTCGCATCAGGCTGCTCAACGGTGACAGTTACGTCAACGTTGTCCTTGGTGCCATCCGGGTAGGTAACCACAACAGGAACAGTGATCTTGTCACCAGGCGTAGCATCCTCAGGAATGGTCACCTTGATCTCACCAGTGTTCTCATCAATGGTCACACCATCAGGCACGTTCTCACCAGGAGTGAACTTGGTGCCCTCCGGAGGCGTTACCTCGTTGCCGTCGCCGTCCTTGAAGACAGGCTTGTCAACCGTGACGTCATCACCAGGCTTGCCGGTGCCGTCCTCGTACTCAGGCTCGTACTTCTCGTTGTCCTTGGTTTCAGGAGTGTCCGGAACGTTGCAAACCTCGTTCTGCTCGGTCGTGTAAGTCCACGTCGTCTGAGTGCCCTCCGGGAAGGTGTAGCCCTCAGCCGGGGTTGCTTCAACCTTGACGGTCTGGCCGTAGTCGTAGACGTACTTGCCTTCAGCGTCAGGCGTTAGCTCCTTACCATCGACGGTGACCTTGTATACGACACCCTCGGTCTTTTCGACGGTGACGAACGGAGGCATCTCACAGTCTGCCGGGTCATCCGCGGACGCGCCCAGAGACGGGTTGTGCTCAGTCGGCTCACCCGGCGTTACCGGGGTTGCGTCCTTCTCGGTCACGGTGATCGTGACTGTAACCTCGTCGGTCGAACCATCCGGGTAGGTCACTACAACCGGAACCTCGATCTTGTCACCAGGCTTGGCGTCCTCAGGAATGGTCACCTTGATCTCACCAGTGT
>NZ_KV808741.1:0-211 GCF_001812395.1 Actinomyces sp. HMSC075B09
CTGTTTTCTGGCTCGCGTTGCATTACTGAAAGATCTGCCAGCGCCGACGATTTCAGATCCTTCGAAGCACTCTCAACAATCGTGCGCACCTGATCCGCATCAACAGCCGTGCCCGCCTGGCCAGGGGAGGCTACAAACTGTTCGCCGTTCCACGACACCGATGCCTCTTGAGTAGGAGAAGGAGTTTTTGCGTTCAACGACTCAACAAACT
>NZ_KV808742.1:0-170695 GCF_001812395.1 Actinomyces sp. HMSC075B09
ACACACTATCGAGTTCACAAACAACACCCACACAATCGCTTTTCTCACCATTTGGTCTCAGTCACGAGCCCAAACATTTCGTGAAAACCGCGAAAGGCGTTGAAAAAGGTTCCGTTTCAACTACTTGCTTCGTTGCGGAACCGAGAATCTACTCTAGTAGGTTTCGAACCCCTTGTCAACTGACTTTTTGTGATCCGCACTACCTCGTAGTTCATCCAATCGGATCGCTCCGATCAGGACCGAAACCAAATTAGTCACGTCACCTATCTAGAATCAAATTTCGAGCGCGTGACTTGGCGCACCTAGAACCATTTCGCCGGTACTCCGACAAATGGGGGGATTCCTTTTCAGGAATCCCCCCCCTACGGTCAGTCGCTAATGCAAAAGCTAGCGACGTCCTCGCAAATTTTAAATACGCTCCATGATTAGTTCACGAACACGCTTCGCATCGGCTTGGCCGCGCGTGGCCTTCATCACCGGGCCCATCAAAGCCCCGATAGCGGCCATCTTGCCGCCGCGGATCTTCTCCACGACATCCGGATTATCAGCCATCGCTGCCTCCACAGCCGCGATCAGAGGACCATCGTCGGAGACCACAGCCAAACCGCGGGCATCCACAACCTCAGTGGGATCTCCCTCGCCAGCCAGCACGCCCTCAAGCACCTGGCGGGCAAGCTTGTCATTGATCTTGCCGTCATCCACCAACGCCTGAAGCTCGGCCACCTGAGCCGGAGTCACCGCGAGCTCTTCGAGTTCAACCTCCGCCTCGCGCGCAACGCGGGACAGCTCTCCCATCCACCACTTACGAGCCGCAGCGGAGGAGGCGCCTGCCGACACCGTATCCTCAATCAAATCGATAGCGCCGGCGTTCACCACGTCGCGCATCTCCAGCTCAGAGAAGCCCCACTCGTCACGCAACCTGCGACGGCGCACTGCCGGGAGCTCCGGAAGCTCACCGCGCAAGCGCTCAACCCACTCCGGGCTAGCCACAATCGGACCCAAATCCGGATCCGGGAAGTAACGGTAATCCTCCGCATCCGACTTATCGCGGCCCGCCGACGTCGTGCCATCCTCCGCATGGAAGTGACGCGTCTGCTGTACTACCTCGCCGCCATCAGCGAGAACCTGCGCCTGGCGAGAGATCTCATAACGCACAGCCTTCTCAATACCGCGGAACGTGTTCACATTCTTCGTCTCAGTGCGCGTACCAAGCGGCGAGTCCGGGGTCTCGCGAAGCGATACGTTCACATCAGCACGCAAATTACCGCGCTCCATACGAGCCTCAGAAACTCCAAGCGCCCTCGCGATATCACGCAACGCCTGCACATACTTAGACGCGATCTCCGGAGCGCGAGCACCCGCCCCCTCGATCGGCTTCGTCACGATCTCAATCAGAGGCACCGACGAACGATTAAAGTCCACCAGCGAATACGCCGCACCCTGAATGCGCCCATCCTCTGAACCAATATGCGTGTTCTTACCAGCGTCCTCCTCTACGTGAGCACGCTCAATCTCAACTCGGAACGTATCGCCATCATCCAGCTCAACATCCACCCAGCCGTTATGCGCAATCGCAACCGCAGCCTGCGAAATCTGGTAAGCCTTCGCCAAATCCGGGTAGAAGTAATGCTTACGAGCGAACCGGCTAACCTCAGAAATCTCACAATTCAAAGCAAGACCCAGGCGGATAGCCCACTCAATCGCAGTCTTATTAATCGTCGGCAAAGCGCCCGGCAAACCAATCGAAGCCGGCGCAATATTCGTGTTCGGATCGCCACCAAACTCATTCGGCGACTGGTCAAACATCTTCGTCTTCGTACCCAGCTCGACGTGAACCTCAAGACCCAAAACCGGGTCAAACTTCTCCACAGCCTCGCTGTACTTCATCAACTTATCCATGACCTAACGATCCTCTCCCTCGCGCGCTGCGCCATCCACGCCCTCAATCATCGGGTTCTTATGTGCCACATCCTCCTGCGACTCAACCACAGCTGCCACGCGGTACATCACATCATCACCACGTACCGGGCCAGTCACCTGGAAACCAACCGGAAGGCCATGAGCAATACCAGACGGCACCGACATCGCCGGCATGCCGCCCAAGTTCGCAGGCGTAGTCGTAATATCACTCAAGTACATGAGCGTCGGGTCATCCATCTTCTCGCCAAGCTTAAATGCCGTGGTCGGCGAAGTTGGCGACACAATCACGTCAACAGACTCGAACGCCTCCACCAACTCCTCCTGCAGGAGCGTACGCACGCGCATCGCCTGCACAAAATACTTATCGAAGAAACCCTTCGACAGCATTCGCGTACCGAAAATAATGCGACGCTTCACCTCGGAGCCAAACCCTTCACCGCGGCTAGCCGCAATCAGGCGCTCCGATGTAACCGGAGGCTCCGGCTCGGCGCGCAAACCATAACGCACGCCATCAAACTTAGCGAGGTTCGACGACGCCTCCGCCGGCATAATCACGTAGTACGCATCTAAAGCAATGCCAAGGAGCGGAAGATCAAGCTCCACAACCTGCGCGCCCTTGCCCTTCAAGAACTCGAGCGTGGACTCAAAGCTTGCCACCACGTCGTCCTCATACGCATCACCAGACAGCTGCTTCACCACGCCAAGCTTCACGCCTTCCAACGGGCGATCCCCTGCCTTCGCAGGCGCCAGGGCGGCCTCTTCCATCGACGGCCATGCATAATCCAAGGACACCGCATCGCGATCATCAAAACCATCAATAACATCCTGCAACGCCGCGGCGTCCGCCACCGTGCGCGCCACCGGACCCGCCTGATCCAGCGAAGACCCGAGAGCAATAATGCCCTGACGCGACACCGCACCATACGTTGGCTTCACACCAACCGTTCCCGTCATCGCAGCAGGCTGGCGGATCGAACCACCCGTATCCGAACCAATCGCAAGCGGCACCATAAACGCCGCCACCGCAGCCGCCGAACCGCCACCGGAACCACCCGGAATGCGCTCCAAATCCCACGGATTATGAGTTGGCCCAAAAGCCGAATGCTCGGTTGAGCTACCCATCGCGAACTCATCCATATTCGTCTTACCCACGATAGGGAGCTTCGCGGCCTTAATCTTCTCGACAATCGTCGCATCATACGGAGGGACCCAGCCCTCGAGCATCCTCGACGCAGCCGTCGTCGGCACACCCCGAGTCACAACATTATCCTTCAGAGCAATCGGCACACCCGCCAGCGGATGCAACTGCTCACCAGCCGCGCGAGCCTCATCCACCTCACGCGCCGTCTTAAGCGCACCCTCCTCGTCAACAAACAGGAAAGCATTCACCACCGGATCAACCTCAGCAATACGATCCAGCATCGCGCGAGTCACCTCAACCGACGAAACCTCGCCCTCACGCAACATCTGTGCAAGCTCTAGCGCCGAGCGGAAAACCAAATCAGACTTCGCCATAATTACTCCTCACCCAAAATCTGCGGAACCTGGAACATGCCATCCTCAGCCGCAGGCGCCTGCGCCAAAACCTCTTCACGATCCAGCGTCTGACCAACCTCGTCATCACGCCACACGTTCACCAAAGGAATCGGATTAACCGTCTCCGCAACCCCCTGCGTCTCCCACGCTGCGAGGCGCTCCAAACGCTCCTCCAACGCGCCAAGATCTCGAGCAAACCCGGCGGTCTCCTCATCGGTCAGGACAATATGAGCCACTTTTGCAATGCGGGCGACTTCTTCCCTAGAAATATTCGACATGCACCCAGTATAAAACCCCCAAAAACACGGGCGCGAAACATGTCCAAAAAAAGCCCCAACCAGGGCAGAAATGGCGAGATTGCAGGGAAAACACGATTCAGACCCAAAGCGGCAGAACTAACCCCACTTTTTGCCAGTTCCCCTCACGGATGCGGCTAACCACGCCGCCTCACACAGTATTCAGACCCAACCGGCAAAACTAACCCCACTTTTTGCCAGTTTCCCTCACGGGCGCGGCTAACCACGCCGCCTCACACAGTATTCAGCCCCAAAGCGGCAGAACTAACCCCACTTTTTGCCAGTTCCCCTCACGGACGCGAATTGGGTAGCGGTTTGGGTAGCAGTTTGGGTCGGGCACGTGGCGGGAGCGCCACGGGTAGGGCAGCTTGGGTCGGGCACGTAGATAAGCAGTTACTTGATGTGGCTAGCCGCGCCAGTCTCAGCCCTGCATTAGAGTGAGGGGCATGAGGAAACGCGGGAAGAACCTATTCAATGCGAGCCAAGCACTACGAGTCGCCAAAATTGCCGGCATCACCACCGTAAGCGCTCAAATCGCGGCGGCCATCACGCTCACAGCCGTCGACGAAGTTCGCAAACGCCGTGCCCCCGGAGGCGGTGGATTCCCCGCCCTCCCCCCGCTAGACACAAACCTAGGCGACAACACCATCCGCACATACACGGAAGGCAGCTCCCTATACTCCGACATGCTCGAAGCGATCGAGAACGCCACTGACTACATCTACTTCGAAACCTTCATCTGGAAATCAGACAAAGTCGGCCAACGCTTCAAACAAGCACTCATCCGCGCCGCACACCGAGGCGTACAAGTCTTCTGCGCCTTCGACGGCTTCGGAAACCTCGTAGTCAACCCCGCCTTCAAGCGCTTCCCTAAACACCCCAACCTGCACGTCATCATCCTGCCCGCCATCCGCTCCGGCGTAATCACCCTCAACCCGCGAAAAACCGGACGCGACCACCGAAAGGTCCTCGTCACTGACGGCAAAATCGGCTTCGTCGGCGGCTACAACATAGGTACGCTCTACAAAACAGAATGGCGAGACACCCACGTGCGCATCCAAGGACCAGCCGTTTGGGAACTCGAAATGGCATTCGTGGACTACTGGAACGCGAAACGCTGGAACCACATGCCCAAACTCCCCGACCAAGGAGCGCGCGCGTGGGACTCCTCCATCTACGCGGCTCTCAATCAGCCGAACAAGATGCTCTTCCCTATCCGCGGCCTCTACATCGATGCCCTCGAACGCGCCAACGATCACGCATTCATCACATCCGCATATTTCATCCCCGACCGCGAAATCTTTGCCTCTCTAGTTGACGCAGCGAAACGTGGAGTAAAAGTCAAAGTACTCGTACCCCAACGCTCAAACCACGTGGTTGCAGACTGGATCTCGCGCGCATACTACGATGACCTCGTCAGTGCCGGAATTGAAATCTGGCAATACGAACACGCCATGATCCACGCCAAAACCGCAACCGTTGACGGACGCTGGTCAACGGTTGGCACCGCAAACATCGACCGACTCTCAATGTTTGGGAACTACGAAATCAACATCCAAACCTGGTCAGAAGAACACGCGGCGCAAATGGAAAAAATCTTCGAAAACGACCTCAGTACCTCATCTCAACTTCGCGAGGAAGAGTGGCGCGCCCGATCCATGCTCAAGCGGGGCGTTGAACAACTCCTCAAGCCGCTGGGCGTACTCATGTAAACCCTGTCTCAATCCGTCCGAATCTAGCTAGCTCAAGCCAGAGACGAGGAAGACCAAACAAAGACGAAGGGCCCAACCAACTGGTTGGACCCTTCCTCAAAAGCGGAAACTACTAGCTAGCGCGGCGCACACGAGCGCGGCGACGCTTCAACGTGCGGCGCTCATCCTCACTCATGCCACCCCAAACACCGGCATCCTGGTTATTCTCCAGCGCCCACTGCAAGCACACCTGCTGTACCTCGCAAGTAGCACAAACTTGCTTTGCCTCTGCCGCCTGCGCAATTGCGGGACCAGTGTTACCGATCGGGAAGAACAGTTCCGGGTCAACACTTAGACACGCCGCGCGACTACGCCAATCCATCAATACTCCTAAAGAGCGACAACGCAGGCAAAACCCGCGAACACAACAACATTCCAATGACGCTCTTTAGTCTCACCCACTGGGCAAAGTTACACAAGGGTTATGGAAACGTTTCACACTTTAGAACCGTGTGCAAATAGTCACGTTAACGCGCAGGCGCCCCGATTCTGTACCACACCTCACAGCATCCAGCCCAGTACGCAGCATCCTCCGACGCGCCGAGCTTCACGAACAGAGGTAGCGAAACGGTGCGTAGAACGTGCCGGGGAAGTTTGCCCACCACCGAAACCTCGCTCCTTTCCGGCTGGTATCCGCCAGCAAGCAAGACAGTCTCGGTCGCCTCCACTACCTCACGGCCATTTCTCGCCGCATCTACGAGAATCTGACTTTTCAAATCAGACGGAAACTCACCCACCAGCCATACACGCTCACTTGAGTTTCCCCCGCATGCCACGAGCGCCTCACTTCCAGTTGAGAGAACGCCGTCCTGCACTAGGGCCAATAGGCCTTCTGCCGGGTTGATTGGCCGCACTACCTCCACTAGGGCGGCGCCTTCAGAATCAACAATGCTAACCGTGGCGCCCTCAAACCTGCCCCATGGGTGAGCGATCAACCCCTTGGCTCCAGTCCGCACCAGCCCCATACCTCGAGCCTGCTGTGCAGTAACCTTTACGAGACTTCGCCGCCACGTCCTCACCAATGAATAATCGTCAGCGCTAACCCCCGCCACAACCCCTGCTGCACGCCCCATCCACTCACGCAACCACTCTTGACCTTGAGCAAAGCCCGAGCCGTCAATGGCGCGCAGCAACGCACCTAAATCCTCAACCACCACGGGAACTCGCTTCCGCGCGGCGAAATCCATCTGATGGAGCGCTTCAAACACCTGCCTCTGCTTGGCCGGAATATATAGAGCCCCGCACGCACTTGCTATCTTTTCTAACAGCTCCCCCTCGTCCGCAACGACCGCGACTTTCTCCTCCTCCAGCCGCAGCGGCCTATACGTCCTGCCCGCTACGTCATCCAGCCACCCAATAATCGGACCACCTTCATCACCGATACCTGGTGGATCGGCCTCGCGCGCCAAATCTGCACTAAAACCTGGTGAAACCAACTCGGGAAGCGGGGGCCGCCAAAGCGCTGGCACCTCGCCCTCGCTGACGGTTTCTTGAAGCGCCCCCAAGTTTGATTCCAGATGCGAGAAGTAAGCCCACTGCACCTCTTTCATGGAACCAGCGTCAACTACTGCACGGCCCGGCACTCGCGGCAGTTCGGAAGCCGCGCCGCTTGCCACCATCTCGAGGGAATCAGCCACGCTTGCCGTACGCAAACAGACGCGAAGAGTCAGATTTGCACGCATCGACGGAGTAACCACACCGCCCGGACTTTGCGTTGCCGCAATCAAATGCATGCCCAGAGACCGCCCTCGAGCCGCCAAATCAACCAGGCTCTCAAGCGTCTCCGGATGCGTCCTAATCATCGCGCGAAACTCATCAATAACGCACACAATACGCGCCGGACAATCATTCGGACTTCGTTGCTCCCACTGGTCAACACTTACGAAGTGTCGCGCCGCAAGAGCTTCCTCTCGCTCCCGAAGTTCCGCGCCTAACCCAGCTATTGCCCTCTCCGTGTCATCTGGAGCCAGGTCTGTGAGAAGCTGTTCAGCGTGAGGGAGTTGCGCTAGATCACGGAATGCCGCTCCTCCCTTGTAGTCGATCAATACAAGCCGTAACTTCGACGGATCCTTCTTCCGGCACATTTGCAATATCCACGTGCGAAGCGCCTCTGATTTTCCCGACCCTGTTGTTCCAGCTACGAGGGCGTGGGGACCATCTTTCACCAAGTCCAAGAACTCTGTTCCAGTCTCGCTGTTTCCAATCGGAACCGACAGATCTGGCCCAGCCATCGGCACTGGCAAATCTTCAACGAGCACGCGAGTTGGTATCTGCACCTCAGATACCCCCTCGCCAACTGGTAGCACCGGACGCAGCGGAACACCCGGTGGGCATTCGACGCGGTGGTCTGCCACGTGTTTTGAGGCGTTCAAAACCGTGAGCAGTGCCGCCCCTTCCTCGTCCCGCAACACGTTTGGGGATTGCCTAAGGACCCGGGCGTCAATGCCACTTTCACGCGCGTATACGAGTGCTTGAGACAGCACCCACGTAGCCCAACCTTTCACATCTGACAAAGCGAGCGACTCGCCTACACGAACCGAAACCACCGAGCCCGGCGAGAAGCGTACCCTTCCCAGCACGTACCCAGACCTTTTTGGCAAGGGAAAACTGCACCGCGTCCATGTTGGTGCTGCAGAAAGATCTATTTCCACCTCCTTCGAGTTACGCCAAGAAGGCGCCTTTTCTGAGGATGAAGTTGCCGCGCCGGCTTTCCCACGCGCAGGCATTGAAAGACCGTACAAAATACCCCAACGACACCCGGGTTTGCGCCGGCTTCGCAACGCCAGCACACCGTAGCTGATTGCGAGTGCCATCAAGAAAACAACAGTGACGGCTACCTGCCATCCCAACAGGCGACCTATCAGCCAGATCAACGACAGCATTGGTAGTAGCAGGAGCAACCCGCGTTTATTCATTGGCCGCGCTCCGCCCCATTCGAGCGCCTTCTGCAAGTTCATTGTCGAAGGGCGCGAGCGAACCTGCCACAGGTTTCCTCCCACGCAAAAAATCCGACCAGGGGCTACCTTTGCCGAAGCTTCATTAATCCTAGCTCTGCGAAGTGTCCTCGTCATTGAACGCAACAAGACCCACGACCGCGCAAACCCTGGCAAGATTGCGGCTTTTCTACCGACCGCAAAACCGTTCGCAGAACCCAGATCTCGCAACGCCACCTCAAACCCACCACGACTGTAAATGCCTTTCACCTGCAAGTGCCTGCGCGAAGTTAACGGGTCTTTCACCTGCACATCCCCATTTCTGCCCATAATCACCGGCTTGGAAGTCACGGGGAACCCTAAACCAGCGTCAGGACCGGCAATGCAAAGCACATGAAGCGGGGAAGAGAGCAGATCATTCACGCTTACACTCAAGCCTGCGCTAACGGCCAAGGCCAGAAGGTCTTTCACAGCTGGGGAAACTGCTTCACTTCATTCGCCTGTGAATAAGGGATGAGTGGTTACCGGTTTCTATGTCCGTGGTTTGAGGTAAGAATTAGGGCATGACTGAAAGCACGTTGGAACCACTGAGCGGCCGCGACGAATCCGGCGAGTTCTCACAGAAAACCCCAAAAACCACAAGTGAAGGCGGGACGCCCAGTGAGCGTGCCCGCGAGCGGTGGGGTGAGCTCGTAGAGATTATTGAGCAGGCGCGTGGATCGTACTATCAGGAAGACTCCCCCACGCTCGCCGACGCTGAATACGACGCGCTGTACCGCGAGCTGGAGGATCTTGAGCGGCAGTATCCATCTCTTCAAACTCAAGATTCTCCTACCCAATCGGTTGGCGGCTTTGCATCCGATGCTTTCAGCAAGGTCACTCACGAGATACCGATGCTCTCTTTGGATGACGTGTTCTCTGTAGAAGAAGCCCACGCGTGGATGGACCGTTGTATGAATGCACTGGGCGTGCAAACCATGCCAATGACCGCAGAGGTTAAAGTAGACGGCCTTGCCGTTTCAATCCTCTACGTGAATGGCAAGCTACAACGCGCGGCAACCCGTGGTAACGGAAGCGTTGGTGAGGATGTCACCGCGAACGTCCTCACCATTAAGAAAGTGCCAGCCCAGCTCAGTGGCGAAAACGTGCCCGAGCGGGTGGAGGTGCGCGGGGAAATTTTCTTCCCCACCAAGGACTTCGAGGAATACAACAGCGCGCGAGCCGAGGCCGGACTTAAACAGTTTGTTAATGCACGCAATGCCGCCGCCGGATCGCTTCGTCAAAAAGATGCTGCTGAAACCGCGAAGAGGCCTCTAGCCATGGTGTGTCACGGTATAGGCGTTTTTGAGGGCGCGCAACGCATCCCGCAGTCCCAGCACGAGTGGTATGAGCTCATCGCTGGCTGGGGACTGCCCACCTCCTCATATACACGGGTGGTGCGAAGCCACGACGAGGTCGATTCTTTCATTCGCGAATACGGGGAAAAACGTAGCAGCCTGGACTACGGCATAGATGGCGTTGTGCTCAAGGTGGATTCGAGGCAGAGCCAACAGGCGCTGGGCACAACATCACGTGCTCCCAGGTGGGCAACCGCCTACAAGTACCCACCCCAGGAGGTGCATACGCGCCTGCTTGATATCCGCACCCAAGTTGGTCGAACGGGGCGAGTCACCCCATTTGGAGTCATGGAAAAAGTTCTTGTAGACGGCTCTTACGTGTCTCGCGCTACATTGCACAACGCATCCGAAGTTAAACGCAAAGGCGTACTAATTGGTGATCTCATTGTGCTTCGCAAAGCAGGAGACATCATTCCCGAAATCGTTGCGCCCGTTGAGGATGCGCGAGATGGAACCGAACGCGAGTTCATCATGCCCTCCAACTGCCCATCATGCGGGGCCCGATTAGCTCCTGCGAAAGAAGGAGACATTGATCTGCGTTGCCTCAACTTCGAAAAATGTCCGGCGCAGCTAACGGAACGGATAGCGTACATCGGCTCTCGCAAAGCCCTCGATATTGAGGGGCTCGGCGAAGAGGCCTCCCTTGCCCTCACTCAGCCCGAGTTGGACCGAGAAGAGGTGGCAGCAGCCCTTGTCTCTGGAGAGGCAGTATTACTTGCGGACGGAACCCTTCTCGAGCTTGATGCGGCCCAGGTTGAAACGCTGGGGCATGCGGACGAAATCACCGCCGCGGAAAGCCTTTTGCCAACACCCCAGAAACCGGCTCTTGGGACAGCGGCTGACCTCTTTGATCTCAACGCCGATAGCGTGCGAGATGTGTGCGTATGGAGAAGGCGCGCGTTCCCTACAAACATTGCGAAAGAAGTTGGCGTTAAAGAAGGCTGGCAACAGGTTCGCTACTTCTACACTGCGGGCGTTCGCGATACTGCTGGCGGCGGTTGGAGAACCCAGCCGCGCCCCACAAAAACCTTCGAGAAGATCATCAGTGAGCTCGAGCGCGCCAAAAACGAACCGCTTTGGAGGGTACTCGTTGCGTTCTCTATCAGACACGTTGGCCCTCAAGCTGCTCAAGCTCTTGCAAACCACTTCAGTTCGGTGGACGAAATCGCGAACACACCGGTTGAGGATCTCGCTCAAGTTGAAGGCATTGGGCCAGAGATTGCAGGAGCCGTATCCGACTGGTTTACGCTCGAAGCCCATCAAGACCTTGTTCAAAAGTGGGGTGCCGCGGGTGTGCGCATGGAGGCTGAGCAAACCGAAGAACTTGCGCAAACTCTAGCCGGGCTTACGATCGTCGTGTCTGGAACCGTTCCCAACTACGACCGCGAAAGCGCCAAAGCAGCGGTTACCGCGCGAGGCGCCAAAGCCACCTCCTCCGTATCCAAAAAAACTAGCCTCGTAGTTGCCGGGCCCGGCGCCGGATCCAAGGCAACCAAAGCCGAAGAACTGGGGATTCCAGTTATCGATTCCAACCTCTTCGACGCGCTTCTTGCAGGCGGTCTCCAAGCCCTCGACCTTCAAGATGACGCTGGCAAATAGGCGATAGAAGCCTAGACACCAACGGAATATGAACCAGCGGCGGCTTTCTGCTATATAGGAGAAAGCCGCCGCTACTGATGCCAGTCGCCATATGCGTTTGAAAAACTAGGCCAACTAGCCCTTAACCGAACCGGACATCAAACCACCGACAAAATACTTGCCGAGCAGAATATAAACAATCAACGTGGGAGCCGAGGCGATCAGCGCACCCGCCATGGAAGCACCGTAGTCCGCCATGATCGAACCATGAGCCAAGTTATTCAGGGAAAGCGTGACCGGGCCCGTGTCCGTGTTCGTCAAGAACAACGCAAATAGGAAGTCATTCCACGCGGATGTGAACTGCCAGATCAACACGACCACAAAGCTGGGAATCGAAATCGGAAGCACCACAGCGAAATACGTGCGCAACATTCCCGCACCGTCCACTCGCGACGCTTCGATCAGTTCCGCCGGCACAGACTCGTAATAGTTCCTGAAGATAAGAGTCGTGATTGGAATTCCATAAACCACGTGTGCCAAAATCAGCGTTGGGATGCCGTTAGGCAGACCGATGGTCAGGACCATTTTCATTAGAGGGATCATCACCGCCTGGTACGGGATGAACATGCCAAACAGGAGGAACGTGAAGACCACGTTCGCACCTGGGAAACGCCAGCGTGAAAGCACGAAACCGTTCATTGATCCCAAAATCGCAGATATAATCGACGAAGGGATCACGAGCAGGAACGTGCGGCCAAGAGGAGCTGCCAATGCGTCCCACGCGCGTTGCCAGTTCTGAACGTCCCACTCCTGAGGCAGATACCAAGTGCGCGAAGGATCTGCCTCCGCTGCCCCCTTAAACGAGGTGACAAAGAGGACGTACACCGGGATCAGGACCATCGCAAGGAAGAGAATCAACAGCGCGTAGCGAATCGCGGTAGTTCCCGGACTTCCTTTCTTCACCACGTGCGGGTTCGCGGTAGGCAAAGCATTCTTTACTTGAGTGCTCATGTCACTTCCTCTTCTTCGCGTCGTGGATCAGGTACGGCACGACCAAGATCGCCACAATCACCAGCAGAATCGTTCCAACCGCTGCAGCATTTGAGTAATCACCTGAAGTCATGTAGTTATACATGTCGATTGCAGGAACCTTAGTGGAGTATGTGAGCTGATCCGTAACAGCCATGATCAGGTCGAATGACTTCAACGCCATGTGACCAATGATGATAACTGCTGACAAGGCTACGGCAGACAGCTGCGGGAAGATGATGTTTTTGTACAGTTGCCACTCGCTAGCACCATCCACGCGGGCCGCTTCGCGCAGGTCATCACTAATCCCCCTGAAGCCAGCCAAGAAAAGAGCCATAACGTAACCTGACAGTTGCCAAATAGCCGGAAGCGCAACCGCCAACACACCAAACGTGATGTTAGAGGTCCATGAGTTCTCGAGGAAGCCCAGTCCGAGCATCTGGAACAGGCGATTCAACCCCTTCGCTTGATCCCCCACGCCCGGGTTCAAAAGCCACTTCCACACGACACCCGAGGCGATAAACGAAACAGCCATCGGGAACAGGAAGATAGAGCGGAAAATTCCCTCACCTTTGATGGGGCGCTCAAGTAACCATGCCCAGAGGAATCCCAGAATGAGGGTACCGAGTAGAAATGCTGCCGTGAAAAGCAGGAGATTAATCAAGGAGTGTTGAAAATCTGGATCACCAAACAGATAGGCATAGTTTTCAAAACCAACAAAGCTGGTTTCTCTAGCACCGTTATATTGCGCGACAGTGTGTGCGTCGCGCATCGACGTGACAGTATTCGCAGCAATCAAACCGTATACAAAAATTCCAACCAGGATGATCGACGGCGAAATCAAGAGTAGCGGCGGACCATACTTACGCCACCACGATTTTGCACTGCGTTTGTTCTTAAAGGCCATGCTTTCCTCCGATGAGCGGGTGACGGACAGGCCGCCACCCGCTCTACGCAACTGCGTTAATTGGACTATTTAGACAGCGACGTTGCTGCTTTGACAAGCTCAGCCTGCAGACCCGCAACATCGGATGCGCCCTGCGCGAACTTGGCACAAGCAGCATTCATATCGTTCGATACTGCTACCGGAACCGCAGCACCGTGTGCGATAGAGGAAACAATCGTGTCTTCAGCGAAGGACTTCATCGCATCCTGCTGGTACTGGCCGAACTGCTTGATCTCATCATCGGTCAGATCTGAACGAGCAGGGATGGAGCCCTTAATCGTGTTGAAAGCAATCTGACCAGGCTTGCCGGAAATGGTCTGTAGCCAAGCCTTAGCGCCGTCAACGTTCTTCGCACCTACCGGCATCGTGAATGAGTCTGCGAGAAAGTCAAAAATGCCATCAGAGCCCGGGACTGGGAATGCGACATAGTCCTCGTTGTACTTCTTACCAGCAGCCTCGAATGCGGCGATAGCCCAGTCACCCATCACGTTGTAAGCAGCCTCACCTGCGATAACCGGGTTCATCGCCGGCTCCCAGTCCTCATTCAAATAGGACTTGTCAGCCAAGTCGATAATCTTAGAGTAGTGCTCAAGGGACTTCGTAACCTCAGCAGAAGCCCAATCCGTAGAGCCGTCAAACAAACCGTTGTAGCCATCTGCTCCAAGATCAGCCATTAGAACAGACTCTAAAAGCTCAAGCTGGGTCCAAGCCATACCAACCGTAATTGGAATCTTGCCGGCAGCCTTCACTTTCTCCATGTCCGCAATCCATCCCTCAATGTCAGTTGCCGGCTTTGCCGGATCAAGACCAGCTTCTTCAAGCACTGCCTTGTTTGCCCACACAACATTGGCACGGTGGATATTTGACGGTACGGAGTAGATCTTGCCATCAACGGTTAGACGATCAATCAGCGTATCGGGGAAAGCATCTCGAAGCTTGAACTCGTCATACAGTGCTGAGACATCCTCGATCTGCATGGCATCAATGTAGTCGGTAAGCTCAGCGCCAGCGTGAGCCTGGAACGTGTCTGGCGGGTTCTGTGCCGCGAGGTCAGCCGCAAGCTTCTGTTTAGCCTGCGAGCCGCCACCACCTGCAACCGCAGCGTTCTTAAACATGAAATCAGGATGCTCTTCTTCGAACACCTTAACCAGTGCGTCACGACCGTCCTTCTCAGAACCGGCTTCCCACCAAGTAACTACAGAGACCTCGCCGCCTGCCGTAGCCTCACCCGAACCAGTGCTTTCAGTCCCAGAGCCTTGTTGTGCACCGCCACCACATGCGGCCAGCATCAAGCTAATGGCCGCAAATCCAGCAAATGCTGCAATCCGCTTCATAACTTCTCCTTTGAAGTACTGCGTATGAAAACATGCTCTCCATCAAAGAGCTGATGTCAGACTACAGCACTTACACGGGGAGCAAATGAGATTGAATCGACCGTTATATTACTGCAATACAGACCCCGACTTGCCTGTCATAACAGGGATGTGATCAGTTGTCCAAGTTTGCGTTAACTCGCACGATTGTGCCCGGTCCGTACTTGCGCCTATCCCAAGTGATAGTGCCCGCAAGCTCGCCGGCAACCACCGTTGACACAATCTGGGTTCCCAGACCCGACTTGGCCTTATCCGGCTCAATACCGAGCCCATCATCAGACACGGTCACCTCAAGTCGGCGCCCATTGCGCTCGGCCTCAATACTAACCAGGCCGCCATAGTCGCGATAGCCGTGCTCAACCGAGTTTGTCACCAGCTCCGTTAATACCGTTGCCAAGGCTTGTGCCGCATCCGCATTCACCTTGCCGAAGTGACCTCGCACATCAACACTCACCTGCTGGTTAGTCTTAGCCAGTACAACCGCCAGGTGCAGAACCTTCTTAGCAACCTCATCAAAATCAACGGTCTCGTCAACATTTTGCGAAAGCGCTGCGTGAACCGTAGCGATAGTGGTCACGCGCCGTTCCGCCTCTGAAAGAGCCGCGCGCACCTCCTCGCTATCAGAACGTCGTGCCTGCAATCTGATCAACGCAGAAACCGTCTGCAGATTGTTTTTCACGCGGTGATGAATCTCGCGAATCGTGGCATCTTTTGTCATCAGCTCAAGCTCTCGCCGCCTCATCTCCGACACGTCACGCGTTAACAAAACCGCGCCCACACGCTTATCGCCTTCCAGTAGCGGCAACGCGCGCATTGTGACCGTAGCGCGCGAAGACTCCACCTCTGCCCTCCACGCCGCTTTCCCCGTCACAACAACCGCAAGCGTCTCCTCAATAGTCTGATCCTGCTTCAACACGTCCGTCACATCTTCGATCAGCAAACGACCAACAGGGTTGTGCCGAATACCAAGCCTGCGCAAACAAGACACCGCGTTTGGCGTTACCTTTTGCACTACGCCCTCGGAGTCCAAAAGAAGCGCACCATCCATTACGCGCGGCTGGCCGTGAGTTACCGAAACTGGCGTGGCGTCATACGGATACTCGCCGCGCGTAATCATCTTGCACAAGATGTCTGCGGCGTGAGGCGTCCAGGTCTCCGCTCCTCCCAAAAAACCGGGCGAGGACAGGTTGGTTTCTCGCGTTATCACTGCAATCGCCTGCCCACTACGGACCACCGGGATCGCAACTTCACTCATCGAATATGTCCCCATCCAACGCGCACCAGGAGGCGATGCAATCTGGCGGGTCTCCATCGCTTCTTCCAGGAGCGTCTGCCTGGACGGCTGGATATACATGTCAACCACGTCATCCATGTGGATCGTTGAAGCTGTGGCCGGGCGCGCATGGGCAATCGCAAGGAAACGTCCATCGTGCGTGCGCACCCACATCACCAGATCTGCGCCAGCCAGGTCCGAAACCACCTGCCAATCAGCAAGAATAAGGTGAAGCCAATCCAAATCCTCATGGTGGAGATTAGAACGGGCAGCGGCCTGCGCAAGATCAGTCAACGTATGCATAGTCATACTTTAAAACAATGAGGTCCAATGCACCTTCACTCGGCCTCCCACTCATCCATCCCATGCGAAACGCAGCCACCCCCACGATAATGGATATAAATCGCGTTCGAATCTACCCTTGGAGGAACGCCATGGACTTTCATACATCCGTTTGTTACCCGGCCAACCTCGCCGCCGTGCAGCGACTTTTCCAAAGCGAGGAATTCTTCAAGGCCCGTGCCGCTGGCTCACCAGCCTCAGTGGAATCCGTGCACGTCGAGGCGCTTATCAGTGAAATCCGGGTCACCACCAAGGCCCGCATTGATGCGGCCGTCATCGACCTGCCGCCGGTTGCGCAACGATTCATCCCCTCCTCAGGGATTGAAATCACAATAACCGAAACTTGGAATACAACCGACAACACGGGCGTTATCCAAGTGCATGCCGACAGCCTGCCGGTTTCAATGTCCGCCACCTGTGCTTTCATTGAAGAAGACGAGGCCGTGAGGCGTGATGTCAACGGAAAACTGAAGGTTAACGTGCCGATCATCGGACGCAAGCTTGAGCAGAAGGCGGTTGCGGAGGTTTCTAAAATCGCCGAGCACGAGCAAGAGATTGCCAGCCAATACTTGGTGTGATCGGCATGCGCGCCGCACGCCTACCACTGTTGTTGTGAGTCCGGTAAGACCCGCGGCACCAACCAGTTACTGTAACCACACTTTTATTCATATGAGAAGAGGATGACCATGAGTGATCAAGAAAAATACCTCTGGCTAGAGCGGGTTGGGAAAGGCTCGTACCTGGGTAAGAACTCGCGCGGCCTCACCGTGCCAATCGGACATGGCGAGGACGAATTCACCCCTGGGGATTTGCTTCGCCTTGCCCTCGCTGGGTGTAATGCGACGAGTTCAGACTCTCGATTCGCCGCCGCCCTCGGCGACGACTACCAGGCCACCGTGGGGGTTGAGAGCGACTACGATGAGGAGGAGAACCGCTTCACTAAGCTCGTTGTAGAGATCGTGACCGACATGAGCGGACTTAGCGATGAGGAGCGCGAGCAGCTGGAAAGCCGCGTACACCGAGCCATTGAGAAGCGTTGCACCATCGGCAATACGCTACGGCACGGAGCGGAAAACAGCGCCGTAATCACCTGCGAGAGCGCCGAGTAACACCAACTACACGAGAGATGTTCTACCGAGGAGGAACGTCATGGGCATTGTCAAGAAAGCAAAGAACGGCACTCGAGCCGTGGCCGACGGGCTTGCAACCACGCGGCGATTTGTTAAAGACCTGCGGGGAGCCAATTCCATCCAGGATGTTATCGACGCAATGATCGACGTGCCCACCTCACGGATTGAGAACAAAGTCAATCAGCTCCGCGCCAAACATCCTGGAGCTACACCCGCAGAGATCCAGGAGATAGTTACCAAACAGTTCCGCAAACTCGCAGCCTCTACGTCCGGAGCTGCAGGCGCGGCTGCAGCTGTGCCAGGCCTTGGAACCGCAGCCGCGCTTGGCCTTTCTTCCGCACAACTAACCGGTTTCGTATCCGAAGCTGGTTACTACGTGCTCACCCTCGCTCACATTCACGGCATTCCCTTGGAAGACAAAGACAAACGCCGGCTCCTGGTCTTGACCGCACTGATGGGCGAACAAGGTGAACAAATCGCAACCTCGCAGTTTGGCTTCACCACGCTTACCGCGCTCAAGGGTTACGCGAGCGACGTGCAGCGCCAAACCATTAATCAAGTCAATCGAAAACTGGCGAAGATGGCCGCTAAACGAGCCGCACGCAAAGGTACGACCGCGATGCTAGGAAGGCTCATGCCATACGGGATAGGCGCGGGCCTCGGCTGGATGATTGGCCGATCCATGGCGGGCAACGTCATTGACGGGGCCATCAATGCGCTGGGTACTCCTCCCGCAACCTTCAGCTACCCCGTCACCATCGATGTCGAAGCGAACCCGCAAGAGATTCAAACGAAACAGTGAAAGCCTGCGGCCGCCCTGGGCACGTTGATATTTACCTCCGGGTGGCGAGAACCCGCCAAGCGCCCGCGTTCAGGCAGTGGACGAGCTAGCGATTTTTAGATCATCCCCGCAAATGTGGATAATCTGAGAAAGTGAGCCACCGCGACCGCCTCCAAAATCGAAATATTGAGGACCAATGAACACGCAGTATGAAGACCTACTCCGAGATGTCATGAGTAACGGCACGCCCAAAGGTGATCGGACCGGAACCGGCACAGTGTCGGTATTTGGCCGGCAACTGCGTTTCAATCTACAAGAGGGGTTCCCCCTAATCACCACCAAACGCGTGCACCTAAAATCGGTAGTTGGGGAACTGCTGTGGTTCTTACAGGGCGATTCGAACGTGCGCTGGCTACAAGAAAATGGAATCCGCATTTGGAATGAATGGGCGGACGAGGATGGCGAGCTTGGACCGGTATACGGCGTCCAATGGCGATCCTGGCCCACACCAAACGGAGAGCACATCGACCAGTTGGCTGGCGTGCTCGAAACGCTTAAGAATGACCCTGATTCGCGGCGTATGATCGTATCCGCGTGGAATGTGGCAGAACTGGACAAAATGGCGCTTGCACCATGCCACGCTTTCTTCCAGCTTTACGTGGCAGATGGCAAGCTGTCGCTCCAGATCTACCAGCGATCTGCCGACCTTTTCCTCGGTGTTCCCTTCAACATCGCCTCATACGCGCTCCTTGCGCACATGATCGCACAGCAGGCCGACCTGGAAGTTGGCGAGCTCATTTGGACGGGCGGCGACTGCCATATTTACACCAATCACTTTGAGCAAGTGCGCACCCAACTTGAGCGAGAAGCATATCCTTTCCCAACTCTCGTGCTACGCAAAGCCAAAGACCTCTTTAGCTACACCTTCGACGACATCACCGTGGAGAACTACCGGCACCACCCCACTATCAAAGCGCCTGTCGCCGTCTAGGCCGACGACAGGCACTTGATGGCCGCGGGGTTAGGCTTTTGCGAACTTCCTCCTCAGCAAAACGACAGCTGCAGCCAGCGCTACGATCGAGGAGGCCACAATGATGATCAGAGGAATACTGATCTGACTACCCTGGTCACCTGTAGAAATCGGCGACGCTCCGAACATGGGTTGTGCCAATCCGTCACTCGCATCAGAATCCAGCGGCGATGCTGAACCCGCAGTTTCAGCAGTTTCTGTCGTTTCAGCGTTAGAGGCGGCATCTGACTGGAGCCCCTCAGCCGCAGGCAAACTCGAAAGCGCCTGCAGGCCCGAGGAAGCTACGGCAGCTCCCCCACCTCGAGATACTGTCGCAGACGAATATGAGCCAGACCCAAAGCCGTTTGCACCGCCCTGCGCAGGATTGTGCGGAGGAAGCACACCGTTTGAGGCTGTTCCTTCACTGCCTGGGCGAGCCGGCTCGATGGCACCATGAGGCTTTGAGCTCCCTGGAGTTCCGCGCGGAGCCTCGCCCGCGCCACCCGGCTGGGTGCTACCCTCTCCCGCGCCGCTATCGCCAGGTACCGCAGGCGCATCGGGGTTTCCTTCGCTTCCTGGGGAACCCGCTTCGTCCTCGTCGCCTACTTTGAAGCGAATGTCAGCCGAAGAGCGGAATTCGTTGCCATCTGCGTCAGTCCCCGACACTGAAACAGTCAACACGTACATTCCTGGCTTGGTGAAGGCCCAGTAAACGTGCTTGTGAAGAGGTTCGGGCGCATCGATCTGGCCAGGCTTCTGCGTGGAAGCGATCAGGTCAAGGCCGTTGAAAGAGTCGTGCGTGAACAGCCACCACGAGCCACCAGCTGGTGCTGTTTTTTGAGCTATCTCGAACTTGACGCCGTTTGGAAATGACGCCCGGTCAATGTGTTCAGAAGAGAAGCCCGGCCACACAATCCCATTCTTTTGCTGCATCGGAGAAACAAAGAGCTCCGTTCCCTGCGGCCCCATGAAGTCAAACACCGGGTCGCTGAATGCCTTCGGTGAGCGCTTGACTTTTGAATTCTTCAAAAGCTGGAGCGTAACGGAGTCAGGGGTACGCGCGACCGAAGTTCTTGCGTGCTCGCGCGAATCATCGTTGACCACCACACTCACCTTGTCGTCAACAACTGCCGGGCCTATATCCACGTGACCGCGCGAAATAGTGACGGCATCATTTACGAGGCTGCCCGAGCTATTCTCTCCGGGGTTATCTGGATTCTCAACGGGAGGATTGGGATCCGTAGGTTCACTCGGATCAGGCTGATCGGAAGGCTTCGAAGGATCGGGAGTTTCTGTCGGATCTGAAGGTGGCGGTGCCGGCTGATCTGATTCCTGTGAATCTCCCGAGGTTTCCCCTAGTTTTATCGGCTTCGGTCGCGTCTCATTCAAGGGGAATACCGCCTTACCGCCCGAGAGGGAAACAGTTGTTGGAGTGATCAGATTAAGCCGCACCTCCATGTTGTCTCCAACGCAATCCCACCAGTCTCCGGAACTCCACTTTCGGTGCGTAGGCGTGGACACAAACTCAATGTCGCAAGTCGGGTAGGCGCTTCCCGGCTCGTAGGCGCCGCCTACAACTTTGAACCAGAGGTTCTTGTCTTCTGGAAGCACTGAAAGCTCAGCGCTATCCTCACTTGCGCTGAACTCAAAGTTCACCACGGGCGAGGACGGCACGTATTCGGCCGTTGAAAATGCGGGAGCGGGATCGCGCACGATCTGCTGCGGGAACTGGCCAAGTTCTGTGGTGGAACCGCTACGGATAGAGCGCGAAATCTCGACCGGCGCCGTAATCCAACGAGGCGAGGGTGCCCCCTTAGCCGGCACGAATACGGCCTGTAGCGAGAGGTCTTGCGAGCCGAGAAGCTCATTCCAACGGGCAACCCCGGCTTGGAGCGGCACCTCACCTAGGTAAAAACCGTCAGTGTAGAAAACAACTGTTCCGGTATCGGCCGCGTTGCCAGTGCTGAAGGTGAGCGATGTGAGGCGTTCGTCCCCGTCGGCTTTCACATCCTGGTTGGGCTCCACGGTGAACTTTGGGGCGAACTCGCCAGTGCCCGTTTCGGGCGAGGCGTTGTATGCGGCAACGACGTCAGTTAGGGTCTCGGACTCAGGATTGGGGCCACCAACCTGCCACACCAGCGTCTGCGGAGCCGAAGCAACCACGCGGTTTTGATGGTCGCGAGCTGTTGCCCGGAATACAACCTCGTAACGCCCCGGTTTGGTAAATAGAGTCTGATTGTGCGTGTGGTTTCCTGGATCTACCCACGTTTGACGCAGGTGCGGGTCATGGGAGGACAGGAAGCGGCGAATAGGATAGCCCTCGTAGTACGTCAGCATTTCCATCCGACCAGGCCCGTTAAAGCCCACAATTTCTAGGTCAAACTTGTTGTCACGAAACTTCTCGATCGGAATGTTCGTGTCCGCGCCGAACCCCGCCCAGATCGGCCCGTTGTTACGACCATTCACCGCTGGGGCCGCATAGAGCATGTCGCCTGGCTCGGCCCCGATAAAAGACAGGTCGCCGTTTTCAGGAGCGTCCATCGAGTAGAGCTGTGAACCGGTAATCGAGTAGCCTCGACCAAGCCAATTGACCGTATTCTCTATCGGGGTGGACTGGCCTCCCGCATCCGAATTCAGGGTGAAGTTGTTGCCCTGCCAGTAGACCTTAGGCGAATCGACGTGCGCGTTGTACATGATCGTCTTGCCCGTATCGGGCCCGGCCATTGCAGGTTGAGTTATTCCAGCCGCGAGGACGAGGCCGGCAATCGCGGCGCTAACGAGTCGTCGCATATTCGGTTTCCTTTCTAAACCTCGGCGGGTTGCCAGGTCGTTTTGGCTCTTATGAGAGGCTGCTAAATACATTTGGTGAATCTCTACAGTTGTTTTTGCTAAGGAGAAGATCGGCGGCCTGCTAGCGAGCTACGGCCTCGGATTTCTTCTTCGCATTGATTGATTTGGTGAGTCGTTTTTGGATGGTTTTGAGGCTGGTTCGGACTGCATGGAGTGATTGGAAGATCCACACGAGGATGAACTCTGCCGTGATCGCTAAGACCAGGGCCGCACCGGTTGGCACCGACCATGACCACGACACCCACAGGCCAACTAGCGCGGCAAGGGTGCCGAGCATGGCTGAAAGCGCCATCATTGCACTGATTCGGCGGGTCAGGAGGCGAGCTGTTGCTGGCGGACCTACAAGAAGCGCAAGAACGAGGATGTTACCCACAGTTGAGACGGAAACTACCACGGCCAGTGCTGTGGCGACGTAGAGGACAACGTCGATAAGACCGGCGCGGTAACCGAGTGTTTGTGCGTATTCTCGGTCGAAACTAACCGCCACGATGCCGCGGTGGAAGATCACTAGGACGGTGAGGACCAGGGCTCCGCTAATAGCGACGGTGAGGAGGTCTGCCCCAGTCACTCCAGTTAAAGACCCGAAAAGGAGAGACTCGAGCGAACCGGTGTACGTGGGCATTCTGGAGACAATCACTAGTCCGACAGAAAATGCCGCAGCAAATAGGATGCCGATGATCGAGTCTTCGCCCACCGTTTTTCGGCGTGAAAACAAGGCGATGAGTAGCGCAACGATCACGCCGGCGATAGCGCCACCAAGGAGTGTGGACGTGCCCGTTGCGAAAGCAACTGCAATGCCTGGGAACACCGCGTGCGAGAGGGCGTCACCCACGAAAGACAGGCCACGCACCACAATATGGGAGCCCACAATTCCACACAGTACAGCCGACAGAATCGCCATGAGGAGAGCGCGGCTCAAGAATGCAAGTTGCGGGTTGGCCAGGTCGGCAAGAAACTCAATCGGGTTCACGCTCCGACCTCCACCTCAGTTAGCGATTGGACGGCGCGCACCAGCGCCGCGTTCTCGGACACCTCGTAGGTGGATGCCCAAAGTTCAGGCGCAGCTACGTTTTGCAACGGGCCTGTTGCACGCACCGTGCGGTTCAACAGGATGAAACGGTCACACATTCCCGCAGCCTGCACGAGGTCGTGAGTAGACATGAGAATTGAGATTCCCTTGTTAGTAAGTTCCATCGCCATCTTCGCAAGCGCCTCTTGGTTAGGCTCATCGAGGCCGGTGAACGGCTCATCCAAGAGCAGAATTGACGGTTTCGGAGCCAAAGCCCTCGCAATGAGGACACGCTGGCGCTGCCCACCAGAAAGTGCCGAAATCGGACGGGAGCGAAACTCCTTCATACCCACCGCATCCAGGGCCTCGTAAGCTGCGCGCCAGTGCTTTGCTCCGGCCAGGAATCTCGGTTTGAGCGACGAAATCACAACTTCTTCAACCGTGATTGGATACTCCCACCTCGCCTCCTGCTTCTGCGGCACATAGCCGATTGCGCAGCCTCCTCTCTTGAATGAGGCTTCGGCGAGCGCAGGGGTTTTTGACGCGGGCTTAGAGGGTTCGACAACAAGGGTGTTGGGGCCGGCCGTGGCGATAGTGCCGCTGTCTGGACGAAGAAGGCCAAGAATGGTGCGGATCAAAGTGGTCTTACCCGCCCCGTTGGGCCCAAGTAGCCCAACAAGTTCTCCGCGATTGATGCTGAATGAGACGTCTTGCAGCACTTGCTGATTGCCGAAGCTCACATTGACGTCCGAGACAGAAAGTACCACCGGCCTGACTCTCGTTGCTACAGGCTTAAGAGGCGTCAAGACATGGCCTCCTTCTTACGGCTACGGCTCATGCGCCCCATAACTACAGCTGCCACCGCGATGATAAGCACGGCGATAGCTACACCGATTCCGACCGAAAGCGCCAAGCCGTTGCCCGACTGCTGCGCACTACTGGCTGCCGCGCTATCGCCGGCCTCGCCTTCGTTCTTAGGATTGGCAACGCCTGCAGGATTGTGCGACGACCAAGCAAGCTCATGTGCAGCCTCCACGCTGGCATCTGGACCAACAGCGAAACGCAACGTCTGAGTGTTCGAGACGAGCTCGCCATCAATAGTTGCCTGCGCAGTTACGCGAACCAGGTGCTCACCCGGCTGCGTGAAAACCCACGAGACATGCGTGTGCGTGGACGGCTCAACGTGGATCAGCTGACCTTGCTCCTTAGTGGAATCCCAAATCACCTGCGGACCGGAGAAGTTCCCGGCTTCAACGAAAGTGGTTAGGACACCCGGCCCCTCGTGTCCCTCGAAAATCAGGTCCACACCGCCCGGAGCCTTCTCAACCAACTGCGGATGCTGAGTATTCCAGCCAAGCCACGGCACTCCCTCAATCTCGTGTTGCGGGATCACCCAAGCCTGCCCCTCGGCTTTAGTAAACGCATACGCGGGGTCATCGGGAACCGTCAGCTTTCCCTCCTCGCCAATCACAAAAACAACATCGTCGAGGTGGCGCCAAACTGGCTCCGGGGTAGTATCGTCGCGCGCCATCAGCTCAAACGAATCCGAGAGCGTCGCCCCCATGTCCACGTGTCCGGCTGAAATCTCAACCCGCTCGCCCTTTGGGGCAACCTTCTCGTTGCCTGTCACAGTCTGTGTAAGCGCCGGGTCAACATCTGAATCGGCCGGCATCACGGGCAGGCCAGCCCCCGCCACGGGCGCGGAAGATGCGAAGGCGGTTGTATTCAACAACGCGGGGGTGAGTTCGGGAAGGGTGGGCATCACCGACGTCGCTAGCAAGGTAACCCCAACAAGACTTGAGATTGCAGTTTTCATCAGATTCCTTTCAAAACTGGTTGAGAGGCGCGCGGCCAGGCCCCCTGTGACGTGGGATCCAGACAAGCCTTCAAAGAGGTAACGTTCGCTTCGACGAGGCTTACGTACGTTGGTGTTTGCTGTGTCAAGCTGTCCGCGTAGATCGAGCACAGACGCACTCCAGCGCTTTCGGCCGCGCTTTGCAGCTCCGCCTGATGCGCCGCCGACGCCGGGTTTTCAAAAACCGCCGGTACGTGCAAGTCTCTAAGCTGGCGGGACAGAATCGCCATGTCGCGCGAACTGGGCTCTATCGACGGGTTTGGGGCAACAAAACCGGCAACCTCGAGGCCGTACCGTGAGGCCAAATACCCGAAGGCGTCATGCGCGGTAACGAGCTTGCGGTTTTGCGCGGGGATGGAAGCCAGCACCGCGGCGGTCCACTGGTCAAGCTGACGAAGCTCCGCCTTGAACTTTTTTGCGCGAGTCGCATAGGCTTGCGCGCGCTCCGGGTCAGCCTTTGCAAGTTCCTCGGCAATGACATCCACGTACGCGATCGCATTGTTCACGTCATGCCACAGGTGCGGGTCAATCTCACCGTGAATGTGCTCACCTAAAACAGCCTGCGCCAAAATCCACGTGTCCTCGCCCGGCTTGCCCAAAAACGCCCAGTTTCCTTGCGGCACTTTCGCAAGCGTCCGGTTTGGCACCACGATCTGCACATCCTGCGGGTCGTAATAAACAGACTTGCCGTCCTCGTCCGCGAGCAGGCGGATTCCCTGAGGCGTCGCCGTAATATCCACGTGTCCCGCGTCCAAATGCACGAGGCCAGTGTCAGGCTCTACGCCTACTGCGAAACGGATCGCGACCTCGTCTTTCGGCGCGGCACTTGGGGCCTTCGAAGTGGCAGCCTGCTGTTCTTCGGCAGTTAGGGTCTCGGAGGTGGCATTTGAGCTATTGGCACTTGGGGTCTGGGAGACAGAGCGCGGCTCATACTCGTCAGTTTGGGTCTCGGAGCCATTTGGGTCCGGCACCCCCTCGCCCTTCGAAGCACCCTGCTGCCCTGCAAGAGACTCCTGGTTTCCCGAATGAGGCTCTTGCACGAGGTTCAGAGTGTAAGTTCCAGCCTCGCTAAATGCCCACGACATGTGGGTGTGCGCGTCAGGAGGCAATGCCACAGCATCAGCCGAGCCAAATCCGTCAGCCGACGTGATGTACGGGCGCCCCTCGCCAAACGTTCCGGTGGTAAAAGCCGCCAGCCTGCCCGGGCCCTCCATCGAGGTGGCACGGATCTGCCAAGGACCCGGTAGCCGGTCTGATCTGAACCCGAGCCACACCGTCGACAGAGCAAAATCCTCCACCAGGCGAATGTGGCGCCCTCCGTACGCGGGAGCCTTATCTCCCAAACTGATCAGCGGCACGCCCTCGCGTAAGTTTGCCCTCATCGTGTGACGAATGGCCCCAGATTCCAGCAGAAGCCCGTTTTCAAACGCAAGGTCTGCCCATGCCACGTCACGCACTGCTCGGAGCGGCGGCTCGTAGGAATGAGGGTCCGCTCCAGCCGGCACGAGGCTGGTGACCGACGCGTCCTGTCCAGCCACGTTGCGCACCAGGTCCGCGATGATGGGCGTCGATGCAACCACCTCAATCCGATCATCCTTCGACGCATTCGCGGGCGCGCATCCTCCAAGCAGGAGCCCCGCAACCATTGCTACAACTAGTGGCTTACTACTCACGAAACTGAAGGCGAGGACGGCCTCGCAACCCTTATGAGAAGAGCACCCGCAACAATCATGCTGAGCGCTGCACCAAGCCAGAGCAGGGCTGGTTCGGAGCCCGTCGTAGCAAGGCGACCTCCTACGACACCGCCCGCAGCCTCGATTTCAGCTATCTGTTCAGGGCTTAGTTCGCAGTCTGCTCCCGAAGCTGTCTTACCAACGAACACCTTTGCGGTGCCGTTACCGGACGCGCCAAACCAGCGTTTACCAACAATCTGGCCGAATGATCCGGACTCAAAAACTGCCATCGCTCCGGGCCCCTGCACACTATTCACTGTCCAAGTAACCGGGCCGGTAGTAGCTTGCGATAGCGACGGATGCTGCGTGTTTGCGCCCACCCACGGCACGCCCTGCATTTGCGTGGAACTAATAATCCAAACTGGTGCACCTTGAGGTGCAACAAACTCAATACCCGTCGGCGCCGCGACCTTAGCCGCATCGGACAGTCCAAATACGAGTTCGGTCGGGTTCCTCCAAGTTGCCGGCTGCGAACGGTCATCCTTCACCAGCATCTTGAGTTGGCCCGACTCGACTACCGATCCAACATCAAAGTGACCTGACGTCGCATTTCCACTACCCCCAACATTGAAGGTGAGGGTGCCCGTAGCACTGAGCTTCTTTCCCGATTTCATGGTTGCCGTCTGCGTGAGCGAAACCCGGTAGGTACCCTCCTTCGCGAACACCCAGTTTGGGTGCACGTGGGTGTTAGCCGGGATCGTGTGACTTCCCGAGGCCGAGCCTGCCGCTGGGACCGTCACCTCTGTTGGGATGCACTGTTCTGCTGCAGGCGCCGGCTGCGTCGGATTCGCTTGGCTACCGGCTGTGGATGGTGCGGCTGGCATGCCTCCCCGCGGTTGCTCACCCGTGGTTTTTGCGGGCCCAGCTTCGCCCTCTTTCCCGGGTTTGCCGCCCTGCTGGGTGCCACTCTCATGCGAGCCGCCCTCGCGGTGGTTTCCCCCTGACTTTCCGGGCTCCTGCTGTTCCTCGGAACCGCTAGATCCGTTGGACACCTCGGCACCAGGTGCGCTCGAGGTATCGGGCGATTCGGTATTCAGGCTGGAAATGCCAGCTTTAAGGTCTCCGACGATCCAGGTGAGCGTCGCCGACTTCGATGTGACGGTACGCCCCTCAGCAGTTATCGAGGCGCGCGCGGTCATCTGGTATGCGCCCGGCTTCGTGAACAGCCAATTCGCGTGCACATGAGCGGGCGTCTCCTGAGAGATCACCGCGCCCGCACGCAAACGCGGTCCCCCGGCCGTGACAGCCTGCGGCTTGCCAGAGAAAGTGTCTTGCCACAAGAACACCTCACCCGGGCCGGTGAGCTTATCAATCGTGATCGTCACCGCGGCGCCTGGCACCCTATCCGCTACCGACATCGAATCCCATCCCGGCCACAACAGGCTCTGCGACTGGGTTTGTGGCAGCGCGTAGCCGGAGCGCTCAATGCCCGCGATCTTGGCCGTGACATCCGTGAAGGCTTCTTGTTTCACGTGAAGTAGCACCTCCTCCGACGCGTGGCGCACATGCGACCCTGTCACGTCCTCCTTCACCGCGAGCGAAACTTCCTCACCATCGAAATCCACCGCGAACGCGTCCACATGCCCACGGTCTAGCACCACGCGCGATTCCATATCCGAGGAGGCGGGTTGCACATGCTTGATTTGCATACGGGACCCAGCTTGCGCCGCGCGCGGTTGTGTCGCGGCGTTTGCGCCCGGGAGTTGCGCAGCCTCAGGTTGGCCGGGCTGAACCTGCGCAACTTGGGGCTGCGCGCCCGGCTGCACTACACGAGGCTGGGCTGCTTGGGCATCTGGAACGCCGGCGAAGACTGCCGCGGCGGCGAACACCGAGGCAACGAGGGCGGAGGTGAGGTGTCGTTTAAGCATGGTTTACATGATAACGCTTCTCATTACTCTTATCAAGCAGATGTGTTGGCGGACCCGCGCACCCCAGAGGCACCCCCCAAACGGTATTCAGACCCAAACAGGCGAAAAGCACCCTCAGGTTCACCACTTCCCCTCTGAATACCGTCATGTGTAGCTACACGCCACAGCATTCAGACCCAAACAGGCAAAACCGACACCCAAAACAGGCAGTTCACCTCACACACCCTCAGACAGCACACGCCTCCGGACGGCATTCAGATCTAAGTCGGCAGAAACAGCTGCAGAATCAGACACTTTCCCTCACGGACGCAGATGTCGCTACCACCTCGTACACGATTCAGACCCAAACAGGCGAAAAGCACCCTCAGATTCACTACTTCCCCTCTGAATACGGTCATGCGCAGCTACACGCCACAGCATTCAGACACAAACAGGCAAAACCGACACCCAAAACGGGCAGTTCCCCTCACGGACGCAGGTGGGCACGCTAGCGTTCACCTACAAAACCGGGTAGCACCTCGAAACAGCGCTTCTAAACGAGGGAGGAAAGAACCAGATGCGCGCCTAGTCGCGGCCTGCCCGCTTCCTCCTCTTGAATCGAGAACGCAGCCGCTCGCCCCAACGATCCGACCTGAACTCTGGGTGCAACCACGCCACCCCCGCCGAAGCCGAAACTGCCCCAACTGCCAACAACAACGCCGCCAGCGGCGACACCCCGTACAAAGCCGTGCCCGTAATCGGCGCAAAAACCCAGGTCAAACCACCCGTAGCGGACAGAAGACCGGCAACAGATCCCTGCTCATCCGGACCAACCTTCAGCGACGCTCCCGCGTTATAGCCCGGCCCCGCAAGCCCAGACCCAATGCCAATGAGCGCAACGCACAATATCGTGACCCACAGCAAAGACGACAGCGCAATTCCAGCCACGGCCAAGACAACCACCATCAAACCCACGCGCAGCAACCTGCGCGGCGGCCACACCAACCGAGGCACCAAAACCAGCTGCGAGAAAATCGCACCAGCCGCCTGACCAAGCATCGCAAGTCCCGTGGGAAGCACCGCTCTCTCCGGAGCAATACCAAAACGGTCCTGCACCACAAACCCGATGCAAATCTGCACGATCCCCATCGCGAAGAAGAGACCAAAACCCGCTGCTAAATACGGCCGCACACGCCGGTCTAATGCGGACATTTTTGGAGGCTTCACCCTTCCCTCGCGCTTTGTCGACTTCGGTAGCGTGACAAGCGCGATAACAAGGGCAATACCCACACTCACCGGCGTTGCGTACACCGGCGCCATCAACCACCATGCGGCCAGTAGGCCCGACAGGAGCGCACCCACCATCGCGGCCACGTTAAAAGCCGACCCGAATGCCGCCATTCCGCGCACGCGAGAGGCCTCGTTGGGGGTGATCTCCGCGATTAACGCCTGCCCGGTTGGAGGGACAGCCGCCACCGCCGCACCGAAGAAACCACCCCTCGCCAAAATAATTCCCGATGCCGCCAAACCCGCCGGAATCAGCGCCGCTGTGCGGAGCCAAACCGTCAAAGAGAACAACAACCCCGCGCAGAGAGCCAAAACCAGCGCCGACAAAAGCACCGGCCGGCGCCCCCACGATAGCGAAGCCCTCCCCCACGGCTGGCTCAACAAAGTCACCATAATCGCGGCCAACGAGAGCGCAGCACCCATGTGCCACTCCGCGAGGCCGAGCGCCCTCGACAATGGAGCAATCGCCGCATTCAATAAAAACTGACCAATGTAAGTGAAGAAAACAATCGCAACAATCGCCCGCAACATACGCTTAACATCAGTCATACATTCAGCATACGAAGCCGGCGTGCGGCCCCAAAACCGCGCTCGCGAAAAGCCGCGAACATCACCAACAACACACCGCCTCAAGCGTTGCAGGCTTCCGAAGAGCCTCGACGAGCCGGAAGATTCCGAGGCGAGGATGCGACTGCGAGCTGGCGTAACCTGTCCGCGAGGAGAACTGCCAACCCGTCCTCGCATATCCAAGGCATAGACTGAATGCATGGCTATACCAAAATTTGTTGCAGACTTGCGCGAGCACGTTGGACATGCACCGCTATGGCTGTCGGGCGTCACCGCGGTTATCACGAACGATGAGGGCACCGAAGTGCTGCTGGTGAAGCGCTCAGACAACGGCCACTGGACTCCCGTCACAGGTATCATCGACCCCAACGAGGAGCCCGCCAACGCCGCCATCCGTGAGGCCATCGAAGAGGCCGGCATCATGTGCGAGCCAACCCGTATCCTCGCCATCGGCACAGTTGGGCCGACCACTTACCTGAATGGGGATGTGAGCTCCTACCTCGACATCTCTTTGCACATGCGCTACATCAGCGGCACGCCAAGACCAATTGACGGCGAGAATTCCGAAGTGCGCTGGTTCCCCGTCGACGCGTTGCCTGAGATGAACGAGCGATTCAAGCGCACCATCAGCGTTGCCCTCGCCGACCCGCAGCCCACACTCTTCAGCTTCGACCCAGCCGCCGCCGAGGCAGCCGCGGAAATACCCGACCTTTAAGACACTCGATTCCCGGGCGCTCCTAGAGCCGCAGGCCCGACTCGAACCCATACCTGTTTCCGCTGCGATGGCCTGCACTCAGGCGCCCTCGCCCACAACGATTCAGACCTAACGTGCCGCTTTATCGGTTGCGAGACCCATACTGCCCTTTTTGCACCCAAATCCAGCAGTTCCCCTCACAGTCACTGCAGCCAGGGGCCTCCTCAACCGGTATTCAGACCTGAACTGAGAAGAAACAATCCCAAACCGGGCGCTTCCCCTCACGCACCTTCAGACAGCACACCCCTTCAGACAGCATTCAGACCCAAACAAGCGAAACCTACACCCAAAACAGGCAGTTCCACCCAAAACAGGCAGTTCCCCTCCCGCACCCTTTCACACGTCCGGCATATACACGGCTTCAGACCCAAACTGGCAGCGAAGCCCTCGTAGAGAGGCAGATTCCCTCACGGATGCGAGTGGGCTCGCAGCCTTGAACACGAGCGTGAGGGCAAGCGGCAAAAACAGTTCCCAAATCGGCGCTTTGGGTCTGAATCGTTACAGAAGTATCCACCTCAAGCCGCATTCGTGAGGGGAAACGACCATTTTGCCAACCAAACCGACACTTTGGGTCTCAATCGATATCGCGCCGCCCACGTAAGTGACGCCGCCGGACGCGCCACTACACAGAGGCAAGCAACCCCGAACGGCGGCCCACTAAATCACCGACGTCGCAGATACGTCGTCACTTTCCATCTCGCATCACCAGACCGCGGCCGCCACTGCGCGTCCGACCGCGCCGGATCGGCCCACCAAGATTCAGCATCAATAGTCGGCGCGTAAACCAGATCGGGAGCAACGGCAACCTCAAGATCCAGGCCCGTCACCACAAGCTCGTCAGCGATACCCATCGCGTCAGCGTAAACCCGCGCGCCCCCAACGATCCATACGAGTTCCGCGGAAGTTTGCGCCACCGCGACCGCCTGCTGGAGCGAATGAGCGACCTTGGCCCCCTCGGCCACGTAATCCTTCTGCCCCGTAATCACCACGTTCAAGCGGCCCGGCAGAGGCTTTCCACCAAGCGCCTCCCAGGATCCTCGCCCCATAATCACCGGGTGCCCGAGCGTTGCCGCCTTGAAATGCTTGAAATCCTCCGGCACATGCCAGAGCATTTCGTTCCCATTGCCGAGGACGCCATTCTTGTCCTGCGCCCAGATCATCGCGATAGTCATGGGACACCCCCGCTTTCCGTTTACAACGCCAGCCTCCATTATTACCCGTCAAGGCCGCCGCAAACGCAATGCCGTGAAAATTCGGGCAAGGAGGCTCAACGGCGAGCAGATCGTAGACGCAGGTAGAGCGCAAGCGTCAACGCGGCCAGCGAGAAGATCGCAATGAAAGGCTGCAATGGGGCCCAGAACCCGAGGGCTCCAGCCGTGCCGAGCAACAACAAAATAATCTTGTTACACACCGGGCACGCCACCGCAAACAAAGTGATCATCACTCCACCCAGCAGGCGCCCGTTCTTTTGGAACTCCATCGGCGGAGCCTGCACGGCAAACCACGCGAACGTGAGTGCCGTCGTTGCACCCACAACCGGGTACTCCCACCAGCGAATAGGCACTTCGCGCCCAAAAATCGGGTTGGGGATCAGGTCCGTTGGCAGTCCCAGGAAAAGCAAAACCCCTACCGCCCATGCCGTCGCGATCAGTAGGCGCCTGCGCCGCTCCGCCCTCCTCGCGCCGGTCGCACCAACGTAGTCGGCGCCGAGCCCCTGCGGCATTGGTTGCGAAAGCACCTTTACCGTCGAGTTCTCCATGGTTCACCTTCCTCCCTCACCCACCACACGATACCCCAGGGGGTTTCGCCCCGCGAGCGTCCCCGCTCAATGAGATATTCATTCAGGAGGAGTTAGCTACCCCCTCACCATCAAGAACGCTCCGGTGGCTGCGGTTAGGCGTTGTGCGACGGGAACTGCCCGTTTAGGCCCCTAGCCCAGGACGCTAACGAGTCCGCGCGCAAACACCAAAGTGGCCCCGACGCACGCGACAATCATCGCAAAATTGCGTGCCTGCTGCTTAGTGATGTGCGACGAGACTTTACGCGCCGCGACGGTACCAAGCCCCGTCCCGACAAGACCCGCGACGAGGGTCGCAACTGCCAGGCGACCGTCGTGCGGACCATACCCAACTGCCAGTTTCAGCGGAATGTTCACCGCGTTCATCGCCAAGAAATACACCTGCAACGTCGCAGCGAAACTGCGCTGCGGCCACTGCGCCGCCCGCGCATAAGCCGTAAGGACCGGCCCCGCCTGCCCCACCGACGCCGACAAGAATCCACCCATTCCGCCGGTGAAATACATGGGGAGACGTCCCTGCGCTCGAGGCATATTCCGCGCAAAAAGGGTGAACGCAACGAGAGTCAGCATTATCAGCCCCGCCACAACGTCCATCATGGAGGCATCCAAGTTGCGGGTTAGTAGCACCGTCGCGAAAATCACCGGTACCGCCGCCACGGTGAAACGAATCGCTATCGCCCAGTCCACGTCCTTACGCTTCTCGAGGAGCAACGTCCCTGCCGTCACCGAGCCAATAACATTGCCCCACAGCACCCCTTCCGCGGGGCCAAACAAGGTGATAAACACCGGGACTGCCACCAGCCCAAAGCCCATGCCAGCAATGCTCTGAACGCCCGACGCCACCAATGTCGCGCCCACAATCGCCAAAAGCGCCCACGCCATTCCCATGGCCTTCACCATACTCCCGGCCACTTCCTCGCGCGCAACGTGGCAGCATGCAGTTGCCAGGCAAGCTCCCTATATACTTTCTCGCTCGCTACCGAGCCCCACATTCACCAGCGGGCGCCTTGCGATCGCGGCCGCGCTCATCCACCTCGCGCCCCACCGGAACGGGTCCGGACTTGCACTACTACAATCGCCGTTAATCGAGCCTCTCGTTGAAGGTGCCCGACGCCAGCCCTCCTCCCCCTCGCGTGTAGGCTGAAATTTGAGCTTCATTTGCTTATTTGTGAGGTCCTCGCGATCTCACAAATGCGCATTTCTGTTCGTTGGTAACTTCTTTTCCGAGCTCCGATTAGCAAGTGGTGACGAACAGCACCCGCTAAGCGTTTGAATTCCAGCCACCGGTTTCATAAAGTTGAAATACCGACGCGGGGTGGAGCAGTTCGGTAGCTCGCCGGGCTCATAACCCGGAGGTCGTAGGTTCAAATCCTGCCCCCGCTACCACTCAAATCTCGCCACATCGAAATGTGGCGAGATTTTTTGTTGCTCTGCAACAGCACGACGATAGCCACCAAATTGAGGGTGAACACGTCGGCCGATGAAACAGCATCCAGGCCAAAGCTCATCCCGCCACCTTCAACGATTCAGACCCAAAGTGGCTAAAACAGGTCCTAAAACGACAGTTCCCCTCACGGTCGAGGTTGTAGCTGCCTCCTCCAGCGCGATTCAGACCCAAAGCGGCGAAACTGATAGCCCAAACAGGCACTTCCCCTCACGCACGGTCATACACCTGGCAGGTTGGGCCAGCGTTCAGACCCAAAGCGGCAGAAATCCCCTCCCAGATGACCACTTTCCCTCACGCACCATCACAGCACTGCTCCTTCCCCTCACGCACAACTACCACACCGCTACTTCCCCTCGGCGCCCAACCACGCCTCCTTTCATCTTCTCCGCTTCGCCCCTTCCGCCACGCATGAATTAGAGGAAATCTCAGCGCTTTTTCTTCAGCACACCAACCTCGCGAGGAATCTGAAGGTGTACCGCTCCCGATAAAAACTGTTTATCCTTGTGCTAAGAACGCTCACAGAAAGGTGGCGGCCAGGGGCCAAGGCCATGAAAACGGGAAAGATTTTAGTTTCAGCGCTACTCGTCGCGGCGCTAGTATTTGGCTTCGGCTTCATCGCATATCACTACCTGACAAAATCGCAAAACAGTTGCGCCGAAGCCACCGAAGACCACGCAGCCGCTGTAAAGCAGTACGAAACAGAAGCCGTGAAAGCGCGGGAGTTACTCAACTTCTTCAACGACGAAAACTCCTTTGGGTACTCCACCAGCGACGAAGCCACTCCCCTCATCAAAGCCACACGAGAAGCACTGAGCGAAGCCCCCAAAGCCATCGCGACTTGTTCCTCCGCTGCCGACGCGAAGGCCATAACTAGAGCTACTCGCGAAGCCAAGGAGCACACAAAAATCCTCACCGAATCGGTCCAAAAACTCACCGAAGGCGTACTAAATTACGCTGCGCCTCTTATCAGTGAGAAGAACGGCGAATACCGAACCGCGATTACGGAGGCTCTAGCTAGCGCGAAAGCGAGCTTAGCGAAAGCAAACACCTCCGAAGGGTACGGGAAGGTCGAAGGATCACTAAATCTACTGATGGGTGCCCAACGACTGGTCGACTCGCCGCCCGAAATACCCGAGGTGCCCAGCGAGCTGAAAAGTCTTGACGATTTGCGCGCGGCCAACGCGACACTCGACCGAATAAGCGAAATAAAATCTAACGCGGAACACTACTCCACTGCCCTCAAAGGCTCCATCGACAAATACAGCGACGAGCTGGACAAGAAAAAAGAGGAGATGAAGAAGGAAGAGGAAGCCAAGAAACGCCGAGAAGAAGCGGAACAAAAATCCTCTTGCAACGACATCATCGTAGTTGGGAAGCAGTGCACTAACTACACGGAGATCCAGTATCTTGCGTCAAACGGCTGGGATCCAGACAGCGCGATCCAGGACGCGCAAAGCGAAGGGTGCGCCAGCATCAAACCTGACAGCAATCCTTGCGGTAACTGACGTTATACGGCCCTGCCTCCAGAGGGAGCCGGCAAATTAGACCTGCCTCCCGGCTGCTCGCTCTTCTCTAACGACAGCACCTTAGCGACATCCGCGCCCCTGTTAGCATGCGTCCTGAGCGACCGCTCCGTTGCGAGACCGAACCTACCCTACGACACAAGGCACCTCAACTTGGCATCTTGACATGGCTCGCAACCACGTCCGTGAGGGAAAGCTCCTGTTTCTGCCGATTTTTTGACAGTTCCTGTCTGAATCGCGCGCGAGGCCGATGCTCCAGCCACAATCGTGAGGGAAACTGCCAGTTTAGATGCCTGTTTTAGCCACTTTGGGTCTGAATCGATTCCCTGCGACGAGCCATTGGGCAGATACTGCTCGACTGAATAATAAGCAGGCTGCCACCACGCGGTAGAGGCCTCTAGGTCGGAAAGATTTCGGTAGAGTCACTTTAGGTCTGAATACCGGCAGAGAGAGAAACCATGTGCCCTTGTGGTTCCGCAAAACCCTACGAACAGTGCTGTGGCCCGTTCCATCGGGGAGGCAACCCGCCCACGGCCGAACTCCTTATGCGCGCCCGGTATTGTGCTTTTGCACGTAAAGACCGCGACTTCCTGCTCCGTACCTGGCATGCGAAAACCAGACCGAGCTCCCTCACCTTCGACGACGCCATCACGTGGACAGGCCTCGAGATCATCAAAACCGTGAAGGGGCAACAACCTGACTCCATGGGCATGGTCCACTTCCGCGCCCACTACCTCACCCCGCAAGGCCCGGGCGTACAGGAAGAACGCTCTCGATTCATCCGCACAGAGGACGGCTCGCCTTGGGTTTACGTCGATTAATTTTTGAGGATGAAGCTGGCCCCCTCGCCACGCCACAGTTTCGCTTGCACCGTGTTTGACCAGGATTGCACGCTGTTCGCGTCTACAGAGGACAAACGAGGTCATCTAGGCTCCTGCTGACGCTCGGATTATCATTCGAGCTCCTGGCGGCTAATAGCTAGGTTTTGTCAGCGAGATGATGGGCTTGCGCACCTCGAACTCGCTACTAGTGGACGTGGTGGCACGCTGCTTCGGCATGTCGAAACTGGAACCAGCTACATTAACTTTCGCGTCCCACACGGTTGTCACGGACACGTGAGTTCGGCCTTCGTTGCGGTAGGTCCAGGTGATTGACTCGTTCGGATAAGGCGCGCCATCGGTGGAAACAACCAGTTCAGAGGCACCTCCGCCGGGTTCGTTGAACTGGATCTGGTGCTCTCGAACGCTCCAAGTTACAGTGACGTCAAACCCATCGACGTTTACCGAGTTAGTCGGCTTCTCCCCAGTCATGTAGACAATTGTTGGCACCGTGGCAAAAACCCAACCCTTGTTGGGTTGAATGTTTACTCGCATGCCTGCCAAGTTTGCGTCATCGACCGCTTTAGCAACTATTTGTGACAGATCTACCGGACGATACTCAACTCCACCATCAGTGGTGCTGCCGCCGGTTGGAGCTTGGACCCGGCCAGTAACCGGATCAAAACACAACTGATGCGCATGACTGCCATTTGAAAACCGGCGCAAACTGCACACCTCGAGCGTGTCCCAGCCCGCCTTACCAGCCGAATCAAACCGCACGCCCTTAGAACCATCAGGGAGCAAACCCAAATCATAGATGCCGACAACCGGGAAGATGGGGGACGATATCAGAAAAAGAGATTCATTCGGTTTAGGGGCTTCAACCAAAGGCTCCCGGCCCTCGCTTTGGGCAAGAGCGACACCGCCAGCACCTAACAGAGCGACCAGGGTAAGAGTTGGCAACAGAGTCAGCAATGACTTATTCATCATCTGCCTCCCTCATCTGAAACTCCACAACCTTCCAGCCATCCCGCCATACCACTTCAACTCCACCTATGATGTCCGAATCCTCGAATTTGACGAGTTCAGGCGTCGTAGCATCGTGGAATATATGCCCGGGAACAAATGCCGAGAGTTGAGTTCCAAATTCGACCTCCGGTCGGCTTCCCTCGAACAAGCTTCCGTTCACCCTGGTGACCTGAAGCTCGTAGCCTTCATAGTACGAACCTTCCTCGCTGACTTTTCTCATGCGATCTAGGAAACTGTTGCACGATGCAGAGTCTTCAATACATAAGCTTGCAAATGCGTCAATATCCTGAGTAGCGCCTGTGTATCCAAACATTTCCAGGACATACACAGAAAACGCCTGCGCTCCTAGTACGGAGTGCTCGTGCGCCTCGGCCGGCATTTCTGGTTTGGGGTGCGGGTAGAGCACGTCTGCCGGTGGGATTGTTGGAGTTGCGCTTGGGGCTTCAGTTGTAGCTTGGGAAGCAAGAGAAGTTTGGGCCTCCTCGGCCCCGTTATTCCCCGGTGAAGAACACCCTGCGATGCCCACGCTACACAAACTTAGTATGGCCACAGCTGTCATGGTTTTGGGATGGCGCATCGCACTGAACTCCTCGAATCTGGAACCTGTACAAGGAAAGTACGACATACGAGCGCCAATTCCTAGACCGTCTCAAAATTCTGTGAATAACTCGGATTAGAAATGAGCGCTTCTCCAGCTCGACGTCGCGCCAGTTTCGAAAAAGATAACAATCTGCGTGTCGAAGGCACGCCTTGAAAAAATTTAAGAGAACTTCTGGCACTATGGATCTGAATCGCGAGCGAGAGCCAAACACCAGTTGGAGAGGAGGTGCCCCGATGAGCGCATTTCCTCAACCTGAAAAGTATTGGAACACCGAGGAGGGCGAGACGCACAACGAGTCTGAGACCCAAAATGCCTGCGAATACAACCTCCCTCAGCTTCAAGACAATGATTTCCAAAGAGATGTTGCACGCGTCGAGCACGCCTCCGCCACTTCCCCACGGGCACCGCGAAAGCCCCGAGTAAGCGGTAACGTCAATGCCGGCCACTCGCGCGCAGAACGCAGTTCATACCGGGCACCTCTGCCGCCGGGTGGTTCAAAGAAAAACACGGTCAAGCGACCTGAACCTTCACCAGATACAACAAGTGAAATGGCGGCGACCTCGAAAAACTCTGCGGTTACGAAGATAAGAAACACTTTTCAGACCCTAAATGCCGGCCGCAACAAGCACCGAGATGCCGCTGACAAACCACAAAAAGACAGGGTCGTAGCCGGCGTGCTGGCCATTTTGTTGGGAGCGTTTGGAACCCAGAACTTTTACCTAGGTAAATACAAACTAGCGGTTATCCAGCTGCTGATTACCTTGCTATCTGCGCTGGGCCTCGCTCCCATCGTTGCCATGTGGGGAATTGTTGAGGGAATCATGTACCTGTTCGGTTCAGACCCGAAATGGAAAGTTGACGGGTGGGGGCGTCCTCTCGCAAACTAGACCCCTGCTTTGCGTTACAGGACAAATCACGATTCAGACCAGAAGTGCCACAAAAGCCTCCTTACATGCCACTTCCCGTCGGAATCGCAATCATGCAGAGGCGGATTCGTAGCGATTCCGACCTAAACCGTCTTGACCGCCTCGGATTCCTGGCACTTCCCGTCTGAATACGGCCCAGCCCCGCATAGTCTGCCTCCGACCGCAGCTCCATCGCCGGCCTGCCCCTGCTCACATGTTCTCCATGCCCTACCAGTTTCCCCAAGCCGGGCTCTCATAACAGAATCCACACCCCTCGTCGGATAGCACCCCTCGAAAATCACAATCATGATGCCCTTTCACGCATGGGAAATCTTCACAACATCGCAACATGGGCACAATCAGGCCGAACCATCACAAGGCGCAAAAACAGTAGCCGCGTCAGACTAGCCTACGGGCTCTGGGCGCAAATCCAACCCGGTGCACCCTGGGAAATCTGGGAAGCCGTCCAGAAGGAGCGCGCCCGCCGAGTACTTGACATGTCCGCCGAAGGCACCGCCCTAGACGGAATCATTGCTGCCCTCATCCACGGCGCACCGATCCCACACAAAACTTGGGAAATCGAGCTCATCACAGGAGTAAAGCATTCCCGCCACCACTCCAAATGCAAACTACGTTTCGTAGGCGAGGCCACTTACCAGTGGTTCGGCAACGCCCTCGGTCTTTTGCCCGCACAAGCACCCTCGGGATCGCCCGGAACAAGCCTAGAGGCATCCGCACCAACGCACAGCCACAATCTGCCTCGAATCCACGAGGCAGTGGTCAAACGAAGCTCCAGAACCCTTCCCGCGTCCGCCTACACAACAATCGATGGCATGAAAACGCTGAGGTGGGACTACCTCTGTGTGGAGCTACTGGCGCGCCACCCCGCACGCCATTGTGTGCCCATAGTCGACTGGTTCATCCAACAACGCGTCCGTGAACACAAACGTGACCGGGCAGCCGTCGAAACAGCCTTTAGGACCATCCTTCTAAGGTTCGAAACAATCCTGGCAAGCCGAAAAGATCACCGTGGCAAACGACGCGCACGCCGCAATCTGCGTCTCATCTCCCCCTGGTCGGAAAGCATCGGCGAATCGCTACTAAGACTCGAACTTCACCGTTTTGGATTTCCTCCCGCCACCGAGCAATTCGAAATCGGAGAAGGCAGACGCCGCTACTTCGCGGACTTCGCCTACCCATCGAAGGGGCTAGCGCTCGAATTTGACGGCATGATCAAATACGACGGCAGCCTGGTCAGTCCCGAGACTGTCCTACATGACGAGCGTCAACGAGAAGAGACTATTCGCAGCAAACTCCCACACCTCGAACGGTTCACCTGGGGAGAGTTCAAATCTGGGAGCCTGTCCACTCGCCTCGGCAAGCTTAGATCCAGATACTTTCCCGGAGCATTAACGAGACGCCTCATCTGAACATTGAAACGAAGCACCACCCCACGTGTGGGAGCCTATTTCAAGACTCGTGCGTGTGCTCCCCCACGCTATGACACAACTTTTAGGCCGGCAACGCCAGCAACGATCATGCCAATGAAGACCAACTTCAAAGCTGTTAGTGTCTCAACCCCAGCGAACGCTGCCCACAACACCGTTGTTGCCGCACCAATCCCAACCCAAATCGCGTAGGACGTTCCAACCGGCAAGTCACGTAGCGCCAAATACAGGCCACCCACAGAGATTATCGAACCGACCACAAAACTCAGCACATTTAGCAACGTAAGAGCACCACCCGCCATACGGTCCAATGCACTTGCCCACATGGCCTCAAACATCGCAGAAACCACTAGAATCACCCACGCCATCAGCGTCCTCCTTAATCAACTTCGAACGAGCCCGCGGCTAGCGTTAGCGCCGATTCAAATATCGCGCGAGAATTCTCATTCGTAACCGCAAAAATAATCGTTTGTAAAGCCCTGCAAGCACCATTCTCTGCACTGTTCCAGGCCATAACAGCTGAAGCCGCGACCCGCGCGACCTCGTCCATTCCCCAACCGTAGGCGCCAGCAGAAATAGCTGGGAAAGCCACCGATCGGGCACCCAACTGTGTAGCTAACTCCAAAGAGCTCCGGAATGCCGACTCGAGCAGATGCGGATCTCCCTCGCCTGCATGCCGATTCGGACCAACCGTGTGGATGACCCAAAGTGCCTGCAGTTCATAAGCCTTTGTAGCTACGGCCTGCCCAGTTGGTAGCCCGTCCGGCAACTCCGTGTCCCGTATCTTGCGGCATTCTTTAAGCAAACCCGGACCGGCTGCCCGATGAATTGCGCCATCAACCCCGCCTCCTCCCAGCAGCGAGGAATTTGCCGCATTCACAATCACATCGACTTCGAACAAAGTTATATCTGCTACCTCGACGATTAGGTTCAAAACGGCCTCCCTTCCTGGCTACCCGCTACAACCGTATGTCATGCGCGTCCCGATCGCGTGCGAGACCCAAAGTGACACAAAATCCTGATCATGGAGGCACTTCCCCTCTCGAAACCGTTAGGCGCTCGAGCGCTCCACTAGCTTTCAGACCCAAAACGGCGAGAACGAGGGAGAAATCAGGCGCTTTCTCTCACGCAGCGCGGCAAGGCAATCCGTTTGTGACCGCATTCCGACCCAACCGGCCAGAATTACCACCGAAATAGGCATTTCCCGTCGGGCACGTGGTTTAGAACTGCCAACCGAGAATTCGAGCCGTATGCAGAGGCCGGGCCCACCAAAAGCGCAGGCCGAAGCCAGGCCCATGAGCCCTCATCGCCGGAGGCAACGCCGCGGCGCCCACCCCGGGGTAAAGCAAGGCCTCCCGCCTACCAGCTTGTCAGCGGCAGACGGGAGGCCCCAGGTTTGCCCTACTACTTAGCGGCTGTGCCCTCCGGCTCAGTGGGCGCGGCCGTCGGTTCAGGCGCGTCAACAGTGAGTTCCTCAGGGCTGAGCTGAGTTTGCGTGTCCAGCTCGTTCTGCAAACGCAGTGCTTGAGTCAAGTAGTTCTGCAAGCGTTGTTGCTGCTTACCGTACTCGGCCCAATCGCCAGCCTTCATCGCGTCCTCACCCGCAATGATGGCATCACGTGCACCTTGCAAGGCGCTGGTCAGCTTCTGCTGGGTCGACAGGTCCAAATCCTCACCGTCTCCCGATCCGGATCCGTCCGTACTTCCCGTGCCTTCAGCTAGCTCCGCCGCCGAGTCACCCTTGAATGTCATATCGAGGGCGCCCTCAAGCGTCTCACTAAAGCCAACGGAATCACCAAACGCGGTCATGACCTTACGCAGAACCGGGTACTTGGTTGAACCCGTACCCTGTAGGTAGACCGGCTGCACGTATAGCAGGCCGCCACCAACAGGCAGAGTCAGCAGATTTCCGAGGATTACCTCGGACCCTTCTTGGTCCATCAGGTTCAGCTCTCGCGCAATCTCCGCGTTCGCGTTGAAGTTGTTCTGCACCTGGCCCGGCCCCGGCACCGTGGTCGAGGATGGAAGCGCGAGCAGACGCAACTGACCATACCCCTCACGCACCTTACCTGCCTCAGACCCCGTCTCAGAGTCAACAGCGAGGAAGCCTGCCATCGGTTCTCGATCCGCACGTCCGCCCGGCACGAATACCGAGGTCAGTGAGAACTCTGCGCTTTCTTGGCCCGGCATCTGCATCGTCAAGTAGTACGGAGGCTGAACTGGCGTAGAGCCATCAACGTTTCGCACTGACGTGGGGTTTTCGGACAGCCTCCAACGGTCACCGCCCGTGTAGAAATCGCCGGCCTCGGTCACGTGATATGCGGCAAGCAACGACCTCTGAACCTTGAACAGGTCCTGCGGGTAGCGAAGGTGCGCCATCAGGTCACCCGAAATGTCCGCGAGCGGCTTCACCTGACCGGGGAAGGTCTTCATCCAGGACTTAAGGATCGGATCCTCCTCATCCCACTGGTAGAGAGAAACTGAACCATCGTAGGCATCAACCACTGCCTTCACCGAGTTACGCATGTAGTTGATGTTCGGCTGCGCGGCGTACAGCGCTGAATCCTGCGTGGAGGCATCCGCAGTTGCTGCGGAAACATTCACGTGCTGCGCATACGGATAGTGGTTCGACGTGGTGTAAGCATCCACGATCCACACGAGGCGTTTAGGCGTGGACGGGTCACCATCCACGTCTACCACTGCCGGGTAGGGCCTACGGTCAAGCGTGAGGTAGGGTGCAACCTTCGAAACTCGTAGTGCCGGGTCACGGTCGTACAGAATCTGCGATTCAGAGTTAATCTGAGACGCGAAGAAGATGTTCGTCGACTGGAACTTGATTGCAAATAGGAGTTTGTTGAAGAAGTTACCAATGGACGGGCCACCATCACCATCGAACGTGGTTGGAACCTGGCCGCCGGACTGCTCATCGGGATAGTCCAACTCGAGCGGGTCGGATCCTTCAGGAGCGCCAACAATCGAGTATTCGGGCGAGTTCGGCGAGAAATACACCCTCTGCTCATACTCTCCAACGTCGCCGGTGGAAGGAATACCGTCCTCCCACCACTGCGGCTCACCCTTCGAGTCAACCCTGTTGCCGTAAGCGGCCACCACGCCGTATCCGTGCGTGAAAATGGTGTGCCTGTTAACCCAGTTCTGTTCGTTGTTGTCGAGGCCCTCGAGGTCGATCTCGCGAACCGCGATAACCGTGTCCCTCTTCTGACCGTCAATCTCGTAACGATCAACGTTCAGCTGATCCTCGAACGTATAGTACGAGCGCGACTGCTTTAGCTGTCGAACAGTCGGTGAAATTATGTCCGGGTCAATAAGACGGATCTGCTGCGTTGACGCCGCATCGTCACGGAGCTGGCCAGTGGCGGTATCAGTCCTCGCCGCGTAGGTCTGAACTTCAACATCCTCGAGGTCATATGCCGCAAGCGTCGCGTCAATGTTGCGCTGAATGTAGGGCGACTGCAGGGCGCGCTCGTTTGGACGCACCTTGAACTGTTGGATCAGCGCAGGGTATGCCATTCCCAGAACAAGGGCGGAAACCACCGTAACAGCAACACCCGCCACGGGCAGGTGCCATGTGCCGCGGAAGGCCGCAACCACGAAGAGTATCGCTACAAGCACCGAGATAACCGCGAGTATCAGCTGCGCCGGAATGTAAGCATTAACCTGCGTGTACAGGGCGCCATCCGAAGGTGATCCGGTGGTCTCAACCAGCGCCCGGTAAGGGGCAATCCAATAGCGCAGGCCAACCACTAGCGACAGGATTGCCGCAAGGATTCCAACCTGACGCCGAGCCGGCCTCGTAACCCGAAAACGAGGAGCCACCTGAATAGCACCGTAAAGGTAGTGCACCACGATGGAAGCGAGAAGGCTCACGACAAACACCGTTGTGAAAAGCGAGAGGATCATCTTCAAGAGCGGCAACGTGAACACGTAGAACGAAACATCGGTGTTGAACTGCGGATCCGTAATTCCGAACGGAGTACGGTTCATCCACATGATGATCTGCCGCCAATCGGCGGCAAGCCCGAGGCCCGTGAATAGGCCGATGATCAGCGGAACACCCCAGAAAATGACGCGTCGCAGCGACGTCATTTTCTCCTGATACTGCATTAGGCTTTCGCTACGGCCTCCAAGCATTGAACGCGGACGTTTCTTGTGCGCCCAGTTCATGTTCAGGCCAACAATAGTAGCGTTCACAACCGTTGCCACAGCGACAATCGCTAGAATCGACAGCCACTTGGTCCACAGCACTCGTTGGGCTTCCAACTGGTTGAACCAAAGGACCTGCGTCCACAAATCGGACGCAACGTAGATGAACGCCCCAAGAATCACAAGCACCAAGATGGTGATCCGGAAAGGCGTCATCCCTTTCTTAGGATGACTGGGCTTTTGCGGCCGAGGCTGCTCAGGAAAGCCCTGGAATGGAAAACCGCTCACGTTTTTCCTCTCGAAAACTAGCGAGTTTGCTTACATCGTCCGTCCAGTCTACCGATTGGCGAGGCATAAGGCACACGGGAATAATGGTGCTTAACATACCTGCCTTACGCGCTACCGATCGGGGCTGAACGTTCTGGTTCAAGTGTAGGGCGAGCTACGGACAAAGGAAGTGAACAATGTTTAACGAGGACGAGGCTGCACCAGCCTCCCCCAAGTCAAATGGCGTAACCAGTGCCCAGCTTGGCCTCACGCACGCTGTGCACGAGATTGAGCGAGCGGCCTCGGCCTTGGGTTGGGATCACGCCTCCACTGTTTACGCACTGGTACCCACGGGAGAGTTGTTGGCTTTGGAGGAACTCCCCGCGGACATGCGCGCACACCTCGAGGCCAGCTGGGACGGCACCGAGACCGCCCTCACTGCAGTCATTCAGGAGGATTTGCCTGGCGAAGATCTGGAGGAAACCCTCGCGCAACTGGGCTGGCCCGAGTCGGTTGCGGGCGCAGCAGTTGCCACCGAACGAGTGATGGTTCCGCCCGCCGTGCAGGAGCAGGCGCCCGCCGATCCGGTAGAGGCCGTCGAGTTCTTCGCTAATCACCCTGACCGGGACGAGGTCCGCATTGTTGCGGGCGTTCTCCGTACCGGCGAGTCCTGGTGTGCTGTGCGAGCCCGCTCGCATGATAACGATGATGAGGTCGCCGAAGGCACCAACCTCGTTCCTGGCCTGGTTGAAGCCTTGTTCACCACGTTCATGCCCGCCGAAGAGCGCCGGTCCGGAGGATGCGGTAGCGGCTGCGGCTGCGGGTCCGGAGGAGGCTGCGGATCCGGGAGCGGACAAGGCAGCGACGCTGGCTGTGGGGGCGGCGGCTGCGGCTGCTAACCTCCCGCTCTTGCGGCGGCTTCACACTTCTCGCGCTAGTTGTTCTACACTCCTCGCGCTAGTGAAGGTGCGTGAGGGGAACGGACTTGAAGCGACGTGAGAATCGCCGCTTCAGGTCTGAATGCTCGTCGGCAAGCGGAGGCCTAGCTACCTCTGTGAGGGGAAGTGGCGGTTTTGCACGCCGAATCTGCCAGTTCCCCTCGGAATACCGCAAAACGATACGGCTTCAACCACATCCGTGAGGGGAAGCGCCTAATCAGCGCCCGGTTTTTGCCAGTTTGGGTCTGAATACCTGTAGATAAGTAATCGCCTTGCCACGTCTGTGAGGGGAAGTGCCTAATCGAAGCCGGGCACACGCCAGTTTGGGTCGGAATGGTACACGCCGCGGGAACCCTGTGCCAGTGGGAGAGGTCCGGTGCGCCTTCATGCCCGGCGAAGGATCACTTGGCCTCGCACACCGGGTGATCGATAGTGGCTCCCTTCGAGATGGCCTGCACCGCCTCGCGTGCTTCCGCGAGCGTCGAAACCGGCCAAACCTCTAGGCCATCGGGGATGTTTCCCACCACCTCGTCGCAATTCGACTTCGGGGCAAGGAACCATTGGGCACCATCGCGCTTTGAACCGTACATTTTCTGCACAATGCCGCCGATTGGCTGCACCTCACCGTCATATCCGATCGCGCCGGTGCCCGCGATAATCGCACCGCCGGTCGAATCGCCGCCGGTGAACTTATCTATGATTCCGAGTGCGAACATCAAACCGGCCGATGGGCCGCCGACGTTCTCCAGGTGAATTGTTACGTCGACAGGTAGTTTCACGTCCGCGCTCAGGTAGATACCGAACCGAGAACCCATAAAGTCCGGCCCCGCCTCCTCAGGCAGATAGGTGCGCATAGCAAGGGTTTTCTTCTCACCGTTACGCAAGATTTCCAGTTTCACGGGTGTTTCTGGCGGGAGAGTCTTTGGAAGCGCGAACGGAACCGACGGTCGGTCAACCGCATGCCTCTCCCCATCCGGAGTGATGATCGCTTGGAGCACATCGCCCTCCTCGACCACACCCTCAGCGTGCGATCCCGATGTTGCGCCCGCAACCGTCATGGTCACGTCCACGTCGTAGCCGAGCTCCTCCAGCGCCACTGAGGCGGCGGTCGACTGCGAGGAGGTCATCTGGATTTTACTGAGCTCATCCAATTCTTCGCGGGTAAGGTCACGCGGATAGACCTCCTCCACCGGCCTTACATTGCTCGACGGATCTAGCTTCGCCAGTAGAAAATCCACGAGGGACACGTGTGCATCCGGACCGCCTAAACTCGACACAGTGACCATGCGTAGCTGCCCCTCGGACTGCTTCGCAACGTCGGGGGCGGCAATTTCGATTACAGGATCACCATTCATAGAACCGAGGACGTCGTACGTCGGCCCCGGAGACGTAATCACATACGGCATCGGAACCGCGAATGCAATGACCCCGACCAGAACTAACGCGCCTATTAGCGCACCCCACCGTCCGATTTTTCTACGGAGGGAACGCGCATGAGCAGGCCGATTCTCGCCGCCCTCGTTCATTTCCGAGGGAGCGTTGTAATACTCGATAGCCATGTGTTCCTCCAACCGGTCTAGCACTGTGTGGACCGCCGAAACCATTTTGCGCGAATGACTCGACCTTTTCCAAGTGTAAAGAGGCGCGGGGTCATTATGTGCGTGAGGGGAGCTGGCAGGTTCAGCCCCCAAAACCGTCACTTCCCCTCACGGATGCAGTTAAGTCTCTACTCACCAATGCGTATTCAGATACAAAGTGGTCGAAAAGGGAGTCTGATTGACCACTTCCACTCACGCAGCTGATTCCAACCAAGCGCTCCTTCGGCATTCAGACCGGAAGTGGCGGGTCTAAGCACGAAACCAGCCACTTCCGCTCACGCACGTGAATGCCATCTCATATCTTTAGTAATCTCGCGCACTACAGCCCACTTCCCCTCACGCACGTGAATGCCATGGTTCACTCCCCGGCAGTTACACCCCTTCTTCTCCACCACTTCCCTTCACGTATAGAATCAGTTCGCTACGGGCTAAACCGCTAAATACCAGCCAAAAACACCCTCATCCCACGCTCTCTCAGCGCGACATTTCAAAAGAGGCGGTAATTTGTAGGACATGAGTGAAAACAACCCGGACATGTTTGACTCGAACGATCACAGCAAGAGGTCGCCGTGGGAGGACATGCTACGAAGCATGCTCGGCAGTGAAGCTGCTGACGAGATGATAAAGGCGATGCGCTCTAGCGGCGTTGACCCCGCGTCGATGGGCGCCGGCATGAAGTTCCCCGGCACTCCCGAAGAGATGCGCTCGATGCTTGGGCAACTGAACTACATGATGAGTTCAAGTAGCGGTCCAATCAACTGGAAGATGGCCCATGAGATCGCCCGCCACCGCGCATGGGGGGACGGCGACTTGCAGATTTCTGCAGCGGAGGGCCAGCGTATCCGCCAAGCACTACAGGTTGGCGATTTGTGGCTGGATGCGGTTACGGATTTAACTCCTCCGCAAGGTGAACGCCACGCATGGCGCCGCTCTGACTGGGTGGACAACACCCTTGACACGTGGAAGCAAATGGTCGAGCCGGTTGCGGCGAATGCAGCGCGCGCCCTCTCGGATGCTTTGAAGCAGCAGATGGATCAGATGACGAATCAGGGAATCGGCGAATTGCCGGAGGGGTTGTCTGCCATGTTCACCCAGGCGCAGCCCATGATGGAGCGTCTCTCCGCAGCGGTTTTTGCCGGCCAGATCGGTGAGGCCCTCGGTGGTCTCTCTCATGAAGCGTTTGGCTCAACCGATGTAGGCATTCCGTTAACCGATGGGGGTAGCACTGCCCTCGTTGTTCCTAATGTGAACTCCTTCGTGGATGGTCTGGATATCCCAACGGATGAGGTTTACCAGTTCCTCGCATTGCGAGAGGTCGCGCACGCCAGACTGTTCCATTCCGTGTCCTGGTTGCGGTCAGAGATCTTGCAGTCCGTGCAGAACTACGCGGCCGAGATCCGTATTGATACGGATGCGATTTACGAGGCTGCCACTTCGATTGACCCGACAGACATGGCGGCACTCCAGGATGCGATGACAGCCGGGGCGTTCAACGGTGAGCCCACTCCCGCGCAGGAAAAGGCGCTTGAGGATTTGGAGACTCAACTTGCACTCGTAGAAGGTTGGGTTGAGGTGATCACTCTCGAAGCTGGCCGCCCGTACCTGCCGCACATTGAACAGTTGCGCGAGTTGATGCGTCGCCGGCGCGTTTCGGGTGGAGCCGCGGAGCAGATGCTTGAAAAACTGATTGGCCTTAAGTTACGTCCTCGCCAGGCGCGTAATGCGGCGCAGCTTTGGCAGATTGTTTCAAGCGAACGAGGCCGCAGTGAGCGCGATGCTCTTTGGAATCACCCCGACTTTACTCCAACGGCGACGGAGCTTGCTAATCCGGAGGCTTTCCTGCTTGCCCGCAAGCAAAAGGCCGACGCCGATGCAGACATTGACGCCGCTCTAGAGCAGTTGTTGGAGGGCACCTTGGGCTGGGCTGAAGGACTTGAGCCGGGCCAAGATTCGGAGGGCGATGCAAAACGCGTCGGCTCTCCCGATGCCGTTTCCGATGCGTCAGATTCTGATGCCAACGGATCAGGCTCTAAGGATAGAGGGTCAGTGTCTGGTGCTGAAGGGTCGGATTCGGATCATAGCCGGGATGGGGCCGCCGACGACTCCGGGGATGATGCTACCTCTCACGATGACGAGGATCGGTAGCGAAGGCAATACCAGGCATCCCTGACTTCCGGAATTAGTTATGTTCCCTAGAGGGCGTTAAGGCGTGATGCTTCAGCGCCCTCGTCATCGGCCTTTTCATCGGCCTGATCGTCGGTGTCCTAGCCGCTGGCGGCGGAATCATCTTTTTCCGCAGCGCTTTCAAAAGCAAGAAGCTAGCAACCGATGCGTTGAAGGGTCAAGGACAATATGCTCACCAGAATCTTCGCGTTACTGCTTCTGAACGTCTCGACGGGAGCTCTCTTATCCGTCCTGATACAAAAATGCGGGAGCTAAGGCCCCCGCATTTTTGAAGTTACGAAATGCTACATCGTGTTTACGATGAGTCCGATGTGCGTGTAGAAGTTCAGGCAACCGAACAGACCGATCAGAATTCCGCAAATCATCCACAAACGCATCACGAGAGCCATCAGGCCGCCGCCCTTAGCTTCGCTGTTGGCCTCATTCGAAGCCCGGAAAACGCCAAACGGGAACAGCACGCAAGCCAGGCCGATGACGAAGAAGAAGACCGACATGAAGATTGCTTCAAACCAAGGCCAGGTAGCGAAGAAACCGGAGATTGGTTCCTGAGGCGGCGCGGTGAACAGCCTGTACATGACGCCGGCCAGGGAGATACCCCAAAGACCCAAGCCCAAACCACCTGCGAAGATGGAAAGTGGTTTAGCAGTACTCAGCAGATCTGAGTAAGCGTCCTGAGACTCCATAAGGTCATTACGACGCTTCCAAAGGTAAAAACATGCGAAGATCAGCAACGCACCGAAACCGAGGCAGGTCTCACCGAAGATAATGTTGTCGTACGCGAAGCCTCCAGCGGCTAGTGGCCAAGTAGTGGTCATGTGGAAACCGGTAGTCACCAGAATCAGCCCAAGAGCACCGAATGCCATCGAGTAGCCATCAGCCTTAAACGGCTTGCCCTCCAGCGACTTCCTCAAGTCCCCCAGCATCATCGCCAAAGCGATCAGCGCAGCACCTGCTGCCACCGCCATAATCGTGTTGTATGTCGGCATAGTCGACCAGTCGATCATGCCAGGGCTCTCAACGCCCCAAAAGAACTCATCCATGATGCCTCCCACAAAAACGTCTATTTGACGGATGATCTCCGTGATCAACATTCAATAGTAGCCCGGAAAATTAAAAACTGTGAATGCCCTATGGATTATCGGTGCCTATGGATAGGAGAGAAAATTTACTAAACCGGCTGGCGATCTCTGGATCTGTCAAGAACCCTCCAGGTAACCTCAATCAGCCCGACGCAGATAGCTCCGACAACCGCCCCGAGGATAATCACCTGAATATTGCTCATGTCGACCTTCAACAATGGATGTAGAACTCGGAAAGCAACAATTGCGCCGTAAGCGAGATAGGCGGCAAAGCTAAGACAGATTCACCAACAGTTATAGGGACGCGCTACAATCTTTGGGCTCTTTAACCGCCAGTTCACCTCTGAATACCGCAACAGGTCTTAGCTGCACCTACATCCGTGAGGGGAACTGTCCAAATGGCACCCCGTTTTGGCCGTTTTGGATCTGAATACCATCAAGAGTCGAAACCCCTCACCGCATCCGTGAGGGAAAGCGGCAAATTGGAGACTGCTTTCCGCCATTTTGGGTCTGAATCACGCATGAGGCGGTGGCTGCAACTGCATCCGTGAGGGGAACTGTCCAAACAGCACCCCGTTTTGGCCGCTTTGGGTCTGAATCGATGAAAGAGCGGTTTTCCACAGCGGCGGCCCACCCCTGGACCCTGCCATCACATTCTGGAATCGTGAGACCCATAGAAAGACACAAGCCCGGTCAACCTGCTGCCCGGTTGCCACAAGTAGAGCCCCACGCGGATCCAAGGAGGAGCAATGCAGCTTCGTGAAGGAACAGCCGTTTTTGTTCGCGCGAACGGAGACGTACAAGTTGGCATGGGGCCAGCGAGCACAGTACTCACCGGTCTTGAACCTGTAGAGCAGTCCTACTTACAGAGTTTGAAGTTCCACTCGTCCAACACAGCCACACATGCACGCGCGAAGAAGCGCAACATTTCTGAAGCTCGCGTCCAAAAGCTTGAAGATCTACTAAAACAGCGCCATCTAATCCAGCTTGCCGCAGAGGTGCAGTCAACCAGTGACAGTAAGCGACTAATGCGAAGAGATGGCACCACCAATGCCCTCGGCAAACGCGAGCAGATCCGCGTTGACATAGTGGCGCACAGTTGTGGCGATCCCACGCAGTTCCTCAAGATGAGGACCTATTTGTCAGCCCTCGTGGAGTCGCTTCGCGGCGCGTCGATCAAACGACTTGACCTGCGGTATTTGGGCGATGACATGGGTAATTCTTCGCGCACAACGTTAAATCGGAGTGTCGGTCTGGGCAAGCCGTTGGCATCTGAACCACATCTCATTATTGCGTTGTTCGCGAGGGCATCGTCATACTCGCTGATCCGTGAGTGGCAGGATTCGGGTATCCCGTTACTATCAGTAATTTTTAACGAGGATAATGTCCAGGTTGGCCCATTTGTCCGCACGGGCGGATCCCCGTGTCTGGAGTGCGTGGACCGCAACTTACGCGACGTCGATGAGGAGTGGCCCGCGTTGCAGGTTCAGTGTCGCCATCAACCATTTCCGAGCCTCTCCCCTGACTTGATAGCAGCCTCGGCAATGATGACGGCGCGCCTGGTGGCGAACGAGATTGACGGTTACGGTTTACCGCCGGGTGAGGTGCGGTTCATTGACGAGAATTTTGTTGTGGATAGATTCAGCTGGCCGATCCACCGCGAATGCTCATGCACTGGCCTACCTGCCAGTGTGAAGGTTCCGGTGCACAAGCAATCGGATCACGACTAAAAAGATAAGTCAGCGAAATGGAGGAAACACGCTAGTGTCGCAGTGGGAGCGCAAAGCAGGTTTTCGCCCCCGCCTCCTGGCGAGCGCCGAGGCTGCAGCAACAAAGCGGCGCTTCCCCGGACGCATAAACAAAGCGGCCCTCGCCCGCGTTTCATTCCCCCGCAAAGTCCCGAATAATCTTCAGAACATCGGCGCCGTACTTTTCGCTCTTGGTGGCTCCAATGCCGGGGATTGCCCGCAGTTGAATCAGCGTTTCGGGTTTCGCGTCAGCTATGGCCATAAGCGTGCGGTCGGTGAATATGGTGTAAGCCGGTTTAGAGATCTCCCGCGATAGTTGCAAGCGCCATTGTCTGAGTTCTTCGAATAGACGCTTTACATCTTCGGGAGCGTCGGCAAGCTCGTCTTTCAACTTGGGAGTGACACGTTTAGGCTTGATGGGTTTGTACTCTTCAACGGGCCAAATCGAATCGAGGAATCTCGAGTTCTCACGCGTCTTGTTTCTGCCTGCTCCGCGCGATTTGGCGTAGGAAACCACGAGGTGTGTTTTTGCTCTGGTCACTCCCACATAGAGTAAACGTCGCTCCTCCTCAATCGCTTCCGGTGTTTTTGCAAGCGAGATGGGAAGTAACCCCTCGGATGTACCCGCAAGGAAGACGGCTTCCCATTCCAGACCTTTCGCGGCGTGGAGTGATGAGAGGGTGACGCCAGAAATGGTGGGGGCCAACTGAGCCTCGGCTCTTTCATTGAGCTCTTGCACAAACTCGGCAAGAGGCAAACTTTCTCGCTCGATGGCAAGGTTCACGAGGGCGTCGAGACTCTCCCATTTTTCGCGTACCGCACCTTGCCCTGATGGAGGTTTCACCGTCCATCCCAGCCCGGAAGCAACGTTCTTGACTGCTTCGACGGTGTTCTCTTCAAGGCCCAGTCCGCTAGCGTCCACCTGTTCTGGTTTACCGGGTGCGTCTAGATTTCTGGCTTCACTCCCTCCTCCAGAATTCGTGGCAGCACCGGGCAGGTTAATGCGTACCAGCTGACGCAGGATCACCATCGCGCGTCGAATTTCTTCGCGTTCAAAGAACTTCTCTCCCCCGCGAATGATGAAACCTATGCCGGCGTCCGCGAGCGCTTGTTCGAAGGCTTCGGATTGCGCATTAGTGCGGTAAAGGATCGCCATGTCTTGAAGTGGTACGCCGTCTTCTGTTAGGGATTTGATGTGGGCGGCGATACCGGCTGCTTCGGATTGGTCGTCGGCGTAGGAGACGAAAGACACGGCCGGCCCTGAGGGGCGCTGCGATTTGAGTCGAACGGCGCCTTCGGGCATGCCTTTGCCCGCAGCGGTATCTCTACGTCGGGTATTCGCGGCTCCTTCGAGGACTTTGTTAGCAATGGAAACGATTTGCGGCGTGGAGCGGTAGTCTCGGTTGAGTTGCACGCGCCGCGCTCCAGGATGGTATTTTTCGAAATTTACGAGGTAGGCCGGGTCTGCTCCGGCGAAGGAGTAAATTGTTTGGGCTACGTCTCCTACTACGCAAACATCGTGCCGGCCGCCAAGCCATTCTTGGAGGAGTGCGAATTGAAGAGCTGAGACGTCTTGGAATTCATCGACAACGAAGTTGCGGTATTGGGATCGCACGGCTCGCGCGATACCGTCGCGTTCCTGAAGAAGGCCTGTTAGCAGAAGGAGGACGTCTTCGAAGTCGATGACGCCCCGCTCGTCTTTGGAATCTTCGTATGCGGCCAGCAGGTTTGCCATGGTTTCGAGGTCGAGGTCGGCGGGCGCTTCGCGTAGCTGCGTTGTGGCGGCGTCAACGTACGCGTCGGGCCCGATCATGGAGACTTTTGCCCATTCAATCTCTGCGGACATGTCGCGAATTGCGGTCTTGTCTATGGACAGCCCCAGGCGTCTGGCGGCGTTGGCGACGATGGGTGCTTTGTAGTCCATGATGGGCCGCATGGGCCCGCCAATGGCTCGGGGCCAGAAGTAGCGAAGTTGGCGTAGTGCGGCGGAGTGGAAAGTTCTGGCTTGTGCGCCGGGCACGCCCAGGTCTCGTAGCCGCGTGCGCATCTCGGCGGCTGCGCGTTGGGTGAAGGTGACAGCGAGGACGGATCCCGGATCAAACGCGCCTATAGCACTGCCGTATGCAAGCCTGTAGGTGATGGCACGGGTTTTACCGGTTCCGGCGCCGGCCAGCACGGATAGCGGCCCGGTAACTTGCATGGCCACTTGGCGTTGCTCCGGGTCAAGTGCTTCAAGTAGGGCGTCTGGATTTTGTCCCAATCTGCTTTACCTCCTGTCCTTAACCATTATGCGTTAGGGGACGGACATCAAATTGTGGGCGCGTTGGTTGTGGATTGCAAAATTTGCCTAATTCGCGTGGTTTTTCCCGGTTTTCAGGCCGGTGGATGACGGTTTGAGCGAGTGACCGCGCGATGGTCAAGGTGCTCCTTGTTGCCCTGGGTTGCGCAGGGGGTGGCTACTCGGGGCAGAGGAAACCAAAGCCGCTGTCAGGCTTGGGTGGCGCCTGCTCGCCAAAGCGGCGCGCCCGCAAGGGGCTACTCGTCGCCGGGCAGGGGCTGTCCGTACCAATGGCGGATGATGGCGCGGGCGATGGAGATGGGGCCGGGTGCTTCGATCTGCCCATTTTTAAGGGCGGCGCCATATTCTTCGCGCGTGTACCACCGGGCCCAGTCGATCTCGACTCCGTCCACAGTCGGTTCCAGCCCGGCTCCGTCCACAACCCGCGCACGGTAGCCGAGCATGAGGGATCGGGGGAAGGGCCATGCTTGGGATGCGACGTATTCGATCCGGTCGACGTGTAGTCCAACTTCTTCTAGTGTTTCTCGCGCGACGGTCTGTTCGGGCGCTTCGCCCATTTCCATGAATCCGGCTACTAGGGAGGCGTATGTTGGCCGCCACCGCGTGTTGTGCGCTACCAGAATGCGATCGTTTTGATCGTGAATCGCAACGATTATTGACGGGTCGGTGCGCGGGTATTCGATGCGCGCACAGCCCAGACATTTGCGCTCCCACCCTGCGGCTGCGTAGGTTGTGCGCTCGCCGCAGCGCGCACAAAAAGCGCCATTGTCGTGCCAGTTTGCCAGCCCGGAGCAGGTTGCCAGCAGTTGCACATCCGTTGGGTCAAGGTGGGTATTTTGACGCAGGTCGGCATATCCGTCACTGTCTGTGGGGTGTAGTTGAATACCGAGGAGGGCAGCGCGACCCTGCGCTCCCAGAAAGAAAACTCGTTTGATCTGGTGCGGATCCACGCCGTCGAGGCGGTGCCTTGCTCCGCCTTGAGAGTTGGGGATGAACCGGCCTCGTTCACTGATCAGGTAGGCAAAGGTGGTTTCAACTTGGAGGTCGCCGCAGTGTTGCGCAATGGTGTCGTACATTGTTTTGGCGGGGATTTCGCGTTTGGCGACTGCTCGCGGGTCAATGAATGGGCGCGCATAGGTGCAGGGGTCCCAGTTGCCTTGTGAGAGCGGTAGTGGCATGTTCATGTTTCCACGCTATTACGCGGTACGGTTGAAGTATGAGTGATTCGAAGAATGTTTCAATGGTTAGGCATGATGGGCGCGCTCTTGACGAGCTTCGTCCAGTTAAGGTTCAGCGCGGCTGGATTGATAATGCGGAGGGTTCTTGCCTGATCGAGTTTGGTAATACTCGCGTGCTTTGTGTGGCGTCTTTGACTGAGGGCGTGCCGCGCTGGCGCACGGGTAGTGGCGAGGGCTGGGTAACCGCCGAGTATGCGATGCTCCCGCGTGCAACCTCGTCGCGTTCGCAGCGTGAGTCTGTGCGCGGCAAGATTGGGGGCCGTACGCACGAGATTTCCCGTCTTATTGGCCGCAGTATGCGCGCGGTTGTGAACACGGCGGCTTTGGGTGAGAACACGATTGTTCTTGACTGCGATGTTTTGCAGGCCGATGGGGGCACTCGTACCGCGTCAATTACGGGTGCTTTTGTGGCGCTTTCCGACGCGATTAGCTGGGGACAAAAGAAGGGATTGATCGCGCCTGATAAGGCAAATCGCAAGGTGTTGTCGGATTCGGTTTCAGCTATTTCAGTAGGCATTATCGATGGCGTGCCAATGTTGGATTTGCCGTACGAGGAGGACGTGCGCGCTGATACGGATATGAATGTGGTGATGACCGGGTCGGGTAAGTTCATTGAGGTGCAGGGCACGGCTGAGCACGCCCCGTTTGACCGAGGTGAGCTTGACCAGCTACTTGGTTTGGCCCAGGTTGGCTGTGAGCAGCTGCGTGAGATCCAGTTGGCTGCGTTAGCTGAGGAACTGTAACGGTTCAACGCGAAGTTGCAGGCGCCCAAAAAGGAAAATAAGCGCCCTGCCGAAGATCGTTAGAAGCTGGAAACAAATTTGCAGGAGGCAAGACAATGCCGGATTTCAAGCTGGTTTTGGCTACTGGGAACAGGCATAAGGTGGATGAGCTACTCGCAATCCTCACCCCCCTGATGCCTGCGCTCACGGCGGATCAGATTGCCACTACACGCGATTTTGATGTGCCGGACCCGGTTGAAGACGCGACCTCGTTCGAGGGCAATGCTCTCATTAAGGCGAGGGCGCTGGCTACCGCAACGGGGTTGCCCACGGTTGCTGATGATTCGGGCCTGGCCGTGGATATTTTGGGCGGAGCGCCAGGAATTTTCTCCGCTCGTTGGGCGGGCCACCACGGCGATGACGCGGGGAATCTAAATCTCCTGTTGGGCCAGTTACACGACGTTCATGCCGAGCATCGCGGCGCCCAGTTTGTGTGTGCCGCTGCACTCGTGACGCCGGGTGGAAGTGAAACGGTTGAGGTCGGGGTTATGCGCGGCACGCTCCTAGACGAGCCGCGTGGCCACAATGGTTTTGGCTACGATCCGATCTTTGTACCCGAGGGCATGAGCCAGACAAACGCCCAGCTTGCTCCGGAACAGAAGAATAAGATTTCGCATCGGGCTAAGGCTTTCACGGCCCTTGCACCGCGAATCGTTGAGGCCCTCAAAAGCTAACTAAAACAGGGATTTCTTCGCTTCAGGGCCGTTACTCCGCTCCAGGCGATATTAGCTTCCTTGGCCCATCTGCCCCCGCGCGGCCAATCCTTAAAGCGAGTAGGTGGCCCCTGCGTATGCGGTGGAGATCGCGCCGTCCCACTCCTCACGCGCCTCCGCGATGACGATCTTCGGGTCGGTCCAGGGCTGAATGTGGGTGAGGACGAGCGACTCCACTCCTGCCTCGCGCGCGATTTTCGCAGCTCTCCCACCCGTCAGATGGATGCCGCGGGTGGTGTCGGCGCGGGTGAAGCCAGCCTCAGACAGAAGTAGGCTGACACCGTTTGCCATTTCTTGGATGCTGTCGCAGGTGTCCGTGTCTCCCGTGTAGGCGAGCTCCACGCGGCTCGAAGGATCACCCTCAGAGGGGCCTTCCACGCGGAATCCAAACGCGGGAACCGTGTGGTTAGCCGCGTACGGCGTGATGGTAAGCGGGCCTACTTGAAGCGGTTCCCGGTCGGCCAGTTGCACCGGCACGAACTCTTTCTCATAGGTTTCGTCAGGCGCGTATCCGTCAATGCCGCGCACCCGGTCCATCATCCCCTCCGGCCCGGCTAGTAACAGGGGCGGTAGCGGCCCGGTGGGATACCAGCGTCTGTGGACCTGCAGTGAAATGACGTCTCCCATGTGGTCGGCGTGCAGGTGTGAAAACAGGACTGCGTCTAGTTTCCGCGCGTCAATGTAGCGCCACAGCGCACCAAACGAGCCGGGCCCAAGATCCATCATCACGTTCCACGTGCGGATTTGACCAGTGTCGGTGTCCACTCCTCGCGCTTGTACCAGGTATGAGGAGGCCGCGGAGTACGGCCCCGACATGGAGCCGGTGCATCCAACTACGGTTAGCCTCACGAGTGCACCTCCATGCGCGAAATATCTCCCACCTGCGGGCCGAGGAAGCGCTTAGCCAGAGGGGCAAACTTGCGCTCGTCTCCGGTCACGTAAAACTCCGGCACGGGCTCACCTAGGCCCGGGTCGCGCAGCTTATCCTCTTCCACGAGGCGGCGGTAAACGTCACGGGCCGCGGACTCTGACGAAGACACGAGCTGCACGTCCTCCCCCATCACATAGGAGATGACACCTGTCAGTAGCGGGTAGTGCGTGCACCCGAGCACCAGGGTGTCAACGTCGGCCTCTTTAATTGGCTCTAAGTATTCGCGGGCAACTTCCAGCACTTCATCGCCGGTAGTGATGCCAGCTTCAGCGAATTCAACAAACTTGGGCGCTGCTTGTTGCACGATTTCGAGGCCGGGAACAGCCGCGAGCGCATCCAGATAGGCGCCGGATGTGACTGTGGCTTCGGTACCAATGATTCCGATTCGCCCAGTTCGAGTTGTGCGGGCCGCTCGGCGGGCGGCCGGTTGAATGACTTCAACGACGGAAATACCGGCGTCAACTTCATACCTTTCACGCGCGTCTCGAAGCACGGCAGCCGATGCCGTATTGCACGCAATTACAAGCATTTTCACGCCGCGCTCGGCTAAACGGTCCATGACGTCCAGCGCGAGTTCGCGCACGTAGGCAATGGGTTTTGTGCCGTACGGCGAATGCGCCGTGTCACCAACGTAAAGGATCTGTTCGCCCGGCAGTTTATCCATTACCGCGCGGGCAACAGTTAGGCCTCCTACGCCGGAGTCAAGTATGCCGATTGGAGCGGAATCCATAGTTTAGAGGTTACTAGCAGTATCTCCCTCTTGGACGGCCTGAAGTAGTGAATCTTGCCACCAAGACACTAGTACGAATACGAGGCCCACAAGCTCTTCCGCACTAATCTTGCGCGGCTTAGCAGAATCGTGAGCGAGGAGTGCGGCGGCGCGCTCGTACCAGTATTCCGTATCACCCGGAGCACTCACTTCGAGGCGACCAGCGAGCACCAATCGAAGATCATTGAGGCCGGACAGCCACTGCCACACGTCCTCACGCTCGATGGTGAACGTGCGCGATTCGCTGGTGGCGAGCTCGGCGAGTTTTCGGCCGATTATTTGCAAGCGCTCCGTCTTGAGCGTGCGCAGGGCATCTTCGGTAAGCGCGCGAAGGGCGGAGGCCTCTTCGGGATCGCTGCTCATCGAGGGCAGGAGGATCTTCAGCGTGGGATCATCGGGCTCATCCCGCTCATCCTCTGACAGAAGAGCGGAGAGCAAAGGTTCTTGGGTGGGCGCGTCGAGGATGAGGATCGTCTCGCCAAGCAGCGTCTGCATTAAGACAGCGACGTCCTCGTCAATCGTTGTTTCGTAGCCGCCGGGCGTGGATCTGAATTCGCTAAGTAGCATTAGTCGCAGGCTCAATAGTGGCTTTAAGGCCGTAGGAATGCATTGCGTAAACGTCGGCTTCCATGCGTTCGCGAAGGCCGGTTGAAACGATCGCCTTACCGATTTGGTGAACTTGAAGCATGAGGGCACGGGCGCGATTTTCGGTATAGCCAAAATGGTGCCGAAATACGCCAACGACGTACGCTTGCGTATTGATGGGGTCATCCCACACCACGGTGCACCACTGCGCGTGGTTTTCGCGCGTAGTGGCGGCATCAGCCCTGACGCGGGTGGTGGTTGTGGGAGTTGCACTCATGTTTTCAGCCTAAGAGATTGAGGCGTGCAAAGTGCCGGTTTGGGGATAAACTCGACTTATGCCTGCTTCTACATCTACAGCACTGTTAACCGACATGTACGAGCTCACTATGCTGGACGCCGCTTTGAAAGCGGGAACAGCGGAGCGTAAGTCCGTTTTTGAACTTTTTGGGCGGCGTTTGCCCGCAACGCGCAGGTTTGGCGTGGTTGCGGGTACAGGCCGAATATTGGAGGCGCTGGAGCGCTTCACTTTCTCTACCCATCAGATCGATTACTTGCATAAGAACAAGATCGTGTCTGATGTGGCGTTGGACTATTTGAAGGATTTCCGCTTTTCGGGCGACATTTTTGGGTATGCCGAGGGCGAAGTTTACTTTGAGGGTTCTCCCCTGCTGACCGTTGAGGGTACGTTTGCCGAGGCCGTGCTTTTGGAAACGCTTGCTCTGTCAATCTTGAACCATGACTGTGCGGTTGCCTCTGCCGCCTCGCGTATGACGATCGCAGCACATGGCCGCCCGTGCGTGGACTTCGGGGCACGCAGGACGCATGAGCGCGCCGCTGTTTCAGCCGCCCGCGCCGCTGTTATTGCAGGGTTTGTGGGTACTTCAGATCTGGAGGCCGGCATCCGCTACGGAATCCCTACCGTTGGCACGTCCGCACACTCGTTCACGCTTTTGCACGACTGCGAGGAAGATGCGTTCCGCTTCCAAATTCAAAGCCTTGGCCCTTCGACCACGCTCCTCGTGGACACTTACGACATTTTTGAGGCGGTGGAGCGGGGTGTGAAGCTCGCTCGTGAGATGGGCGGCGAGCTTGGCGCAGTCCGCTTGGATTCGGGCGATCTTGTGGCCCTGGCATTTAAGGTTCGCGGACTGCTCGATTCGCTGGATGCGAAGTCCACTAAGATCACGGTGACAAACGACCTCGATGAGTACGCGATTGCCGCCCTCGGTGCCGCTCCCGTGGATTCGTACGGTGTAGGCACAAAGATGGTGACGGGTTCAGGTGTTCCCACCGCCGCCCTCGTCTACAAACTTGTTGCGCGCGAAGATGGCGCCGGCAACATGGTGAAGGTGGGGAAGAAGTCCGCGTCAAAGTCCACAGTTGGTGGTCGCAAGATCGCTGGCCGCATTAGGGACGAGGAGGGCTACGCCTCCGAAGAGCTCATCGTTGCCGGTGGAACCGTGCAGGAGGCACACAAGATTTTGGAGGCGGAGGGGGCTCGTCCGCTGCAGATTCCGCTGGTTACGGGCGGGCAGATCCGTTCGGAGCTGTGGGGGCCTGGCGCGCTGGAGGCGGCCGCGGAACGCCACCGCCAGTCGCGCAACGAGTTGCCGTACGCCGCGTGGCGCCTGTCAGCTGGCGAGCCGGCAATCCCCACCAGGATGGTCAAACTCGACGACTAGCCCAGCGTTTGGAGGGATAACCTCGTTGGGAGGGATAGCCTCTCAGAAGGGACACTCCCGCATGGAAGTTTGGTGGCGGCCGCCACTCGTTTATGAAGGAAACCGCCCCTTGGGCGGTTTCCTTTTCAGGCTTGTTTCTCTATCAGAGATTGATCGGCTTGGTTATTCGTTACCGTCGGAGTAGGGCCAGTTGGGTCCGTGTGCCCCCATTTCGTCGCGCAGGGCTTTGCAACGCGGACAGACTGGGAACTTGGATGGATCCGACATGGGGATCCACACTTTGCCGCACAGCGCGATCACGGGTTGCCCGGTGATCAAAGACTTGGTTACGCGATCGCGGCGCACGTAGTGAGCAAATCGGTCACCATCACCTGGAGAGCGTTGCTCTTTAGTTTCGGTTCGCTCCAGCACCGAAGTACTGGTTGAGCGCGAGGGCGCGCTTGGCGCCTGCGGCTGGTCTGGCGCATCCAAGTTGAGGCTGAACATGCCTCTAGTTTAGGTAGTTTCCAGCCCCTGATCCACTGCCGCCCGCCAGCGCAACGATTCAGACCCAAACTGCCGTAACGGTATTCCGACCCAAAGCGGCAAAAACAGGCCCCAGAACCGGCACTTCCCCTCACGGACATGGTTTTCGAGGCCACCCGAAACAGTATTCCGACCCAAAGCGGCAAAAACCAGCAACCAAATCGGCACTTCCCCTCACGCACGTGATTCCAGGAGCCACCCGTAACGGTATTCCGACCCAAAGTGGCAAAAACCAGCAACCAAATCGGCACTTCCCCTCACGGACGCGGTTTTGAACGCCACCCGAAACAGTATTCCGACCCAAAACACCCAAAACAGGCGCCAGAACCGGCACTTCCCCTCACGCACGTGGTTCTAGAGGCCCCGCTCGCACGCCTCGAACCCCCGCCTGGCTTAGAGCACATAAAAGGGCGTGCAGGGCAGAACTTGAAAAGTTCGCCTGCACGCCCCTCTAGTTAGCTTAGAAGTTAGTTGAGTAGTAGTTATCCCAGTCTTCACGGTAGTTGGAGGCAAGTTCAAGCTCGGAAGCCGCTTCCTCGTCTACAAGCACGTAGACGAAGGGGTGGAGCTGGAGCACGGACGCCGGCCAGCGCGACGAAATACCGCCCTCAACCATTTCGCGGATTGCACGCGCCTTACCCTTACCCTGAGCAAACAGGATGATCTTGCGCGCCTCGAGGATGGTGCCAAGGCCCTGCGTCATGGCGCTGGTAGGCACCTGGTCAATGTCTCCGTCAAAGAAACGGGCGTTGTCGCGGCGCGTCTGGTCGTGAAGGTACACAACGTGGGTGCGCGATGCGAGGGAATCTCCCGGCTCGTTGAACGCAATGTGACCGTCTGAACCGATGCCGAGAACCTGGAAGTCAACTCCCCCAGCTTCGCGAATGGAAGCGTCATATTCGGCGGCAGCGGCGTTGAGGTCCGCGGCAAGCGCGTTCGGAGTGTTGACCGCTCCCTCAGCGAAATCAACCTGGTCGGTGAATTCGCGGTGAATGAAGTTCACGTAGCTTTCCGGGTGTCCAGCTTCGAGGCCAATGTACTCGTCAAGAGTGAAAGCGCGGCACTGGGCAAAGCTGATCTTGCCTGCCTGGTGGCGTGCGATGAGTTCTTTGTACAGAGGCAAAGGGCTAGAACCCGTGGCCAAACCAATTACTGAATCAGGCTTGTCTTTGAGTGCCGATTCGAGAATATCGGCGCCGACTTTACCAATAGCTTCGTTGTTTGGAAGAATTGCGATCTTCATTCGTTTTCCTTAACTAGATTGGTTAGCGTAGCCAAGCTACGCATTAGATTATATGCACCCTCACTTGGGTATATTGATTAGGAAGAAGAAAAGTGGCGAGGTTATCCTCGCCACTTTGTTTGGTTCGCTTCATGCGATGCTTACTTCTGGACAGCCTTCTTGAGGGTGGAGCCAGCGGAGATCTTCACGCCGAAGCCAGCAGGAATCTGAATCTGCTCGCCGGTCTGCGGGTTGCGACCGGTGCGGGCAGCGCGCTCAACACGCTCAACGGAGAAGAGGCCGGTTACCTTGACGGGCTCGCCAGCGGACAGGGACTCAATCAGGACTTCCTGGAATGCGGCTAGGGCAGCGTCAGACTGAACCTTGGTGAGGTTAGCCTTCTCGGCGATCTTAGCGACAAGCTGAGTGCGGTTTACGGACATGTTGGAACCTTCCGGTAGAAAACCAATATGAACAGTTACGAGCGAGTTTCGCTCTAACACCCACACACTAAGGCTTTAAGGGCGTGTTGTCAGCTTGAAACAGCGAGTTTTGAGCGTTTTGGGGTAATTTCCCACATTTTTTAGCCGTATTTTTACGCACGTTAAAAATCGTGTTAGGATCGCAAGTTTTGCGCGTGTTCATGGGCTTCCCGCGGGTGTTTTTAGATTTTGGGCAGATTATTCGGGCGCCGGTACTTCTAGCCGAGCCAGAGGGTTGTTTTGTTCTGTATTGTTTGCCCTACTCCGTGTTTTAGAGTTGAGAGGCAAGCATAGAAAGGATGATGATGCGTATACCTTCTGCGTTGGATCGCGTAACGGATGATTTTGTAGCAAGTCTTATTGGTTTGGTTCCGGAAGTAGCGATTGGCATGGGTGCGCCGTTCGCGGACAGGACAATCTCGGATTTTTCTCCCGAGGGCGCCGCGGAGCTTGCACAGCTTTATAGGCACACGCTTGAAAATGTTGCCAGCGTGCAGGATGAGGACGAGGTTGATTCGGTTACTCGCAAGGCTTTGGCGTGGGATTTGGGTAACCAGCTGGAGTTGCTCGAAGCCGGTTTAGCAGTTGGCGAGCTGAACAATATCGATTCGCCGGTGCAGGCAATCCGCGACCCGTTTACATTGATGCCAATGGAGACCGCGGAGCACTGGGATGACTTGGTTCGGCGCGTGCAGGAGGTTCCACAGGCGTTCAGCTCTTGTAAGCGCGGTCTTGAATGGGCGATGGAGGCCGGGCGTGTCCCCACGAGAGCGCAGGTTGAGTTCGTGCTTGGCGACCTGACGGCCCAAGGCGGCGCGCAGGATCCATATGGCAGGTTATTGAAGGAGTTCAATGCTTCGAGCGTGGCCAGCGATACGGGGCTACACAAGAGACTGGAGGAAGCCGCACGGAGCGCACAGGCTGCAACGCGTGATTTCAATACTTGGCTTAAACAGAAGATAGCTCCGGTTGCAACTAATCGCGATGCGGTTGGGCGAGACGAGTACATCCTGAAGTCTGCTCACTTCTTGGGCAAAAAGATTGATCCAGAAGAAACGTATGAGTGGGCACTGGAGGAACTGCGCGATATTCACGCCCAGCAAAAGGCAATCGTCAAGGAGCTTTACGGACCTTCGGTGACGGTAGGTGAAGCGTTTGACAAGCTCAATAGCGATCCGGCTCACCAGGTTCACGGCGTGGACGGGCTCCAGCGTTGGATGCAGGAGACCTCGGACGAGGCTGTGGAGTACTTGTCGGGCCGCCATTTCACGGTGACGGACCAGATGCGCCAGTTGGCGGCGAAGATTTCACCAGCCGGCGACGGAGGCATTTTCTACACTCAGCCAACGGATGATTTTTCCCGGCCGGGAACGATGTGGTGGGCTGTGCCGCCGGGCGTGGAGGTGTTCCACACTTGGCAGGAGAAGACAACCGTCTACCATGAGGGAATGCCCGGCCATCACATGCAGCTTGGCCGCGCAGTGTCTTTGAAAGACACGCTAAACACGTGGCGCCGCCAATTGTGCTGGTTCTCCGGTCACGGTGAGGGGTGGGCGCTGTATGCCGAACAGTTAATGGATGAGCTCGGATTCTTAAAGCACCCTGCTGAGCGGCTCGGCATGCTGGATGCGCAAAGACTACGCGCCGCACGAGTCCTCGTGGATATCGGCGTTCACCTGGGTCTTGAAAGGCCTTCAAACGCTTACCTGTCTTCTATTGGCATTTGCAACGCCGCATACGAGGATGCCTTGAACTCCTCCCCGTACTTAGACCTCGGTAAACCTGACACAGCAAAAGGCGTGTGGGATCGCAACGACCTGTGGGCATTTATGAGCTTGAATGTGGCTATGGATCCGAAGTTCCTAGAGTTCGAGACCACCCGCTACCTGGGTTGGGCAGGGCAAGCATCTTCTTACAAGGTGGGCCAGCGGGTCTGGCAGGATCTGCGTAGCAAGTGGCTGTCCGCGCCGACTGCACAAGCGGCTCAGAGTAGTTCCAGTGACACGCGTTTGCGCGAGTTCCACGACACTGCGCTTGCACTTGGCGGCCTTCCACTCGCCGTACTTGAGGACGTGATGAGCGGTGAGTGAATCCCCCGCCCTTTCTCGTGGCAATCACGGGGAGGCCAGCACTGTCCTGGTGCTGGCTTCGGCGTCACCCGCGCGGGCCAAAACGCTCCGCGCGGCGGGCATCGAACCACTTATCCGCGTGTCAAATGCGGATGAAGACGCCGTCCTCGCCCAGTTTGAGAACTCGGGGTCCGCTAACCAGGCGGCGCAAAAGGTCATGGCCCTAGCGAAGGTGAAGGCCGGGTCAGTAGCCCAGGCACTTAGCGCAACTGAGATCTTCGAGTTCGCACGCCAGCAAGGTATGCCCGCCCCCTCCTCGATTATCGTGGTTGGCTGTGATTCAATGCTGGAGGTCAACGGCGCGCTGGTTGGCAAACCTCATTCCCCTGAGGTGGCGGCGCGTCGTATTCGCGAGCTTTCACGCAATGACGTGGTGTTGCATACAGGTCACGCAATCACGCTGCTGCGCATAGATTATGATTCGGCCGTCTCGCTAGGAAGCTCGAACGGTAGCCCAAATGGATTAACGGTTCTGGAGACTCGCTATGACTCGTGTGCCACCACGGTTCATTTCGGCGAGCTTGATGAAGATGAGATCCACGCTTACGTGGCCACAGGAGAACCTTTAGAGGTTGCCGGAGCCTTCACTATTGATAGCCTCGGCGGCCCGTTCATTGAGGGAGTGACTGGGGATCCGCATTCGGTTGTGGGAATCTCGCTGCCTCTTCTTCGCCGGATCATCAAGGATCTTGGCGTCTTTTGGCCTAGCCTGTGGAACAAGTAGCGCACCATTACAACACAAATTAGAGGGAGGGCTTGGAACCGGATTTTCGGCCCAAGCCCTCCCCTATTTAGCTAGTCAGCGTGAGAGCGTTAGTTGCTTTTGCGAAGGCGGTTGCGTAGCGGAATGTATTCGCGCTCGGTTTCGCCAACGTAAACCTGACGCGGACGGCCAATGCGTCCCTCTGGGTCGCGAGCCATCTCCCTGTACTGAGCAATCCAGCCGGGCAGGCGGCCCATGGCGAACAGCGGGGTGAACATCTTGGTTGGGAAGCCCAAAGCCGAGTAGATGAGACCCGTGTAGAAGTCGACGTTCGGGTACAGCTTGCGCTCAACGAAGTAGTCGTCGTTTAGAGCCATTTCTTCAAGCTCCAACGCGATGTCCAAAAGCTCGTCCTGCTTACCCAGGCGCTCCAAAACATCGTGGGCCGCGCCCTTGACGATGGCGGCGCGCGGGTCGTAGTTCTTGTACACGCGGTGACCAAAGCCCATGAGGCGGACGCTCGAAGACTTGTCCTTGGCCTTCGCTACGAAGTCCTTCACCGTCATGTCCGAGTCGCGAATCTCCGCGAGCATGCGCAACACGGCCTCGTTAGCACCACCGTGAAGCGGACCGGAAAGAGCGCCAACACCCGCAGCCACGGATGCGTACATGTTCGCCTTCGCGGATCCAACCATGCGTACGGTCGAGGTGGAGCAGTTTTGCTCGTGGTCAGCATGCAGAATCAGAAGCATGTCGAGAGCTCGAACGATGGCCGGGTCAATGTCATACGACTGGTACGGCAGGCCAAACGTCATGCGAATGAAATCTTCGGTGTAGGAACGCTGTGCGTCCGGGTAGAGCGGCGGCAGGCCGGCAGCGCGCTTCGCGATGGTCGCAATCATGGTTGGCACCTTTGCTAGTAGCAGCACGGATGCCTTATCCATCGCCTCGTCATCGTCCGGATCCAGCGTGTGCTGGTAGTACGTTGCGAGGCCGGCAACGCCAGCCTGCAGGATGGCCATGGGGTGGCCGTTGCTGGGGAAAGCACCAAAGAAAGCCTGGAAGTCCTCGTGCAACAGACGGTGACGCTGTACGCGACGGATGAACGCTTCGAGGGTTACCGCATCGGGAAGCTCGCCGTAGATGAGCAGGTATGCGACTTCGAGGAAGCTGGAGCTCTTTGCGAGTTGCTCAATCGGGTATCCCCGGTAGCGAAGGATGCCTGCACCACCATCGATGTAGGTAATCGAGGACGAGGCGGATGCCGTATTGGTAAAGCCGGGGTCGTAAGTGGTTACGCCGGCGGTTGCAAGAACCTTGTTGATGCCTAGACCGTCCGAGCCGGCGGTGGCCACTACTCGCGGAAGCTCAACTTTGTGCTCATCAACCGTGAGTAGCCCGTTCGCTTTCTTGGTCTCGTCCACCTTCTCGGCTACTTCTGCCTTTGGGGTCTTGCCCTTTTCAGTTGCCATCTCCGCCTTCCTCCTGAGCTTGCGGAAAACCTTGAGCTTCGCTCCTTTGACGAAGCCGTCAAAATCAGATTATCTCAACATCGAGATTATTTCGCGGCGAATAAGGTTTTTACCTGTGACAAACGCTCGACAGCAGCGCGGATTCGTTCATCCTTACCCGATAGAGAAACTCTTATGAATCCTTCGTTACCTTCCCTATAGAATTCTCCCGGGGCCACAAGGATTCCGAGCTGGGCAAGTCGTTCCACAAGAGCGCGCCCATCCACCTCGCCCCGCTTATCACGCAGCCACAGGTATAGGCCCGCACGCGATTGGGGGTCATTTTCGAGGCCGACGCTTGCAAACGCGGCTTCGAGTTTAGCCCGGCGCCTAGCGTAGATACCCCGTTGAATAGACACGTGTGAAATCTGATCGCGCATGTCCGCTTCTGCATTATCGGGGACGTGTTCGAGTCCTTCGCGGGGGTTAGCGAATGCCGACGCGCTATCGAGTAGCGCCACGCTCATTGCGTGCATCACGGGTGAAGACACCATCATTCCCGCGTGCTTGCGTACGGCCACCGCCGCCTCAACCAGTTTCGGGTCACCCATCATGATGCCCCCGCGATACCCGGCCATGTTGGACTGTTTGGAAAGCGAATACAGCACCAACAGACCGCTCACATCGCCCTCGCACACCGCGTCGGACAGCAACGAAGGAACTCCCCCGTCAAGCAAGGATTCATCCCAAACGAGGGCGGCGTAGCACTCATCCGACGCCACAACCGCGCCGCGCTTCCTTGCCCACCAGACGATTTTGCGCAGTTGCTCCACGTCGAGCACATGACCGTTTGGGTTTCCCGGCGAGTTGAGCCAAACCATCTGAGCGTCTGGCCACTGCGCGGGATCCTCATCCACCGCAATGGGCTCGGCGCCAGCCAGGCGCACCCCGATGTCGTAGGTCGGGTAGGCACACCGCGGGATTAGAACGCGGTCTCCTGGCCTCACCCCCAGCATGAGGGGAAGCCACGCAACCATTTCTTTAGAGCCGATCGTGGGGATCGAAGTGGCACCCTCGTCCAATGCGGATATTCCGCGTGCCCTGGCCCAAACCTTGGTGGCTTCGAGGACCTCCTCCGTTCCAACCACCGTGGAATATCCCGGCGCATTTGCTGCCTCTTTCAAGGCATCTTGGATTATTTGCGGGGTCTCATCTACGGGCGTGCCGATGGACAGGTCCACGATTCCGCCCGGGTGCGCGCTAGCTACCTTCTTCGCTTCAGTTAGCGTGTCCCACGGAAACTGCGGCAGATCAACGCCGCGCGGTAATGAGCTTGTCATAGCTTGCCCCTCTTCTCCCCCGCTATACCTGGTTGCACTCTAGCGACCTTTTGCACCCGCCTCGACATATGCGAAACCCTCTGCGTCTTGCATGCGTCGCAAAGTTCAAGTGCACGAGTTTCAGCCGAGCTTTCCCCTCAATAAAGATATGCAACAAGGGCCCGACAAACGCCGAGCCCCATTACAAAAATCTGGCTAATCCTGATTTTGGGGAGGTAGCTTCGCAATGACCTCGTGGTCGTAATCCACAGCGCCCGTGCGGGCAGCGCCACCTGGTGAGCCAAGCTTGTCGAAGAAGTGCACGTTTGCCTCGTAGTATTCGGACCATTCTTCAGGAAGGTCATCTTCGTAGAAGATCGCCTCAACCGGACAAACGGGCTCGCAAGCACCGCAGTCTACACACTCATCCGGATGGATATATAGGCTACGCGCGCCTTCATAAATGCAATCAACTGGGCATTCATCAACGCATGCGCGGTCTTTAACGTCTACACAAGGTTGCGCGATAACGTAGGTCAAAACGGTCTCCTTAAGTCATTTTGCGTCGAAAATTCGCGGGCTGAAAACCCCGGCTACTTTTCGTGCCTCATATGGGGTTTATTATCTCACCATGAGCAGTTTTTCGACACCCGACCCGAACGAGGCTCCCCCAAGCCTGCCGTGGATGCAGTGGCAGGTGGGCCAGCGCGTTGTTGTCCGCTACCGCAAACCTGATGGGTTGTATGACGCCCTCGGCCACCTGACGGAGGTGGCGCCAACCCACGTCACGGTAAACACACGCAAAGGGCTCGTTACCGTTCCAGCTAGCGTCATGGTTACCGGCAAGCGAGTGCCAGAATCACCGTTCGGCAACTAGATGATTTCAGTTCGCCCAGGCAAAAGGCCCGCTCCGGTTTTAGCCAGCATGGCGGCATTAATACCAGTGCGCGCCCGCGCGGCCTCGGGTATCGAACTACTTTGATTCGCGGCGTGCGCGCGCAGCTATCTTGAAACGATCCTGAGTGGAAAGCACGTTCTTGCGGATGCGAACAGCGTTGGGTGTAACCTCAACGCACTCGTCCTCAGCCGCGAATTCTAGCGACTCTTCAAGCGTGAGCGTGCGCGGCGTATTCAATCCTTCGTAGGAGTCTGCCGATGCTGCGCGCATGTTCGTCTGCTTCTTTTCACGCGTGAGGTTCACATCCATGTCCTCATTGCGCGAGTTTTCACCCACAACCTGCCCCTCGTAAACCTGGCTGCCAGGCTGCACAAGGAACGTGCCGCGCTCTTGCAGATTGATCATCGCGTAAGGCGTTGCCTGTCCGGCGCGATCCGCTACGAGTGAGCCAGTGTTGCGCGAAATGATGGTGCCCTGCCACGGTTCGTAGCCCGCCGCGTAGGAAGAAGCGATGCCAGTGCCACGCGTTTCGGTAAGGAAGCGCGTGCGGAAGCCGATCAGGCCGCGAGCGGGGACTAGGAACTCTAGGCGCACCCAGCCCGAACCGTGGTTAGCGATGCTTTCCATGCGGCCCTTGCGAGCGGCCAGAAGCTGCGTTACCTCGCCCATGTATTCTTCAGGCACGTCAATCGTCATGTGCTCCATAGGTTCGCACTTGACGCCATCGATAACGCGGGTAACAACCTGGGGCTTGCCAACCGTCAGTTCAAAGCCCTCGCGGCGCATTTGTTCAACAAGGATTGCGAGGGCCAGTTCACCGCGGCCCTGCACCTCCCACGCGTCCGGCCTCTCGGTGGGTAGGACGCGCAGAGAAACGTTGCCGACCAGCTCACGGTCAAGGCGGTCCTTCACCTGGCGCGCGGTAACCTTAGTGTTCTTCTCGCGGCCAGCCATCGGCGACGTGTTTGTTCCAATGGTCATAGAGATCGCGGGCTCATCAACCGTAATCAGAGGTAGCGGACGCGGATCTTCTAAATCAACGAGGCTTTCACCAATCGTAATATCTGGAATACCCGCAACCGCCACGATGTCGCCGGCTTTCGCGGTTTGGGCTGGCACACGATCCAGGCCTTCGGTGCGGAGCAGCTCGGTAATCTTCACGGAGGTGAGGGAACCATCGGCATGCGCCCAGCCCACGTTCTGTCCCTTGTGGAGTTCACCGTTGTGAATGCGCAGCAAGGCGATCCTGCCAAGGAACGGGGATGCGTCAAGGTTCGTGACGTGCGCCTGCAGGGGCGCGTCTTCGTCATAGGAGGGACCGGGAATACGGTGGAGCAGCGTTTCAAACAGTGGCTCCAGGCCCGACGTGGGAACCTCCCCAACAGCGGGCTGTTCAAGTGAGGACTTACCAAGCTTTGCCGACGCGTACAGGACGGGCACTTCAAGCAGGCTGTCCACGTCAACCTCGCGCCCCTCATTTTGCAAATCTTCCGCAATGGATAGGAGCAGGTCCATGGTCTCTTCCACGACCTCCTCAATACGCTGATCCGGGCGATCAACCTTGTTCACCACCACCACAACGGGTAGTTGCGACTCTAGCGCCTTGCGGAGCACAAAACGCGTCTGCGGTAACGGTCCTTCAGCCGCATCCACCAAGAGGAGCACGCCATCAACCATGGAGAGAGCGCGCTCAACCTCGCCTCCAAAATCTGCGTGTCCAGGCGTATCAATCACGTTAATCGTGATGCCTTCAGGTAAGCCTAGCTTCTGTGCAGAGGGACCCCGATAGTGAACGGCCGTGTTCTTCGCGAGGATCGTAATGCCCTTTTCCCGCTCTAGATCACCAGAATCCATGACGCGCTCACCACGCGACTCCACGGTGTCGTGGTCAGAGAAGGCTCCGGACTGCCATAGCATTGCATCCACGAGAGTCGTCTTACCGTGATCCACGTGGGCAACGATCGCGACGTTACGAATATCTTCGCGAATAGTCATTTTGCCTCCAGGTCTCCTCTTCTAAGCGTGCGCGCCAGCGTGGTTTCGCTAAAACATGCGCCCTACTACCTTATGCCCCGGAGCTTTCGATCACGCACTTAGGTTTCTGCGAAATGCGCCACTACCCGATAATGCGTTGCCATCTAAAATGGAGGCATGCATCCAACGATTAAGATCGCCTCTGCTCCTGCACGCTACGGAACATATTTTTTTGCCGTGCTGGCGCTGGCCGTTTCAATTGTGACTATTACGCGTGATGGCGTATCCGTAGCTGTTGCAGCCCTGCCGTATGTTTGGCTGGTATTTTGGGCGATTTTCATGCTGTGGTGGATGCCGCGCCTTACTATCGCGCCAGACAAAATAACGGTGCGTAACATGATTTTCTCGTGGACCGTGCCGTGGGAGCGTTACACGGGCGCGCGCCTGAACCTGGGTCTCATCCTCGAGACGCGTGACATCGATATTCGCGCAGCCGCCGCTCGTCCTCGTACCGGCGTTCGAAACATGAAAGCTCAGTATGGCCCCCTGCAACTTCCGTACATTGACGAGGAGGTGCCGAGCCACCTTCTTGACTTGGATTCATCTCAAACAGCCGAGTTGCTGCGCACCTACTATGAGCGTCACCTCGAGGCGGGGATGACGAATGCCACTACGAAGGTAGAGAGGAAGCTCAACACCGCCCCCCTGCTGGCTGCACTTGTGTTGCTTCTGGCCACATTCATTCCGCGCCTCTGACTCAGTTCGCGCCCCCGCTAGGCTTGCCGTTACATGAAGGATCGCCCCGCACAATGTGCGGGGCGATCCTGCCACGTTAGCTATTCAGCTAGGCTCGTTTCACCAAGTGTTACTCCGAGACGTAGCCGATGTCCTCAACCTTGCCGGAAGAGAAGCCGAAGGCGCCGTAGTTGGCGAGGGTCTTCGGAACTGCAACGTACTCGACGCGGCGGTACAGCGGAACAGTCATGACACGGTCCCAGATGGCAGCGTCAACTTCGTTCGTGTACTCAACGCGCTTGTTGTGGTCCATCTCGACGTCGATCTTCTTGATCAGCTCGCTGATCTCATCGTCGCATAGGCCCGAGAAGTTCGAGTCGGAATCGCAACCGTAGATCTGGCCTACGTTAGCCATCGGGTACGGGGTACCCTGCCATGCGAACGAGGTGATACCGAAGGTGCCATCAAGCAGGAATCCGGGGAAGTCATCCGGCGACTTGTTAACCATATTGACCTTTACGCCAATGTTGGCCATGTCAGACTGAAGGAGCTTACCTTCGTTTTCAGAGGTTGGGATGCCCTGGAGTAGCTGGTACTCGATTTCGAGGGTCTGGCCGTCCTTGGTACGGAATTCTGCGCCGTCATCAAGCTTCCAGCCGAGCTCGTCAAGCTGCTTGCCTGCAGCCTCGGGATCGAACTTGAAGTCTTCGGCGTTGTCGGCGTAGCCTTCCTGGCCAGGCATGAAGAAGTGGTTACCCATCATGAGCTCTGCCGGCTCAACGGGCAGACCAGCAAGGTCAGATGCTGCGATAGCTTCACGGTTCAGGCCCTTAACGATTGCCTGGCGAATGCCCTTGTCCTGCAAGAGGCCAGAGTTCGTGTTGAACGTGAAGTGACGCCACTGCTTGCCACCTGCTTCACGGATTTCCGCATCTGCACGGCCAGCAGCAGTCTGGTACTGGTCGGCGTTGATGAGGCCGGATACGACGTCGATTTCCTTGTTAGCGAAGGAACGGGTCGAGGTCGACGGGTCGAGCTCGCGGAAGCTTACCTTGTCGAGCTTCGGAGCATCGCCCCACCAGGTGTCGGACGGAACGAGAGTTACGACGCGCTGAGAGCGGTCTACCTCACCGAACTTGAACGGACCTGCGGTGAAGTCGTTGTTCGGGTTTTCCTTACGCGCGTTGTCGAAGTCCTCAGGCGTGGAAATGGCAGCCTTCGGCTCAACGCCGGACCAGGTTGCAGACCAGTCAGCGTAGGCCGTGTTGTACGTGATTACGACCTGGAACTCGTCCTTGCCCTTCTCGACCTTTGCAACCTCGCGGAAACCGTCGGTGGTAGCTACCTGGTAGTCAGGGTTGGAGCCGTTAGCGGCCTTCCAGGTTGCCTCGTAGTCTTCCCACGTGATCGGCTCGCCGTTGCCCCAGTGTGCATCCGGGTTCAGAGTAAGGGTTACTACCTGCGGAGGTCCGTCCACTACCTCGTAATCGAGAACGTAGTTCTTGTTCGGCTCGAAGGTGGAGTCCTCTGCGTAAATCCAGTTGCTAGGCATTACCCAGCCGGCAATCTCGTTGTTGTCCACCTGGTTTCCGGCAGCATGCAGGATGTTCCACTGCTCAGGGAACTGGCCGATTGCGAAACGTAGTTCGCCGCCTTCTTGCACCTTGTCGCGGGCTTGTGCGTTGATATCGGAGAGCGCCGGCAGATTTGCGTCGCCGCCGGATCCCGATTCTCCGCCACCTGCACACCCTGCGAGTACGAGGGTTGCGGCGGCAGCTACTGTAGCGAATGAACGTAGTGAACGCTTCACTGTTGTACCTCCATAATGTTGACATCTCTTGCCGGGCGTACCCGGCCACGATGGATAGGCTACTTTAGCGCACCGGCTTCTTGATAGTTGAGAGCCGCCTTTCGGTCCCTCCTTGTTCTAATCGCAACAAAAGTCCCAAATAATGAGAAAACGAGCATTCGCCAAGATTTTCGTATATGTCTGCGGCGCGTGATCTCGCTTGTCGATGTCTGCTCACCTTTCTAACTTCCGCCCTTGACCGCAATGCGGTCAACAACCTTTCGCCATTTTGATCCTAGATATCGGTTTACAAAAACCGGCGGCCTGCATCCATTTTTGGTTGCAAACCGCCGGCTTTGAAGTTGGTCAGTGGTAGAGCGTGCGCACAAGGCGTTACTCCACCCGGCTAGAACATGTGGGCCTCTTCGGGGTAGTGGCAGGCGTTCATCGAGTCGACGTCGCCGTCACCCTTGAGCTCAGGATGTTCGTTGACACACCGTTGCTGTTCTGCTTCGCCTAGAGTGAGGAACTTCGGGCAACGCGTCCTGAAGCGGCAACCCGAAGGCGGGTTTGCGGGCGAAGGAAGGTCACCTTCAAGCAGGATGCGTTCACGGGAACGTTCCTTGCGTGGATCCGGAATTGGGATAGCCGAAAGCAGGGCTTGCGTGTACGGGTGACGCGGCCTGTCGAAAACCTCTTTAACCGCTCCAATTTCAACGATCTTACCCAGGTACATGACGGCCACACGGTCCGCGATGTGGCGCACAACGGAGAGGTCGTGGGCAACAAATAGGTATGAGAGGCCGAGCTTGGCGCGCAACTCCTCAAGTAGGTTAATGACACCAGCTTGAATCGACACGTCGAGAGCCGAAACCGGCTCGTCAAGCACGAGTAAGCGCGGACGCAACGCGAGCGCACGTGCGATACCAATCCTTTGACGCTGACCACCGGAGAAGTGACGCGGGTAGCGGTTAAGGTGCGCAGGCTCAAGGCCAACGAGTGTCATGAGTTCCTCAACCCGCTCGTCGATCTTGTCCTTTGGATAGTTGTTGTACTTCAACGGCTCCGCGATGATGTCGGAAATCGGCATGCGCGGGTCAAGCGAAGCCATCGGGTCTTGGAATACAACCTGTAGGTCTTCACGCACCTTGCGGCGCTCGCGGCCAGACATGGTGGAAGCATCCTTACCGAACACAACGATGGTGCCACCCTGCGGCTTTTGCAGGTTCAGTACTTCCAGAAGAGTTGTGGTTTTACCGGAGCCGGATTCGCCTACGAGGGCCAGAGTTTCGCCCTCGCGAATGTCCAACGAAATCTCATCAACGGCGTGAACCGTACCCACCTGTCGCTTGAATACTGCGCCCTTCATTAGCGGGAAGTATTTCTTGAGGTCGGTCACACGCATGACTTCGTCACGCTTCATGCGGTCTTCATCGGCAATCGGAGAGCTGAATGCTTCCGGTATCGGGTAAATGCCCGCGTGATCCCAGTTGTTTTCAACGATGTCTTCAGCACGCACACAAGCAACGGTGTGATCGACGCCGTCGTTCGGATTGTTATTGGGTGAGACGCGAAGTTCCGGCTCGCCGTTAAGGCACGCGTCCGTAGAGATCGGGCAACGAGGCGCAAACGGGCAGCCCGTGGGTTCTTGCAGCATCGAAGGAGGGTTACCTTCAACAGATGCGAGGGGCTCAGAAGAGTCCTGATCTGGACGCGGCAGAGAACCGAGAAGCCCAACCGTGTACGGCATCGTCGAGTGATAGTAAATGTCATCAACCGAGCCGTATTCAACGCAACGTCCCGCATACATAACGGCAACGCGATCAGCCATACCCGCAACGACACCGAGGTCGTGGGTAATCATGAGGACAGCTGCGTTAGTTTCGCGTTGTGCCTTCTTTAGCAGGTCAAGAATCTGCGCCTGAATGGTTACGTCCAGTGCGGTGGTTGGCTCGTCCGCGATGATTAGATCCGGATCGTTGGCGATTGCAATTGCGATCATCACGCGCTGGCGCATACCACCGGAGAATTCGTGCGGGAATGCCTTGAATCGAACCTCGGGGTTTGGAATGCCAACGAGTTCGAGTAGCTCAATCGCTCGCTCTCGCGCCGCGGTCTTGCTCATCTTCTGGTGAATGGTCAAGGCTTCCACGATCTGATCGCCAATCGTGTAAACGGGCGTTAGTGCAGATAGCGGATCTTGAAACACCATCGCGACTTTTTTGCCGCGGATCTTTGACATCCACGCGTCAGATTTGCCGAGGATCTCGGTCCCGTGTAGCTTCACGGAGCCTTCAACCTTGGCAGATTCGTCAAGCAGGCCCATGACAGCCAGCGAGGTAACGGATTTACCGGAGCCGGATTCACCAACAATGCCCAGCACCTCGCCGGGGTGAACTTTCAGGTTGACGCCGCGAACAGCGCGCACAACGCCGTCTTCGGAGGGGAAACTGACGTTTAGATCCTGGATGTCAAGAACCGGAACGCCTTCTTGGCGCTCGGGTACCGGCGTGTTGTCTAGCTTGCGGTTTTTGCTGCTCATGCTTGACCTCCAGACTTTGAGGACGGGTCGATTGCGTCGCGCAGTCCATCGCCGATGAAGTTAACGAAAATGAGGGTCAGGGTCAGGATGGTGGCCGGGGCCATGAAGATCCACGGCGAGGTAGTTGCCATGCCCTGCCCTTCCGCAATGAGAACACCAAGTGAAGTCTCTGGCGGTTGCACGCCGAAGCCGAAGTATGAAAGCACCGTTTCTGACATGACCGCTGCAACGAAACCGAGAGCGGCATCGATAATCAGGTAAGACGCTACGTTCGGAATGATGTGCTTGGTGATGATGACGCGTGCTGGCACCGACATGTAGCGCGCCGCCGTTACGTACTCGAGGTTCTTAACCGACAGAGTCATAGAGCGAACAACGCGAGCGGTGAGCATCCAGCCAAATCCTGCCAGCAGAAGGATAAACAGGAACGTCGAGGAGTTCTGCCCACCGGTCTTTTGTGAAATAACAGCGATGATGAGGAAGGACGGGATCACAAGCAAAAGGTCGATAACCCAAAGCGCAGCTTTTTCAAAGAAACCACCGAAGTAGGCTGCGGAAGCGCCAACGATTGCAGCAACGGTTACCTGGATTGCAGATACCGAAACGCCAATGATTAGTGACTTGCGCAGGCCCTCCAAGGTTAGTGCGAGGACGTCGCGCCCACCTTGAGTGGTGCCAAACCAGTGTTCAGCGTTTGGGGGTTTCAGGAAGGAGCTAGTCACCTGCTGGTAGTCCCACGGAACCACCATGGGGCCAAAGATTGCGATGAGAACAACCAACGCGAAGCCGATAACACCGATCTTTGAGGTGGTTGAGCGCATGAAGCGCCGGCGAATCAGGGTCGCGCGTGAGAGACGCTTGGATTTGCCTTTTTCGTTCTTGCCGCCCATCGTGGTCTCTTTTGCGAGGTCCGATCCTGCGGTCAGGGCGGTTTCGCCGCGCGCAGTTTCAGCGTTGCGGACGTCGCGCTCTTGGGGTTGAGGTTGGTTAGACATGTTTAGCTCACCCTTACACGCGGGTCGACAACGACGATGAGGAGGTCAGACAAAAGCGCACCGGCTAGCGTACAGACACCCGAGAAGGCAACTACTGCGGTGGTGCCGTTGATGTCTTGACCACGAATGGATGAGACGCCGAAGATGCCCATGCCGTGCCAGCCGAACACCTGCTCGGTAACGGTTGCGCCGAGGAACAGAGTAGCTACCGCGAAGGCGAAGAACGTTGCCATTGGAACTAGCGAGGTGCGCAACGCGTGGCGGGTTACAGCCTTCGACTTGATGAGGCCCTTGGCACGCGCAGTACGAACGTAGTCAGCTCCGAGCGTGTCGAGCATCAGGTTGCGCTGGTACCGCGAGTAGGAAGCAATTCCAGTTAGCGACATGGAGATCGTGGGCAAAAGTAGGTGCTGCATCCGGTCAACGAAGGCCGCACCGAAATAGTTTCCTACTGTTCCAGTCTCGCCTGTGAACTCAAAGAACTGCGTGCCGGTTGCGACGTTGAACTGGGTCGCTCCGATCTGCAAGAGGTTCGCAAGAACAATAACCGGCGTAGAGATGATGATGAGGGCGAGGATCGAAATAATGCGGTCAGTCTTGGAGTACTGCTTGGTTGCAGTCCACGCGCCCACAGCCACGCCGCCGACCATGCCGATGATCGAGCCGATGATAATAAGCCTGACAGAAACCCAGATACGAATGCCGATGATGGAGTTCACGGAGGCGCCGGTTGGCGTCATGCCCCAGTCCCAGTCGGTGAACACGCGGCCAAGCCATATGGTGTACCTATCCCACACGGGCACAGTGTCTGAGATGTTGTATGCAATGAACATTCGCTCAAGCGCGTCCCAGTCACGCGTGGGGTCCGTGAGGTCGTAAGCGGCCTTCGGGTCTAGCGTGTTGGAGGCGATGATGTACGCCAGTGACACGGCAATGAACAGCAGGAGAGCATAGTTGGCAAGCCTGCGTGCCAGGTAGTAGAACATAGGCTCTGACTTTCTTCAGGTCATGTTTGTCGCATAAGGTGTTTGGTATTCCTCTTAGCTCGCAAAATTTCCTGATGGTTTCAGAATTATTGTCAAAACTGTGTATTGACTTTAGTGAATTTCGTGGCAAATGAGAAACCAGAAAGGCATTTTATCGAGGTTTATCTACCTTCCGGCCAGTTTCTAAGGCCTTCCTCTCAGTGTTCTGCACAGACGTTTTTGTAACCTCCACGGTTCATAATTGTCCGGTTTGGTCGCCGAATCCTAAGGCAGTTATCTCATTTCGTTCCCCATTGTGTGGAATCTGCGCAATGCTCGCAACACTTCGGATGTGGCGTTCTTGACATTTATTTCCGCGCCGTTCACTTCCCTTTGACGTTTAGCACTTGACGCAGTTCGTGGACGATTTCAACAAGGTCTGCGGCGTCCGAAAGCACGCGAGGCACGACCTCTTTAAACATCTCTATTCCTTGCATTTTTGAACATGGTTTGGTTGGGCCACCACTCGGAATACGCCGTCCTAAACCTCTCGTCAGACGTTATGAATAACATTCGCAATGTTAATCTAGTGATGAACAGATTAATCGACATCATGTGAAGCAGTTCAAGGAAATATCTACCACTTATAAGCGTTTAGCTACTGATTAAATCACTGCGGTCGAGACATACGACGGCGTAGAGATTGGACATAAGCAGATGAACAACCCATTAGTAATCGCTATTGATTCTTCAACTACCGCCACGAAGGCAGTTGTGATCGACACGTCGGGAAACGTTATATCGATGGGACGAGCGGAAATTGAGCTCCTTTCCCCGCAGATGAATCACTACGAGCATGACCCGCGCGAGTGGTGGGGTTCCACGCATCAGGCAATCACGGAGGCGGTCAGTAGCCTGAGCGAGAGCGACAGGGCGCGTATTGCCGCTATTGGGATTACGCACCAGCGCGAATCGTTTGCGCTTATCGACGAGGATGGCAACCCGATCCGCCCGGCAATCTTGTGGCTCGATTCGCGAGCGGGTGAACAGATCAAGGAGTTCGGATCTGACCACATCCACGAGTTGTCCGGCAAGCCGGCTGATACTACACCCGCACTGTATAAGCTGGCTTGGCTTAAGAAGCACGAACCAGAAGCTCTAAGTCAGGCCTTCAAACTGGTTGATGTGCACGCATACTTGTCCCACGCGCTTACCGGAAAGTGGGTTTCTGCAGAAGGCTCGATTGACACTCTTAACCTGTTTGATATTGCGGCGCGAACATTCTCTGAAGAGCTACTTGAGATCGCGGGGCTACGCCCAGATCAGATGGTGGAGTTCACCAGGGCGGGTGATGTTATTGGCACGCTGCTACCGAGCCTCGCTAACGAATGGAGATTGAGTCCGGAGGTTGTACTGGTTGCGGGCGTTGGTGATGGTCAGGCCGCTGGTCTTGGCACGGCCGCGATTGACCCGGATGTAGCTTACGTGAATATCGGCACCTCGGTTGTGTCGGGAACGCATTCGAACGAGTATCAGTTCGATCGCGCTTACCGCACACTGATCGGCGGTATTCCGGGCACTTACGTACTGGAGATCGTTCAGAACTCTGGTTCGGTGCTTTACAACTGGTTTAGGAAGAATCTTGGCGATCCTGCTCTAGAGGGAGGCTTGGACCCAGCTTTGGAGGCAGAGGCGAGCCGTATTGCCCCTGGTTCTGACGCCTTGTTGACGCTACCGCATTGGAATGCAGGCCAATCACCAGATTGGGATCCGTTTGCGACTGGAGCAATGGTGGGATTCACCACGGGGCATACGCGTGCCCACGTTTTCAGATCTATTGTTGAGGGCACTGCGATGCTACTGGCAGAGAATCTGAATCGCGTGCAGGAAGTGACGGGCCGAAAGCTGGTTGAACTTCGTGCCACAGGAGGGTCGGCCAGGTCCCCCTTTATTAGGCAGATTTTTGCAGACGCTACGGGCCTTCCAATCGTAATGTCTGAGGTTGATGAGCTGTCCGCACACGGAGCTGCCATGATTGCAATGGCTGGCGTTGGCGCATATCCCGATGTTGAATCGGCTGCGCGAGCGATGGCTCATTTGGGTGAGAGGACGGAACCGAATCCGCAGGCTCACGAAAAATATGTTACTTGGATGCGGCTACATAGCCGTATTTACCCACTCCTTGCGGAGCTTATGACCGATATGAAGAATGTTGAAGACTAGGAGAAGTGATGGCAAAGATAGTCGTATTTGGTTCGGGAATTATGGGGACGGCACTTGCGTTCCCTTCGGCAGAGAACGGCAACGAGGTGCACCTGGTTGGCACCTTCTTGGACCGCGAGATTATTGAATCGATCCAGACCACGGGTGTGCACCCCAACCTTGATTTGAAGGTCCCCGAGTCGGTTCAGGCCCACCAGCTTGAAGAGGCTACGGAGGTCATCAAGGACGCGGACGTCGTGATGGGTGGTGTGAACTCGTTTGGCGTTGAGTGGGCGGGCGAGCAGTTGGCCGCCATGATGCAGCCCGGTCAGCACTTCCTGTGCGTAACTAAGGGTATGCGCGCGGATGAGGATGGCAACCTGAAGCTACTGCCCGATGTTTATCGCTCCTATTTCGATCCTAAGCTCGCCGACTCGATCACGTGGAACGCCGTTGTTGGCCCCTCCATTGCAGGTGAGGTTGCGGTTCACCACGACACCGCGGTTGTGTTCACCGGCGAAGACAAGGAAGCTTTGGAGTACTTGGCTGGCCTTTACCGCACGGACTACTACCAAGTATGGACGTCCACTGACTTCGTTGGCCACGAGACTGGCGCTGCGACGAAGAACATTTACGCTTTTGCTGCTGGCTTCGCAGACGGCCTGCTTCGCAGCCAGGGCAAGGAAAACGACCGTTACGTCATGTACAACATGGGGGCTGCTCTCTTTGCTCAGGGCCAGAAGGAGCTGCGCTCGTTCGTTAAGTTCATGGGCGGCAAGCCAGAAACGGCTGACGGTCTAGGCGGCGTTGGCGACATGTTCGTGACCTCCATGGGTGGCCGCAACGTGAAGGCGGGCGGCTACGTTGGTGAGGGCATCCCGTTCTCTCGCGTGCGCGACGAGCTGATGAAGGGTGTCACGCTCGAGGGCGTTGCCGCGATCAACGTTGTTGGCGCGGCTTTGCACAAGCTGACCGAGCGCGGCGTGGTTCGCGAGGAGGAATACCCGCTGTGCCGCTTCCTCTACTCCGTGGTTGCCGAGGACGCTCCCCTAGATATTCCGTGGGATAAGTTCTTCGCAGACCTCGTCTAGTCCGCTAGCGCCCAGGCCCGAGATTAACGTGATGTGTGTTCGAGGCCGAGGCTAGGCAAGCTCATACAGTTGTTGCCGGCACCTTTTGGCGCCGGCAACAAATTTTACCTGGAATGTTTGCTCGCTTCGTCCTCGGACACGAAATGGATGGGCCGTATCAGGTTTTAGCGTAGCGAGGCGAGTGCGCGTTCCATCTTGGCCAGCTCATCCAGAGCGGGCGCCACAGATCCGGCGATAATCTCATTTGGCGCAAACTTGCCGTCCACAATATGTGCGCCAATCATCGGGATCATAACCTGCTCGGTGATTGGTACCATTTTCAGTGCCGAAAGCACTGGCTTCAACTGCTGCACAGCACGGAGGCCAGCGGAGATACCGCCGTATGAAACAAAGCTGACCGGCTTGTACGCCCACTCTTTAAATAGATAGTCAATCGCGTTCTTAAGCGGCGCCGGGTAGCCGTGATCGTACTCCGGAAGAACAAAAACGAATGCATCCGAGCGTTCCACGATCTTTGCCCAACGCTTAGTGTGTTCGTGCTGGTAGGCCTGCATTATGGGGTGATTCGGCTCGTCCATTAGAGGCAGGTTCAGCTCTGCCAGGTCGGTAACCTCAACCTCAAATGCGCCGTGTTTACGCGCCTCCTCCGCAAACCATTCGGCCACGATTGGGCTCACTCGACTGGGGCGAACACTTGAAACAACAACCTGCAATACGGGCTTAGACATTCCTGTTCCTCTCAAAACGAATGCGGTTCTGTTCAAATTTAAACTAACTCTCTCGAAGTGGCATCACGAGTCCAGGCGACAGTAGCACTCCCAACACAACCATGCTCATTTCACATCTCACGACCGGGGTGTGAAAGTTAATGCACGTTCCAGCTTTCTCGACCCAAATATCTCTCTTTAAGGCATAGCTTTTCGGTAGAGTCTTGGCTATGACGAGTTCCGGATCACAAATCGAATTCTTCTCTGATGGCGAAGGCCTCATTATCTTCAGTCAGGATGAGGATTTAGAAGAGTTCGATAACTGTGATGGGTTTTCCGTTTCAAAGGTTTCTCCCCAAGTCCTATTTCGCGCTCAGAATGTTTTCTCCACATTCAGCGAATTTCAAGTGCGCTCAAGCCGCTACGTGAAACTCAGCCCGGAGTCAGCGAAGCTTATGAGGCAACGCGTCACCAAAGGGCCCGTGAGAGGAGCGTTTCGGCGCTGTGATTTCAATCTTGTCGGAAACCCGGGTCAGTTTTTTCGACAAATTGAGATACGGAGTACTGGCACCTTGGCCCCGGCATTCGCGACTGCGGGAGCTAGCCTAATCGCACAAGCAGCTATCGAAGCAGCGATAGCTGAAATCAAGGATTATCTCGAGACCATCGACGCAAAGCTCGACGCGCTTCTGCGACAGAGCAAAGTGGAGTCTTTGGGAGAACTCGAAGGCATCTCGAATGCTCTCAAAGAAGTTGAAGATTACTACCGAACAAATAACAGTGTTTCAGCAACCAAATGGTTAACGATCAGTCACCTAGGCGCCTCCCTCCACACCATGGAAACTACCGCGCTTGAGCAGATATCGAGTTTGGTGGAACAACTGGCGGCAAGCCAAGGTAACTCGAAGAAAACAGCCGAATCCTTCCAGAGCCTAGATGAGAACCTTTCATTCTGGCTCGGTAATCTTGGCTGGAGTATTTGGCTACATGACCGGTTTTATGTCTTGGAGATCGCACACGCACAAGAATTGGAACCCGACCACTTCGACGGCTACCACGCTTCAATCCAAAGAACACGTCAGGAAAGAATCGAATCTGTAGCCTGTCGGTTACTGAGAATGAACGATTCTATTCGTGCCACTGCGAACTTGGGGAACAGTGTTTGGGCCACGCATTACCAACGAGCTAGAAAGATAATCGAAGCAGCTAACAGGGCAGAAAGCTCAATTCAGCGTTTTGCCCTTCACGTTAATCTCAGCTTTGAAGAAAAAAGCGAACTTCAAATACGGGGGTGGAAAGAGTCTGTATCGGGTTTTGTAGGCGACTCTGTACAAGCAGTCAACCAAAGCCGCCAGAGAGGTGTGGAGCAGATACAAAAGACTGGTGAACGGTTGCGCACGTACCGCGAGGATAGGACTCTGGCGAAGGCGGACAAGATTAGGGCTCGGCGAAATGCGAATAATAACCCGCCAGATTCCCCTTGATTTGCACCGTTGTCGGTGCTTACTGTCTACTGGCCGCTTTTCTTGGTTACACGAGTTTTCGGGCGCGTACCAGTTCGTCATAGGGGTGCTTTGAGTTTGCGCCTCGTTCAATGACTTCGTATTTCTCGATCGTCCACTTTGGCGACAGATTTTCGAGGACTTCGCGCGCGCTCATAACCTTCGAAAAGTCCGGGCCGTGTCCGCGTGGCTTATCCGGGTCAGGCATGTGGTGCACAAACAGGAGGGTTCCGCCTGGTTTCACGAGCGCACAAACATGATCGAAGAAGTCGGAGCTCTTCTGAATCACGGGGTAGAAGGCACTGACTAGGTCATATTCCCCACTAACTTCGCGAACGTCAGCGACAATCCAGCGCACATTCACTGAGGCCTTGTGAGCCGCAGTCTCGGCTCGGTCTATAGCAATCTGTGAAATGTCTACGGCACTCACCTGCCAGCCTTGCTGGGCCAGCCAGATCGCGTCTGCCCCCTCGCCCGCCCCAACATCGAGGACGGTACCTGGCTTCATGTCTTCAATTTCTCTGCGTAGGAGAGCGTTGACTTTACCGCTCCACAGGCGCTCTTCCGAGGCGTAACGTGCATTCCATTCCTGCGCTTCAGTACTCACGCGAATAAGGTTATCGAAATCCGCACCCTATAGCGCTAGCCAGCACCCTAAATAAAATTCAACGCGAAATAACGTTAGATATAGATGCTGATGAAAATGCCGTAATAACCCAAGTTATCAAGGGATGCGAAAACAAAACTCCACTTATATTCACCGACACCGAAGGCAAGGTGCAATTATTCCAGTCGAAAGTGTCGGATACGTGCAGTGCAATTCAGGGAACACTAGACGCGTCGGATTTGGATTCTATTTCAGCACGCCTTTGGTTATCGTGTATATCTGATCGGCAAAGCTAGATGTGTCCGAATCGTGTGTAACCACTATCACCGCGGCACCGTCATCAGTAGCTGATCGCAACAAATTCATTACCAATCCGGTAGACTCCTCATCTAGATCTCCCGTGGGCTCGTCTGCTATGACCACCTCAGGTATGTTTATCAATGTGCGCGCAATTATTACACGGCGCGTCTCACCCCCAGATAGTTCCCGCGGGTAAACCTCGCTTAGGCCCTCAATTTGCAAAGCTTTCATTAGTGATTCAGCCCGCGCATTGACGTCGTAAGGTTTTTCTATACCCCGTTCTTTAGCGATCAACGCCGGTAACAAAATATTTTCACGAACGTTAAGACTAGCGATAAGAGTTTCCTGTTGCGTAGCATATCCAATTCTGCTGCCACGCAAAGTCGAAAGCTCAGAATCATCCAAGTCGCCTAAAAGCTGGCCGCATATGCGAACCTGCCCTCTAGTTGGTTGCAACAATCCAGCAAGCATATTAAGCAAGGTGCTCTTCCCGTTGCCGGATCTGCCCTGAATCATTACCATCTGCCCGCTACTAACCTGTAAATTTGCCTCTTCCACAGCGTTAAAATAGCTTCCACGCCGGTAAAACTCGCGGGTTAATCCACTGGCTTGCACAACGACAGAATTCGCCATTTTCCCTCCCTTTACCTTGCCGCACGCAAAGTCAAATAAGTCTCATTTTTCAAGGTTTTACCAGCAGCTATTATCGCTGCGAGTATAGAAATGAGGAGGGCTCCGATTACACAGCAAGCAACTATTACAGACGCTGTTGCAAAACTTATATCAACATAGGGAAGCTCCAACTTGGCACGTATAAGATTGGCAAAGGGATACATTATTACCTCCCCTAATACGCCACCAATCAATCCACCACCCAAGCCGATGAAAAAGCACTCTTTCCCTAGCATAAACATGAGGTTCTTACGAGTCGCTCCCATTATTCGTAATGATGCCAATTCCTTTTTACGTTCACCTACGGATGTGGCCACAACTGCTACCAAAACTATCAGGCCAACCAACCAAAACATTGCAACTATCAACCAAATGTAACCGATTATAGTTATTGCATTAGCCTTTACCTGCGATGCCATTCCCGCAGAGGAAACTACACCCACATGTTGCATTTTATTGGCCAAAGCATCCCCTACGGCTTCTGCCGGATAGTTCGGATCAACTTTTACCAAGATAGACGAAATTGCTCTACCGTTTGGAGGGTTGTGAATATACTCCACTTGCGAAGAATATTTAAACATTTTCTCCACTGTGTTTTGATTTACGAACACAACGGTGTCATACGAAGTTCCTGTGCGCGCTAACTTAGCAGCAACATGCCAAAACTCATTAAAAAGACGCACCTGCCCATTTGGGTCAGCAAACACGTCAGCGCCTACTATAACTTCGTCATCTTTAAGCTCACCAGCATACTCACTGGCTATCCACGGTTGCACTACAAAGTCGGTTTTTGGGTTGAATCCAATGATCTGTACATCCACCGCGCAACAGCCAGCATCAAGTGAGGTCAAGTAGGTTTCAGGGGTTGCAGCTTTAACTCCCTCTACCTTACGTACCTCTTCCAATATAGAGTCATCGTTAAAATAAAATTTTTCTTTGGACTTACCAAGTAGAAAGCTTTCGGCTGCCTGCTGGTGTTCGTTTGGAAACACAATCAGATCAGCCCCCATGCGTTCCTCCATAGCAGAAAACCCTCGGCTAAGAGCTAATGACATGAAGGTACCGGAGAAAAAAATAACACTTAAAACAATTACTGTGATTGAAAGACCTAACGTGCGTCCCGAGTAATATTTAAGATTTTCCTGTGGAAGCTTTCGTAGCCCGACACCTACCGACGAACTTTTTCCTGCCATGGAACAACCCTTCTTGAGTGCCTATTTACAGTGTTTACGCACTTTTATTTCGCGATCTTTTCACTACGGCAGTCAAACCATATAGCCACAAGCGCACACAGCAACGCCAAAACGCTCACTATTACGAGAGTTGGCAACATTACCTGCCTGCAATGCATGGTTGGCATATCACATACGCCTATGAGCAACGTAACCACTAATATTTCCAATACCGCAGTGGCTGCTACTGAGATATTTAGGCCAATGCGTGTTGGAGCCTTTACTAAGAAGTTAATAAGACCCAGTACGGCTATCATGGCGCCAATACCGAGCGAGGCTTTAGCGCTCCAGTGACAAGCCATCATCGGATGGTCACCATGAATTGGACAAGGCTGAGCGATTGTCATAGGCGCTATCGCTATCATCGTTCCAAAAAGAACTGCTGGGATTCCAGCGATATATTTGTTTTTCATGTGTCTCTTACTTCTACTTCAGTGTCGATTAGAAACGCATTGTGCGAGTCTAAGGCTTCACCCGTCGCGAGCCAAGGCTATAATAACCTGTTAGGTAAGCCTTACCAATGTCTTTACGGTGTTTGGTGCGAATCTAAATGCTCATAAAAATAGCTTTCCCCTGCAAATAAACACATCACACACCAGCTCGCCCCCAGCAAGCAACGCTTTTCACTTCACACACGATACTGTAAAGACCACTTAACCATTTGAGGATTAAAATCCCATGCTGGTTAATTACCTCGCGCTTTGCTCACCAGCACTGCTCGTATTGTAGGATGATTTTAGGGATGCCTGGTCGTCAAGTTTATGCAAAAGGGTTTTCACGATCGGCTTGCGGGTGCTTTTTATCTGACGCACCCTGGAGTGTCCTAGGTTTTTAGGTCCAGGTGACTTGAGTGTGGTCCATTGATACCCCGCCACTAGGTGGGGAGAATGGAGCAATGGTGAAAAAGTTCAGTAAACACGCGCCCGAACAAATTGTTCGCAAGCTCGACAAAGCGCGAGAGTTGAGGGAATCAGGATCGACGACAGCTCAGACTTCAATCTTCTTGTGCGGTGCAAATTCGGAATACGCCAGCCTATCTAATACCGCTGTATTTAACAGTGTTTTAAATCAGCATTACACCCAAAACCAAAAGCTTTTTATTGAGTCCTAACTCGCTGTGCTTCCAGCCACTGCTGCACTCCCGGATGAGCAGTAATCTGCAAATTAGGACTAGCTAGCACCCGACCATCTGCCGTGAAAAAAACCGTGTCTATGTGCTGTTGAGTCGCATCCAAATCCATAGCTCTTTCCAAACCCAACACTAAGAACGCGGTTGCCCAAGCCTCACACTCCATACCATCAGCCGTACAAACTAAAACGGCAACAAGGTCCGTAAATGCCGGTTTTCCAGTACTTGGATCTAAAACATGGCTAACGCGCTTACCCGAACCTATTCGCGTAGCTGTATCAGCACTAACAGAAAGCGCCGGATGAGTAAGCAACAAGTGCCCAAACTCTTCTAATCCCTCCCAAGGGCTTTGCAGGCCAACGCATACTGGGTCACCCGCAATCGAAATAGAGGAGGAACCAAATGACACCACCACGTTTTCCCCCCCCTTAGAAACTACCAAATCACGCACCTGATCTGCCGCATACCCCTTGGCGATACCTCCAAAATCAATTATGGAATCACTAAGCTCAAATTCTCTATTCGCCCTTTCAGCCACCAATTTTTTCCAAACATGCATTTGACGGCCCAAAAACGGGTAAAATGCGCCTTGAGTCAAATTCGCGAATTTTACGGATGCTTCCATGACTCGTGCCAGATCGGAAGAAAACCGATTTGCTTGCAATATATCTTCCAATCGGAAAAGTAATTCAGCTCCAGCATCATGATTTTCCAAACCAACTTCCGCGCTCTCTGCCAAGCTGTAAACGTTGGAAGAATGAAAGAGGGAGCTTCTGAATTTTTTCAAAATATCTTCCGAACCAGCATTTAAAATACGGCTAAGTGCGACCACCTGCGAAGTTTGCTTAAATATGCTAAGCCTATTTTCTAGTTCCCTAACTCGTTGACGAATAAGACGCTGAATTTCTTCAACATTCCCCGCCGGTTCCCAAGTGGCGCACACCAACGTACCCATAGCGGGAAAGCTACATGAACCATGCCCGATCACTCAGATTACCGGGTCTTACTTTTCGGCGCCAGCGTTAAGCACGGCGTCTTCAACCGCCTGCATGAATAATCTGTGTGAAAGAGATCCACCAGCGATGCGCTCAACCTGATTTTGATCCGACGTCTCCTGGAACTTTTGCACATAGCTATTTTCGTGCTTTATCGCGTCTTGCGCTCTTTGATAAAAAATCGGATCATGTGCTTTGCCATCGGTTCCCAAACCATAATCTTCATCATGGGGCGTACCATCAGCATCCTTTACTAAAAAGTTTGCCTTAGTGACTTTTCCTCCACTAATTGTGAAATTCACTGTGCCGTAAGAACCATCAGCTTCTTTTTGTGAAACTCCTTCATATTCCCCATCTGGCAAAGTGTTTGCAGCCGGCACATCGGCCGAGCATCCGCCAAGTACTGCAACTCCCACAATCGCTGCTATAGCTAACAATCGGGAACTTCCCATAAGGCCCTCCAAGTTTTCTAACTTTTAAATATTTGGCATTTTGTGATTATTCGGCTCCTGTTAATAAGTTTCACCGAAACGTAATTCTTTTATAGGAGAATCGGCCAGATCGGTAACCTCTTGGGCAATTCGCCCGTGCTCTAAAATTATTTGTCGCTGCCCTTGTGCAGCCACTTCGGCATCATGCGTTACCACTACCAAAGTTGTTCCCTCTTCATGCAGGCGATGAAAGAAATCTATAACTATTTTTTCATTAGTCTCATCTAAATTTCCGGTGGGTTCATCAGCGAGTATCACGGCCGGACGATTTATCAAAGCTCTGGCCACACAAACACGCTGTTGCTCCCCTCCAGAAAGTTCATGAGGTAGATGCGTAGCTCTGTCTTTCATCCCCACCTGTTCCAGTGCTTCAAGCGCTTCCTGCTCATCAGGAACCGAATGATAGTACTGCGCCAACATCACGTTTTCCACAGCGGTTAGGTGTTTAACAAGATGGAACTGTTGGAACACTAGGCCGATTTTATGACGGCGCACATCTGCCAGCTCCACCTCGCCCATTTTATCTAGGCGGTCGCCTTCTAAAAGAACCTCACCCGAAGTGGGGGAATCCAAACAACCCAAAATATTCATCAGGGTCGATTTCCCCGAACCAGATGGGCCCACTATGGAAAGCCATTGACCACGCGGAATTTCCAAGCTCACGTTGTCGAGTGCCGCAAGATCGCCGTAGTGCCGACTAGCCGAGCGTACTGAATATATAGAATCTGCGGGCATTATTCTCCCCCTAGAACTTGTGAAGGATCTATTTTGGTGATTCTGCGTGCTGGCATCAAACAGCCCAGCATCGCTATGACTATTGAAAATATGAGTGTTATTGGCACGACCCACCAATTTATATTCAGGTTTATGGCAAACACACGGCGTGATATTTCCGCTGCGATCCACACCCCTGTAGCTGCACCTAACGTCCCCCCGAATACTCCCAGCATAAGCGATTCTCCTACGAATTCGCGCATAACATCACCGGGCAGTGCACCAAGAGCCTTCTTCAATCCGATTTCCTTGGAGCGTTCCGAAATTATCGAATTAAGAGTTGTGGAAACCGCTATCAAGGTGAGCAGCGATATTATTGCCGAAACTATCCAAATTAAGGTACGCAAAGTGGTGGCGATTCCGGTTTCCGCCTCTGAAATACGGCGCACTACTTGAGCGTCAGCATTTTTTACTTTAGTGTTTATTTGTTTGGCGTATTGCGCAATTACTTTAGAGTCTGCATCTATTGAGTACTCGATGATGTCATAACCACGATCTCCTAAAAATTCACTTAGTGTTTTAGTGCTCATTACTATCTGCTCGTCTTCCGGCCCTCCGGTGTGAATAATTCCAGAAACCTTCATCTGTTTAGAGACCGCATTTTCAGACGTGGGTTGCATCAGACCAACCTCATCCCCAATTGAGAAACGATAACGCGTAGCCACATCTGCGCCCACCAAGAATTCATCATCATTAGCAGGCATTTTCCCATCTAAGTTCCAATATGGGCGGACACCTTGCACAGCGTCCAAATCCGTTGCCATTACCTGCAATGGCTGCTGATTGTATAGTAGGTTTCCATACTGGTATCCGGCGCGTTTAAGTACGCTGTTGCCAACTATGGAATCAGTTTCCTGCAATGTGCCATCCGTAAGGTTTTCTGAAGAATCAGGCAATATAACCATATTGGCACCAAACGCACGCAACTCCTTACTCATTTGGGCCGGAACAGTGAAGGCCACCAAACCCAATGCGGCCAAAGTTGTACCCCCCACCGCTATTGACAGGGAGGCAATGAAAACACGGGTAATCCGATTTAAAAACGCCTTCCAGATCATGCGCAAATACATCGCAGTATGCTTATTCTTCACGGTTACCTCCCGTGCAACACTTGGGCCGGCTGCACACGTACCAGTGAACGGATGGCAGGCAAAGATCCCAAAAGTACGGTTACAAACACAATTAACGCCATTAGAGGGGCCACAATTGGCCGCATAGCTATAGCGGATCCAAAAACAATGTGTCCGATTAGTTGAGCCAATCCGAAACCTAAAGCAAATCCAACAACTCCGCCAAACAACCCAACGATAAGAACCTCTGCCAACATGAGTCGAATAATTTCTCGGTTTCGTGCACCTATAGCCTTCATTAAACCAATTTCACGTGAACGCTCCATAACCGAAGCGAACACCAAATTCGCAATCCCTAAAGACGATCCAATCACTGCAAATAGGGCAACAAAAGCCATGATAAGCTCAGTTTTATTAAGGATCTCCCCCTCAGTATCTGCAACTTGACGTACGGGCTTAGCCACTGCGTTGGTCATAACTTCCTCTATCTGATAGGCAATAGAGGAAACATAGGCCGTGCAATACCATGTTTCCCACTCGTCCAAAGTGAGCAATGTAGGATCTTCAGCAGCTTTACGAGACAGATCATTATCCGGCGTAGTAATTGCGCGTACCTCTACCCGATCAACCTCATTATCCCGCCCGGTAAGCTGTTGAACCAGATCAAGATCTGCATATATTTGCGAATCTTCTGCATCTCCGCCCGTAAAAATTCCGGAAATAACCACATCGACAACATCACCGTTTTTATCACGAATTTGTAAAGTATCGTCAACTTTCCAATCATTCTTTGTGGCAATACGGGAACCCACTATTACCTCTTTAGGCGTCTTTCCCCAAGTTCCCTCCCATTTCCACCATTCCCGCATGCCGTCCATACCCGTCATAACCTTTTCTCCGGTTGGAATGGCGAGTTCTTTATCAAACCAGGTACCCCGCACCTGCTCTTCTTTACCGTCTACTTCAAGCTTTGTTTCCAAATAGGGAGTGAAGTTTTCAATATTGTACGTCCAAAATATGGTTTTCATATTCGGTAATTCATCTTCCCGCAGCGCGCCGCCGCCCTGCTCGGAAGAGTCAATATTGTACAAATCCGCGGCCATTGCCCTACCTTGGGGAAGAACCTGCAAATTAGAACCATAAGAGCTGAGTTCTTCTTGCACTTTATCTCCAACATCAAACATCACCGCCAGCATCGATGTTGTAAGGGAAGCACCCAACATTACTGTCACAGCTATCATCAGGCGTTTAACTGCCTGCCTACGCAACGCGCGGGCTATCATAATCCAGAAAAACATATCAGCTAAACACCTTCTCGTGGCTTTCTAACTCTTCAGCGAAAAACTTTAAGCGAGTATCTTCCACCTCATATTTGATTGGGATCGGGTTGCAACCGCCGGGGAATCCAATGGTTTGCACGTTCATCATCACGTCACACTTAGAACAAATTATTTTTCCCTTATCTTCGTAATATCCCGAATCTCCGCAAATTTCACAGGCATCTAAACCTACGCCAAAAGCGACCTCATTTTTACGCACCACCAAAAATCTAACTTCCACTCCGTTTGCTGTTTTGTACCCAAAACGATGTAGGTGACCATCAGAAACCAGCAGACGATCCACGTATACAAAATCGCCTTCCAAGGTCGTGGCTTCCAAATCTGTTAGTTCAGGAACATACTCTGAGCGTCTCTTTCCATCCGTCAACGACCAGGCAAACGCAATTGCAAGGACCGAAGATAAACCAAAAAATTGACGGCGGCTTATGGTGTCTGCTTTTTGTAAACGGCGCTCTGCAGGATTATGTGGAGGTTTTTTAACCTGCGTCCACAGCGCTATAAAACCGGGGAAAGCAATTAGAAACACTAGTATCAGCTGAGTCATCGCCTCATTGCGTTGAATCCACAAAACTATGTCAAATAGGCCGGGGAAAGACGGCACTATCCGCCTCGTAGCGAACTGTTGATACAGCAAAATCATGCGGGGCAGTATCATCGCCATGAAAACTACCGAAGTGACTAGGGTGCGCACCCACCAAGGAACTTTTTTCGCACATTGGACATATCCCCAACAGGCAACCACCGCCAAAATTGTTCCTAAAGAAAACCCGGCCAAACGTAAAAGGGAGGCGGTTTCAAAAACTGATCCACCCGTGTGCACAATCGAATCGGTGGAATAAAAATATGGAACCGCATAGTAAAGAGCAGAGGTACATATAGCCAATATCGCGGTTACGGTCAGCCCCCGGTGGCGCATTCCCTGGTTTATATCATGCAAATCCCTATCGCCAAACAACCAAAGCATTACCAAAAACGCGAACATGGTAATAAACAGCGCGATTCCCGCCCAGGCGGTAAAAACAGGAATATCAACGTGCGGGGTGTTCAACCGCAACCATGTGAAAACACCCGCGCCCAAAAGGCCAATAGCGGTTGAAGCAAAAGTTAGTTTGGCAACCGTTTGTCGCTCCATAGGTGCATGAGCTCGGCTGGCTACCAAAATACTCACCGCTAGACACAAAGGAAGCGCCGTTTGAATTGAAACAATGAACAATTCCAACATGTAAATCCCTGCAAAAAGTTAAAAATAGCTACTAGATTATTTAGTTAAAATAACCGATCATGAAACTGTACATAAGTGTGAGAGCTCGGCGGCAATGCCCCGAGCTCTCACACGCGGTTAGCTTAAAGCAGCTGGCCGTCCCACTTCCAGTTTTCGAAAGTGAACTTCAGTGGCTCGGTCCAGAAACGCCCGTCAACAGCGGAGGTATCTTTTCCAGTGTGCAGCATGAACTTGTCAGCAGGTGAAGGAATCTCAACTTCAACACGGTACTCGCCCGGTTCCAGCTTGATGTTATTTCCGTAGTGCGGGCCGTCAGAAGCCACCATGGGCATCATCGTCCCTAAATCCTTGACCAAGCCACCCGTGGCCTGATCATAAATTTTCACGTTTATCTCCAAGTAAGGCATGAACTGATCGGCTTCATAACCGATTTCAGCAGCCTTCTCATTGGTAGCAACGTCAACTTCGAAGTGCATGTCAGATTCGGAAGCCGGCGGTACTAGCACCGAGCCTTGCTCCATGTCGATTGCCTGGAAGTAAACCAAATCAACAGTTAACGGACCACTGGTCTGCGGGCCTGAATCGCCAACCGGAATTTCGTTAATTCCTACTGCCTGCCCTTTTTCAGCAGAGCTCGTCTTTTCGTCGGCGGTAGTCTGCACAGAAGTACCCTTTTCATCCTTGGGCTTGTCACCAGAATCATTCGAGCAACCAGCAAGACTCAAGGTAAGCGCGAATGCCGCTCCAAGAGCAACCATTGCTTTCTTGATCTTCATTTATTTTTCCTTTCGTGTTTCGGGATTTCCCGGCCAAAATTGGAGATGTTAGAACTGATGTAACGTTACTGACTAAACAGAAGTTGTATCTTTCACCGATCTTTGTTCGTTATTTGCTGCGCTAGCACAGCTCTCCCGTTTTGTGTTTTTGCTGATGCGATATTGCACAACAGCCAAAATTATGAGAATTACAACCACAATTGCCTGTGCCACCAAAGTCTGAACCGTTGGGTAAAGACCAAGCACAGCTATTTCCGGTACGCCCGGAACATCAGTTGTATGCAGCCAAGTTGCATCCTGGAACTCTTTAGCAGCGCCACCCGCAATGGTAACTGCCAACATGCCCAACAGAACCGAAGTCCACCGGAAGAACTTCCTGATTGGTAGACGAACTCCAAATACCCACACCAGTAGGAATAGGATTATCAAAATGACTAGTGCAACTCCCACCCCAAGCCAAATGAATGCGTAATCCGAACCGGAACGCGCCGCGGTGAGTATAGGAGAGAAGAACAATATGGTTTCCGCGCCCTCACGCAATACCGCCAGGAACGCAACCAAGGCTAGTCCGAATACGCCACCCGACTGAGTCTTAGATCCGGCAACAGATTGCATGTACTCATTCCATTTGGCCCCATGAGACTTGGAGAAGATCCAGTTGGAAACGTATATGAGCATCAGCACCGCAGCAATACCGGTAAAGCCCTCGATCAACTCTTGTGCCAACCCTGAAACGTTTGATGTGAGGCGAGCCAGCACTATAGCGATCATTACCGACAAAACGATGGCTGCGACCACGCCGACTATGATTCCAGCTACCTGATCCTTACGCTTTGCCTTCATAGCATAGGTAATAACAGCAGCCACAACCAGGAGGGCTTCAGCACCCTCACGCAGCAGAATTAGGAACGAGGCAAAGAATCCCTTCCACCCAAGTCCCTCATTGGAACCAGCCAGCTTGTCCAGCTCAGTGGCGTCCTCATTCACCATTGACTTTAAGTTTTCAGCTATCTTGACAACTTCATCGTGTGCCAATCCGCCACGAATTCCCTGACGCAGATCTCGGAATCCGTTTTCAACTTCAGAAACTCGCCCCTGCCCTATGTAGGAGATTGTTGCCTTCTCTAGCCCCTCGGCTTCATAGTGTTGTAAGTAGGCAGCGGTAGCGTGCTTGTAGCCCTTATCCACATCACCCGCGCCGTACTCTTTAACAGAGGTGTCAATATTTTCCACGATTGCTTGGGCTACCCTAGTCCACTGATCTGAAATAGTCTTAGTGGTGGCAAGTTCGGCAACGTCTTTATTTAGATGGTCAATGGCAGTTTTTACCGCTTGTTCGACCTCGTCTTGAGGTGCCCCCTCATTGGAAAGCGTGCGCACGTTTAGCAAAACTGCAACAAAGTCTTCTTGCCTATCCCGCCCGAGCCTGTGGCGAATTTGATCTTCAAGGCCGGAAACCTGGTAAATATCATAGTAAGCTTTTCTGATGGAGTGTTGAACTGCCTTAGAATCTCCCGAAGCATACTCGGCAGGAATACCCTCCAGGTACTCTTCCATTTTTGTTACTACCGGCTGCCAATCCTCTTCTTCTTGTGCATTCGCCGTAAGAGACGAAGAAAGAGCGAAGAACACTCCCACAAAGAGGAAAATCGCTAAAATCTTCGATATTCGCGCGCCCGATGCACTGCTAGGCGAAAACGCCATCATTCGCCCTCCAGCTTTTGTTAGCCTAACCTAATAACCAGTATGAGCATACGCGCTACCACTTTAATTGCGCAAGGCCGGCATGTTGAAAATAGGATCTTTGAGAACAAGTTCTCAAGGGATACTCCAAATGAACCGCGAGTTCAAGAAGCAGTTCGGCATCTCCATCCCCCCTCATCCCCTTGAAAGAAACAGGTTAGATCCACGCTGGTAACGCCACGCGCCTAGACTGGGACGAGGCCTGCCCGAACAACGGCGAAGACGAGATCTACCTGATCGGCAACCCACCATATGTGGGATCGAGCATGCAGACCACAGAGCAGAAGGCGGATTACCCTGTGGTTTTCGGTAGCTCCAAGTACCCGAAGAAGCTCGACTACATTTCTCTCTGGTTTATCAAGGGCGCCGCTACATCTCCGGCACCCGTGCCGAGCTGGCCTTTGTTTCTACCAACTCCATTACCCAGGGCGAACACGTCGGTCTTCTGTCCCCCCTGCTTCACGAACAAGACGTAGAGATCGGGTACGCCTATACCTCATTTAAATGGGGGAATAATGCCAAGTTCAACGCCGGCGTCACGGTTGTGGTTGTAAGCCTGCGTCCCATCTCAAATGCGCCCATATATTTCCATGAGGATATTCGCACAAACGTATCCCAAATAAATGGATACTTATTAGATGCACCGTGTGTATACGTTGGGCCTCGACCGCGCCCGTTGAGCTCAGAGCTACCAAAATAATAAAAGGCTCTCAGACTACGTATGGGGGGGGGAAAATCACCTACTCACGGTGCCGGAGAAAGAGCACCTTAACGGCATTTCATCGCTAGCCTCGTCTTGGATCCGTAATTATGTGGGATCGACGAGTTTATTAACGGTTCACAACGATACTGTCTTCGCGTTCCGGATGCAGACCTTGAGCGAGCGCAGGACGCAAAAGGCGGCTTCGGAAACCCGAAGCCGCCCTAGGCGAAAAACCGGATTGAGTCCTAAACGTTGAACTTGAACTCCACGGTATGTCGTTGCAAAGTTACCCCCTCTCGTTAACACCATCAAAAGGAGTGTTATCCAATGAAAGCGTTCGGCTTCTTAAGCTTCGGGCATTACGCCTTCGGCAGCTAGTGCGGGCCATCTGCGGAAAAGATCGCCAAGACTCGTCTGGAGATCACCCAGGCTGCGGACGAAATCGGCGTGAACAACGCGTCCTTCCGAGTCCACCACTTCGCGCTGCAGGCCTCCGCCCCGATGCCGCTGCTGTGTGCTATCGCGGCCACCACCAAAATCATCGAGGTGGGCACCGGCGGCATCGACATGCGCTAGCGCATATCGGGGTTGTAGCGTTTGAGTCATTGACTCCTGCCGTCTACAAGTACCTACACACTTGATCGGTGCTGCACGTTTCAGGATCCGGGTGCGCGGCGTCCTGGCTAAGGTCCGCGATAGTGTCGCGCAGCACGGAGAGTTGCGCGATCTGCTGCTCGATCTCAGCGAGGCGCACGTCAAGCAGGTCGCGCACGTGCTCGCAGGGCGCATGGCCGCCGTCGCGGATGTCGAGGATCTGGCGGATCTGGGCGAGAGTGAGACCCGCGGCCTGGCCGCGGTGGATGAAGTCGATCCGAGCGACCGTCTCGGGCGCGTAGTCGCGGTATCCGGACGGCGTGCGCTCGGTCGGGGGCAGAAGGCCCTGTTCCTCGTAGAAGCGAAGGGTCTTCGCGGTAGTGCCCGCCCTCTCGGCGAGTTCTCCGATCCACATTGCTGTCTCCCTCCGTGGTCGCGCTTGACCTTCCCCTGCACTGGAAGGTCCAGTATGGCTGAGACAGAGCAGAAAGCCAAGAGTTGACAGGAGTAGCGATGCCTACGAAGTACGATCTCGCCATCATCGGATCGGGAGGCGGCGCGTTCGCCGCTGCGATCCGCGCCAGCACGCTCGGGAAGTCGGTGGTGATGATCGAGCGCGGGACGCTCGGCGGCACCTGCGTGAACACGGGCTGCGTCCCGTCGAAGGCGCTCATTGCCGCGGCCGGCGCGCGGCACGTCGCGGTCGACGCCGCAACCCGGTTCCCCGGGATCGCGACGACGGCGGATCCCGTCGACATGCCCGCGCTGATCGCTGGGAAGCAAGCGTTGGTGGAGTCGCTGCGCGGCGAGAAATACGCCGACGTCGCCGACTCCTACGGCTGGCAGGTCCTCCGCGGCGACGCCTCGTTCGTGGGCACCCCTGATGCGCCGGTTCTCGATGTTGCCGGATCCGACGGAAGCGTCGAGACCATCGAGGCCCACCACTACCTGGTCGCGACTGGTTCTCGCCCGTGGGCACCGCCGATCGACGGCCTGAAGGAGACCGGATACCTGACCTCGACCACGGCGATGGAGCTGACGGAGGTCCCCGAGTCGCTGCTGGTGCTCGGCGGCGGCTACGTCGCCCTGGAGCAGGCGCAGCTGTTCGCCCGCCTCGGCTCGCAGGTCACGCTGCTCGTGCGGTCCCGGCTCGCCTCGAAGGAGGAGCCGGAGGTGTCGAAGGCGCTCCAGGAGGTGTTCGCCGACGGGGGCATCCGCGTCGTCAGCCGCGCAGTGCCCACCCGGGTCTCTCGCGGCACGGGAGGCGAGGCCGTCGTGACCGCCGCCTTGTCCGGCGGCTCGCAGGAGTTCCGCGCCGACCAGGTCCTGGTCGCCCTCGGACGCCGTCCCGTCACCGATGGCCTGAACCTCGATGCGGTCGGGGTGAATACCGGAGACTCCGGCGAGGTGGTCGTCTCCGACCGGCTGCAGTCCTCGAACCCGCGGGTCTGGGCCGCGGGCGACGTGACCGGGCACCCCGAGTTCGTCTACGTCGCCGCCCACCACGGCACCCTCGTCGCCGAGAACGCGTTCGCCGACGCCGACCGGTCCGTCGACTACGCCCGCCTGCCGCGGGTGACGTTCACCGGGCCCGCGATCGGCGCGGTCGGGATGACCGAGAAGGACGTCCTCGCCGCGGGGATCCGCTGCGACTGCCGCGTCCTGCCCCTGCACCACGTGCCCCGCGCCTTGGTCAACCGCGACACCCGCGGGTTCATCAAGATCGTCGTGAACGCCGAGACGAAAGAGATCCTCGGCCTGACCGCCGTCGCCAAGGACGCCGGGGAGCTCGCCGCCGCAGGCGTCCACGTGCTCGGCAGGACCGTCGCCGAGGTCGCCAACGCCTGGGCCCCCTACCTGACCATGGCCGAGGGCATCCGGATCGCCGCGAAGGCCTTCACCACCGACCCGTCACTGCTGTCGTGCTGCGCATGAACGGCAACGCAGGCAATCGGGGAGATCTCATCCTGAAGCAGACGATGAGCGCCGATCAGGACCGCGACGAATGGCGCGCCGGTCCCGTCGTCGCTGCAGTGACCGGGCTGCTCTTGCTGGCATGCTGCGCGCTTCCGTCGCTGCTCTGCTGCGGCCTGCCGTTCATCGCGGCGGGCGGAGCACTCGCAGGCGTCGGTGGGCTCCTCGGTAATCCCTGGATCATCGGTGCCGGGACCGCCGTCGTGATGGCCGTCATGGCGGGGATGCTCGTCAGGCTACGGCGGCGGCACCGGCGCCGCAGGTCCGGCTGCTGCGAAAATCCTTCGACCGCTGATCGGAACCGGTAGTTCGAGCGGATCCAGCGATCACTGCCACCTGCGGAGGCCGCTGAAATCGAAGCCCGACGGGAGAAGGAGGAGCAAAAAGCGTTCGAATCAACCGGTGACGAGGATAATACTGAGGCTGGATCCCGGCCGTCGCGACGCGGTCTCCGCTTCCGCCGAGACGAGAAAGGGTTGTGGGCACCTAGGCTGGGCGGCATGAACGACATGACCATAGCACCCGGCCCGGGGATCCCCGACGGTGCGGTCATCGCCGCCGATCTCGCGGAGCGTTTCGCGAAATCGTCGACTCCGGGCGGCCAGGGCGTCAACACGACGGACGGCAAAGTCCAGCTTTCCATCGATGTCGCGGAATGCGCATCGCTTACCGACGCCCAGCGTCACCGTATCTCGCGCAACCTCGAGCACCGCCTAGACGGCTCCGTCTTTACCGTGACTGCGTCGACTCAGCGGTCTGTGTTTCGCTAGTGGTCCTCTCGCCTGCACCTGCGACACAGCCTCGTGCCCCCGGGCCGTAGCGTTCGGGGGAGAACAATAGCCCCAGTCCTCATCACGTCCCGGGATCAAAGAGTTCATCGCAGAGGTTAAGCACTACACGTTGAACTTGAACTCGACGGAGTGTCGGCGATAAATAACCATTTTATTCGCAAGTGCGGAAGTAGCAACGAAATACCGCTAAAACGGACAACATGGGGGTGCACAGAAATACATATAGGTTCTGCGGAAAACCTATAGGGATCGTCGCTATAAACCGCTGTGCGTGGAAAACACAAAGGGTTTACGGACCCGGTCCCAGCCCCCTCAATACTCTGAGCCGGGAGAATGGAAAATGGAAGTCGATGTATCCCCACTATTCATTTTTCCGTTCTTCGGAGTACACCGGGAGCTACTCCTTCGGACCAGCTCCGTGTGAACTAGATGAGAAAGCGCAGCAGCGAATCATCGACGCTGGACAGTTGGTACTGCGGGCCCGCGAGCGGCACCCCGAGGGGTCACTCGCGGAGCACTACAACCCGTTAGCGATGGACCAAACTCTGCTCAAGGCTCACGACGAAATGGACCGAGAAGTAAATAAAGCTTTCGGTGTGGCACGCAAACTCACCAACGAGCGCCAGCGCCAGGAGCTACTGTTCGCCAGCTACGGGGAGTTGTCGAGGGGCTAATCTCCTCGCTTCCATCAAAATCGAAACCACCAGCAGGGTCGTTCCCCGTGCGGGTAATTTTGATCGGCCCCGCTGCTGGGTATAGAACCCTGTCGCCGGCAACGCCGGGAACTATGACTGTGCCCGACGAGAACACGTCACTGTCATAACCCGGCTCACGGTAGACCAGCACTGGTCGTCCACTACTACTGGTGGATTTCGGTTTGGGTGGCGGGGAGATTAACGCCGCCGGCCTCGTTTTTTGCGTTGAGGAGGGCGTTGACTACTTCCCGATTGTGAAATTGGCCGATGGTGCGATGGAGAGGAACCAGTCACCTGAAAGAGATCGATCCAGTCGCTGGTGCGCAATCTGGGGGGTAGGGTTGCGGGGTCGATTCCTCGCGAGCGCAACCATGATTGTGTATCTGAACGTGATGAAAACAACCCTGCCCTTCGGAGAATTTCCCCTATCCCGCGTCCCCGGGCGGTGAAAACGGTGTGCACCATAGCCTGAAAGGCTTTGCGTTGCTCTATCGGGATCTTCGGGTCACCCACCCGGCGGATCACTAAGATCCCCCCGTCAACGTTAGGCTGTGGACGGAAAGCAGACCTTGGTACTCGGGAACCAAGGTGAAACGTGAACCATGGGGACCACTGAGCCGTCATCATCGTGCTTGCGCCTACCCCGGCCCGGCGGCGAGCGACTTCCCACTGCATGAGGAGTACAGCGTCAGTCCATGCCGGCGCATGCAACAACTTTCGAAGAATGGCAGTGGTGAGGTGAAAGGGAATGTTTCCCACAATGACGCAGGGAGTGGCGGGTAACGGGAAGTTAAGGAAATCATCATGGACCACTTCGACCGACGCCGAGGCGGTCTTTTTTGTGAGTTTGGCAGCTAGTTTTGCGTCTACCTCAACTGCCGTTATTGCCCTCCCCAAGCGGGATATCGGGTGAGTGAGGGCACCGCTTCCCGGCCCGATCTCGATGATGGGGCCGGTGGTTTGTTTTACAAGATCGACGATGGTGTTGATGATCTTTTGGTCTGTGAGAAAATTTTGGCCATGTTCGTGACGGCCGTATCCGTATGTAGACATCAGGTGTGCTCCGTGGAGTTGAAACGGAGCCGGGCATGGCAAATGGCCGCCCGGCTAAAGGACCGGAGCGGTTTTTGACCCGCGGGAGGGAGAAAACCGCCTTAGCGGTTGGTGAGCGGCCGCATGAAAACGGAACCTGAAATCAACATGGTTCTATCGTATCCAATTAATCTCACAGGGTGCAATACGGTGAGAAAGAAGACAACCGCACCGCAACAGTGCAAGACCTCTCTGGATTGGAATTTGTCCTACCTTCGGGGCGTCATACAGACGCCACTGGCGTATTTTGTCTCTGGGCAACGAGGGGGAGTTACCCCCACCTCCGAATGTTTTTAAGGTGCACCCCTGATTACGCTGGGGTGCGGGAGTAATTCTGTCCGACCGATCGGACTGTCCAGCGAGGTCCCAGCAGATGATCGCGTCGATTTCGCCGCGTTCGAGGGATGCCACCATGGCGTCGTAGTTGGGGCGAGCCACATTCTTCTTTGACGCGGAAATGGACTGATCGACGTCGTTATGTCCTATGTCCAACGTGCAAGCCACGCTGCTTTGCAATGACTTCACAGTCCTGAGGCTGCAGGTCGATGGTGCGGCCATCCACGTCAGCGTCTCGTGAGATACGACGGCAAATAGGAGCGCGTGTTGTCAAACGCTATTAATAAGGCCCTTAGCTACACGTTGTACTTAAATTCAACGGTATGTAGTTGCAAAGTTACTTTCTCGAGAACCTCGCCGCCCACGTCGCTCCCGCGTTGGGCGGCAGCCGAACCACAAAGGATCAGTCATCTGCTATCCCATCGACTAATTCTTGCAGGTCGCAGGACCTTCGCGTAACTGTCAGGTCAGCGCATTTTGAATAGTTCAGCACACGATATATTGTTCAGCACATGCTGACCATTGCTTCACGCCTCGACGTCATGAACCGGCTCGGCCGGGCCATGGCGGATCCGACGCGCTCCAGAATCCTGATGACACTACTCGACGGCCCGAGCTACCCAGCCGTGCTTTCGCGCGACCTGGGCCTGACCCGCTCGAACGTCTCGAACCACCTGACCTGCCTGCGTGACTGCGGCATCGTCGTTGCCGAGCCGGAGGGCCGCAAGACACGCTACGAAATCGCCGATCCGCACCTCGCGGCAGCGCTCAACGCGCTGGTGAACGCGACGTTGGCTGTCGACGAAAACGCCCCGTGCATCGACCCTGCATGCTCGGTGCCCGGCTGCGGCGAGAAGGGAGCGGACGCATGAGCTCGGCGTGTGGATGCGAACACGAACCCGCCGCGGAGGTCGAAGAGCTCGATCGGCCATGGTTGAAGGACCCCGAGTTGCTGCTGCCGATCTTCTCCGGCGTAGCCCTCTGCATAGGCCTGGCGCTGGGCTGGTCCGGGCTAGCGACACCCGCGACAGTACTGTTCTGGGTCGGCCTGCTGCTAGGGGCGTATACGTTCGCGCCCGGCGCGATCCGGAACCTTGTCACGAAGCGCAAGCTCGGCATTGGTTTGCTGATGACGATCAGCGCGGTCGGCGCGGTGATCCTCGGTTACGTCGGGGAGGCCGCGGCGCTAGCGTTCCTGTATTCGATCGCCGAGGCGCTTGAAGATAAGGCGATGGATCGGGCCCAGAGCGGACTGCGGGCACTGTTGAAGTTGGTACCGCAGACCGCGACGGTGCTGCGCGACGGCACGGCGGTCGAGGTCGCAGCGAAGGAGCTCATGGCTGGCGAGCTGATGCTCGTGCGCCCCGGAGAGCGGATCGCCACGGACGGCATCATTCGGTCTGGGCGCTCCAGCCTTGACACCTCAGCGATCACCGGAGAATCCATTCCGGAGGAGGTTGCGCCCGGCGACGAGGTGCCCGCGGGAGCGATCAACTCCGCCGGTGTGCTGGAAGTCCAGACGACCGCAGCTGGAACGGACAACTCGCTGACCACACTCGTGGACCTGGTCGAGCAGGCGCAGGCGGAAAAGGGCGACCGCGCCCGGATCGCCGACCGGATTGCCCGACCCCTCGTGCCCGGGGTGATGATCCTGGCGGTGCTAGTCGGCGTGATCGGCTCGCTGCTGGGCGACCCCGAGACGTGGATCACCCGTGCGTTGGTGGTTCTGGTCGCAGCGTCGCCGTGCGCGCTGGCAATCTCCGTGCCGCTGACGGTCGTGGCCGCGATCGGCGCGGCCAGCCAGTTCGGCGTGGTCATCAAGTCTGGCGCGGCGTTCGAGCGGCTCGGCGGCATCCGTCACCTGGCGGTGGACAAGACCGGAACCCTCACCCGCAACCAGCCCGAGGTTACCGGCGTGGTCCCGGCAGACGGGTTCGATCGGGCGCAGGTGCTTACTTTCGCTGCGGCAGTTGAGCAGCAATCGACGCACCCCCTCGCCGCGGCGATCGCGGCAGCGGAGCCCGAAGCACCCGCCGCCCTGGACATCAGCGAGGAAGCCGGACATGGCATCGGCGGCACCGTCGAAGGCCGACGCCTGCTGGTCGGCAGCCCCCGGTGGATCGACGCCGGGCCACTGAAGGGAGACGTTGAGCGCATGGAATCCGAAGGCCAGACCTGCGTCCTGGTCACCGTCGATGACACCCTCGCCGGAGCGATCGGCGTCCGCGACGAGCTGCGGCCCGAGGTGCCCGAAGCCGTGCAGACCCTGCGCGCCAACGATGTGGAAGTGAGCATGCTCACCGGCGACAACACTCGTACCGCCCGGGCGCTGGCTGAAATCGCCGGAATCGACGACGTGCGCGCCGAGCTGCGCCCAGAGGACAAGGCAAGCATCGTAGCCGAACTCTCCTCCAAGACGCCGACGGCGATGATCGGCGACGGCATCAACGACGCGCCGGCACTGGCGGGCGCAACGGTGGGCATTGCGATGGGAGCAACCGGCTCTGACGCCGCGATCGAGTCCGCTGACGTCGCCTTCACTGGCCACGACCTCCGGCTGATCCCGCAGGCGCTGCAGCACGCCCGCCGAGGCAGCAGGATCATCAACCAAAACATCGTGCTGTCTCTGGCTATCATTATCGTGTTGATGCCACTGGCGATCAGCGGTGTGCTGGGCCTGGCCGCCGTCGTGTTGGTTCACGAAGTCGCCGAAGTCATCGTGATCTTGAACGGCCTGCGGGCTGCACGAGCGAAACGCTGAGGCTGTGACCGGCAAGTCTTATAAGAGTTAAACCACGCGCCGAGCGCACACACGTTGGACCAGGCGAGTCATTCGAGTTCACCACCTGGTCCTTCTCGATGCGTGCAGGCACGGGAACTGTGGGTGAACCTAATAGTTCAACGGCCCGATACCGCTTGCAGATTCTACACTCGAGGTAGCGGAATGGACCGAGGCCGAACGAAAACCGGAGATAGAGACAGCGCTCTTCAACCTACCCCCCAATAACGCGAAACGTCATTAACGCTCCGCGTTACACGTTAAATTTGAACTCCACCACGTCGCCGTCTTGCATCACGTAGTCTTTGCCTTCCAAGCGTAGCAGGCCTTCAGCGCGGGCCTCCGCGATCGAGCCGGCCTTCACTAGGTCCGCGAACGAGACGACCTCGGCCTTAATAAAGCCGCGCTCAAAGTCCGTGTGAATCACGCCAGCAGCCTGGGGCGCCGTCCAGCCTTTGCGGATCGTCCACGCGCGAGCTTCCTTCGGGCCAGCCGTCAAATAGGTTTGCAAACCAAGCGTGTCAAAACCAACTCGCGCAAGCTTATCCAAGCCGGATTCTTCCTGGCCAACCTCGCCAAGCATCTCGCGAGCCTCGTCCTCGTCAAGCTCCACCAGCTCCGACTCAAACTGGGCGTCCAAGAACACGGCCTCCGCTGGAGCAACAAGTTCGCGCAGCTCCGCCATTTTCGCCTCGTCCTCAAGGCCCTCGCTGTCCATGTTAAATACATAGATAAAAGGCTTCGCAGTCATCAGCTGGAACGACTTAACGATGGCCGGGTCAAGGCCAGCAGCCTTCATACCTGCGGAGATGAGTGTGCCTCGCTCCAGCATTTCGAGACACGCCTGCGCGGTAGACAAGTACTCCGGCTCAATGCGCTTGCCCCGCACTTCTTTTTCAAGCTTCGGTAGCTGACGTTCAAGGGTTTGCATGTCGGCAAGCATGAGCTCAGTTGAGACCGTCTCGATATCGTCCTTGGGCGACACTTTACCGTCGACGTGGACAACATCAGGATCGGCAAACGCGCGCGTTACCTGACAGATCGCGTCGGCCTCACGAATATTAGCGAGGAACTGGTTGCCCAAGCCCTCACCTTCGGAAGCACCCCGCACAATCCCCGCAATATCAACGAAAGACACAGTCGCATTAATGATCTTTTCGGACCCGAAAATGCCGGCAAGCTCTTTCAACCGTTCATCCGGGAGTGGAACCACACCAATATTCGGCTCAATCGTTGCGAATGGGTAGTTCGCTGCTAGAACGGTTGCGCGAGTGAGCGCGTTGAACAACGTCGACTTCCCAACGTTTGGAAGTCCTGCAATACCAATAGTCAAAGCCACGCCTATAGTTTAGGCCACGGGCGTTGATTAAAAAATTGCGAGGCAGGGCGTCCAAAATTTTGTCCGCCCCATCCGGTCTAATAGAACCATGACAACAATTGGCTGGATCATTTCTTTAATACTGCTGGTAGTCGGACTCGTTAGCGGATACTTTGCGGGCCGGTACGCCCAGCCGCGCCCGAGCACCCCCGAGAACGAGGGCGTAGCGCGTGACGCTTTGGCTTACCAGATTTCTAAAGAGCTAGCGCCGCTAAATCAGGCACTACATGCCATTGATGCGCGAGTTGGGCAAATGGATGCGGCGCAAAAGCATCAACTCGACTGGGTCATCTCCGAACTTGGTCTCAGCCAGAAAACCGGGCGCGAGGTTCTTGCCGCCACACAAAAGCTCGATACAGCGCTAAGGTCCTCTCCCACTCGCGGATCTTGGGGTGAGCTCTCCTTGCGCCGCGTGCTTGAAATGTCGGGCCTGACTAACCGCATTGACTTCCTCGAACAAATGCAGGTTGGCCCGGCGCGGCCAGACGTCGTTGTAAATCTACCGGGCGAGGGTGCTCTCGTAATCGACGCGAAAGTTCCCCTGGACGCCTACCTGAAAGCCATTGACGAGGAGGATTCGAGCGCTTTAAGAGCACATGCAAGCGCGGTGCGCTCCCACGTGAACCAGCTGGCAAACCGGCGCTACAGCGAGGTCATTGCTGGCTCTTTGGACCTAGTGGTCCTATACATGCCCTCTGAAGCGCTCATCTCTGCATCACTCGAAGCTGACCCTGCCCTTTTTGACGACGCCCTTCAAAAAGGCATCATTGTCGCTGGCCCCTCCGCCCTCCACACGCTACTGCGAGTGGTTGGATACTCGTGGGCAAAAGATTCCCTAGAGCAGGATGCGCGCGACATCCTTGAGCTTGGACGCACCCTCACCGAACGCATAAATGTGCTTGGTGAACACCTCGGGAAACTAGGCAGCTCCCTCCAATCCGCGGTTGAGAACTACAATCGCACCATCGGATCGTTCGAGAGCCGATTGGGAGTAACAGCAATCAACATCGCCAGCCTAGAGCGCTCCATCAAGCCTGCTCCTCGCCCCATAGACAAGGCCGCGAGAAGCCTGTCCTCATCCCAAGAATAACGGCGGGTAGCCGCGTCAGCAGGTGTGGTCCGGGCCCGGCGTGCGCCTACCCGTTGCGTCCTCCGCGTCAGCACCCTCGCGTTTTAGCGCCTGACGCAAGTTGCGTGGAAGCGCGAACGTGATCGTCTCGGTGCGCGTACGCACTTCCTCAACCTCACCAAACCCAAGTGACTGTAACCGCTCAATCACTTCGCGCACCAAAATGTCCGGCACCGAAGCACCCGATGTAATACCAACCGTTTCAACGCCTTCCAGCCACGCCAGATCCAGCTCAGCGGCCTCATCGATCCGGTAGGCCGACTTCGCTCCCGCATCCAGTGCCACCTCAACCAAACGCACCGAATTCGAAGAATTTGCCGAGCCCACCACAATCATCAAATCAGCCTGTGGCGCGATAGTCTTTACAACCTCTTGCCGGTTCTGCGTTGCATAACAAATGTCATCCGACGGCGGGTCCATCAAAACCGGGAAGCGCTCGCGCAGCCTGCGCACCGTCTCCATCGTCTCATCGACCGAAAGCGTGGTTTGAGACAGCCACACCACCTTGTTCGGGTCACGCACCGTCACGCTATCCACTTCATCCGGCGTGCCCACAATCTGAATGTGATCCGGAGCCTCACCGTAAGTGCCCTCAACTTCCTCGTGCCCCTCGTGGCCAACAAGAATGATGTCGTAATCCTGCTTCGCGAAGCGTACAGCCTCCTTATGCACCTTCGTAACCAGCGGACACGTTGCATCAATCGTGGAAAGCCCGCGCTGCGCTGCCTCTTCATGCACCTGCGGGGACACGCCGTGCGCGGAAAACACCACGCGCGCCCCCTCGGGCACCTCATGTGTTTCTTCCACAAAAATCGCGCCGCGACGAGACAGGGTCTCTACCACGTAGCGGTTATGCACAATTTCTTTACGCACGTAGATCGGCGGACCGTACAAGTCCAAAGCCTTCTCCACCGCATCTACCGCACGGTCCACGCCCGCGCAGTATCCGCGCGGGGAGGCCAACAAAATTTTTTTACCGAATACGTCACTCACGCCTCTAAGATAGCCGCAAACTGGCGAACTTGCCGCCCGTAACAAACTGAAACAATTTATGTCCCACGTGTTTCGTAAACTAGAAGGTAGCAACACAACTTAGCGCTAGTGGGCGCTCACAGGGGGAAGCATGGAAGTTAGGACCACGCCGAGTCGCGGCGCGGACAAACCAGCGCTTGCAAAAGTAGCGCGCGAAACCACTCGGGAAAACCCGTGGCCTCTTGCCCTGCTCTCTAAGAACATGAAGCAGTACATTGACCGCATGTCCGCCCTGTGGGTTGAAGGCCAAATCGTTCAACTCAACGAGCGCCCCTCCACCCGCATGTCATTCCTAACCATCAGAGACGTAGATGAGGACGTCTCAATGGATGTAACGGTTTTTGGCGGAGTCCTTCAAAGAACGGGCGGAGCTGTCCAAGCGGGTACACGCGTAGTTGCATACGTAAAACCCACGTTCTGGGAACGCTCTGGGCGGCTCAACCTGCAAGCTAGCGAAATTCACCCGGTTGGAGTTGGCGACCTACTGGCACAGATCGAGCAACTGCGCCAGAAACTGCAAGCCGAGGGCCTGTTCAACGCCGAACACAAGAAGCTTCTACCTTTTCTTCCTCGCACCATCGGCCTCATTTGCGGGCGAAACGCGAAAGCTAAAGACGACGTGCTTGTGAACGCTATGGCGCGTTGGCCCGGCGCACGCTTCGAAATCCGCGAGGTACTCGTACAAGGCCCCAACTGTCCTCCCGAAGTTAGTGCAGCCATCGCAGAGCTCGATGCGATTGAAAGCGTGGACGTCATCATTGTTGCGCGTGGAGGTGGTTCTGTTGAAGACCTGCTTCCCTTTTCCGATGAGCGCATCATCCGAGCCGCATTCAAAGCTAACAAGCCCGTAGTTTCGGCAATCGGGCACGAGGGTGACGCTCCCCTACTGGATCTCGTCGCAGACGTGCGCGCATCTACTCCAACCGACGCCGCGCGTAAAGTCGTGCCCGATCTGAAAGAAGAACACGCAAATCTCGCGCGCGCGTTGGAAAGCATTCGCTCACGCGCGCAGATGCAGATCAAGCGCGAGAGCGAGTACCTCAACCTGTTAAAAGACAGGCCCGTGTTGAAAGAGCCAACCGGCTCTCTACAGATCTACAAGACTGGGCTAACTCAGGCGGTTACGAACATGCGCCACTTTGTGAGTGCGCGCATCGACCGCGAGCGCGCTGGCCTTGTTGAGGCAGCCGCGACCTTGCGGGCGCTCTCACCGCAGGCCACTTTGGAGCGTGGTTACTCGATTGTTAAAGCTCCCGGCGTTGGCCTTGTTAAAGACTCTGCGAGTGTGAAGAAGGGTGACATTTTGGAAATTATGCTTGCCCGTGGCTCCATGATCGCAACCGTGTTTGGAACCCAGCCCGCGCATGGGGTGGATGAAGCGGACCAGTCTGCAAAATCAGATTCCCCCACAACGAACTAGATACTTTACAAAAGAGGAGAGAGAAAATGGATAAGGAAAAGTTGATTGACCCCGGTCAGCTTTCATACGAGCAGGCCCGCGATGAGCTGGTACAGATTGTGAAGATGCTTGAAAGCGGGAAAACTCCGCTGGAGGAGACGCTTACTCTTTGGGAGCGCGGTGAAGCTCTTGCCGCACGCTGTCATGCTGTTTTGAGCGCTGCAGAACAGCGCATTGAACAAGCCCGCGCCGACTCGTCCCCCGCTCATGAAACTACGGCAGAGTAGCGAAGGCTCATCTCAGTAAGAGCTCAAAACCTCCGGATACCGGGCAGTACCCAACGGTTCCCTCATCTGCGATCGGCATACGTTCAGAGATTGAAAGGGCCAAACCGCGCCCAGGGTGAACATATACACTGAGATCAAAATCTCGAGAGTATGGAAGTCCAATGATTAATCCAAACGCACTGATAATCGGCGAAGCCCTGGTGGACATTGTTGTTCCCCAGCGCGGTGAGTCAAAAGAAATTCCTGGCGGGTCTCCCGCAAACGTTGCTCTTACACTCGGCCGGCTTGACCGCAATGCTCGCCTACTCACGTGGCTGGGCTCAGATGCGCGCGGCCAGCTCGTGCGCAAGCACCTGGAAGAGTCCAACGTGGTCGTATCAGAAGAGTCGATGCGTGCCGAAAAGACCTCTACCGCTCTAGCCAGGCTCGACGAAACAGGCGCCGCAACCTACACGTTCGACATCGAGTGGAAGCTACCCGAGTGCGAGATCGGTGACGATACCGTGGTTGTACACTCCGGCTCTATTGCCGCAACCCTGGAACCGGGCGGTAGCGATGTCGTGCGGCTTTTGGAAGGAGCGCGCGAAGTAGCCACCGTAACCTATGATCCCAACGCGCGGCCTACCATCATGGGAGATCCCGCTAAGGCATACGAACGCATCAAGGAATGCGTCCGCCTGGCTGACGTAGTAAAAATGTCCGACGAAGACGCTGAGTGGCTAACTGGAAGCTCCGACATAGACCAGGTGGCCCGCGAATGGTTAGAGCTGGGGCCCGCCCTGGTAGTTGTAACCAGAGGTGGCGAGGGCGTAAGCGCATACTTCGGCGACGAAGCTGTACACCTTCCCGCAGCCGATGTGAAGGTAGTGGACACGGTTGGAGCAGGAGACTCGTTCATGGGCGGACTCATCGATGCGCTCTGGAGCGAAAACCTGCTGGGGGCAAACAATCGTTACGCACTTGCTCACATTGATCGCGAATGCGTTATTCGCATGCTTGGCCGAGCTGGGTCGATATCTGCGATCACGGTGTCACGTGCCGGCGCGAACCCGCCGTGGAAGAAAGAACTCATCTAATCCACCAGGTAGATAGAGCAACACAAAACGGCGGTTCAGATTTGAACCGCCGTTTCCATATGGGTGTATCTGCTCAAATGCAACGAGCTTAAGACCGTTACTGACTGAACTAGTGGGTTTCGATCCCGCGGGAACGAAATACTTCTCGCGCAGCTTCGGTTTCTTCTGGTGTTGGAGGCTCTACGTCTTCCAACTCGTATTCCATGCCAAGCGCGTCCCACTTGTCTCGCGCCATCTGGTGGAACGGTAGTACCTCAACACGTTCAACATTGGGCCAGCCTGCCACGATGTCCGCCACGGCCTCGATGTTCTCTTTTTTGTCCGTAAGCCCGGGAACTAGCACAAAACGGACCCACACCCTTTTGCCAAGCTCCGCGAGCCTATTGCCAAACGCGATAGTGGGCTCTAGTTGCGCCTTGGTGGTTTTGAAGTACGTCTGTTGGTCCCCGGCCTTAACATCCAAAAGCACTAGATCAATATCGGCAAGCATGCTATCCGTGCAGTTCACGCCCAGATTCCCCGACGTGTCAATCGTGGTGTGGATCCCCTCCTCCTTGCACGCGCGAAGCAGGTTAGCAAGGAATGCGGGTTGCATGAGCGGCTCGCCGCCAGAAAAAGTTACGCCCCCATTGGTCACCTTGAAGATCGTCTTGTATCGACGCAAACGATCCATGAGGTCATCAAGCAGAACTGGCGTTCCCTTACGCATGTACAGCGTGTCCGGGTTGTGGCAGTACACGCAACGCAAAGGACAGCCCGAGAAAAACACAGTTGCCCGTGTTCCCGGCCCGTCCATTGCGGTCACAAGCTCCCACGAATGTACTGAGCCCAGCTTGCCTTCACGAACGGCCTGGAAATGTTCAGATCGTTCCATGTGCGGGGCAGCGGCAATACCGTTCAGCCCCGCACCTTGCGCTCGGGGAACCTCATGTTCTAAAGGATCGGGGCGGTATTCCCCCGTTGAACCTTCCGAGTAACCGGAAGATCCAGCAAGCGAAGCCCGCCCCGAAGTTACGTCACTCAATCTGCTTACATACCCGCGTGGAAGGTACGAGAGAGCACGTCAAGCTGCTGTTCGCGCGTAAGACGCACGAAGTTAACCGCGTAGCCCGACACGCGCACGGTGAGCTGCGGGTACTTCTCTGGGTTCTCCATTGCATCCTCAAGGGTCTCACGGTTCAACACGTTAATGTTGGCGTGGTACAGGCCCTCAACGCCGCCGGTCGCTTCCCGGTTTGCCTTCATCGATGCGAGGCGTTCATCAAAGCTCTTTACAGTCATTTTGTTAATCCTTCTTGATAAAGCCGGCATCCATGATACCGACGAGGTTCTCAATCTGTTCTTCCAGGTTTCGTCCCAAAGACGAAGGAATGATCGTGTTGGTAAGCGAAATACCGTCCAACGCGTCGGAGTAGTCGAGCTTGCCAACGGAAAGCATGGAAGCAAGCATTCCGTGTGTGTCTGCACCATTTTCTGGGTTTGCACCCGGCGCGAACGGTGTGCCGGCCTGGTGACCCGACGGGAACGAGCCCGTGGCCTTACCGTAAACCACGTTCGAGGTAATCGTCAGCACCGACTGGGTCGGGATTGCATTGCGGTACATCGGGATGGCCTTGATCTTCTCCATCACGGTGTGAACAATCGTTGCCGCAATGTCATCAGCACGGTCATCGTCATTGCCGTAACGCGGAAACTCGCCCTCGGTTACGTAATCAACTACGAGGCCAGTTTCATCACGCACGGGCGTGACCTTCGCGTACTTGATTGCCGACAGCGAGTCCGCAACGATCGACAGGCCCGCGATACCGCAACCCATCGTGCGGGTGATCTGCGAGTCGTGTAGCGCCATTTCCATAGACTCGTAGGCGTAACGGTCGTGACAGTAGTGGATGATGTTCAACGCCTCAACGTAGGTGCCGACCACCCAATCGAGCATTTGCTCGTACTTTTTCCATACCTCATCAAAATCCAGCGGACCATCGCCCTCAACCGGAGTATGGTCAGGCACAACCAGCTTGCCGGACACCTCGTCGCGGCCTCCGTTAATGGCGTACAGGAGGGCCTTAGCAGAGTTGACGCGAGCGCCAAAGAACTGCATCTGCTTGCCGACCTTCATCGGGGATACACAGCATGCGATAGCTGCGTCATCTCCCCAGCGGTCGCGGATCTGGTGATCCGACTCGTACTGGATCGAGGATGTCTCGATCGAGACCTTCGCACAGAACTTCTTGTACCCCTCGGGAAGCTCGGGGGACCAGAAGATCGTGATGTTCGGCTCGGGAGCCGGGCCGAGGTTCACCAGGGTCTGGAGCAAGCGGAACGAGGTCTTCGTTACGAGCGTGCGTCCGTCCTCGCCAAAACCACCGTCGGACCAGGTTGCCCAGTACGGGTCACCAGAGAAGATCTGATCGTAAGCTTCGGTACGCAGGAAGCGGACAATGCGAAGTTTGATAACAAGCGCGTCAATGATCTCTTGCGCTTCTTCCTCAGTGAGGATGCCGCGAGCGAAATCGCGCTCAAAGTAAACGTCGAAGAAGCCGGACAGGCGACCGAACGACATTGCGGCACCATCCTGCGACTTAACCGATCCGAGGTAGCCGAAGTAGGTCCACTGCACGGCTTCTTTAGCCGTTGAGGCCGGACGCGAAATGTCGAATCCGTACTTCGAAGCCATGCTCTTCAGCTTGTTCAAAGCTTTGATCTGCTCGGAAATCTCTTCGCGATCACGCGCCCAGTCTTCCGAGAAAGGCTGGTCCGCACAGCGGTCTTTGTCAGCCTGCTTCTGGGCGATCAGGTAATCAACGCCGTAAAGCGCTACGCGACGGTAATCACCGATGATGCGGCCGCGACCGTATGCATCGGGCAACCCCGTGATGATATGCGAGGAGCGAGCCGCGCGGATGCGTGGAGTGTAGATGTCGAATACCGCATCGTTATGCGTCTTCCGGTACTTAGTGAAGATCTTCTTAACTTCTTCATTCGGCTCTTTACCGGCTTCCCTGATGGCGGTTTCAACCATGCGCCACCCACCGGCAGGCATCATCGCGCGCTTCAGCGGAACATCGGTCTGGAGGCCAACCACTACATCGTCATCCTCGCTGATGTAACCAGCGCCGAAAGCATCAACGTCCGCAGGAGTTTCAAGATCAACATCGTAAACGCGGCGCTTGCGCTCTTCCGAGAGGTACTTCTCCTCAAGCGTCTGCCATAGACGCAAAGTTTTTTCCGTTGGGCCGGCTAGGAAGTCCGCTTCACCCAGGTAGGGGGTGTAGTTGCGTTGAATGAAGTCTCGGACATCGATTTCCCAGTCCCAGTTTCCGGTGTTGAAACCTTCCCACTCAGCAAAATCGACTTTTTCACGGCCAGCGTGCTCGTCGACGGAGACAAATGACATTAAACACTCCGATTTCGATTATTTGACTTTCTCTTCACCAACAACGATACCTAACGTGATCACTGATTGGTCGGACATATATGTAAACTTGCTCACTTAACCACCCAAGCTCGTATTTTCTGCACAAACGCAACAAAAAATACAGGTAGCCAGCAAAGTGATTTTACTTACCCAGACGGCGTTCGCGCTGCCCGAAGTCGCGGAGTGCGCGCAAGAAATCAACTCGCCTAAAGTCAGGCCAGTATGCCTCGGTGAAATAGAACTCCGAGTGCACTGACTGCCAGAGCAGGAATCCCGAGAGCCGTTGCTCCCCAGACGTTCTGATCACGAGGTCCGGGTCTGGAACACCGGCGGTATATAGGTGGTCAGTAATGTCATCCACGGTTAGGACATCCGCCACCTCGTCAATACTCAAACCCTTTTGCGAGTATGCGCGAAGCAACGCGCGAACAGCGTCGGTAATCTCGTGCCTGCCGCCATAACCGACGGCAATATTCACATCTAAAGACCCCGGTTCTCGGCCTTTTGCACAGGTTAGGCAGTCTTCAAGTTCGTCTCGAATATCATCGGGCAAGAGCGAGAGGTCGCCAACATATTTCAGGTTCCATCGCCCATCATCTGCCAGACGCCTAGCGGCCTCCGCAATGATTTTGAGGAGCGGGCGAAGTTCGGCTTCATCTCTATCTAAGTTATCGGTTGAAAGCATCCAGAGCGTAACGATCTTGATACCAAGCTCATCGGCCCACTCCAAGAACTCGGTGATCTTGTCAGCACCTTTGCGATGCCCGTAGGCGGTTGCATTGCCGCCTTCCCGCGCCCATCTGCGATTCCCGTCGAGGATAACGCCCACATGCTTTGGCAAACGCTCCGGAGTGAGTTCGGATACAAGCCGTTTTTCGTACAGGCTGTATAACAAACGGTTTTCCATCCCTCACTCCTTCAAAAAATGATTTTACGCTTGCCTTACCTCGATAGTAGATGAGGTTTTATCGGGATTGAAGATAATGCCTCCTTGACCACTAACTTACTCCCGCGTAACCTTAAGTTACCACACCGTAAGTTATGGAGCAGAAATGCAACCTCACCCCCTTAGTGACACCGTCTTATCGGATCCAGATGTGAACTCGTCGCGGTCACTCACACCCCCCTCCATCAAGCCGCTGATGCGCGGTTGGATACACCTTGTCACGGCACCACTGGCGTTCGCCGCCGCCCTCGTCTTGCTAATCCTCGCCCCCACCGCGGGCACGAGGTGGGCATCGGTGGCATACCTCGTGTCTAGCCTGCTCCTATTTGGAATGTCCGCGCTGTATCACCGCGGAAACTGGGGCCCCAAAGCCAATGCTCTTCTGCGCCGGTTTGACCATTCGAATATCTTTCTGCTCATCGCCGGAACCTACACGCCAATCTGTGTGGCATTGCTAAGCCCGGCACAAGCAACCAAGGTGCTGCTAATAGTTTGGATCGGAGCCGCACTAGGCATTGGCACATCAGTATTTTGGCCAAGCGCTCCGCGATGGTTCACAACCCCGATCTACGTACTGCTCGGCTGGGTGGCGCTTTGGTACCTGCCAGACCTATGGCAAGCGGGTGGTCCGGCGGTTGTTTGGCTACTGGTTGCCGGTGGCATCTGCTACACAATCGGCGCCCTCGTGTATGGATTCAAATGGCCCGGGCCAAGCGCACGCGTTTTTGGCTTTCACGAGATATTTCACTCGTTCACGGTTGCAGGATGGGCAACTCATTGCGTTGCCGCGTTTATCGCGGTGCTGTCAGCTACCTAAACACAGGTTTACTTGCTAGAGTGATCACGTCTCGCGCCTGCGACTTGGAACTTCAACTTCCGGGTCGCGGCGTCGTTCGTTTTGTAGGGAGGGCCCAATGGCCGAAAAGACTTGGTTGACGCAGGAAGCATACGACCGGCTCAAGGAAGAGCTCACGCACCGTTCCACGGAGTTGCGCGCTGAGATTGCGCGAAAGATTGACGAGGCACGCCAGGAAGGCGACCTTAAGGAGAACGGCGGCTACCACGCTGCTCGCGACGAGCAGTCGATGAACGAGACGCGCATCCAGCAGCTTGAGAATCTTCTTAAAGAGGCCGAGGTTGGAGAGACGCCGGCTGATGACGGCGTCGTTGAGCTCGGCATGATGGTGACCGCGGAAATCCTGGGCGAGCGCACGGAGTTTCTACTCGGCTCGCGTATGACGGGCACGGGACTAGGGATCGAGGTTTACTCCCCTGATGCTCCTCTTGGCGAAGCCATCATGGGTGCTAAGAAGGGCGACACCGTCTCTTACTACGCGCCCAACGGAAAGGAAATCGCGGTGAAGATCATCGACGCCGTTCCGTACAAGGGCTAATGCGCACATAACGCACACATAAATATTGGCGGTTCTAGGAAATATTCCTAGAACCGCCAATATTTTTATCTGCTAGTCCGCTCTAGATCGCATTTTGACCTGGCGATACTAGGTAAGACGGCGCTCACCTACCTGATAGCACCTCTCTAAAGATAGGAGGACTACTCGGCGGATTCCTCACCATTTTTGGCCGGGGAGTCTTGTAGCACTGCCTTCACAGAATCTGATACTTGCTCGCTAACCTTCGAGTTATCCGCCTCTTCCTCGTCGGCCGTTTCTGCCGGTTCGGCTTCCGGATCGATGCGACGCATATTGGGATCGTAGGAGGTCAAAAGCTGTTCTTCTAAACTTCCGGGAGGCCCGCCCGCACGGTCATTGTCTGTGGCAAGATTCGGGAACTTGTCGTAACCATACAGGTACAGAATCGAAGTGTTGAGGAAGGCCAAAACCGGGACGGCAAATAGCGCGCCCGCAATGCCAAACAGGAACGAACCCGCCGCCACCGCGAGTAGCACCGCAACCGGGTGAAGCGAAACCGCGTTCGACATGAGCCACGGTTGCAACACGTTTCCCTCCAGCTGCTGAACCACCAAGATGACCACCAGCATGAACACGGCGGTCATGAGACCCTGATCAACCAAGGCGACCAACACGGCAATGGTGCCGGTGAGGAATGCACCCACGATCGGAATGAACGAGCCTAGGAAGACCAGAACAGCCAGCGGGATAGCCAGGGGAACACCCAGGAAGAAAGCGCCCAAACCAATACCCGTAGCATCAATAGCGGCCACGAGAATCTGCGCCTTCGCGTACGCACCGAGCGTGGTCCAGCCACGAACCGCAGCTTCGTGAAGCGGCACGCGCGCAGGCTCTGGCATGCAACGCAAGAACCAGATCCAAATCTTGCGTCCATCCTTCAACAGGAAGAACAGGACGAACAGCGCGATCAGGGCACCGGTGAACACATTACCGACCGTGGCCGTGATGGATAATGCCCCCGAAGCAAGACGTTGAGAGTTGTCTTGAACCGCATTTATGATCTCGTCATTAAGCGAATTTAAGTACTTATCAACCGCTTCACTCTCAATGGGAAGCGGCCCCGTCCTAAGCCATTCAGTTAGCCTTGAAAAGCCGTCTGTTGCGCGCGAAACCAGATCGCCAAACTGCGCAATAATTTGCGAGGAAGACAAAGAGATCAGGCCCGCCACAACCCCAATACCAATCAATAGACTGAGCGTGGCACTAGCAGCCTTTGGCATACCGAGCTTGCGGTGAAGCAGTCTATTAATCGGATCAAGCAAGACGGCGAGCAATAGTGCCAACGCCACCGGAATCGCAATGACCGTCACGTACGACAATCCATATGCGACAAGTCCCAGAGCAAAAACAACGATTACCATCCGCCAAGACCATGCGGCCGCAACCTGTAGCGGCCAGCTCACATGATCTTGCACTCGCCTATCCGAATGCGGAGCAGGCTCAATCCTCTCCACTCGTACAGGTTCGGGTTGGATCGACTCGCGAGCCCTCAACAGGGGTTCAGAAAAACGATCAAAAAGATCGCTCACTCGCGTGGCACGACGCTTGGCCATGTGACCTCCAAAGTCTTTATTTTGCCGTCAAGGAAGTATACCGCTTCCGCTGTTTTCAAGCACAAGCGGTCGCGGCATTTACCGCAGACATGTAAGTTGTGACCAGAAGAAAGGTATTCACATGGCTACCCATAGCGGAACTATCGCGGGCAGGACCACACCGGTTGCCTCCCACCTCGGAAATCATCCCGTTTTAAACACTCCCATAGAGGGCCCCTGGGGTGAACCACATGAAGTGCTCTATGTAGGCATGGGATGCTTCTGGGGCGCGGAGCGCATCATGTGGCGCCTGCCTGGAGTAATTGCAACAGCTGCTGGCTACATGGGTGGCACCACAGAAAACCCCACGTATGACGAAGTGTGCACGGGACAGACTGGACACGCCGAGATCGTCCGTGTGGTTTACGACCCGCGCAAGATCAGCACCGAACAGATCCTGAAGGTGTTTTGGGAGAACCACGACCCAACTACACTCAATCGGCAGGGCAATGATCGTGGCACGCAGTACCGCTCCGCGATTTACTACACGAATGAGAGCCAACGCGAGGCTGCTCTAGCAACCCGCGACGCGTTCCAAAACGTTCTAGGCGAGCACGGCAAAGGGCAGATCACCACGGAGATTGTTAGTGAGGGCGAGGCCGGCACGTTCTACCTTGCCGAACGCTACCACCAGGCCTACCTGCACCACATTCCAAACGGGTACTGCAACCACGGACCAAACGGAATGAGTTGCCCCATCGGCATCGTTTAAGACGCGTCGCGTAACCAGCCACGCGGGCAAAACAAAGCGGCGGCCCTCGCCCAAAATGGACTGAAGGCCGCCGCTTCACCTATTGGTTTAACTAGCTGACTCGAACGACGTCAGTCACGAACACGAGCGTGTCTCCACCGCCAATGCCGGCTTGTGGAACACCCGCATCGCCGTAACCAAGTTCAGACGGAATCGACAGCACAACACGCGAGCCTTCACGAATACCGATCAGGCCCTCATCCCAACCGCGAATGACCATGCCGATACCAACGGTGAAAGACAGCGGCTCGCCGCGATCATAGGAGTTGTCGAACATGTTGCCGTTCCAAACCTGACCGAGGTAGTGCGCATCGATCTGGTTACCAGGTGTGATGGGAGCCCCCGCCCCCTCGCGAATCACTTCAACATGCAGACCCGCGGGAGGCTCCTCGGTAAGGAACGCAATAGTGGGCTTGCGCAAGAAGTTATCGGATACTTTCAAAAATTCACTCATGGCGTCAGTCTACTTAATCTCCTGCAGCAGAGCGCAATATTGCCAGCAGACGCAGCACCTCAACATAAATCCACACGGCCGTCACGGTGATTCCAAAAGCCACACGCCAGGCGAAAACGGCGGGTACGCCGGCCTCGACGCCACGCTTTGCCACATCAAAATCTCCAATAAGGCTGTATGTGCCAATCACGATCGCGAGACCGCCTACAATCACCCCGAGGGGGATTCCTAGCACCGTGATGGATCCCAGGCCAAACGGCGTGGTTATAGCCCCCGTCCAGACCAAAACCATGTTCACGAGGTTGTATCCCAGCACCGAGAGAAGGCCAATCAACACAAAACGGTTTGTGCGCGAGGTGTAACGCACCTTGCCGGACGCGAACAGCGCGAGAGCCACCCCGATCACCACGAACGTTGCAATAACTGCCTGCAAAACGATACCCGGATACAGGAACTCAAACAGTAGCGAAAACGCGCCCAGCATGAGGCCCTCTGCAACCGCGTAAGCCGCAATCAGACCGGGGCGAATCGTCTTCGAGAAGATGTTCACCATTGCCAGGATGAGGCTGGCGATCATGCCGCCAAACACGAGCGGGACGGCAAGGGAAGGCGACATGCGAATCCCGAACCAAGCCACAACCGCGCCTAGAAGCACGAGGGCAAACATCGAGCCCGTCTTCACAATCACGTCGTCATAGGTCATGCGCCCGGTATTAACCGCGTCCGCGGCCGGAGCCCTGTAGGCGTCCTCAAACTGATCCATGGGCGCGGTACCCGGAGCGGTTTCCTGCGGGCGATGCGCTGTAGCGTGCGGATCAAATCGGCTCGACCCCGCATCTTGCATACCAGGGCGGCCCGGCTCGTAGCCCGGCATCGTTGGATATCCAGCGGGAGTTTTAGAAATCTCCCTATCGAGCTCTACCATCACGGGATTACCGCTCATATGCATCCGCTCCTAAATATAGCTGTCTCGTGAATTGCTATGAATATAACGAACTTTGCACGTGGCCGAAACATTTAACTGCCAACTTGGTACCCCCAGCCGGGCTCGAACCGGCACTCGGTCGATTTTAAGTCGACTGCCTCTACCAATTGGGCTATGGGGGCTCGCGCCCATTCTACGGGCAAAATGCCTGGTTACACCAAACGCGCCTGCCGGCCCCATTTCCAATAAACAACACGAAGCAGGTACAAACTGTTACAAATCGCACGGTTTCGCCCACATTTTAATCTTGTCCACTCATGGGGCGGGCAGATTTATTAGAGTCGAGGATAAGGTGTGTCTCGCGCGAGGCACCGAATATCTGAAAGAAAGGTAATCCGTATGTGGTCTGACGGCCGTAGAAGACCCGGCGTGAACCCTGACCCAAGTATTAAGCGCAGGTCAACACACAACCTGCCGGGAAATGTGGGAATGCAACGCCCCTTCGCCCTCTCTTCGTCGCAAATTAGGCGAATTGAACGAGAACGCAACGCCGCTAGACCACACGCGTTAAAGAGCGTCAAAGATCTGCCCAAGTCATTTGTTCGCTTCGTATCGGACGAGACGAAAGCGGGCATGCTCCTAGTGGTTGCGGCACTACTTGCGCTTGCTTGGGCAAACTCACCGATCGGCTTCATATACGAGGCCATGGCTAACTTCACCTTTGGCCCGCAGGCTTGGCACCTGCACTTGCCGATCTCCGCTTGGGCCGCAGATGGCGTTTTGACCATCTTCTTTTTCGTGGTTGGTCTTGAGCTGAAAACCGAGTTCGTAACCGGTGCACTTCGCGACATTCGCGAAGCAGCTCTGCCCATGCTTGCCGCAGTTTTTGGCATGGTAGGCCCTGCCGTGGTGTACCTGCTGGTGCAGATTTTTGCAGGTTCCGAGGCGTTCTCGGGGTGGGCAATCCCCGCGGCCACCGATATTGCGTTCGCAGTGGCGCTCCTCGGAGTGTTTGGCAAAGGCATGCCCCCTGCGGCACGCACCTTCCTACTCACCCTGGCTGTGGTTGACGACCTCCTCGCAATCATCATCATTGCTGTGGTTTACTCCACTGATCTGAATTTCATTGCCCTCGGCATTTCTTTGGCACTCATTGCCCTATTCGGGTTCTTGGTCCAGCGCCGCCACATGCACTGGTGGCTCCTGATACCGGTAGCAACAGTGGCGTGGGGCTTCATGCACGCATCCGGTGTGCACGCCACGATCGCGGGCGTAGCGATGGGCTTGCTGGTGCCCGCAGTCCGTAGGCACGGTGAGCCACAGTGGTCCCACCACCTGGCAGAAAAGATCAATCCGATTTCAGCAGGTCTGGTCGTTCCCTTCTTCGCATTCTTCGCAGCTGGCGTGAACGTTTCGGAATCTGGCGGCATTGTAGAGACGCTTGCCGACCCGGTAGCGATTGGCGTCTCCCTCGGCCTGCCAATCGGGAAGCTGCTGGGAATCGCGGGTTCCGTTTGGCTACTAACCAAGTTCACGCGTCTGCGCCTGGGTGCCGGTGTCGATATGCCCGACATTGCGGCCATTGCAATGCTTGCCGGCATTGGCTTCACCGTGGCACTACTGATCGCGGGGCTCGCATTCCCCGCCGATTCGGTTCACATTCCGCACGCCAAGATGGGCGTCATGATGGGTACTGCGATTGCGGCCATCGCGGGTGGTTACGCGGTGCACTACCGTGCTCACCTGCATGCACGCGGCGCGGCCGCAAACCGCTTGCGCGCGCTCTCCTCGTAATCTGCTTAGAGGATCAACTAGATAATCGACAGCGCGATTCCATCGAGGATGTCGTGCTCAGAAACCCAGTTGCCGCGTAGTTTCGGATTATCCGATGCTGCGCGGCAAACTATTTGCCGCCAAATGAGCGCGCCGCCACTAATGACGTCTTCGCGTCCAGCCGGCATGTAGGGCAGTCGCGCAAGCTCATCCACGCTGGCATTGATCATGTAGTCGCAGGAATCCACCATCTGCTGAAGACTAAAGCGCGACGCGTGCACGGCCTCTGGATCCCATTTTTTAAGCCCCAGGGCGTGGCAGGTAATGGTGGTAACCGTGCCGGCAACGCCAACTAGCGAGTTCACCTGAGTGAACGGCACGGCCGCTGCAGCCTTGTCAATCAAGCTGTCAATCCACGCTACGGCCCGGCTCGTATCCGGGTTTGGGGCTGCTATTTCGGGGAACTTCTCAGTGACACGAACCGATCCCATGTTCATGGAGATCGCGCCGAGCACGCCAGCTTCGGCAGAACCCGTCACGAACTCGGTGGATCCTCCCCCGATATCAATCACCATCACGGGGTTTTCAGCTTCGTGCAAGCTCGAGACCGCACCGGTGAACGAGAGCCCAGCTTCCTCGTTGCCCTCCACAACTTCTGGCTCAATCCCCACCGCGTCTTTAATAGCTGCGCGGAAGTCGTCACGATTGTGCGCATCGCGACTCGCAGACGTGGCCACAAATCGCAGTCTATTCACGCCAGCTTCACGGCAGATCTGCGCGTATTCCTTCGCCTGGTTAGCTGTGCGCGTAATCGCCGCCTCAGAGAGGTAGCCGGTACGATCCACGCCCTCCCCAAGCCGTACGATTTCCATTGTGCGCAGGTCGTCAACAAACGAGCCAGACTCCATGTGGCCAATCAGAAGCCTGATGGAGTTGGTACCACAATCAATGGCTGCCACCTTGCCGCCCTCGCGGCCCAAAAGCCACGGGAAGTCTTCACTCACGCGTCCGCTCCTTCAAAATCAGCGGGAGTTTGACCCGGCAGGCAGGAACACTTCTTCTGGTCCCACAGCCCCATCTCTTCTAACTTGGCAAGTGTCCAATCTCCAATCGGATTTACGCCCGGGCCAGCGGCAAGCGCGTGGCCAAGCAGGGCATGCAAACACTTCACGCGCTGCGGCATTCCTCCAGCCGAGAAACCACTTATCTCATCAACTTTTTCCACAGCGTCACGCGCCTCAATATAAGCGAGGTGGGCAGCGGCGTATTCGCTGCGCAACTGCTCGTCGTTTGCAAGGCACTCATTCAAATGCTCCATCCACTGATTGGACTCGAGAACGGAACACCCCTTAACGGCGGCGGGATGGGTCAAGTAGAACATGGTCGGAAAAGGGCTGCCATTTTCCAAGCGAGGAGCAGTTGCTACTACCAATGGAGCACCGCAAACACACCTGGCCACAATCCCTAAAACCCCGCGCGGCTCGCGCCCTAACTGAAGCTCAAGAATCTTCAGATCAATATCTTGCGTCTTATCCAACGCCTACTCCTCGTTTTTCTTTAAGCGCACCGACGGATCAAGACGAACCGGCTGATTCACATCATCGGCGGCATCCGCAGTATCAGCTACCACCAGGTACCAAGGCCGAGGCGGACCCTGATCCTCAACAGGCTTGGTATCTGCCATCCCATCCGCGATGCCGGGCGCGTCAAGCACTTGGTACTGCGTCTCCCCCGGCTGGACGTACTGTAGTCGCGCCCGCGCCTGTGAGGCTACGTACGACTTGTCGCCCCACCGGTCCAGCTGATCTTGCAGCTCGGCGTTAGTCTGCTTCGCTTGCTCGATTTGGATTAGAACCGAACGATACTCACGCTGCTGGGCCCACCACTGGTGAAGTGGTTGTGTTACGCCCAAAAGAGCAACTACTAAAGTCAGAGTCAAGGCGAACGCTTTGAGCGACACCTTTCGCTCCGCAGCGGGAGCCTCTGCCGTTTTGGTGACGCTAGTCTTTCTTGCCCGCGAACGCGGCCTGCTACTTCCCGCTGACGAGTGCGGCCGCGCCCCCTTTCGCGCGATACCGGTGGGATTGGATTGCGAGGTAGCTTTCTTCGCGCCGCTCCCCATGCCTTTAGGCATGGTTGGACGACGAACTCCGCTAACCCTACGCTCACTCATGCCTCTAGTTTTACAAAACTTAAGCGAAGTTGGCTAAACCGCGCCGGCGGCGGGTGAAACAAAAGAGACGGGGCCCGAAGGCCCCGTCTCGATGCTCTATCAGCTAGCGGTTAAACCACTTGCTGTAAAGAGTTAGAAGTTCGCGCGTGGGAAAGCGCTGCGGCCAGCGTAAACCGCTGCGTCAGCAAGCTCTTCCTCAATACGCAGAAGCTGGTTGTACTTAGCAACGCGCTCAGAACGAGCCGGAGCACCGGTCTTGATCTGACCGGAGTTCGTTGCAACAGCGAGGTCAGCAATCGTGGTGTCCTCGGTCTCACCGGAGCGGTGCGAGGTCATCGACTTGAAGCCCGCACGGTGTGCAGCCTCAACAGCGTCAAGCGTCTCGGTGAGGGTACCAATCTGGTTTACCTTCACGAGCAGAGCGTTAGCGGCGTGCTCCTTAATGCCGCGCGCAAGACGAGCCGGGTTCGTTACGAACAGGTCGTCACCAACCAGCTGCACCTTGTCACCAATCTCGCTCGTAATCTTGACCCAAGAATCCCACTCGTCCTCAGACAGCGGATCCTCAATCGAAACTAGCGGGTACTGTGCAAGTAGCTTCTCGTAGTACTTCACCATGAACTCGGTGTCGCGACCCTCGCCCTCAAGCATGTACTTGCCATCCTTGAAGAACTCGGTAGAAGCGACGTCAAGAGCAAGAGCGACGTCCTTGCCCGGCTTATAGCCAGACTTCTCGATTGCCTCAATAATGAGGTCGAGTGCAGCTGCGTTCGACTCCAGCGACGGCGCGAAACCGCCCTCGTCGCCAAGACCGGTGGAAAGACCGCGGCCCTTAATGACGCCCTTGAGAGTGTGGTACACCTCAGCACCCCACTGGAGGGCCTCGCGGAACGAACCTGCACCAATCGGAGCAATCATGAACTCCTGAATGTCAACGTTCGTGTCAGCGTGCGAACCACCGTTGAGGATGTTCATCATCGGAACGGGCAGGACGTGCGCGTTCGGGCCACCAACGTAGCGGTACAGCGGCAGGCCAGCCGACTCTGCAGCAGCCTTAGCAACAGCCAGCGAAACACCAAGAATGGCGTTAGCACCAAGCTTGCCCTTGTTGTCCGTACCGTCGAGATCAATCATGATCTCATCGATCAGGCGCTGCTCAGTGGCGTCTTCATCGATCAGCTCTGGAGCAATAACGTCAGTTACTGCCTCAACTGCATCCTCGACACCCTTGCCCATGTAGCGGTTGTCGTCACCATCGCGACGCTCAACGGCCTCAAATGCGCCGGTAGAAGCACCCGACGGAACGGCTGCACGCGAAACGGTGCCGTCGTCAAGCAGAACTTCAACTTCAACAGTCGGGTTGCCACGAGAGTCAAGAATCTCGCGAGCACCAATGGCCTCAATGTGTGCCATGTTTTTCTCCTTCTATAGATCCGGTAATGTCGCGGACTATTTTTAACGAGTTATCGTTCCCTCAATAGGGTTTTGCAGACCGTCTGCATTCCCCTTAGGTCTAGGTTGAAGATCAGCGGGGTGTAAGTCCTGTGAGGGCCCTGCCGATGCTTCTTAAAACTTACTGTTGTGGCGGGAGTACAACGCCCTGCAGATTCGGCGCGTACACAGCGTTGTTCTCATCTAACGCCCCGTACCTCGGGTTGAGCTCAATGTCCTTGCCCTTCTGGACCTCAGCCATTTCCTGCGCCAACACCTGCTGATCCACTTTGCCCTGCAGGAGCACCAAAAGCTGGTTGACACGTACAACGCCAACGGCAGCCGCATTAGCCGGCTCGCCGGGAGACTGCACCGAGGCCAGCGCATTACGGGCGTCTTCATCTGAGAACTCAACGCCATGCTGGTTTGCAACCTCGCGAACTGCCTCCCCTTGCGCCAACACATAAACCACGCCTGCAGTTGGGAACTGCTGGCCGCTGATTTGCGAAAGCTGTTGGGCAGCCTCGCTCACTTCGTCTTCCGTATAGGTGGTTCCGTCGATATTCAGCGCCACACCCGGCTGGGCGGAACAGGCTGCGAGAGCAACCGTTGCCAAAACTGTGCCGGCGCCAACTACAATGCGTTTCCATGTTGACTTAAGTGTCACGGTTACGCGTCCTTTCGTTTTCAACCATCTGGTACAGATTCTACGCTGTTTCCCTTAACATTTTCTTGCCCCTACCTGGGTTAACCTTTAGATTCGGGCGAGTAATCAACGATTGTCTGCAAAAAGTTTTGCGTCCAATCAAGTAGTTCCTGGTCCACAATGGCCGGGCCACCAAGTTTTTTGGACTTAGGAGCAGGCACCAGAATCTGGCGAACAGCCCCCTTAATTATCGAACCCGGGTACAGTCGCTTTAGCCGCAGAGCTTGAGAATCACGCAACTCCACGGGAGAAAATCGAATGTAACGCCCCTGCGCCACGATCTCTTTAATACCGAGGTCGCGTGCATACTCGCGCAATCCAGAGATAGCGAATAGCAGCAACACCTGCTCGGGGATTTTCCCGTAGCGGTCCACAAGCTCTTCGCGCAGGTCATGAGCCTCCTCGGGTGAACGCAACGCTGCAATTTTTGCGTACGTTTCGAGGCGAAGCTGCTCACCCTCAATGTAACCCGGTGGAATGTGCGCGTCGACGGGGATTTCGATGCGCATCTCTTCACGTTTCGGAGGCTGCCCATCGCGATAGGTTGCCACGGCGTCAGCAACCATACGCACGTAAAGATCGAAGCCTACGCCCGCAATGTGTCCGGACTGTTCACCACCCAGCAGGTTGCCGGCGCCGCGAATCTCCAAGTCCTTTTGCGCCACCGCGATGCCCGCGCCCAGATCGGTGTTAGCCGCAATCGTTGAAAGTCGCTCATGTGCGGTCTCGGTCAGAACCTTGTCTGCCGGGTACAAGAAGTACGCGTATCCCCTATCGCGTCCGCGTCCCACACGGCCTCGTAGCTGGTGAAGCTGCGACAGTCCCATTGCGTCCGCACGATCCACGATGAGCGTGTTGGCGTTAGAAATATCCAAACCGGTTTCAATAATCGTGGTGCATACGAGGACGTCGAACTCGCGATTCCAAAAGTCCACGATTACCTGCTCTAACTGAGCTTCAGCGAGCTTTCCATGCGCAATACGAACCCGCGCCTCGGGCACGAGCTCTTGAATGTGATCAGCGATCTTGCCGATATCTTCCACGCGGTTATGCACGTAGAACACCTGACCATCACGCAGAAGCTCACGTTTGATTGCGGCACTAACCTGCTGGTCTGAATATGCCCCCACAAACGTAAGGATTGGGTGGCGCTCCTCTGGCGGGGTGGCCAGGAGCGACATTTCACGGATGCCTGTGATTGCCATTTCGAGAGTACGAGGAATAGGCGTGGCTGACATCGACAAAACGTCCACGTCGGTGCGCATCTGCTTCAGAGTTTCCTTGTGCTCAACCCCAAAACGCTGCTCCTCGTCAATGACAACGAGACCGAGGTCCTTGAAGCGGACCGAACCTGTAAGCAGGGAATGAGTTCCAATCACAACGTCGATCTGGCCGGTGCGCAGACCTTCGCGAATGCGCTCCCCCTCGGCCGCGCTAGTGAAACGAGATAGGGCCGCAACATCTACGGGGAAGCCCGCATAACGTTGCTGGAATGTCTCCAGATGCTGCTGAACCAAGAGGGTGGTGGGCACGAGGACAGCCACTTGCTTGCCGTCTTGCACTGCCTTGAACGCGGCTCTAACCGCGATTTCAGTCTTGCCGTAGCCCACATCACCGCCAAGCAGACGATCCATAGGGATCGGCTTTTCCATGTCCGCTTTGACCTCGTCGATCACGGTCAGCTGATCCGGCGTCTCCACGTACGGGAACGCGTCCTCAAGTTCGCGCTGCCACGGCGTATCGGGGGAGAACGCGTAGCCCTTCGCGGACTTACGCGCGGCGTAAAGACGAACCAGCTCTCCTGCGATTTCCTTAACAGCCTTACGCGCCTTGGCCTTAGTTTTCGCCCATTCAGCCCCGCCCATTTTGGACAGCTTCGGCTGATCCGAACCCGAATACTTAGAAACTTGATCCAGCTGATCGGTTGGAACGTACAGACGGTCCCCAGGCTGGCCGCGGCGGGTGGGCGCGTACTCGATTAGCAGGTAGTCACGCGTCACAGCCTCTTCGCCGCGTCCAATGGTACGCGAAACCATTTCAATGAACTTGCCAATACCGTGCTGCTCATGGACGATGAGGTCGCCCTTTTCTAGCGTCAGCGGATCAATGCCTTTGCGCCTGCGCGCCGGCATTTTTCGCATTTCCGCGGTCGACGAGCCCGCCTTGCCCGTCAGATCAGTCTCGGTAACAACCGCAACCTTCAGTTCCTCAGCTACAAATCCCGGCCCTGAGCCGGCGGCCAGCACTTCGATTACGCCTGGCTCTAGCCCCTCGGACACCGCCTCGACTATTTTTGCGGGCACAAATGCTTCGTTTAGCACCGCTGTAATACGTTTAGCCGGGCCCGGCCCATCCGTGGTTACAACCAGTTTCCAGCTGTCTTTTTGAAGTTTCCCAAGGTCAGAGGCGGCCTGGTCAATCTTGCCGCGATACGGCTTTACGTCACGAGCGCCCACCTGCATGAGGCTCGGCGTCACGACAATCGAAGCGTGCGCCGACGGCGCGTCGGTAAGCGCGTCGGCCAATTCCATTGGAGCAAGAGTGGAAATCTCTGCCCACCCAAAGCCGCGTTTGCGCGCAAGCGAGCGCATTTGCGTCAATGTTTTGAACGACGCGTTGCCGGCCTGAAGCGGAATCTCACCACCGGCCGCGGCGCCTGTCCAGGCGGCCTCCAAGAACTCTTGCGTAGTGGCAACGAGGTCTTCGGTGCGCGATTCAACGCGTTGCGGCTCGATGATAACCACCTGCGAATCGGCGCCAACGAGATCCAGCACGGTTTCCATGCCGCCTACGAGGATGGGGCTGAGCGACTCCATGCCTTCCACGTTGATGCCTTCGCTGATAAGCTCCAGCATCTGGCCCGCGCCCGGTAGCTTCGCGACGGCCTCGCGCGCGCGTTCGCGCACATCGTCGGTTAGCAAAAGTTCACGAGCAGCCGGCGCCCACAGACCCTCTTTAGCTGCGCCAACCGCGCGCTGATCTGCAATTGAGAAGTAGCGGACGTCGTCAACCTCATCGCCAAACATTTCGATACGAGTCGGATACGGATCAATGGGCGCAAATACATCGAGAATCCCGCCGCGAACGGCCATTTCGCCGCGCTTTTGCACCACTTCCGTGCGCTCGTAACCCAGATTCATGAGGCGGTTAGCCAGGCTTTCAAAATCAACGGTGTCGCCCACTCTAAGCCGCACGGGCTCCAGGTCCCCAAGACCGGAGATCACCGGTTGCAAGAATGCGCGTAGCGGCACAAGCAGCACTCTGATGGCGCCGGTTCGCGAGCCAACTTCGCCCTCGGGGTGCGCCAAGCGCCGCATGACCGCAACCCTGCGGGCCATCGTGTCCCGCTGCGGGCTGAGCCTCTCGTGCGGTAGGGTTTCCCAGCTGGGCAACACCTCCACTCCGTCGATATATCCGCGCAGGTGGGTGGCCAGTTCTTCCGCGTCCCGGCCGGTAGCTGTTACCACAACCAGCGGCCTTGCCCCCTCCTGCAGTGCCGCTTTAGCAAGCAGAGGAGCCCGCACTCCAGCTGCGGCAATGACCGTGGGGTTGCCCCCTTCGTTCAGGGCAAGGGCGGCAGCGGCAAGCGCCTCGTCACCATCAAGAGCGCTAAGTAGACCGCGAAGTTTTTTCAAAACAGCTCCTTGCATGAAACCGGACTAGGCCGTATGCAGTTTTTGTTGCGCCTGTTCAAAACCGAGGGTAACCACATCCTCGATCGCATCCGCAGCCAAGCGGACAGTTACCGCCCATTCATCCAGGTCTTTCTTAGGGAAATCCGAAAGCACGAACGCTGCCGCGTCCATTCGCCCAGGCGGGCGGCCCACGCCAAAGCGCAACCGGTTGTAATCCTTCGTGCCAATCAGCTGCGAGATTGAGCGGAGCCCGTTGTGTCCGCCCTCGCCACCACCTCGTTTAAGGCGAAGAACGTGCGGTTCGATGTCAAGCTCGTCGTGCACAACCAGCAGGTGGTCCGGCTTTATCCCATAAAACTGCATGAGTTTCGATACCGCGTTGCCCGATAGATTCATGTACGAGTCGGGGTATGCAAGAATCGCGGCCGGCCCGGGCCTGCCTCCCGAAAGCATCCCAATACGCGCATTTGCTACATACGCGCCAGCGCGGTGCTTACTGAACGTTGCGCCGGCATTGTCAGCTACCGCATGGAGCACAATGCGACCCGCGTTGTGCAGATTGTTTTCGTATTTTGGACCCGGATTACCCAAACCAACAATAAGCCACTGATTCGCTGTTTCTTGCACGCCCCCACTCTACCAACTCACGCGGTGCGGGAATTTCACGAGGGGGCAGAACAAAACGAACACACCAATAGACCGCGTTGACCTAGTTGGCTGGCGCCGATGGCTTTGCATGCAGGAAGTGCGGCTGATTAAAGCCTTCCTTCGCGAACCGTTTGGTGATGGCATCCATGACCGCGCCGGCCTGGTGCTTTCGAACCAGCGCAATCGCTGATCCGCCAAATCCGCCACCTGTCATGCGAGCCCCCACAGCTCCGTTCTCAAGCGCCGTTTCCGCAGCGATGTCCAGTTCAGGAACCGTGACCTCGTAGTCATCGCGAAGCGATTCGTGCGATGCCGTCATGAGCGAACCGATCTGGTCCAACCGCTCATCCATCAATGCTCCGTCCTCGAGGAGCTCAACGAAGTCGAGCGTGCGTGCCGTTTCAGTGATGACGTGGCGAGCGCGCTTTTGTTCCTCTTCGCTGAGGGCGGACAGATCCGCATCGCGGGCCAAGCTAGCGAGGTAGTCCACGCCGAGCTTCTGCGCCGCTGCCTCGCAGGTGGCGCGACGGTTCGCATACTGACCATCTGCCAGGCGGTGTGGTGCCCGCGTGTCAATGACCAGCATCTCCAGACCAACGGATTCGAGGTCAAATGGAATGTGCCTGATGGAGGCATCTTTCGAATCAAGCAGAATCACTGCTCCGGCACGGCACCGCATCGACGCAGCCTGATCCATTCCACCGGTTGGAGCGCCAGCAATCTCGTTTTCAGCGCTAATGCAGGCCTCAACCAGTTCTTTACGCCCCTTCTTAGTGGTCATCATCGAAACCCAGTTTTCGGTCTGCGCCATGAGAGCATCCCAGGCAACAGCAACCGCACACTCAAGCGCCGCAGAAGATGAAAGGCCCGCACCAAACGGCACGCAAGAATCGATTGCGAGGTCGAGGCCAGGCATCTTGCCCCTCCCCTGCTGTTCAAGAGCCCAGGCAACTCCCACCACGTAGGCCGGCCAGCCCTCAACGGGGTTCTTCGAATCATGCGTATCGACCTCGTCGAGGTTAACCTCTCGCACGCCCTCCTCCTGTGCGGACACCAGGCGAACAATCCGGTCATCACGCTGACTTACCGCGGCATAGGTGCGGTGTGGAAGCGCCATAGGAAGCGCGAAACCACCGTTGTAATCGGTGTGCTCACCAATCACGTTCACGCGCCCAGGCGCCGAGTGGAGGGCCTCCGGACTGTAACCGTAGGAGCGCTCGAAAAGCTCGGTGACTTTGCGCGTGCCCTCTTCAAGAGTCCATGACTCCATCACGATGTTGCTCATTTTTCGTAGACCTCCCGTAGACGATCTGCAATTTTTTCTGGCGTGGTGTCAGAAATCCACGCGCCCATCCCCGATTCGGAACCGCCCAGATACTTCAACTTGCCGGGCGCGCGCTGGATCGAATGCAACTGCATGTGCAAGCGCATAAGTTCGCGCTCCTCCCCCACGGGCGCCTGGTGCCAAGACATCACGTAGGGAATCTCCAGGTAGGCCTTCTGGCCATCTTCCTCGACCTCAAAGAACTTGTTCCCCGCCTTCAGCATACGAATGTAAAGGTGGGCAAGTTCCTCACGCTCTTCATCGGTAAGCTCATAAAGCGCCTTCACATCACGCTTGGGCATCAGATGCATTTCAACCGGCCAACGCGACGCCGCAGGCACATAAAGCACCCAATGCTCAGTTTCATCGACGATCCTGCGACCGCTACGTAATTCGGCGGCGAGGACATCGCTCAGCAGATCTTTGCCCGTGTTCTCCCGGTACTGTTTGGCCTGACGGATCATAGTTGCCGTGCGAGGCGTGATGTAAGGGTAGGCGTAGATTTGCCCGTGCGGATGATGCAAGGTCACGCCGATTGCTTCACCGTGGTTCTCAAAGCAGAACACCTGCTTAATGCCATCTATCTTTTCGAGCTCCTGCGTGCGGTCTGCCCAAGCCTCGATGACTGTGCGCATGCGGGTTGGCCCCATGTCCACAAGATTGCGATTCAGGTCAGGGCCAAAACAGATGACCTCACACCGACCAGCGGCCGGAGCCACCTTCCAAATGCTCTCTCCATCCAGGTCACTAACCTCCATGGTTTCGCCCGGAATCTGCATGAGCGAGGGGAAACGATTCTCAAACACTACGACGTCGTAGTCGGTATCGGGGATCTCACCGTCCTGATAGGCGGCACCCGGACGTGCCGGGGCGAGCGGGTTCGCATCTGCTGGAGGCAGGAACGTGCGGTTCATGCGGTGCGTTGCGATAACCACCCATTCACCTGTTAGCGGATCCAAGCGCATCGTTGGCCCGGTTACCGGTTTCTCATTGCCATCCTCATCCTTGACTGGCGCGAACCTATCTTGCAGGGGCCTTGGATCATCCAAACGGCGAGTCTTCTCACCGCTGACGTAAGGTTCCGAATCATCGAAGTAGAAAAAGTCGCGACCATCAGCCAGCTTCGTAGCAGTTTTACGAACGCGAGCAGTCATCAGCACTCCCAACAGTGTTTTCGTATTTATTAACCTCCTAAAGCCTACCCCTCAAGAAGCTTTTCTGACGCTGTTCCTTGAGCTGTCTTTTTCCTTCCATTTACCTATCAAGGCCTTTGCATCGGCACATTTTCGCGCAAACTAGCTGTTCAACTACTTCTTCCGCCCGCGCAAAAATGAATACCTCCCGCCGCTTGTGATAGTAATAATCCGTAAACAGGCGACTATGCGTGGCAAGGAATAAGTATGTACCTTCCCTCCTGCGGGACCGACGAGGAACTCATCGGCATACTCGTAGCAGTTCCCGAGCCACTTGCAGGCGACATTGACGCACTTCGCACCCGCCTCAACTTAGATACTGCAAACAGTACCGCGCCGCACATCACTCTTGTGCCACCTACTCCCGTGAAGCGGGCCGACCGCGAGCGCATCATGCATCAACTGGGAGAGGTTGCCGCGAAACGCGCGCCTTTCCGGATTTGTCTGCGGGGAGCGGGGTCGTTCCGCCCGGTATCGCCAGTGTCTTTCATTAATATCGCTGCTGGTGGCGAGGCTCTGGCCGCCCTCGAGGACGAGATCAGCGAAGCCCTAGATCTTCCGCCCGCACGTTTCCCCTTTCACCCGCACGTGACGCTCGCCCACGTTGAGCACGAGGAAACGTTGGATGTAGCCGAGAAACTCGCCGAGGATTTCGAGGCGGAGTGGGTTGCAAGCGGCTTCAGGTTGGACCGTGTGGGCGCCGATGGCGTGTACCATTCCCAGGCATTGTTTAGTTTTACTGCCGGCTAGATTCACGCGCTACGAACCCGCCTCGTGAGCAATTGGGCACATAACCACGACTGCAAGTGGGTTTGGGAAAGCCGCGGCGCAGATTTTCGGGTAGTTTCGAGCTGTAGACGATTCCGCGCTGGATAGGACAGACGAAATATGGCGAAATCCGTGCTCGATCAGCCAGTAGAAGTTTTGGCACCAAGAGCTCCCGATGCTCCAAACCTGTACGGCCCCACTTTGCAAGAGGCCAAAGAGGCCGACGGGATAGTGGCCAAGGTAATGGGGCTCATGGATTGGTACAACCATTCTCGCGTTGGGCGGGGCATGCGCCGCTACACGCTAAAGCGCGGAAATCTATTGGCCGGCGGTGTCTCTTACACTTCGCTGTTTTCCATTGCGGCGGCACTAACCGTTGGGTGGACGATTTTCATGTACTTCCTGGGCGGCAACGATCAGCTTCGCGAGGCCGTGTTGCATGCCCTTGAATCGGCCATGCCTGGCCTTATCGACACCGGCGATGGCACCGGCATGATCGACCCGGATTCACTCATTCAGACGAATGTTTGGTCTGTCACCGGCATAGTGGGTCTAGTAGTGCTTGTGTTTTCAGCATCGAAAACCATGGACGCGCTGAAAATGTCGCTGTGGTCGATGTTCGGAATCGTACGCCTGCCAAATAGTGCGGTAGCGATCAAGATCCGCGACTTGTTTGGATTCGCGGTCCTGGGCATTGGCGTGCTTGCCACTGCCGCTCTCGGAATCATGATGAACACGGTCGGCTCGTGGTTTATTGACCTGTTGAATATCGAAGGGGCAGCCGGGCGCATCCTTTTGAATATGGCTACCCTGCTTGCCGCTTTTGTGGTGGACACTCTTTTGGTGATTGCTCTGGTGCGCGTCACTGCAGGCGTTCGGGTTCCTAGCCGCGATCTGTGGATCGGCGCGGCTGTTGCGGGTGTTGGTTCGGCTATTTTGCGGTATCTGGGAACCAGCGCGGTTGGTTCCGTAGCTGACAACCCTTTGCTTGCCGCCTCGGCAGCCCTGGCCACCCTCATGCTGTGGGTTAACCTCATCGTGCGCCTGTTGCTTATGGTTGCCGCGTGGATGGCCAACCCGTTCTACGCGGAGTTCCCGCAGGATCAAAAGTACGTACACGGTGATAGCACACCTAACTACGTCACCATGACAGAGCCCGATACCCTCGATTGGCCGCATAATCCCCTCACGGGTGACATCGCGTTTGACCCGCGTGAAGATCCGGAATCTTACGAAACCGTCCTGGAGGACGAGGTCTGGCATTCGCCGCGCGCCAAGTGGTTGCGCGTTCGTATTGAGAGCGCGGAGGCCAAAGCCCAAAAGTATCGCGACGAACTTTTAGCTATGGGCCAGCGCCAGCAGGTGGGCGAAAAGTAGGGCCCGCTACCGCACGTGTTAAACAGAACTTTAAGTAATGCTACGCGCTGAGATTTTGAAAGTAGGACAATGACCTTCTCGCTAGCTTCGATCAACGTTAATGGAATTCGCGCCGCGGTTAAACGCGGCATGAAGGATTCCCTGGCGGACACTAAGCCCGATGTGATCGCGTTGCAGGAGGTGCGCGCGGCAAGCGCAATCACCACCGACCTGCTGGAAGATTGGGAGCTACTCAACTTCGAATGCGAGATTAAGGGGCGCGCCGGTGTAACCATCGGGGTTCGCCGTGACTCCCACGTAAAGCTCCTGCCCGAAACCGCCCGTTTTGGCGCCCATCCGCAAAATAGTGAGGCAGTGGCTGTAGATACAGGCCGTTGGCTCGAAGTGGACGTACAGGACGGAGATCAAACTGTACGTATTGTCTCCGCCTACTTGCATTCGGGCGAAGTAGGTACGGAAAAGATGGATCAGAAGTATGCTCACCTCGATCTCGTTACCAGCCGTATGAGCGAACTGCGCGAGCTACCCAACGTGATTATCACGGGCGACCTAAACATCGTTCATACCGAGCTCGACATCAAGAACTGGAAGGGCAACCACAATAAGACAGCTGGCGTGCTCGACTCCGAAATCGCGTACGTGGACCGCTGGATTGAATCGGGTTGGGTTGACGTTGCCCGGCAGCTAACCGGCCCCGTGCAGGGCCCATACACTTGGTGGTCATACAGGGGCAAGGCGTTCGACAACGATGCGGGTTGGCGCATCGACTACCACCTGGCCAGCCCCGCGATGGCTCAGCGCGCTCAAAGCGTGCACGTGGACCGTGCGGTCGATTACGCCTCCCGGTACTCCGATCACGCTCCCCTGCGCATCATTTACAGCTAAGCGCCTAAACTGCGCACGAAAAAGTCGCCCCCACTTGGGGGCGACTTTTTGTCTAGATTTTCGAGGGCGCTGCCGCCTCAGCGATTATCCGCTAAAGCCTTTCAGCGGCTTCAACTACGTTGGCGAGCAGGAGGGCGCGAGTCATCGGCCCCACTCCTCCAGGGTTGGGAGACAGGGCCGAGGCAACCTCATCAACACCATCTGCAACGTCACCGGCCAGGCGCGCTTTGCCATCGACTTCAACGCGGGAAACCCCTACGTCAAGAACCACGGCGCCCGGCTTCACCATGTCCGGGGTAATAATTCCCGCGGCACCGGTGGCGGCAACCACCACGTCAGCTCGGCGGACCTTGCCGGCAAGATCCTGCGTGCCCGTGTGGCAGAGCGTGACGGTTGCGTTCACGTACTTGCGGGTAAGTAGCAAGCCGATGGAGCGACCCACGGTTACGCCGCGCCCCACTACAACCACGTCTTTACCTGCCAGATCTATACCTGCGCGTTCAACGAGTTCGATGACTGCCCGCGGCGTGCACGGTAGGGGCGAATCGATTTCTTCCGATACACGAAGCACCAGACGTCCCAGGTTCATGGGGTGTAGGCCGTCTGCGTCTTTCGCCGGGTCAATGGCCTCCAAAATCCGGTTGGTATCCACACCCTTGGGCAGCGGAAGCTGCACGATGTAGCCCGTGCACGAATCGTCAGCATTGAGGCGCTCTACCGCGGCCAGAATGTCGGCCTCAGTAGAATCACCGGGCAAATCCACGCGGATAGATTCGATCCCCACCTCTTGGCAATCGCGATGCTTTCCCGCAACGTAGGTTTGTGAGGCCGGGTCATCGCCCACCAGGATCGTGCCAAGCCCGGGCACAACGCCGCGAGTACGCAAAGCCTCCACGCGCTCGCGCAGTTCAGTTTTGATCTGCGCTGCCGTAGCTTTTCCGTCTAGGACCTTGGCTTGGCCGTCCCAGGGCGCCCTCACTTGTCAAGGCCTTCGTAGAGCGGGAATGCATCAGTTAGGGCCCTCACTCGGGCGTGTAGGCCCTCAACGTTTACGTCACCGCCCGATGCGCCCTGCACGAGGGTGGTGGCGATGATGTCCGCAACCTCCTCGAACTCCTTGGCGCCAAAACCGCGGGTAGCAAGCGCGGGAGTGCCGATTCGCAGACCGGACGTGACTCGCGGAGGGCGCGGGTCAAACGGCACAGCATTGCGGTTCACGGTGATACCAACCGCGTGGAGCAGATCTTCGCCCTGCTGACCGTCGAGATTCGAATCGCGCATATCAACGAGAACGAGGTGCACGTCGGTACCGCCGGTAACTAGCGAGATGCCAGCGTTCTTCACATCGTCTTGGAGCAGTCGATCAGCGAGGATCTTAGCCCCCTCGAGTGTGCGCTGCTGGCGCTCCTTAAATTCTTCGCTCTGCGCGATCTTCATAGCAACAGCCTTGGCAGCAACCACATGCATGAGCGGGCCGCCCTGCTGCCCGGGGAATACCGCGGAGTTAATCTTCTTGCCGAGCTCCTCATCGCGAGACATGATCATGCCGGAGCGCGGACCACCAATGGTCTTGTGCACCGTGGTGGATACGACGTCCGCAAATGGAACGGGGTTCGGGTGCAGGCCGGCGGCAACCAGGCCGGCGAAGTGCGCCATGTCTACCCACAGGTATGCTCCGACCTCATCGGCAATCTCGCGGAACTTCGCAAAGTCGAGGACGCGCGGGTACGCGGACCAGCCGGCGATGATGACCTTGGGCTTAACCTCGAGGGCAATCTCGCGGACCTCATCCATCTCAATGCGCATGGTCTCTTGGTTCACGTGGTAGAAGTGCGGTTCATACAGGCGGCCCGAGAAGTTGATTCTCATGCCGTGAGTCAGGTGGCCACCGTGATCCAGTGAGAGGCCAAGAATACGATCGCCAGGCTGGGCGATTGCGGCTAGAACCGCCGCGTTTGCCTGCGAGCCCGCGTGAGGCTGCACGTTCACGTAAGCAGCACCAAAAACCTCTTTCGCACGTTCAATCGCGAGGTTTTCTGCGACGTCTACAAATTCGCACCCCCCGTAGTAGCGGCGGCCAGGATAACCTTCCGCATACTTGTTGGTAAGGACGGAACCCTGCGCTTCCAAAACTGCCTTGGGCACAAAATTCTCAGACGCGATCATTTCTAGGGTTTCACGCTGGCGCCCCAGTTCATCATCAAGAACCTTTTGGATCTGTGGATCCACCTGCGCTAGGGACTGCAAGAGTTGAGATGTTGCCATGAGTTCTCCTATTTAGGTTTGTCTTCCAAACACCAAGTGTTTTGATGATCCTTGACCCAGGCGGGCGGCCGTTGAATCCCAAAGACGCTCCCCGGTGGTGGTCCACCTGCGCCAGTCGCGTCATCGTTTCAAACATAGCGCAAAACGCGCGCGGGCGGGGTGCCCGTCCTCTTTTCGAACACTTTTGCAAACAGCTAGTTTTTAGGCTCGAGGAAATGGCTAACACTCACGATTACTTCCGCGAGCGCGAGGAGGGCGCCCCCTACATCACCTTGGTTTTTTCAACCTCTTTAGTCATCTTCTCGATATTGCCGGCAATCGCATGACGGAACACGAGGCCAATGAGCAGGTTGGGAATGATGAACAGCAGGATCATGGCGAGGTTTTGTACGAAGTCGCCCGCGTAAATGCCGGCCACTGCTGAACGCATGAGGTTGATCGCGTAAGTTGCGGGAAGCCACGGGCTAATGTTTTGGAACCACTGGGGTAACAGTTCAAGTGGGTATGCTCCTCCGGCAGCAGAAATCTGGAGCACAAGTAGCACTACCGCTATCGCCTTGCCCGCATTGGACAGTGATATCACCAGCGTGTACACGATATTTGTAAAAACGGTAGAGATTACCCATCCGGCAAGCATCAGCAGGAAGGGGTGCGCCGGTTCAATCTCAACGATCACGATCAGACCGCCCATCAGCAATGTTGATTGCGCCATGCCGATCAGCCAGAACATGACGTAGCGTCCCAAGTATTCTTGCGCTCCCGTAAATGCCGGCTTACGTGCGTGCTTCACCGTCTTCCTTGCCTTGTCGTCTGAGCTATCGCTAGCCTGGGTTCGATCAGCCGCTTCATTATCATCGACCGATTCGTCGTCGCGAACCTCCTCGGCGTTTTCGGGCTCCTCGAGTTCACCAGAATCTTCTAGTTCTTCCTTTGCCTCTGCGTCATCATCTGAATCGTCAGCATCACTGCTTTCCACGCTTTCCAAGTAGCGTTTGCCCACGTTCTTAGATACGTCCGTACGCAAGAAAACACCAGCCAGTAGCGCGCCCACCCACAGCGCAATCACAGTGAATAGAGGCGCCATACCCACTCCGAAAGACGCCACTGGGAATACAGGCGTGCGATCCACGGCTACGGGCGATGACAATAGGCGGGCAAAACCCTGCGGGTCGGCGCCAAGCGCTTTGGCGATTTGGCTCGTATCTGCACCGGAGCTGGCCTCACGAACCTGCTCGTTAGCCTCGTTCAGGCGTTTAACACTCTCGCGCATACTCTGCGCCGTTTTTGAAAGCGATTGCGCCGCGCGATCCATTCCCGCGATGAGGCCACCCGCACTCTCTGATAGGTCGGACTGCACTGCCTGCATGTAGGAGCGGAAAACCGCCGCGTTCTCTCCAGCTGATTCGAGGCTGGATCGCAAGCTGTCGATTTGTGGCTGCAGGTTCTTTGAAAAGCTATCGTGAGCCGCGCTGATTGCACCGGCGGCTTCTTCAATAGCCTTACGCGCAGCCTCTTTAGAATCCGAATCGCTAGACCTACCTGCACGCAGATCCTTTGATATCTGACCTAAGCGGTCTGAAAGGCTTTGTTGCCGCGCAATCGCCGTATCAAGATCAGCCAGAAGGTCGTCCCCGTCCGGTCCTAAAACTTGGGCGAGCTTGTCCCTCGTCTGCTTGAACCCGTCTATCTGCTTATCGAGCATGGCACGTAGCTGATCAACCGCATCCGCGCTACTCTGCGCGGTCTCGTCAGCCGAGTTCAGCAAAGTATCCAGACGAGATTCAACTTTTTCAATGTTGGAGGATGCCTGGTTCAGCGATTCACTTAACCCGGCGGAAAGCCCAGCGAAAGGATCGGCCATCCCACTGCTTGAATCGAAAGAAGTACCGGTGGCCTCATCGAACGATTCCTGGATGCCCGCAGCTAAATCGCGAGTTCCAGTAGCCAGCGGGATCGTAGAGCCAATCAGCGCAGAAAGGGAATCTACTGTGTCAGCGCCCGCATTTAACTGCGCGGCCAGCGACTCCAGGCGATTACCTAACCGATCCAATGTGGCCTGCGTTTGCGCATCATCCAGATACGCAGAAACGTCCTCGGCCATACCCACTGCCACTTCGGCTAGGGCTTGCGAAAACGTGGTGTTGATCTGCGCGGTTACCCCCTGCGCCCCTTGCGTGGTTAGGTTCGCGGAAAGTGGATTCTTCTTCTCGTTGGTGTACAGCGTGATGTTGGCAGGCTTTGCCCCGCCCGCGTAGAACGTAAACATCGAGGTGGAGAAGTCATCAGGTAGCACAATTGCCGCGTAGTATTCACCCGACCTCGTGCCCTCAAGCGCCCTGTCCTCACTGGTTAATATCCAGTCAAGCTGATCGTTAGTGGCGAGCTCTTTCATCACGATGTCGCCCACGTTCACGTTCATTCGCAGCACTTCGCTGTTGTATCCCTTATCCGTGCTGGCCACAGCGATTTGAAGGCGATCAGAGTTAGAGAATGGGTCCCACGTTGCAAGCACGTTAAACCACGTGAAGAACAGGGGAACGCTGATGAGGATCACTACGAAGATCTTCGCCATCACCGAAGAGTTGATCTGGCGCAGGTCATCACGCGCAATAAAGAAGATCTGTTTCATCACCGCGCCTCACCTTCGGCATACTCCCGCTCCGCCTCACTACGGGGGCGCGCTAGACTGTCAAACAGTTCATCTTCACTCAGGTGCGATAGGTCATTTGCACGCTGGAGGGAGCTCCTTAGCCCCTCGGTGGCAACAAGCGCGCCTATGATTACCAGGCCCCAAACGGCGACGAGGCCAAGCAAAGCTGATTTGCTTGCAGCGGTCAGGCTCGAAACCAGGCTCAACGCTACGAATCCTAAGATGCCTACTATGGTTAGACCGTTGATTAACAGGCGATAATGCGAGTTGAAACGTTCTTGACGGTAAGCGATCCGGTTGGCAAATTCCTTGCGGTTTGAGAGCAACGCAATAATGTTACTGAGCCGGTATACCGAACCTTGTAGCTGCACGTCCTCGTTAACTACCAGTTCGGTGCGAGCCAGATCGTTGTAGAACAACTGCGTGAAATAGCCCAGGTGACGCCGGCCCAAGAAGCCGAGTAGTAACGCTGAAGTGCTCATGAGTAGCAGGATTGCCATGAGGCGCCAGTAGTGTCCGGCGTAAAACCCGCCAATGGTTTCTCGCATGGCATCAATGCCGTAAGAAAATGGCAACAAAGGATACAGGCCACGGAAGAAGCCAGGCATAAGCTCAATGGGATAAATGCCTGAAGCTCCCGGAATCTGCAAGACCACCAATAGAATTGCGAGGGCACGTCCCACATGGCTGAGTGCCGCCGCGAGCGCGTAGATTATGGAAAAGTATATCGGCCCGATCAGCGTAGCAGTTGCAATAAAAGCCAGCGCATTCGCGGTTTGCACCCCAATCATGAGGCTACCGACGCTCACTATCAGCCCCTGCCCCATCGACAGCGCTCCTGAAAGCATGAAACGCCCTATGTACGCCGAGCGCAATGGGAGCCAGTCGAACCCTTCCTTATCGACTTCCACCCGGAAGATGATTACGAGGATGAGGCCACCGATCCACATCGAGAGGTTGATGAACATCGCAGCCATGCCCGAACCGTAGGAATTAACTTTGAAGACGGCCTGCTGGTCAAACTCCACGGGAGATGCCAAGTAGCGCCCGATATTTCGCGCATCCAGGCCAATCACCGTCTCAAGTGTGCCCGATTGTATGGCAGTGGCAAGTGTTGCCACATCGGTTTGGGCCACTCGAACAGAGCCCGCAAGGCCATCCAAATTCCCCTTGGCCTGCGTCAGTACTTCTTGGGTGGCACCAATCTGTTCTTCTACCCCGTCAACGAGGGAGAGCACCTGGGTAAGCGATGCCCGCGTGGTGGTGATAGCCGAGTCGATTCCACCCAGGCGTGCAGAGAGATCGGTTACCTGCGCGGTCAGTTCACTAACTGCTTGACCGGCGAGTTCTTGCGTTTTGTTAGTAATGCCCTGCGTAGCCGAAAGTGCGTCATTGAAAGATTGAACCAGCTGGTCAAGATCCTTGGCAGCCGCCGTAGCGCCCTTACCGGATTGATTTACCTTATTCAGCAGGTCTTGGGCATCATCAAGACGCGCATTAAGCTCCTGCGCCGCGTCTTGCGTGGCCGGGATTTGCTCAAGAATCGCCACGCGCTCACGAACAGCGTCAAGCGAAGTATTTGCACGGTCAATGCCGCCTTGAAGCTGAGGCTGTATCTCATTTAGCCGAGCCGTGGCATTAGACACCGCAGCCGTAGCAGATGCCGAAGACTGATTTAACGCCTGCTGGGCACTCGCGCTGGCTTTACCTGCAGACACGGCAAAACTCTGCGCATCCGATACGACGGTTCCCAAAATCGTCTGCGAATCAGTCAGCGCGCCTGATATGTCAGCAAGAGCCGGATCTGCAGCCGCAAGCGCACCGCGCACGCTCCCCATGGTCTGTAGCGATTCGGTTAGGGATGCGCCAGCCGCATCGAGGGTTACCTTCGCCTCCTCAAGGTCTTTCTCCACGCCTCCTAAAGCGCCAAGCGCGCTACTTTCTGCACTATTGATATTTGTAGAAATTTTCAGGCTTCCATCGCGCAGTCCTTGCACGATCGCCTGCCCCACCTGCTTGCGGAAAGTGGAAGTTATTTGAATATCGAGTTCGTTGGCACCCACGTCAGTGATTTTCGGCGCTATCGCGCCCTTCTTCTCATTGACCAAATACTCGATTGTGGGTTGGTTGCGTTCACCGGAGAAAATATCGACGAGGTCGTCGCTAAAGCTGGCCGGGATAATGAACGTGGCGTATACGTCGCCAGCTCTAATACGGTCTGTAGCTACGGCTTCTTCGAGAAACTGCCAACCTAGCTGATCATTTTTCGAAAGCTCTTCAACGATCAGATCACCAACATTGATCTTCCCGGTGAGATCAGAACTGGTTCCCACGTCATTATTCACTACCGCAATCGGTAAGTTCTCCGTAGCCACATAGGGGTTCCAAAACGCCAGAATATTTAGCCACGAATAGAGAGCTGGCATCACGAGGATGCCAATCACGATTATGAGGGAGCGCGGGACAGCAAAAATGCGCTTGATGTCCCTGACGAATACCCGCCAGCTATCGTTCATCCACCCAATAATAGCCCGGGACCCAGGATGTTGCCGGTTGTGGCCGCGTCTACTCCCTCACCTACGCTGGCCAAATTTTAGTTGAACACAACCGTGCGAGTGCCGTTCAGTAGCACCCGGTGTTCGGAGTGCCACCTCACTGCCTGCGCGAGGACGCGGCGCTCCACATCTTGCCCTTCAGCAACGAGGTCGCGGGTTGAATCGCGGTGGGTCACGCGAGTGACGTCCTGCTCGATGATCGGGCCTTCGTCAAGGTCGGCAGTCACGTAATGCGCAGTTGCGCCAATCAGTTTCACGCCGCGATCGTGGGCTTGCGCATACGGCCTCGCCCCCTTGAAAGATGGCAAGAACGAGTGATGAATGTTGATGACATTGCCGGCAAGCTCATCGCATAGGCTGTCTGACAGAATCTGCATGTAGCGAGCCAGCACAACCAGTTCAATGTTTTCGGCGCGGACGAGGTTCAAAAGCTCATCCTCTGCAGCAGCCTTTGTATCCTTCGTAACCGGAATGCACAGGAACGGAATGCCGTAGAACTGCGCAACGGGTGCGAGGTCCGGGTGATTGCCAACAATCGCCACGACGTCAATCGGAAGATCAGCGTATCGCTGGCGGTAGAGCAAATCAGTTAGACAGTGCCCTTCTTTAGACACCATGATGATCGTGCGCAGAGGACGGCCGTACAGGTCAAGATTCCAGACTGCGTCAAATCGCTTAGCGAACTCTTCCATCCCCACCTCGATGGGCGCACGCCCGGCGGGACATTCGAGTTCTACTCGCATGAAGAACAGGCCTGTGTCCGGGTCGCCAAACTGTTGCGACTGGATGATGTTGCCCTGGTTCTCCACGATAATGTTAGAAACCGCGTGCACGATGCCCGGCCCGTCCGGGCACGAGATAGTGAGGATAAGTTTGGTGTCACTTACGTTTTCTTCAGCCATGCGTCCCACTTTAAACCAAAGCCAAAAGGGTTAATAACTTTGCATACCAAAGGCGGCTCGCAGGCCAGACAAAAGCGCCTAGCTGCGAGCCGCCTTTAGCGTAATCTGTTTACTTTACGAAGCCGAGGGCGCGCACGGCGTCACGCTCTTCTTCAAGAGCCTTAACGTTGCGCGCGATGCCGGCCTTCTGGCGATCGTCAAGCTCGAGGCCCTGAACGATCTTCCACTCGCCACCGGTGGAGGTTACCGGGAAGCCGTAAATGAGGCCTTCGGGTACGCCGTAGGATCCGTCAGATACGGAGCCGGAGGTTACCCAGTCGCCTTCTGGAGTGCCGTTTACCCAGTCGTGCATGTGGTCGATCGCCGCGGAAGCAGCCGATGCGGCCGAGGAAGCGCCACGTGCCTCAATGATAGCCGCACCGCGCTTTGCGACGGTAGGAACGAAGTATTCGTCCAGCCATGCCTCGTCAACCAAATCCTTGGCGGACTTACCATCAACGCGAGCGTAGGTAACATCCGGGAACTGGTCTGCCGAGTGGTTACCCCAAACAACCATGTCCTTGATGAGGCGCGACGGCACCTGCAGCTTGTGAGAAAGCTGCGACATTGCGCGGTTGTGATCCAAGCGCATCATCGCGGTGAAACGCGAAGCCGGTACGTCCGGAGCCGCTGCCGAAGCAATCAGAGCATTCGTGTTAGCCGGGTTGCCAACCACGAGCACGCGAACGTCGTCAGCCGCGTTGTCGTTGATTGCCTTACCCTGCGGGCCGAAGATACCACCGTTTGCCTCGAGCAGGTCGGCGCGCTCCATGCCCTTCGTCCGGGGGCGAGCACCAACCAGGAATGCCGCGTTCGTGCCAGCAAACGCCTTGTTCGCGTCATCGAAGATGTCAACGCCTTCGAGGAGCGGGAATGCGGCGTCATCAAGCTCCATCGCGGTGCCTTCAGCGGCCTTCAGCGCCGGCGTGATCTCAAGAAGGTTCAGTTTTACAGGAACATCCTTGCCAAAAACAGCGCCCGAAGCGATGCGGAATAGCAGTGCGTAGCCAATGTTTCCGGCTGCGCCAGTAACGGTTACGATGCGAGCTTCTGTCATAGTGGAAATCTCCTTACGTTTTAGACAGCTAGGGTCAAATGACCCACCTCTTCTATCGTAGCGCGCACGCCGCTCAAGAGTTAGCTAACGCCCCCACTTTCGGTGCACCTTTGGGCGCGCAATGCGAGGGCGTTAGCGCAATTTACCGGCTACTTGTCGCGATGCTCCAGGTAGTAGCTGATTAGCGACCTCGTGGACGGATCCTGCGCGTCAAGCACTTCGCGGTCTCCCGCAACGGCTGGAGTAAGCTCGCGTGCAAGCTCCTTGCCAAGCTCAACTCCCCACTGGTCAAACGAGTCGATGCCCCAAATGATGCCCTGCACAAACGTGATGTGCTCATACAGTGCAATCAGCTGTCCCAGAACGGATGGGGTGAGCACCGGCGCCATAATCGAGGTTGTCGGCTTATTGCCCTCAAACACGCGGGCCGGAACGATGTGTTCGGGCGTGCCCTGGGCGCGAACCTCGTCTGCGGTCTTACCAAATGCCAACGCCTTGGTCTGGGCAAAGAAGTTGCCGAGGAACAGGTCATGCATGTCGGCGTCCTCGTCTCGAAGCGGCCACGCCGGGTTCGCAAACGCGATGAAATCAGCTGGCACAAGGCGCGTACCCTGGTGAATCAGCTGGTAGAACGCGTGCTGTCCGTTGGTACCGGGTTCGCCCCAGAACACCTCTCCCGTCTGGTAGTTAACGGGCCTCCCCTCCCAGGTGACGCTCTTACCGTTAGACTCCATCGTGAGCTGCTGCAAGTACGCGGGGAAACGGTGCAGGTACTGCGAGTACGGAAGCACAGCGTGCGTGTGGGCGCCAAGGAAGTTCGTGTACCACACGTTCAGCAAAGCCATTAGGACAGGGACATTGGCTCCCCATTCTTCGGTGCGGAAATGCTCATCCATGTCGTGGAAGCCAGCCAGGAACTCCTCGAAAGCCTCCGGGCCGAGCACAATCGCCAAGGAAGTACCCACCGCAGAATCAACGGAGTAGCGGCCTCCAACCCAATCCCAAAAGCCAAACGCGTTCTGTGGGTCGATGCCAAACTCTTCCACCTTATCCAAGGCCGTGGACACGGCGATGAAGTGCTTGCGCACCGCCTCGGCCTTCGACTTACCAGCAAGCGCGCCCGACTTTTCGAGGCCGTTTAGTAGCCACTCGCGAACAACCCGCGCGTTCGTGAGTGTCTCTAGCGTGGTGAACGTCTTTGAAGCGACGATAACGAGTGTGGTTTCCGGATCCAGATCCTTCGTCTTCTCACCCGCATCCGTTGGGTCAATATTCGAAATATAGCGAGCCGTGAGGCCTTCCTTCGCATACGGCTTCAGCGCCTCGTAGGCCATGACCGGGCCGAGGTCCGAACCGCCAATACCGATGTTCACAACCGTTTCAATCGGCTTTCCGGTTACGCCAACCCACTCGCCAGAACGTACCTTATTCGCGAAGGCGTACACGCGATCTAGCACCTCGTGCACGTCCTGCACAACGTTTTGTCCATCAACATCAAGCGAAGCGTCCTTAGGCAGGCGCAACGCGGTGTGCAACACCGAACGATTCTCCGTCACGTTAATGCGCTGCCCGCTAAACATGGCCTCCATGCGCTCTTGCAGATTCGTCTGCTCGGCAAGATCCAACAGCGCCTCAACAACCTCGTCGGTAATGAGGTTCTTTGACATGTCAACGCGCAGATCAGCGGCGTCAAACGTGAATCGATCTACGCGGCCAGGATCTTTTGCAAACCAGCCTCGCAAATCCGGGGCAAAATCCTTCGCAAGAGCAGAAAGCTCACTCCATGCTTTCGTAGACGTAGGGTTCACTGGAGTTGTCATTGCCATTCCTTCTTTAGGTATAACCTCTTTTGAAATCTAGTATGTCACGACGTGGTCGGCGTCTCCGATTGGTATTTCCACGGGAATCACGTCCCCGCGCGGCATCGACACAACCGGTATTACAGCCGCGATTGATAGCCACCACTGTTCAAAGGGGCGTCGGTTCTTGGTGTCCAGATGATCCATCATGCGGCGCACGGGGAATGCTTGCATTTTGCCGCCGGCCTCCCCGATGTAGCACGCGTCATCACCGCCGCGCGCAAAAATTTCATCCAGGACCTCGATCGCCTCGTATACAAGGCGGGTTGCGAGCAGCCGGTCGAACGGTGACGGCGCGCCGCCCTGCTGTAGGTGGCCAAGTGCCGAATGACGCACGTCGTACAGGCCCTCCCCCTCAGATTCGAAAACCCGCGCGAGGAACTCGCGGTTATATTCGGGGTGAGCTTCCTCGTTTCGTACTACGAGGAACAGGCGCCGCCCCGCGCGGAACGACTGCTTCAGGTAGGCAACGTCCTTTGAAATATCCGCGAGCGTAATGGGTTCTTCATTCAGATACACTTTTTCAGCGCCGCTGGCGATGGCAGCCATGAGCGCCAGATAACCGCACTTGCGCCCCATTGTTTCCGCAACGAAGCAGCGGCGCGAGGCAGCAGCAGACTCTTTGATTCGATCCAGTGCCCAAACCGCGTTGTTAACCGCCGTGTCCGCGCCGATGCTGAGCTCCGCGCCGGGCAGGTTGTTATCGATTGTGGCTGGCACTAGCACCATGGGGATGTTGAACGCCGGGTAGCGGCCGCGCTCTTGGAACATGTCGTAAATCGACAGGTAGGCGTTCATTCCGCCAATAAGAAGCAGCGCATCGATCTTATGTTCTTCGATGGCTCGCCCGATCGCATAGTACTGGTCAACGGTCGGCATGGTGCGGCGAGTACCAAGCTCGGCCCCACCCTTGAACGCCCAACCTTCAACATCAGACCAGGTCAGCTCCCGCACATTGCCATTCATCAGGCCGGCCATGGAGCCCTGCACGCCCAGAATCTGCATGCCCTTATCCAGGCCAATGCGCACAGCGGCGCGCGCAGCGGTGTTCATACCCGGAGCCAACCCGCCCATGTGCATAACAGCTACCCGCTTTGCTCCCTCGGGAATCGCGGTATTGCCCGGCGGCTCGGACAGAATCTGATTAATGCGCGTCATCTTCACAAAAGAGGCGCCCCGCGACTCGATGGCCTTATCGAACTCTTTGTTTGCCACAAGTTCGGCAACGTTGCGGGTGGCCTCTACCGATTCAACTAACGGAATGCGAGTCAACCGGTTCTTGCGTACGCCGATAACATTCGCCGGGGTATCTGCGGTGGCCTTCAAAATCTCTTGCGCCGCACCGTAGCCCATAAGGGTCGGCATCCACCTGTCGTATGCAGAAGGGGTGCCACCGCGCTGAACATGCCCGAGGATCGTGATACGCGGCTTTTCTCCCAGGCGGGCCTCAATGGCCTCGGCAACCTGCGCCGATGTGATCCGATTACCTTCCGAGTCTTTTGCCCCCTCGGCAACAATCACGATGGACTCGCGCCTGCCCGCCTCGCGGCCCAGACGGAGCTTTTCAGACATGTCCTCTTCCCAACCGGGCGTGGGCGGATTCTCGGGCGTGAACACGTAGTCCGCACCGCCCGCAACCGCCGACATGAGCGGCAGATAACCGCAGTGACGCCCCATTACCTCGATGACGAACATACGCTGGTGGGATGCGGCCGTTGACGAAATGTCGTCAATCGCCTCCACAATGCGGTTTAGCGCAGAGTCCGTACCGATCGTCATATCGGTGCCCACCATGTCGTTGTCGATCGAACCGACAATGCCCACGATCATGAGCGCAGGGTGAGCACTGGCCACCTCTGGTGTGATCTCACCAGCTTCCAACAGGCCCTGGACGTGGCCGGGCCATTCCTTGCGGAACTCGTTAGTGCCGGTCAAAGACCCGTCGCCGCCGATCACAACCAGGCGGTCAATGCCCCTCTCGAGCAGATTCTTGCACGCGCGGCGCCTGCCTTCGTACTCGTAGAACTCCGGGCTTCGAGCCGTGCCGATCACGGTTCCGCCCTCGTTCAAAATTGAGGACACATCGGACCACGCCATTTCTTTGATCCGCTCGCCGCCCTCAACGGCGCCCTGCCAGCCCTCCAAAATTGCGTACGGCGTGGCGCCCATCTCGAGGCTGGTGCGCACCACCGCGCGCACAGCCGCATTCATTCCCTGAGCGTCACCTCCCGATGTAAGCACGCCAACGCGTTTCTTCAAATCAGGAGACGGTGTCATCTAGACCTCCAAACTAGGAACAAGATCACTCCTATTATCGACTGTTTGGCACACACTTTGCCAAGTGTTCAGGAAATGTGACTCTCGTGAAGTATTTGTGCAAGTGACAGGGGCGCAACGCGCAAAGATTGTCTAAACCGGGGAAGGCGTTGTTGCCGCCGATATTGTTAGCGCAAGCCCCGTGATAATCGCGATCAAAAACAGGGCGTCAAACAGGGTGGACCGCGCGCGTAGCCACGTGTGACCGCGCGCCAAAATGCGGATTAGAAGCAGCGCAACAAAAAACGCAACCAGGCCCCACAGCGCCGCCCGCACACTCGCCCACAGCGCAACCGCCGTCAGACCCGCAATACAGGCCGTAACAAAAATGATTCCGGCCGCAATCACTGCTTTTTTACTCGACACGCCCTCCATCCTATCGGCTGGAGGGCGCGTCTACATTCACCGTTTAGATTGTCGCTTGGTTCTAGTGCGAGAAGTGGCGATTACCCGTGAAATACATGGTGATGCCGGCTTCCTGAGCTGCCTCAATTACTTCCTCATCGCGAATCGAGCCACCCGGCTGAACCACTGCTTCCACACCTGCATCGATCAAAAGCTGCAGGCCGTCAGCGAACGGGAAGAAAGCGTCCGAGGCGGCTACCGCCCCCTCGCTTCGACGCGGAGCCTGCTCCACCTTGAGGTCCGCATTTGAAGCGCCCCCAACTCCGGCCTCCACCTTCGCAGCGTCACCGGTCTCACGACCTCCGAGGGTATTTGCCCGCTCCACAGCCAGGCCACACGAGTCCACGCGGTTAACCTGCCCCATACCAACACCCACCGATGCCTGGTCCTTTACCAGCAAAATCGCGTTTGAGCGTACCGCCCGAACCGTTTTCCACGCGAATTTCAAATCCGCAAGCGTCGCCTCATCGGCAGGAGCCCCCGACACCAGTTGCCAGTTTGCCGGGTCATCGCCGGTGGCATTCACGTCGTCACGATCTTGGGCCACGAGGCCTCCTGTGATCTGCTTGAACTCAACGGTTCCACGCGAAGGCGCCTCAACCGTTAGCAGCCGAATGTTCTTCTTCTTAGAAAGGACCTCGAGAGCGCCGTCCTCGAATGAGGGAGCCACTACCACCTCGGTGAAAATCGGGGCAACCTGCTTGGCCATCTCTACCGACACCGGACGGTTCACCGCGATCACGCCGCCAAACGCAGACACCGGATCGCACTCGTGCGCCTTGCGGTGAGCCTGCGCAACGTCCTCGCCAACCGCAATACCGCACGGATTGGCATGTTTGATGATTGCAACACACGGCTCATCGTGATCATATGCCGCGCGCAAGGCCGCGTCCGCGTCGGTGTAGTTGTTGTAAGACATAGCCTTGCCGTGCAACTGCTTTGCGCGAGCCAGGCCGCCAGTTTCCGTGCGACCTGCAAAACCAGCACCCGCATTCACATACACAGCGCCGCGCTGATGCGGGTTCTCACCGTAACGAAGCGTATCCAAACGCTCCCATGTGCCCGCTAAGAAGCCGGGAAGCGGCTCCTCACTACCCTGTTCCACCTCGTCCTGGTCGATCTGTTGCGCAAACCAGGTGGCAACCGCCGCGTCATAAGTTGCGGTGTGGGCAAACGCTTGCGCTGCCAAGCGGCGACGCTGCTCATCCGTGAAACCACCAACTTTAACCGCATCGATAACCTCGCCATAGCGAGACGGATCAATCACCACCGCAACGGAAGCGTTATTCTTCGCCGCCGCGCGCACCATCGTGGGGCCGCCGATATCGATCTGCTCGATAGCCTCTTCAAACGTTGCGCCCGACGCGATCGTTTGTGCAAACGGGTACAGGTTCACAACCACGAGGTCAAACGGGTCAACGCCAAGCTCAGACAACTCATCGACGTGTTCCGGTTTTGTCCGATCGGCCAAAATACCCGCATGAATCCGCGGATGCAGAGTCTTAACGCGGCCGCCCAAGCATTCTGGAAAACCGGTGACATTCTCAACGGGAGTGACCGCAACTCCAGCCTCTTCGATCAAACGGGCAGTCGAACCCGTAGAAACAACCTCCACGCCATTTTCTGCCAGAGCCTTTGCCAGCTCCACCACGTTGGACTTATCAAAAACAGAAACCAGGGCACGCTTAATTGCAGACATCATTCCTATCCAATCCTGCCCCACACCCAGGCGGGCGGCGTCGAAGGCACTGCTAGGCCGCTCCCCGGTGGTGATCCACCTGCGCCAGTCACGGCCACTCTCAGTGTAATGAACCCGCTCTTGCAGGTTAAGGAATGTCCAAAAAGTGAGGCGTTAGCCTACCTCCACCCAGCGGCCCGTCGTGGTCCAGCCTTCCCGCATCATTTTGCCCACGATTTCAACCAGCTGGCGACGCTCAGCCACTTGAATGCGCTCTAGTAGCTCGGCCAGCGTGTCACCTGCCTCAACGGGAACAACGCACTGGGCAATCACGCGGCCCGTGTCCATTCCGGGATCCACAAAAAACAGGGTTGCGCCCGTATATTTAACGCCGTAAGCGAGGGCATCTGCCGGACCGCGAATACCTGCAAAAGATGGAAGTAGCGAGTTATGCGTGTTCACAACGCGACCATCGAAAGTATTCAGAAATTCGGGGCCAAGTAGCTTCAAAAAACCAGCCGAAATCACCAGGTCAGGGTCAAAACCCTCTACGACCTCGGTCATAGCGCCGTCCCATTCTTCGCGGCTCGCATAGTCACCAACACGCTCCACGAAAGTGGGAATTCCTGCTTTTTCAGCGCGTTCCAAACCTTTAGCTCCCGGACGATCCGAGCCTACGGCAACGACCTCGCACCCGTATCCGGGGTCTTCACACGCGTCGATAAGTGCTTGCAGATTTGTGCCAGAACCAGAAATGAGGACTACCAAACGCGCAGCTTTCACGCCGGCTGATGACTGCGACGGCGAGTACTGCGTGCCTGCTGCGGGAACGCGCTCCCCTTTTTCCTGCGCTGATGTAGCCGGGGCGTGCGGCGACACTTTGAGGGTCGAGGCCGCGATGCCCGCCTGCGCCACGTTCCTGTCTGCGGCGGACACTTTGATGGGAGATTCTGCGGAAGTCGTCACTGCTGCTCCTTGAGGGCGATAATCCGATAACTAGTTTCAAATCCTCACCCGGTTTCGTCAACCTTGGTCTCAATTTGTCTCGTTATGGTCGGGGGAAACTTCTTGATCTGCGTCTTGATCTGCATCCGGGTCAGGCTCCTCCTGATCCGCGCTATCTTCCTGCGCAAGATCCGGCAGAGCGACCTGATCGTCGATGGTCTTATTCCGGCTAATCTTCTTGGAGGTCGAGCGCGTGACTCGAGACGCGGCCGCTCCTGCCTGCGCATACTTATCGAGGAAGAACGGGTGCGCGAGTGCGTACACGACCGCAGCGCTCACACCAACTTCGAGCGCCGCCAACGCCACAGCGTAAACCAAGCGCGGCCCCAAAAGCCCCATTCGCGCAACACCGAGGGTTCCCATCGAAAGCCACATCCACGCCGCCACCAGCACCAGAAAGGTTAGTACATACATTGAGGCATGTACCAGGTGGTCGGCCAGATTCTCTTCCCCCCTCCACTTCACTGCGGCCATACCAAGCAAAACACCGAGCGCGATAGGAATTAACACAACCCAAATTCCTACCTCGGTCTGCGGAATAGCACCCAGGATTGGGATCGCGGGAATCGCGGCTACATCTGCGCGAGAGGGTGTGACTATAGCGTCCGAAGCCGTGTAAAAACCCGGCCCCATTAGCCACGACGCTGCCCAACCGGCCACATTAGGAAGGTACAGGGCCTGAGTGATCCAAATGATCACGGAGTCAAAGACGGAGGCATTAAGCAGATCCGCTATGCCTCTTATCCGGCTCCAGCCGGCAACAATCCCCACGAGGCCGGTCACCATTCCAACCGCGAAGAGTGCGGCGAAACCAACTACTGCATCTTTGATGGCACGTAGGTACGGGCCCCCGCCGGGCTTAGATTCCAAATCTAAATCATGCGACTTCAGCGACCACACCCACGCCAGGGCTGACACGAAGAGGCTCCCGAGGACCAGCTGGGGTAGCGAGGCACTCGTTTTGTTGAACACTGCCAGCAAAAGCACGACCCCGAGGTAAACCGGTATGAACAGAGCTGAACCACGCCAGCTTGCCACGTTTGCCCTTGCCAGTCCGGCTCTGGCCAGCGCCACGTGCATGATTGTTAGCCCCAGCGGAATCATCTTGTAGCTTGCGCCAGCAATCGTCACACTGGCACCGTAGGACATGGCCCAAAAGTCGCTACCCACCGAGATTGCGGAGTTCCAATCGGCCTCCATCATCCACGGATTCGACGCGTTGGCCAGGAAGCTAACCAATGCGACTGCGGCGATTAGTGCCCCCGAGAAGAACGCGGTTTCGAGGGCTGCGAGCAGTAGCTGCGGCCAACCTGCGGGCGGGCGCACCACAATGACCTTGCGCTCCACGGGCATTCGCGCCACCGTTGGAACAGCATCGGCTTGTTCAGCTGGCTCGCCCTCTGCCGCTTTCAAGGACTGCGCTGGCTCTTCTTCAGCCTGTCCGTCCACATCTTCTTCGATTTCGACTTGCGAGGGAGCCTCTTCCAGCTCGTCTAGAAGATCTTGCTCGATAAGTGCGCGCTCCACGTCGGTGAGACGCTCGGTTGGAAGTTCATGTGGCGTGCGTGGATCTGCGGCGCGTCGGTTCTGGCGATTGCGAGCCTGCGCAATGGCGCGCCGTAGCTCCTCGGCGTCTCGCCGCGGGTTTGACACACCGGCCTCGACGTCGCGACGGCGCTGCTCTAAAACCCGCTCGCGAACCTGATCGGCATGTGCCTTGCGAGCTAACTTCCGCTCGCTAGCTTCCCGTTCTTTTTTGCTCGGCCGGTGCGCCTGCTCGCGCTCGCTTCGATCCCCTGTGTTTTCTCGCATCGTTTCTATCTTGGTTCAAACCGCAGGCTTTATCACGGCGAATTGCCGGTGTGTCCACCAAACGCACCTCTGCTATCGCGTGGGAGCAACGCAAAAGGGCGGCCCCACGTCAGTGTGAAGCCGCCCTTGGTGCTTTTCGCCTAGCCCAGGAGGATTTCGCGAGCGAGGTTAGCAGTTTCGGTAGGTGTCTTACCTACGCGCACACCAACTGCCTCGAGTGCTTCCTTCTTGGCATCCGCGGTACCGGACGAGCCGGTGACGATCGCGCCGGCATGCCCCATGGTTTTTCCTTCCGGAGCCGTAAAGCCCGCAACGTAGCCAACTACGGGCTTGGTTACGTTTGCCTTGATGTATTCGGCTGCGCGTTCTTCCGCGTCGCCACCGATCTCACCAATCATGACAATCAGCTCGGTATCGGGATCTTCTTCGAAGGCCTTGAGAGCATCAATGTGCGTAGTTCCGATTACCGGGTCGCCACCAATTCCGATGCAGGTGGTGAATCCGATGTCGGAAAGCTCGTACATCATCTGGTAGGTGAGCGTGCCAGACTTGGAGACTAGGCCAATGCGGCCGGGACCCGTGATGTCAGCGGGCGTGATACCCACGTTGGACTTTGCGGGCGAGATGATGCCGGGGCAGTTCGGGCCAATCAGTTGAACGCCCTTGGCTTCAGCAGCTTGGCGGAACTCCACGGAGTCCTGAACGGGAATGCCCTCCGTGATGACCACGACGAGACGCATACCTGCGTCTACGGCTTCGAGCACGGCACCCTTGGCAAAACGTGGGGGCACGAAAACTACAGAGACGTCCGCTCCAGTTGCTTCCTTAGCCTCGGCAACGGTTCCAAAAACAGGGACCTCAACCTGGCCGGCCTCAACCTTGTCGGCCATGGGGCCGTATGGCGTGACGTCGAAGGTCTGTGTTTGTCCAGCCTTGCGTGGGTTCACGCCGCCCACGACCTTGGTGCCAGAAGACAGCATGCGCGTGGTGTGCTTGGTGCCTTCTGAACCCGTCATGCCCTGGACGATAATCAGATCATTTTCATCTAGAAAGATAGCCATCTTTTCGGTCCTTTCAGGCTTTCGCAAGTTCAGCGGCCTTGGCGGCAGCGCCGTCCATGGTCTCGATCATGGTTACGAGGGGGTGGTTAGCTTCGGCCAAAATCGCGCGGCCTTCTTCAACCTTGTTGCCGTCAAGGCGTACCACTATTGGTTTCGTTGCGGCATCGCCCAGAAGTTCGAGGGCGCCGATGATGCCCTTGGCAACCTCGTCGCACGCGGTGATGCCACCGAAAACGTTTACGAGGCAGGAACGGACCTGTTCGTCACCGAGGATGACGTCAAGGCCCTTGGCCATAACCTCTGCGGAAGCACCGCCACCGATGTCGAGGAAGTTCGCGGGGCGCGTACCGTACTTCTCGCCTGCGTATGCGACGACGTCAAGGGTGGACATTACAAGGCCTGCGCCGTTTCCAATAATGCCAACCTCGCCTTCGAGGCGAACGTAGTTCAGGCCCTCCGCCTTGGCCCTGGCCTCGCGCGGGTCCTGCACCGACGTGTCCTTCAGGGCCTCATACTCGGGGTGACGGAATGCGGCATTGTCATCAAGCGAAACCTTACCGTCAAGAGCAATGATCGAGCCGTTTTCAACCTTGACCAGCGGATTCACCTCAACGAGCGTTGCATCTTCACCCTTGTAAACGTCCCAAAGTTTCACGAGGACGGGAGCAAGCGCATCAAGTTCATCAGCAGTAAAGCCAGCCTCGGTAAGGATTTCACGCGCTTTCGCATCATCGATACCAACCGTGGCGTCCAGGCCTACTTTGGCGAGGGCTTCGGGGCGCTCTTTCGCGAGGGTTTCGATGTCCATGCCGCCTTCGCGCGAACACATGGCCAGGTGGCGGCGGTTAGCGCGGTCAAGAAGGATGGAGAAGTAGTACTCTTCTTTGATTGCAGCGCCCTCGGCAATCATGACGCGGTGGACGGTGTGGCTCTTGATATCCATGCCGAGGATTTCCTCGGATTTCTCACGAGCCTCACCGGGCGAGTGCGCGAGTTTAACGCCACCTGCCTTGCCGCGGCCGCCGACCTTAACCTGGGCTTTGACAACTACAGTGCCGCCTCCCAGTTCGGTAGCTGCCGCTTGTGCTTCATCTGGGGTGGTGGCGACGATGCCACGGAGAACTGGTACACCGTGCGCTTCAAAGAGGTCGCGCGCCTGGTATTCGTATAGATCCACGCCCTTGCCTTTCGTCTGGATCGTATGGTCCTCGGTTGCGAAATCTGAAGAAGAGCTTCACATAAAAGAAGCTCGACATCGAGACATCTTGATATTAGGTTAGCGTCTTGCGGCAAAAAATGCGTCACTAATGGCGCGAATCTCACTTTCATATATCAAGTTTGAGATTTGCGCCATTAGCTTGCCAAGGATTGCTTAGAGCTTCTTTAGCGGAGCGTAACGAAGCAGTAATCGGCGTGGTTTTCCTTCGCCAAAATCTACGTGCGCCACCTGTGACGCTCCGTCTCCTTCCAGACGAATCACCACTCCCTCACCGTAAGAGGCGTGTTGCACCCGATCACCGGCGGCCAGCTGAATCACTGGAGCGGAGCTCTTCTTCGTCTTACCTTGCCCGAGTTTGGTGGGTTTGAACTTCTCACCGGCTTCTCTCACGCGGCTGACAGCGTCACTGTCAAAACGTGAGGTGACGCGCGACGATCGCTTCCCAGAGTACGTGCCCCGGTAGCGACCCGACCCAAAGGCAGGACTGAAGTCAGAATCGGAATAGCCCGAACCGGAACTGTATTTAGCTCCGTAGTCAGATCCAAAACCACCGGAGCGGTAATTGTCCATTTGGGTACGCTCACGCCGGATTTCCAACACCTCGCCGGGAATGTCATCCAGGAAACGCGAAGGGGGTAAATCCACGGGCGTTCCCCATGCAGACCGCACGGCGGCGCGCGTTAAGTACAGACGTTTTCGGGCGCGCGTGATCGCAACGTATGCGAGGCGACGCTCTTCGGATAGTTCGCTTTCGTCCGTGAGGCTGCGCTGGTGCGGGAATGTTCCATCCTCGAGGCCGGTGACGAACACGATAGGAAATTCCAGGCCCTTAGCAGTGTGCACGGTCATCAGGGTGACTTCCCCACTGCTCGCGCCGCCCGCAAGGTCCGCGGAGTCTGGAACCTGGTCGGCATCTGCTACGAGGGATACCCGCTCGAGGAAGTCCACTAACCCACCCTCGGGATTCACCTGGGCAAAGTCCTCGGCCACGGAGTGTAGTTCGGCCAGATTCTCAACGCGAGAGGCGTCTTGCGGGTCGTTAGATTCGCGTAGCTCTTTGAGGTAGCCGGTGGCTTCCATGACGTCATCGAGCACAGAGCTAATGGTCGCTCCTACTTCTACCGCGCATCGCATGGTTTCGAGCAGTCCCCAGAAACCGGCGGCCGCGTTGAGCGCCCTCGGGCTGGCCCCCGTAACCAAGTTGCCACCGCTTTCTGCACGAGCCTTTTCTATGTGAGCTTCCCATGCCCCCTCGGGCAGGTCTATGCCCTCCCCTTCCCCGCGCGGGCAGTCTTTTGCAATCCAGTTTTCGCGTAGCGCCCCTCCAAAATTTGTGGCATACATGTCGGCATGGGCGATGAACGCCCCCTCTGCTTTGTCGCCAATGCCACGCCGGGGCGTGTTGATGATGCGGCGTAGTGAAACCGTATCATCAGGGTTTGTGATGGCCTGCAGGTAGGCAATCGCGTCCTTGATTTCTTTGCGCTCATAGAACTTGGTGCCGCCCACAACGCGGTATGGAATGCCGGCTCGGACAAGCGATTCTTCTAGGGCGCGCGATTGGGCGTTGGTGCGGTAGAAGATAGCCATGTCGCCGTACTTGTAGGTGCCGATCAGGTTGTCGATTTCACCGATGATGAAGCGCGCTTCGTCGTGTTCAGATTCTGCGGCGTCGTAGATGATGTTGTCTCCGGCGCCCAGGTCGGTCCACAGGGCCTTCGCGCGCCGCCCGGAGTTTTTTGAGATGACGGCGTTTGCTGCCGACAAAATGTTTTGGGTGGACCGGTAATTATGTTCTAGGACCACGGTGTGCGCGTTCTGGAAGTCTTTTTCGAACTCTTCGATGTTGCGAATGGTGGCGCCCCGGAATGCGTAAATCGACTGGTCCGAGTCGCCAACTACCGTCAGTTCGCCCTGCGGAACATCGGTTCCGTCTCCGATTAGTTCGCGGATTAGCACGTATTGTGCGTGGTTCGTGTCTTGATATTCGTCGACGAGGATGTGGCGGAATCTCCTGTGGTAGTGCTCGGCAACGGCCCTATTCTCTTTGAGAAGCTGAACGGTGCGCATGATGAGATCATCGAAATCGAGGGCGTTCGATTCGCGCAAGCGCTTTTGATAGTCGCGGTAGACGTTTGCAACGGTTTGCGAAACTGGATCGTTTGGTGCGATCTCTGCGTATTTACTAGGCGTGATGAGGTCGTTCTTGAGGTCAGAAATACGCGCCTGAAGCATTTTGGCACTAAATCGCTTGGTGTCGACATTTTGGGCACGTGCAACCATGGTGACGAGACGGTTGGAATCCTGCTGGTCGTAAATGGTGAACGAGGAGCGCAGGCCCGCCGCCTGGTATTGCTCGCGCAGAATGCGCACGCATGCGGAGTGGAAAGTGAATACCCACATGCGGCGCGCCTCGGGGCCGATTAGACCGGCAACCCGCTCCCGCATTTCGGCCGCAGCTTTGTTAGTAAATGTGATTGCGAGGATCTCGCTGGCGCGAGCCCTCCCCGTGCGGAGCAGGTATGCAATGCGATGAGTAAGCACACGCGTCTTTCCGGATCCCGCACCGGCCACCACGAGTAACGGCCCACCCTCGTAAACAACGGCTTCATGCTGCTGCGGATTGAGGCCGTTGGTGAGGTCACTGGTGTCAACAGACGCTGGTTCTTCCCACAGCGTGCCCGGCGTATCCCACGATACTTCCGGCTCGTCTCCTTGCGCCGCCAGTGGAGGCAGGCCAGGTAGTGCGGTGTAGGAGTGTGCAGGTTCGTTAAAGCTTCGCATCGCGCTTTCCAACTTGTCGACTATTCGGGCAGGTTAGCCGCCCGCATCAACTGTACACACTGCCACGGACATGAAGTTAGCGGGGCGCTCACACGATGTTTCTTGCGGCAGCCCAACGCGCGAGTTCATTGCGGTTTGAGAGTTGCAGTTTGCGCAGTACAGACGAAACGTGGGTTTCTACAGTTTTTACCGAGATAAAAAGTTCGCCCGCTACCTCTTTGTAAGTGAATCCGCGAGCGATTAGCCGCATAACTTCACGTTCGCGCGCGGAGAGCAGATCTAGTTCCTCATCGGTAGTGGCGATTTCATGAGTTCCAAATGCGTCGAGGACGAACCCGGCAAGGCGCGGCGAGAAGGCAGCGTCACCGGCACCAACGCGGATGATCGCTCCCACGAGATCCTTGGTTGAGATCGATTTAGTGACGTATCCGCGAGCGCCTGCGCGTATGGTTGCAACCACGTCTTCGGGCGAATCCGACACGGAGAGGGCCAGGTAGCGCACGTTGGGAAGGTCAGCGGTTGCGCGCGGAATTTCAGCGCCTCCTCCGCCTCTTCCACCGGGTAGGTGCACGTCTAGCAACACGACGTCTGGCTGGAGTTCGCGAACGAGGGCGATACCGCTGTCTACGTCTTCGGCTTCGCCAATAACACTGACTTCTTCGGAATATTTTGACAGCTCGTGGCGCACGCCGGCACGCACGAGGGGGTGGTCATCAATGATTATTACGTTTAGTGTCACGGTTTAATCTTTTCACTTCGAGGAACACTGATGTGAATTTCGGTTCCGGGGTTTAGGGTGCGGATTTCTACGCGGCCGCCGGCGCGTTCGGTTCTGGCGATGATGGAGTCGCGCACGCCGTGCCGGTCGGCAGGCATGTTTGAAAGGTCGAAGCCAGGGCCTGCGTCTTTGATGTAGATGTCGTATTGGTCGCCAAGTTCCGCGTAGATCTGTATGGGCGGCGCTCCGTGGCGTGCGGCGTTCTTGGCGGCTTCTGTAGCAGCGGCGATGGCGGCCTGTTCGTTAGGGCCGGGCGCGGCGTCGCCAACGGTTACAGTTTCGATTTCCACGCCGTAAAGTTCTTCAACTGCCTCTATTGACGTTTCGAGTAGGCGCCTAGCGGATGCGCTTGTTCGTTCTGCTCCCGTATATAGCCACGATCTAAGCTCACGTTCTTGTTTGAGGGCAAGAGAGCGCACGCTGGCGGGGTTATCCGCATTGTTCTTAATGAGAGTGAGAGTTTGGAGGACGGAGTCGTGCAGGTGCGCTGCAATGTCGGCGCGTTCGGTTTCGCGGGCACGAGCCACCTGGGTGGCAGAGAGTTCTTTGGTCATGCGCATAACTAGGGGCGAGAATGCGAGCGCGAGAACGAGGATGAGGGCCAGGCCTAGGATCAGGCCGGGAAGCAGGCTGGCCCCTCCTCCCAGAAGTAGGAGGGTGACGCCGCCGAGGACGGCAACCACACCCGTTCCGGTAAGGCCAAGCACCATGGGGTTCTTCCAGTCTTGGATGCTGGAGGACTGCACCCAGATGAGAGCGATGCCCGCCAGGAGAAGGGCGGTGGCAATCCAGTCTTTGCTCAGGTAGATCCACCCGGATTGCACGGCCCAGAAGATCGCGGCGGCTAGAAGGAGAACGATGGCGAAGGCGACGCCGTTGCGGGCGGTACCGGCGGGCACGTTACGGTGTTCTTTAACGGGCCTCGCGATGCGGGTCGCACGGTATCTGCGTTCTTCGCTCACCTTGGGCGTGAGTGCCCACAACCATACGTAGAGTATTGGGCTCCCAAGTGGAACCAGCGCTAAAAAAGCTACGCGTAGTACCGTTACGGATACGCGCAAGTGCACGGACAACCCGGATACGACGCCTGCCAGCCACGGCTTAGGCCTACCATCCGCTCCGCGCGGAGTACGCTCGAGTGGCGGCCTTACTGCGGCCAGCCAATTTTGTTGTTGCGCGCTATTCACACTCTCATAGTGCCAAAAAATAACCTCGCTTGTACTTCCCCTACCCCAGATTCAGGGTGAAATCAGGGCCTTCCCTGATACCGCAAGACGGCGGCGCGGGTGATTATTGAATCATGAGTTACAACTATCAGCCTCCGCGCCCGCCCTACGAGCCAGATGAGCGGGGTCGGCAAAGCTTTTTCAATTCGATCCGCAGTTGGCGTATTCGCCGTGAACCCGATCGTTGGATCGGCGGCGTGGCTTCCGGCGCTGCAGTTATCACAGGTCTTGACGCTAACCTGATTCGCGGCCTGATGTTCATTTTCGCGATTTTGAACCCGCGTGTGATGCTGTTCGCGTATGCGGCGCTCTGGGCGCTCGTTCCAGAACGCACGGATAACCGAATCCATCTTGAAGAGTTCATTCAGGCACGTTTCGATATCGCGCACTTGGGTGTGGCAGCGTTTGCTATTTTCGGCTTCTTCTGGCCTATTTCTATCGAGTACAAAACGGGCGATGGCTGGATTGGAGGGTTGTATGGTGCGGGAGGCACCGTCGCAACATTCTTCTTAGTCGCAGCGGCTGTATTGATCATTATTTTGATGAGTAAACGCAAACAACGCGAGGAGCTCGGGAGCCCACATGGTCCGCGCCCACCCTATGGCGAGGCGCACCAATCTCACAGCAGCGCATTTCCTCCCCGCCAGAACGACTTCAGGTTTGACGAGACTGGCAACGCGGTCCAGCCCGGTGAGACTTCCCTGCCTAACCAAAACCAGCAGGAACCAAATGCCCCGGCTTGGAATGTCTCGGACGATGCACCGGAACACGAGGAAAATATAGTTGGTCCCGCTCCCACGAATGCCGCGTTTATGACCGATCAAACAGCATGGAACTCGAACCAACCGGCGCCCCCCTTGCGTGGCCCTGAGCCGAGGCCAGTTCCCTACGCCCCGTATGGGCAACCCGCACCACTACCGCCTTACCCGGTGAGGACACGCCCGCAGGGCCCTGGCGTGTCTGCATTCCTTGGCATTACGGGTTCACTGTTCCTCGTTACGGCCCTCACTTGGCTACTGTGGCGGATGAATTTCTTTACGAATCCGGGAATTATCGCAACTTCGGTGGTTGGCGTCGCGTTCATAATCACTGGAATGGTTTTGGGCGTGCGCGCGTTGCAGAGCAAGCAGGGCACGTGGCTCACCGCGCTGTCGATTGTAGTGACGGTTCTGGTCCCGGGATTCATGATGGTTGTTGGTAGCGCATCGGCCTTTTTAGCTTTTTAGGAGTGAATCATGACGGAAAATAAGAACATTCCTGACGAAGATAAGACCACTTCGTTTGAGGTGGACAGCACCGCCCAAATGCCGATGGGCGAGGGAGAGGACTCCGGCGCAACCGAGCTTCTTCCGGAGCTTAACTTTGACCCAGCGGACCAGCCCAGCGCGTTTGATCCGCGCGTGACGGGGGAATCCGATGCGAATGAAACGGAGAACAACGCGGGAGAGCCTGAAGTCTTCGCAACCGCGTCTTCACAAAATGAGCCAGCGCAGGCCGGGCATGTCCCCAACGAAACACCTGGCCCCGCTTCCTCCTTCGAAGACTCGCGCCGCCAGGAAGACCCGTTTGCAGATACCGGCTTTGCTCCGCAACGTCCCGCTTTTCAGCCTCCCCTAGAGAATGAAGACGAGGATCGTTCGGTCAAGTTCGGCTTGCTGACTTGGGCGCTCACCCTCATTGCGATTGGAGCGCTTATCATCTCGATGCCGTGGTGGCACATGTTCAACTGGCCTCTGATAGGAACGGTGGGCTTAACGGTGATGGGCCTCATTATGCTGATTACCGCGGCCATAGCAAGCGTGAAGGAAAAGAAGTCCAAGATGTGGTGATTTTCCACTCGATTAACTCCCCTTCGAGAATACCCCCACGGGTACACGATATGATCGATCGTAAACCCGTGGGGGTATCTTTCGTATAGATTGCAGGTTGTAAAAATGACTTCAGTTCAGGTAAGCGAAGAAGATCGCCGCGCGGTTCGAAACCGCCTATCTCGGGCACGCGGTCAAATTGATGCCATTATCCGCCAGCTTGAGGAAGACAAGCCGTGCCTAGAGATTTTGCCGCAAATGATCGCGGCATCGAAGGCGGTGGACAGGGCTACGTACGCGATGGTTTTGGCGGCCATCCAATCTTGTGCGGCCAGTGAAGGCAGCGGGGTGGATGATCATCCCGACGCTGAGGAACTTCGCAAAATCTTCTTGTCCCTTGCGTAGTTTGCGCAGCTTTTCAGTTTTAGGAGTGTCATGAAGTTTGTAGTTGTTGGCGGCGTTGCCGGCGGCATGTCCGCGGCGGCGCGGGCTCGCCGTATCGATGAGCACGCCGAGATTGTGGTTTTTGAGGCCGGGGAGTACGTCTCATTTGCAAATTGCGGCCTCCCGTATCATTTAGCCGGGGAGATTGAGGAGCGAGATGCACTTTTGTTGCACACTCCCGAGTCGCTGGCTCGCCGCTCAAACTTGGACGTGAGGATTGAAACGCGGGTGACCCGGATTAATCGCGATGCGAAAACGGTGACGGCCGTGGGCCCTGCGGGCGAGTACGAGGAGGCTTACGACAAGCTGATTCTAGCCCCCGGTTCGGTGGCGGCCACTCCCCCAATTGAGGGTATCGACCATCCGGCTGTCTCAACGCTGCGCACCATCCCCGAGATGGACAAAGTCATCAGCTTGGCCGAGGCAGGCCTTGCAAAATCGAATGAGAACCGCGCGGCCAAAGCGATTGTGATTGGTGCGGGCTTCATTGGTTTAGAAGCTGTAGAGGCACTGGTTCACCGCAGGTTTGAGGTTGAACTGGTGGAGTTCGCCAGCCACGTCCTGCCCATGATGGACGGCGACCTGGCCGTGGTGTTGCACCGTGAGCTTCGCGCAAACGGGGTTGGTCTGCACCTTGGGGTGGGAGCTTCGAAGTTCGAGGACGGCGATGGCTACCCCGTGAAGGTTACTTTGTCTGATGGCAAGCAGCTGCAGGCTGACGTGGTGGTAACCGCGATGGGTGTGCGCCCCAACTCTCAGCTGGCTAAAGACGCGGGCCTCGAGCTCGGTGAGCGAGGCGGCATCTTAACTGATGCGAACCAGATAACTTCGGATCCGGATATTCTTGCGGTTGGCGACGCCGTCGAAGTGCAGTGGGCAGACGGTAGCGTGGCTCCGGTAATGCTGGCGGGCCCGGCAAACCGGCAGGGTAGGCGCGCGGCAGACGTGGCTTTGGGCCGCAAGCCGATTAGGCAGGCTCCGGTGCTCGGCACAGCTGGTATTCGCCTATTTAACTACGTTGCGGCATTCACGGGCGCAAGCTCAGAAAAGCTTGACCGAATGGGCATAGAGCACACGACGGTACGCATCCACGCGGCTAACCACGCGGGATACTACCCCGGCTCGACCCCAATCCATTTGAACGCTAACTTCGCTCCCGATGGGCGCCTGTTGGGTGCCGCAGCTGTGAGTAAGGACGGTGCGGAGCGCCGCATTGATGTCCTCGCCACTGCGATTCGTGCGGGAATGACTGCGGAGGATCTTGCGGAACTGGAACTCACCTATGCTCCCCCCATTGGAGCGGCTAAGGATCCGATCAACATTCTTGGCTTCGTTGCGCGCAACACGCTTGAGGGAAACGCTCCGATCTGGGACTTCTCCGATTTTGAGCAGGTGAAAGCAGATGAAGTCATTTTGGATGTTCGCCCAACTCACACGATTGCCCCGGATCGCGTGATCCGCGAGGCTGTGGCTATCCCAATTTTCGAACTTCGCGGCCGACTTGACGAGCTGCGCGAAATTGCGGGCGACCGCGCGATCGCTGTGCACTGCAAGACCGGCCTAAACGCCTACTTGGCTGAGCGTATCCTTTCGCAGGAGGGTTTCAAGGTTCGCAATCTGACGGGCGGCTACGACTCGTTTGACCTGGCGAACGAGGCTGCTCAGACCAGCAAGTAGTCTGCCCGGGCTCGCGTTAAATGCGGGCCATTTCGAAACGGTAAAAGTATTGGTGCGGATCCTGATTTTTCAGATCCGCACCAATACTTTTAGGTCTTTACGCTCCTTCGCCTACTTGTCGGTTAGGCCGGCGTAGCGTTCGAGTTCTTCTTCAATGACGGAGTCATCAAGCTTTTGGAACACAGGCTTGGGCTTGCCGATCACCGTGCCGGGTACCACGTCGTAGCGCTTCCATTCGGGAAAGTCACTGTAGTCGCCGGTAATGATCGGGTAGTGCAGGTCCGAACCGTCCTCGGCCTTAACGTCAAGATCAGTTACCTCTTCAATACGAGGCATTGGCGCGATTTCGCCCTTACCTCCCATAACCGCGTCAACAGCGTTTGCGGAGGTGGGTAGGAACGGCGAAAGCATGAGGTTCAGGTCAGCAACCGCTTGCGCCAGAGTCCACAGGATCGTGCGTAGGCGCGGCATTTGCTCTTCGGACTTCAGCTTGAAGGGTTCGGTGTCCGCAACGTATTTGTTGGCTTCCCCAACGAGAGCCATGATTTCGCGGATCGCAGCCTTTTGGTGGTGATGACCAATCTTATCCCCAACAGTTTCGAATCCTGCCTCGATCTTGTCGAGGAGGTCGCGGTCGATCTGCTCCAGTTCACCGGGCTGTGGGATCTCACCAAAGCGTTTGGCAATCATGGAGGCCGTGCGGTTCACCAGATTGCCCCAGCCGGCTACGAGTTCAGAGTTGGTGCGGCGCACGAACTCCGCCCAAGTAAAGTCAGCGTCGGAGGTTTCCGGCCCGGCTGCGCTAATGAAGTAGCGCAGGGCGTCCGCCTGGTAGCGCTGTAGCATGTCGCGCACATAGATCACGATGCCGCGCGAGGATGCGAACTTCTTGCCCTCCATCGTGAGGAACTCGGAAGATACCACCTCGGTGGGAAGGTTAAGTTTGCCGAGGTCTCCAGGTTGCCCTCCCTTATCGCCGCCGCCGTTGTAGCCGAGCAGTTCGGCTGGCCAAATCTGCGAGTGGAACACGATGTTGTCTTTGCCCATGAAGTAGTAGGACAGCGCTTCAGGATCATTCCACCATTTGCGCCAAGCTTCGGGATCACCGATGCGTCGCGCCCACTCGATCGACGCAGACAGATAGCCCACTACCGCGTCAAACCAAACGTAAAGGCGTTTGGAGGGTTGGTCTTCCCAACCTGGCACGGGAATACCCCAGTCGATGTCGCGAGTCATGGCGCGCGGGCGGATGTCTTCAAGGAAGTTCTGCGAGAACTTAATAACGTTAGGACGCCAGCGTCCCGACTCTTCGCGATCATCCAGCCACGCCGATAGTGCTTTGGCGAGAGCGGGAAGATCGAGGAAGTAGTGGTCGGTTTCCACAAACTCTGGGGTTTCCCCATTGATTCGCGACTTCGGATCGATGAGGTCGGTGGGATCCAGCTGATTGCCGCAGTTGTCGCACTGGTCGCCGCGAGCACCGGGGTCACCGCAGATTGGGCAGGTGCCTTCAATGTAGCGGTCAGGGAGCGTGCGCCCCGTGGAGGGCGATACTGCGCCGTGCGTGCGCTGGACAAGCATGTAGCCGTTGTCGCGCACTACTTCGAACATGGCTTGCACCACCTGGTAATGGTTACCGGTGGTGGTGCGCGTGAAGAGGTCGTATGACAGGCCGAGGGCCACTAGGTCTTCAACGATTAGGCGGTTGTTCTTATCGGCTAGTTCGCGTGGAGTCATGCCTTGCTCGTCAGCGGCAACGAGGATGGGCGTACCGTGTTCATCGGTACCTGAGACCATGAGCACGTCGTGGCCCCGCATCCGCATGTAGCGAGAGAATACGTCGGAGGGAACTCCGAAGCCTGCTACGTGTCCGATGTGACGAGGGCCGTTTGCATACGGCCATGCTACTGCTGACAGAATTCGACTCATGGCTCTACTTTAGTGCTTTTGCGGGGCGTGGTTCCACCTACTCCCCTCGCTGACGTTCTTTTGCCAATAAAGGAAACCGCTTCAATTCGGAGCGCTTTGCTTGCTGAGAGTTTGACCGTCTTAAAATCGATAAAGGAGGATCGCGAAGCATCGCGCTGTTGCACATGAAATCGAATGGCTACTACTCGGGTTTACGAGCGAGCGCCGCCCGGTACAGCTCGTTTTTACGAACTCCAGTTTCTTCGGATACAAGTTTGGCAGCGGCTTTCAGTTTCATTCCGCCTTCGGCTAGGGCAATAACTTTAGCAACGTAGTCTTCAGCGCTCTTGTCGCGTGGATCTGCGCCTGCAACCACAAGTGTTAGTTCACCCTTGACGTCGTCGCGGGTTGCGTAGATTAAATGATTGAGGTCTCCGCGAATAACCTCTTCATGGGTTTTGGTAAGTTCTCGGCAGAGCACTGCTTTGCGCGCACCGCCAAATATGTTGGCCATATCTGTGAGGTTCTCGTGAATCCGCTTTGGGGAGTCAAAAAACACCATGGTACGCGGCTCTTCTTTAAGGTCGTCGAGGCGGTGCTCCCGCTCCCCCTGTTTGCGGGGGATGAAGCCTTCAAAGCAGAACCTGTCGGTGGGTAGACCCGAGACACTGAGTGCCGTGAGTACTGCGGAAGGGCCGGGGAGGGCGGAGACTGGGATGCCTCGTTTAGCTGCTTCGCTGACCACCCGATAGCCGGGATCGGAAATCGTGGGCATGCCAGCGTCGGAGACGATGAGGACTCGCTCGCCGTCTTCAGCTCGGTGCAGAACTTTATCTACCCGCTCGTTCTCATTGTGCTCATGAAGGGATTTGATGTCGCCGTTGATACGTACGCCGAGGCGTGTTGCGAGTTTAAGAATTCGACGCGTGTCTTCTGCGGCTACCAAGTCTGCTTCTGCGAGGGCACGAATGAGTTTAGGAGACGCATCATTAGTGTCTCCAATAGGTGTGGCTGCTAGAAGGATAGAGCCTGATCTCTGTACGGGAACGTTATCTGAGTCCACGCTTCTATCATGTCAAACTTTCGGTTTGCCGTCACGACGACGATAAGCAAGGAAGCTGTGGGCTACTGTTCTAGTGGCGTTTACGCACTAGTGTGGTTATAAGGTTAAACGCCGTTGTATTAGTGGGGTGGGTGTACGTGTTGGGGCCCCACCAAGTGGTGGGGCCCCA
>NZ_KV808743.1:0-426 GCF_001812395.1 Actinomyces sp. HMSC075B09
TTGCGAGTTGGGTTTCACAGATTGCAGATAAGACGAACGAGGATCCCACGCCCGGCATTCAAAACGTGGATGTGAACGGCAAGGTACTGATTAACGCGCTGGAAGGCAAGAAAGGCTGGAAGGTGAATAACCTTGACGCTGTTTCCGGCCAGGTGGTGCAGGCCGTGCAAGCAGGTGAAGCGTTTGCAGGGTCGTTTGATTACGACGAGGTTCAGCCCAGCTATGAGCAGCGCAAGATTGCTCCGGGTGCTGAGAACCTGCCCTACCCGGCGGCGCCGGGTGAGAAGTGGATTGACATTAACCTCACTACCGCCCAGATGACGTGCTATGAGGGTACTGAGGTTGTGCGCGGCCCGATTCCAATTGTTCCAGGCAAGCCGTCCTCGCCCACGGTGGACGGGCATTTCAACGTGTATTTGCAGTATG
>NZ_KV808743.1:526-22666 GCF_001812395.1 Actinomyces sp. HMSC075B09
ATGATGACGGTTCACGCTACGTGGAACCGGATGTTCCTTGGGTGTCATACTTCCACGAGTCTTATTCGATTCATGCTGCCCCGTGGCAACGAACGTTCGGTTGGACGGGGCCGGGCGGCTCACATGGTTGTGTGAATACGCCAACGTCCGACGCGGAATGGATCTACCATTGGGCAGACCTGGGCACTTCCGTAATGTCCCACTATTAGAAGCAGCCCTCAAATAGAGGTAGGCCGCAAACACTTTCAATAACACTCCCCCGGCGCGAATCCGTTTTTGGTTTCGCTTCGGGGGATACTTGTACTTTTAGTAGCCTCGTTTGCACGGCAGCTTCACCTGCACAGCAGTGTTTTTTAGCTACCAGCTGCGGTTATTAATCATCGTTGTAGAGTTCAAGCTCAGGGTTTTCGGCGCATGCTTGTTCAAACACTTCGTGTGCGTGAAGCCAATAATCGAGCGATCATTCTAGACGATACTCTGCCCGCTGCAATGCACACACTTTCTAAGGTAACCAATTTGGATTGACCTCCCTTTTCTGAGGCTGAGCTTAATGAGTTTATGCGGCAAGGCGCGCCCACAAAAGAAGCGAATCATTAGGCTAGGCTTACCTAAGTCGTCCTAGTACTATTGGTGTCATGGATACAAATAAGAATGAACCCCGCCTTCCGCAAAGTGACCGGTCAACTCGTGTTGCGGCAGGCCATTGGGTGCTTGCCCGGGCAGGCAAGCGAGTTTTACGCCCGGGCGGATTGAAACTAACGAATCGAATGTTGGATGCGGCCGATCTATCTGGCAAGAAAGTGTTGGAATTCGCTCCGGGATTGGGACGTACGGCCACGCTCATGCTTGAGCGAGGAATCGCCTCCTACACGGGCGTGGATCAAGATCCAGATGCCGCCGCCCGGGTGCAGGCAACGGTGGGGCCGAGGGGCACAGTTGTAAATGCTAATGCGCAAGACACCGGCCTTGAGTCCGAATCAGTTCAGGTTGTGGTTGGTGAAGCGATGCTGACCATGCAAGGCGATAAAGGCAAGCGAGATATCATCGCCGAAGCGTTCCGACTGCTTAAACCAGGCGGTTGCTACGCGATCCACGAACTTGGACTCACCCCGGACAGCATAGACGCGGCGCTTGCGGACCAGTTGCGACAGCGTCTAGCCCGCACGATTAGGGTTAATGCTCGCCCTCTTACTCGCGGTGAATGGTGCGGATTGTTAGAACAGTCGGGTTTTTGTATCGAATGGGTGGGGTATGAGCCGATGGCTTTACTGTCCCCACGTCGTAATTTAGCCGATGAAGGCGTAGTCGGAGTTGCGCGAATTATGCGTAACGTTGCGCGTGACAAGGAGTTGCGTCGCCGCATATTGGATATGCGCGCAACGTTCAACGAATACCGCGACAGTTTAACCGGCATCGCTATCGTCGCGCGCAAGCCCACCGCTAGCCTGGAAGAAAAGGAGATCTGATTATGACTGAACTCAAACCATCATCAGCAGGCGCACTGGGGTTTATTGAAAACCTTGCGCAGCGCGTTGAGTATTGTGCGAACTCAACCACTTCTACAACGCTAATGCGCGCTGAGGGGGTGAACGTGGTGTTGTTCTCGTTCGACGAGGGAGAAGAACTATCCGAGCACACCGCCGCGATGCCGGTGATTGTTCAAGCCCTTGAAGGCGAAATCGAAATCAGCGGGGACGGTAAAACGGTGACGTTGCGTCCCGGCGGAATGGTGCATTTTCCTACGCGCCTACCACATGCGGTTAAAGCACTAACCAAAGCAAAAATGGTGCTTTACATGATGAGTCAACCACCGGCGAACTAAGTAATTCACGCCAATTCGCGCAGGAGCGGACCGGTTCCGCCCGCTCCTGCGCGTTGATTTTAAGCAGTATTCAAAAGGGTGTGGCCGGCCAAACTGCTTTAGTGCATGTTGCCACAATCTTTGTCCCCCTCCCCCGTTATCCTTATGAAAGTGGCCCTTTGCGACGTTAAAACTGGTTAGTGGTATCGGGAGTTTGTTGTGGGTAGTGAGGCTCAAAGACAAGAGCTACATCGGACTATTTGGCGTATTGCTAATGATCTACGCGGGCCTGTAGATGGTTGGGATTTCAAACAATACGTGCTCGGCATGCTGATTTACCGCTTCATTTCTGAGCGTTTTGTTCAACATGTCAATCACTTCGAGCGACAGACGGGTTCAGATTTTGACTACGTTCAACTTCTTCACCTCGCAGGACGTTTCTGAACTGCTTGCGCGCCTAACTTTGGTGGGTAAAACCAAGGTGAACGGCGTGTATGAAACTTTTAGCACGGAATGGATACAAAATGGCGGCACAGTCGCGTTGGCGGCGTGAGTGGTTCAAATGGGAGATGCCTGGTTCAGATCAGGGAGGTCTGCTGCAGAAATCAGAGGAGCACACCGCAAGGCTGCTGAAGTCCCACGTTAAGGCAGTGTTCGTGGGCACGGACAAGGCCGACTACGAGGTAGAGGTTAAGTTCGCCGGCGGGAACGTGTGACAGCTCTATTTCTTTAGGGACGGTATTAAACCAGAAATCGCTTAACCGCAAGTTGAATCGGCCTAGGCGGTTCTATAAACTCAAGATCGGATCCTAACCCAGTTCGGCTGGGCACCTTGAAAACTAAGGAGACAATTTTGTCAGATCCAGCGGCTCTTGAAACCTCTTCAGGCATCGATCAACAGGGCATTGATCTCGTCCCACCAAATCGTCGACACGGAAAAGCTACCGACTTATTCTTCCTCTGGGCCGGCACAACCACGAACATCTTCACCGTCTCTTACGGCGCGCTGCTGGTGATTCTTTTCGGCCTCAGTTTCTGGCAGGCTATCGCGGCGATCGTCGTCGGCAACCTAGTCGCCTACCCGCTGCTGGCGCTGGCCTCGTTGCAGGGCCCCAAGACCGGCACGACCAACATGACGATCAGCCGCTCTAGCCTGGGTCCTCGAGGCGGACGAGTAAATGGTCTGTTCTCGTGGCTGATGCTGGTCGGCTTCGAAGCTGCCGGTCTGGTGCTCGTTTATTACGCGGTTGCCGCGCTACTAGGCATTTTCGGCGTCGATATCTCGGGCGTTACGCAGGTCGTGCTCATCGTGGTGCTTGGCCTTATCCAAATGCTGCTGCCGCTGATCGGTTACAACTTCCTGATGGCAGCACAGAAATTCGCCACGATCATTTTCGCCTGCGCGTTCGTAATCCTGGCAGTGCTGATCCTGCCCAAGGTAAACATCGCGACGGGTGAGGTAGGCGCCGACATCAACGCGATGATCAGCGCGATCAGTCTAGTAGTGGTCTCCGGCGGCCTGAGTTGGGCATGCTCCGGCTCGAACTTCTCACGATATTTGCCCGAAGAAACCAGCCCGTTATCGGTTGGTACCTGGGCCGCGCTGGGCGGTTTTGTGCCGTACCTCTTGCTGCAGAGCCTAGGCGCCGCCATGGCTACGGTCGCAGTCGGCCCCGACGTTGACCTCTCCGACCCGCTAGCCGTTCCCGCGATCTTGCCTGCGGGGTTCTCTGTGCCGTTTCTGCTGCTAGTGGGCTTCGGCCTGATGGTACAAAACGGCACCAACCTTTATTCGTCGTCACTTAACCTGCAGACCGCCGGCATCCCCGCAAAGCGCCCGGTGGTTGTCGTCACTGACTCGATCATTTGCATCTTGATCACTATCTTCGCGGTCGCCCAGTCGTCGTTCTACGCGCTGCTGAGCGCCTTCGTCGGCTCGCTGAGCATCTGGCTAGCACCTTGGATCACGATCTATCTCGTCGATTGGGTCATGAGACGCGGCAATTACGATCTCGCTGGCCTGATGAACGACAAGGGCGGGGTCTACTGGGGCGTCGGGGGCGTGAAGCTGCCCGGATTCGTCTCGCTGATTGCCGGAATGATCGGTTCCGCGCTATTTGCCAACACTGGATATTTCATCGGCCCGATTGCAGCTGCGATCTCGCCGCAACACCCGGAATATGCCCCTGACTTGGCGATTCCCGCCGGGATAGTGGTCAGCGGCGTCCTGTTCATAGCACTCACAATCACCAATAAAAAGAAGAACTTAGGGATCGCGTGACCGCGCGCCCGTAAAACTAAGGAGTAAAAATGCCTAACCGGCGCGTAATGGATGTGGCCTACGGCAGGGCACATGCTGACAAAATCATCGAAAACGGCAAGCTGGTTAACGTCCTAACTGGCGAGATCTATCCAGCAGACGTGGCCATCGTGGACGGCCGTGTGGCTGCCGTCGGCGATGTGTCTGCGCAGAAGGGCCCCAATACCGAGATCATCGACGCCGAGGGCCGCTACCTGACCCCGGGTCTGATCGACGGCCACTTGCACATCGAGTGCTCGAAGCTCTCTGTGACGATGCTCGCCGACATGGTCGCACGTTATGGCACCACCTCGGTCATCTCCGGACTCGATCAGGTGTTGGTCGCCGCAGGCATTGACGGCGTCAAGGAGTTCCTGGCGGAGGCCGCCGACTCGTCGGTACACGTCTGGTGGGGAGCACCGGCTAAGGCGCCCTACACCATCCCCGAGTCCAACGTCGGTTATGCGTTCAAGTTCGAGGACCACAAGATAGCCCAGGAGATGCCAGAGTGCGTCGGTCTTTGGGAGACGGTTCAGGAGATGGTTGAGGACGGCGACGAGGACGTTCTGGCCGCGATGGACATGGCGGAGAAGAACCGACTGCACGCCTTCGGCTGCGCGCCTCTGGTGGACGCCCGCAGGGTGGCTGGATACGCCTCTTCCGGGGTCGTCCTATGTCACGAGTCTTACTCGCCTGAGGAAGAGCTGGAGAAGATGCGCAACGGCATCGACATCATCATCAGGGAGTCGACCGCGGCCCCGATGCTGCGCGAGAACATCAAGCTGGTCACCGAGATGGGCGCCCCGAGCGACCGTGTCGGTTTCTGCACCGACGACATAACCTCGAGCGATGTGCTTGGCCGTGGCCATCTCGACTACGTGGTTCGCCTGGCCATCGAGTGCGGCGTGACCCCGATGCAGGCAATTCAGATGGGCTCGATCAACACCGCCCGCATGTACAAGCTCGATCACAAGATCGGCTCGATCGCGCCCGGCCGTTTCGCCGACATCCTGTTCGTAGACGACCTGAATGACTTCCGACCCGCACGCGTGATGACCGCTGGCCGCATCGTCGCCGAGAACGGCAAGCCGGTCGTAGCTCCGGTGGCGCCCGAGCGCACCTCGGTTGTCGCCGACACCTTCAAGCTGAAGGAAGTGGACGCAAGCCGCATCAAGGTCGAGGCCGAGGGCTCCAAGGCAGTCGTTCAGGCGATAGTGCTCAGCAAGGACGTGGCCTTCCGCCGTCCCGGCGCGGAGATCGGGCTGGACATCGTCGACGGCGTGGTTCAGCCCTGCACCGAAAAGGACGCAATCATGGTTGCCGTCGCCGAGCGCTACGGCAAGACCGACAACCTGCCGGTTGCCTTCATCAACGGTTTCGGTATCAAGAAGGGTGCGATCGCGACCTCCAACTCGCCAGATGACAACAACGTCGTGGTGGCCGGAACCAATGCGGCAGACATGGCCCTAGCCCTCAACGAGGTGACTAGGCTTGGAGGTGGCCAGGTGGCTGTTGCCGATGGCGAGGTCATCGGCAGGCTTCCACTTCCGGTAGCCGGCATCGTAGCTGACATTCCAGCTGAAGAGATGGCCGCAGCCGAACAGGAGATGGATCGCATCGCCCGCGAGGAGTTGGGCAGCGACCTGCCGTCGCCGTTCGGCCAGCTGTTGTTCCTGTCGATCACCGCAATCCCGGAGTGGGCGATCACCGATCTGGGCCTGATCGACTGCGTCAAGTTCGTCGTCACCGATCCCGTAATTTCCAGCAACTAGGAGTCAACGTGAAGATTTCACCCTTCGTTCAGAAACTGCCCAAGGTTGAGCTGCACCTACACATTGAGGGCACACTCGAGCCGGAGCTGAAGTTCAAGCTCGCCGAGCGCAATGGCATCAAGCTCGCCGAGGAAACCCCCGACCAGGTTCGCGAATCATACGATTTCGACGATTTGGCGTCCTTCCTGGCTGCGTACTACGACGGCATGAACGTACTGCTGACCGCCGAGGATTTTTACGACCTAGCCATGGCATACCTGAGCAAGGCAGCCGAGCAGAACGTGCGCTACGTGGAAATATTCTTCGACCCCCAGGCGCACACCTGCCGTGGCGTCTCGTTCCACACCGTTATCCATGGCCTGCACCGCGCCCAGGTCGAGGCCGAGAAGAAGTTGGGCATCAAGTCGGCTCTGATCATGTGCTTCCTGCGTGACTTCCAGGCCGAGTACGCGATGGCCACGCTGACCCAGGCCCTGGATTACAAGCACTGGATCATCGGCGTCGGGCTGGACTCCGACGAGACTGGCAACGCGCCCGAGAAGTTCGCCGAGGTCTTCGCTCGCGCTCGCGAGGAGGGCTTCCTGCTGACTATGCACGCCGACGTCGACATTAAGAACTCGATCGAGCACATCCGCCAGCTGATCGAGGAGATCAAGGTTGACCGCATCGACCACGGCACTAACGTCATCGAGAACCCCGACTATGTGCAGTATCTGGTGGACAACAAGATCGGCCTGACCAGCTGCCCGATTTCCAACACCTGGGTTTCGGACGGCTCCAAGACTCAGCTGATCAAGCAGTTATCTGACAAGGGACTTAAGATCTGCATCAATTCCGACGACCCTGCATACTTCGGCGGCTACATCGGCGAGAATTTGCAGCTAGTTGCCGATGAGTTGGACGCAGACGAGGACTTCCTCAAGCAGCTCTGCCTGAATGCGGTGGATATTTCGTGGGCCACCCCGACGCTCAAGCAACAGCTGTGGGAAGAGATTGCCGCCTGCTAAACCTTTCCAGCAACATAATTGAAGCCTTGGCTCCATGAAGCTGCTCCTCCGCACTTCAACTCGGAGGGGCAGCTTTTATCTTTAGACGCCGCTGTCTGGCGGGGGATCCTTCAGCAGATCCTCCGCCCAGGCTGCCTTCTTCGCCGCGAAGCAACGCGAACAGAAAAGTTCGAACTAATGCGACAGGTGAAGGCAAACTACAGCATCAAACGCATGGCACGCGCTACTGTATTGCGCTCAACCGTAAGACTGTAGCCAAACGGATGCGGCTGATGGGGATTGAAGGGATCTCGCCGCGTGTGTTTCTCTAGGTGACAATGATTCAATCCAAGCGTAAGTCCACGCTTTCTGACCATCAGGTAGTTACATTACGTGTACACGACATACTGGCAACCCCAAACTGCTTTAGTGCATGTTGCGCCCAATCTTTGGCCTACTCCCCCGTTATCCTTATGAAAGTGGCCCGTTGCGGCGTTAAAACTGGTTAGTGTATCGGGAGTTTGTTGTGGGTAGTGAGGCTCAAAGACAAGAGCTACATCGGACTATCTGGCGTATTGCTAATGATCTACGCGGGTCTGTAGATGGTTGGGATTTCAAACAGTACGTGCTCGGCATGCTGTTTTACCGTTTCATTTCCGAGCGTTTTGTTCAGCACGTGAACCAGCTAGAGCGCGAGACGGATCCTGATTTTGATTACGTTCAACTTCCCGATGATCTAGCCGAGTACGGTCGCGATAGTTCAGTTGCAGAACTAGGCTTTTTCATTCGCCCGTCCGAGCTTTTTGAGAACGTGCGCAAGAATGCGGCTGCTGACCCGGATTTGAATGAGCGGCTTGAGCAGGTTTTTCGCAATATTGAGGGTTCAGCCGTTGGCTCCCAGTCAGAGGCCGACATTAAAGGCTTGTTCGATGATCTCGATGTGAACAGCGCGAAGCTTGGTAATACTGTGACGGCTCGTAATGCGAAGCTGGTGCGGATTTTGAATGAGATCGGCAATCTGCCCCTCGGTGATTTCAGTTCTCATTCCATTGACATGTTTGGGGATGCTTACGAGTTCTTGATGACGATGTATGCGTCTTCAGCAGGCAAGTCGGGTGGAGAGTTCTTCACCCCGCAAGACGTTTCTGAACTGCTTGCGCGCCTAACTTTGGTGGGTAAAACCAAGGTGAACGGCGTGTATGACCCGGCCTGTGGTTCTGGTTCGCTTCTGCTTCGGTTTGCCAAGATTATTGGGCAAGAAAACATTGATCGCGGCTATTTTGGTCAGGAGATTAACCTGACCACTTACAACCTTGCGCGCATCAACATGTTCTTGCACGGCGTTGGGTTTGAGGACTTCAGTATTGCTCTGGGCGACACTCTTACTGACCCGAAGCATTGGGATGATGAGCCATTTGAAGCAATCGTGTCAAACCCTCCGTATTCCACGAGGTGGGAGGGTAAGAATTCTGCGATTTTGGTAAATGATGAGCGTTTCGCGCCGGCGGGCGTGCTGGCTCCCCCGTCGAAGGCGGACCTGGCGTTCACAATGCATATTCTGCATTGGCTTGCAGAAGACGGCGTTGCGGCGATTGTTACGTTCCCGGGTGTTCTGTACCGTGGGGGTGCTGAGGGCAAGATCCGTAAGTACCTGGTGGATAACAACTTTGTTGATGCGATTATTCAGCTACCTTCGGATTTGTTCTTTGGCACAACGATTTCTACGTGCATCATGGTGTTGAAGAAGTCTAAGCAGGATCCTTCGATTCTATTTATTGATGCTTCCGCCGAGTTTGAGCGGCGTAGCACTAAGAATCAGCTTTTGGATAAGCATCGCCAGAAGATTCTGGAGGCGTTCACTGCCCGCAAGGATGTGGATCATTTCGCACGCCTGGTGAAGTATGAGGAGGTTGCGGAGAACGACTACAACCTTTCCGTCTCTTCATATGTTGAGCCGGAGGACACTCGCGAATTCATCAACATTGAGGAGCTGAACGCCAACCTGGTGAAGATTGTGGCTCGTCAACAGGAACTACGCGCACAGATCGACCAGATCGTAGCCGACCTGGAGGACACCAAATGAGCCGCATAGATGAGCTAATCGAAAAGCTGTGTCCGGATGGGGTGGAGTTTTTAGATTTGGGCAGGGTCATGACTCCAGAGTTCGGCACACGTATCACCAAAAGTAAACACAGTGGCACCAAATTCCCGGTTTATGGCGGTGGCGGAGAGAGTTTTCGCACGGATTCCTTCAATCGTGAGGATGACTTCGTAATCTCTAGATTTGCTATGTCTGAAACTTGCGTACGCAAGGTCAGCGGAAAATTCTGGTTACTCGATTCAGGTTTTACGTTTAATGTTGATGAAAATCTGGTGTTGAAGGATTACCTTGCGTATTACTTATTCAATAACCAACCACAGATTTACGCTTGTACTTCCCAAGGGGCGCAACGCAACCTGAAAACTAAACAATTTCTAATGTTCCGAATACCTGTTCCACCATTGGAAGTACAACGGGAGATTGTTCGGATTCTTGATGCATTTACAGAGCTGGAAGCGGAGCTGGAAGCGGAGCTGGAAGCGGAGCTGGAAGCTAGGAAAAAACAATACGAGTACTACCATCACTTATTGATAGATTCGAGTAACGACTCACGAACCTTGCCTCTTGGCACAGTTGCAGCCTACTCAAAAGAACGGGTCGATTCCGTTCTGTTAGACGAGAACCACTTCGTTGGAGTCGATAATCTCCTACCAGAAAAACGAGGTAAAAAAGCCGCAGAATACGCGCCCAATACGGCGACGCTAACTAAATATGCCGAAGGGGATATCCTAATCGGCAATATTCGCCCCTACCTGCGAAAAATATGGTTGGCAAGTAATACAGGCGGGGCGAGTGGCGATGTTCTAGTACTCCGAATTAAAGAAGCTTTTCAAAGTGAGCTTCTGGATGAATACTTTTATTACCTGCTCTCCTCGGAAAATTTCTTTCACTTCAACATCGCTAATTCCAAGGGATCAAAAATGCCGCGTGGAGATAAGAAAGCGATTCTGAGGTACAACCTCGTGATTCCGCCGATCGATCATCAACTGCGGACAGTCGAAATCCTCAACCACTTCCAAACACTTGTCAACGATATTTCTTCTGGTTTGCCGGCTGAGATTGAGGCTCGGCGTAAGCAGTATGAGTACTATCGAGATAAGTTGCTGACGTTCAAAGAGAAAGCTTCCTAACTGTGGAGACACGCAAGTTTGACCCCGTAGCCCTGTCATCCCAATCAACCGTCGTGGCCGAGTACGTGCCTGAAGGCAATGATGCCAGTGGCTACCAGTCCGAAGCTCAACTAGAAGCCGAATTCATCCACCAGTTACAAGCACAAGGCTACGAATACGCTGATATTCGAGACGAACAACACCTCGAAACTAACCTGCGCGCCCAACTCTCAAAACTCAACGACGTCGAGTTCACCGACGCCGAGTGGAACCGCTTCTACAAAACCAACATCGCCAACTCCAGCGACACTGTAGAAGACAAAACCACACGTATCCAAGAAGACCACATCCAACTACTCGAACGCGAAGACGGCACCACCAAAAACATTCGCCTGATCGACAAAGACAACATTCACAACAACCACCTACAAGTCATCAACCAATACGCCGTAGACAAGGCAGACGGAGCGAAACACTCCAACAGGTACGACGTCACCATCCTCGTCAACGGACTCCCCCTGGCACACATCGAACTCAAACGACGCGGCGTACCCCTACGCGAAGCCTTCAACCAAATCAACCGCTACCGCGACGAAAGCTTCAGCACCGGCGCAGCCCTATTCGACTACGCCCAAATCTTCGTTATCTCCAACGGCACCAGCACCAAGTACTACTCCAACACCACGCGCCTAGCCCACGTCAACGAAACCAACAAAAAAGACAAAAAATCATTCGTCTTCACCTCCTATTGGGCCGACGCGCAAAACCAACCCATCGAAGACCTCATCGCATTCGCAAAAACCTTCTTCGCCAAACGCACAATCCTCAACATCCTCACCAAATACTGCGTCTACACCGAAAACCGGCAACTACTAGTAATGCGGCCCTACCAAATCGTGGCCACCGAAAGAATCCTCACCCGCATACTCACCTCCACCAATGCGGGCACACTCGGCACCACAGCCGCCGGAGGCTACATCTGGCACACCACCGGATCGGGCAAAACCCTCACCTCGTTCAAAACCGCCCAACTAGCCACCAAAGTTGAAGGCGTTGAAAAAGTACTGTTCGTAGTAGACCGCAAAGACCTCGACTACCAAACCAAACTCGAATACGACCGCTTCCAAAAAGGCGCAGCCAACGGTAACACGTCAACCGCGCAACTCAAACGACAACTTGAAAGCACGGATCCGGCCAAGAAAATCATCGTCACCACCATTCAAAAACTTGCAACATTCATCAAAGCCAACCAGGGCCACACCGTTTACAACGGGCACGTAGTCCTCATCTTCGACGAATGCCACCGCTCCCAATTCGGCGACATGCACGTAGCCATCAAACGAGCGTTCAAAAAATACAACCTCTTCGGATTCACCGGAACGCCCATCTTCGCCGAAAATGCGGGCTATGGAAAACACGTGAACCTGAAAACCACGGCGCAAGCATTCGGCGAAAAACTCCACACCTACACGATCGTGGACGCCATCACCGACAAAAACGTGCTGCCCTTCCGCATCGACTACATCAACACCATTGAAGAAGGTAGCTTCAAAGACAAAGACGTGCGCGCCATCGACGTCGAAAGCGCCATGATGCACCCCGAACGCATCCGGCAGGTAGCGCAGTACATCCTCGACCACTTCGACCAAAAAACAAAACGAAACTCCGTTTACATGGTGGGTGGCAAACGCAAACAAGGATTCAATGCCCTCTTCGCCACGTCCTCCATCGAAGCAGCCCGCGCCTACTACGGCATGTTCAGCAAACTACAGTTGCACCTGCCCGACGAGAAAAAGCTGAAGATCGGCATGATCTACTCCTACGGAGCTAACGACCAGCCAGAAGACGGAATCATCGAAGACGAAAGCTTCGACGCTGAGAAACTATCCGAATCAGACCGTGGATACCTTGAGGACGTAATCAACGATTACAACGACATGTTCTCAACCAACTTCGACACCTCCGGCTCCAGCTTCCAGGACTACTACGAACACCTATCGAAACAGCTCAAAGACCGCGAACTTGACCTCGTGATCGTTGTCAACATGTTCCTAACCGGCTTCGATGCGCCAACACTAAACACCCTGTTCGTAGACAAGAACCTGCGCTCACACGGACTCATCCAGGCCTACTCGCGCACAAACCGCATCCTCAACACCGTCAAAACATACGGGAACATAGTTTCGTTTAGAAACCTTGAGCAACAAACGCAAGACGCCATCGCACTATTTGGCAACAAAGACGCATCCGGCATCGTCATGCTACGCCCCTACCAGGAATATCTGGACGAGTACCAGGCCAAGCTAGACGAGCTTCGGGGCGTTTACGCCGACCCCACAAACCCCATCCCCGCGAGCGAAACCGCGCAAAAAAAGTTCATCAACATATTCGGTGCAGTACTACGACTGCAAAACATTCTGTCCTCATTCGATGACTTTGAAGGTGACAACCAGTTCAGCGAGCGCGAACTCCAAGACTATAAGTCGCGCTACATGGACCTTTACGACCAGTGGAAACCGCGCACGGATAACGATCGTGAAGACATTCGCCAAGACGTTCTGTTTGAAATCGAACTCGTCAAACAGGTTGAAATCAACGTGGATTACATCCTCATGCTGGTTGAACAACGCCACGAAGCCGGCACAGACAGCGAAGACAAAGAGATTCGCGCAAAGATCGACAGAGCGCTATCCTCGTCCCCCTCGTTGCGTCCAAAGCGCAAGCTCATTGAAGAGTTCGTAGACACCGTGTCTATCAACACCAGCGTGCAAGATGAGTGGCGTGAGTACGTAAACGGCAAGCGTCAAGAAGAACTAACCGCAATCATCAACGAGGAACGGCTCAACCGAGACAAGGCCGAACAGTTGATTTCAAACGCGCTGCGCTCTGGTCACGTGCCCACCGCGGGACAATCCGTGGCAAGCGTCCTGCCACCCATCTCCCGCTTCCGCCCCGACAACGCGCGCGGAGCAACCATGCAACGCGTCTATGCCAAACTGCAAGAGTTTGTAGACCGCTTCCGCCCGCTCCTGCGCAGCGACTTTGAGGACTGATTAAAAGGTGTGGCCGCTGGAAAACCAGCGGCCACGCCCCAACATTCAACGCCCCTTAGGGCACTGTTCTACTTTTCCAAGTATTCGGTGATTACCTCGAAAATCATTGCCAACGAGGTTGCGCCCGCATCTGGCGTTCCCAAGCTCTTCTCCCCCAGCGGGCGGGCCCTACCAACCTTCGCCACCAAATCCTTAGTGGACTCAGCACCTTTACGGGCAGCATCTGTAGCCGCGCGCCAGTCACCCTGCTCCTGCAAAGCCTGAACGGCAGGGACAAACGCATCGATCATCGTCTTATCCCCAACGTTAGCGCCACCCAAACGAGTCACCGCTTCAAGGCCGGCAGCCGTCGCGTCCACCAGATTCGCGTCTCCAGCCTCGTCGCCAAGCACGCGACCAAATGCCGTCAGCAACGCGCCCCACAGTGCGCCCGACGTGCCGCCCGCAGAAGCGGACCAAGAATCACCCGCACCCGCAAGCACAGTGGCCGCGCCACCGCCTTCACTAGCCAAACGGCGTGCCGTCTCCAAAGCTGCCTTCGACCCGCGAGCCATGCCAATACCGTGGTCACCATCGCCCGCAACCGCGTCGATCTTACCTAGCTCGGGTTCCTTCTCGTGAAGCAGATCAGCGATCCGCTCCAAAACGCTCACAACCTCGCCAGCCAGCTTCTGCGACTCCTCACTGCCAGGCTGCTCAACGCGAACCTCCTCCGCAGTCACATTCAGCTCACGGTCATCAACCTCCGCCGGAGCCATATTGCCCACCCGGAAAGCCGGCGTATCCGCAGGCGCCTGCCAGAACTTGAGCAGTTCGTCATCAACCCACACCAGCGTTAGGGACACGCCAGCCATATCGAGGGAGGTCACAAACTCGCCAACTTCCTTACCAACCAGCTCAAGACCGGCTGCGCGAAGACGCTTGGCGATGTCCCTCCACAGGACGAACATCTCCTCATACTTGGTATCGCCCAGGCCGTTCACAATCGCTACAACGCGGTTATCCGAGCCCTCCGGACGCTCCTTAATCAAGCCGTCAACCAGGAGCTGCGCAATTTCATCCGACGTGCCGATCTCGTCCTCACGCACACCCGGCTCGCCGTGAATACCCATGCCAACGCCCATACGGCCCGGCTCCAGGTGGAACAGCGGTTCCTTCGCGCCCGGTAGCGTACAGCCGCTAAACGCCACGCCAAACGAACGCGTGCGATCATTTGCCTTATCAAAAACGCGCACAACCTCATCAATATCTAGGCCGGCCTCCGCTGCTGCGCCCGCGATCTTGAAAGTAGGTAGGTCGCCAGCAATGCCGCGACGCTTCAGATGATCCTCTTCACCAGCCGAGGCCACGTCATCCGTAACTACCAGCGTGCGAGCATCAATGCCCTCACTGCGCAAACGCTCTACTGCTTGACCGAAATGCAGGACGTCACCCGCATAGTTGCCAAACCCAATCAGTACGCCGCCGCCACGCTCGGCAGCCTTCGCCACCGAATACGCCTGGGCTCCTGAAGGGGACGAGAAAATATTGCCGGCCACAGCGCCATCAGCCATGCCCGGGCCAACCCAACCAGCAAACGCCGGGTAGTGGCCACTACCTCCACCAACTACGATGGCAACCTTGCCGTCCGGGGTTTTAGTACTGCGCACCACACCGCCATAAACAGGTTTAACCCAGTTGCTGAACGCGTCAGCAAAGCCCTCAATAGATTCGGCTGGGAACTCCTCGGGGTTATTAACTAGACGTGTCATCTGTATTCCTCCTCGAATGACTACTGACGCCCCTTATATTAAACTGTGTTGTAAGTAACACGCCAGACGTTAGGAAAAGATCAATGCGAGCTGCCGTTCTCAACGCCCCTCAAGACCTACAACTAACCGAAAAAGACGTTCCCGTAGCCGGCCCAGGCGAAGTTGTTCTCAAGATTGAAGCGAACACCCTTTGCGGTACTGACTACCGGCTCTACACCGGTGCAAAAACCGCGGGAGTTCGCCCCGGCGTTGTTCCCGGCCACGAAATCGCCGGCCGCGTACACCAAATCGGCGAAGGCGTGGACGCCTACTACCCGGACCTTAAAGTAGGACAACAAGCCACAGTCTCGATCGTCGTATCCTGCGGGGCATGCCGCAACTGCCTGCACGACCGCGAGCACCTTTGCGAAAACCTCGAACTGTTTGGCTACGGCTACGACGGCGGCCTGCAAGAATACATGCTCGTTCCCGCCAACGTAGTTGCGCGCGGCAATCTCTTCCCCGTTGCAAAAGAGCTCTCCCCTAAAGCTCTGTGTTTGGCCGAGCCGGTTTCCTGCTGCCTCAACGGCATTGCTAACTTCGGCATCAACCAGGCCGACACCGTGGTCATCATGGGCGCTGGCCCCATTGGCCTGCTGCACGCGCAGCTAGCTAAACATGCGGGTGCGGCAAACGTGATCGTTTCTAACCGCGGCGCGGGACGTCGCGAGATCGCCACCAAGCTGGGTGTCACTGCGGTTCATTCTGATGACCTCGTTGAAACCGTTAATGACGTGACGGCAGGGCGCGGCGCTGACGTAGTCATCGTATGTATTGGCGTGCCGGAACTTGCCAACCAGGCGCTAGAAATAGCCGCTGACGGGGGCCGTGTGAACTACTTTGCGGGCTTCCCGAAGGGCTCTACCTCCACAATGGAACCAAACCTGATTCACTACAAGGAACTGCAGGTCACGGGAGGTTCGAACGCTCGCCGCCGCGACGTAGCCAAAGCCATTGAGCTACTACAAGATGGCGTGATTGACGTGGACGCGATTGTGACTCACGAGTTTGCACTCAGCGACGTACATTCTGCTTACGATGCTCTACGCGACCGCATCGGCGTAAAAGTAGTGGTAATCCCAGACTAGACCGGCAGTTTTCATGGGGCCAGTTCAACGCGAGCTGGCCCCATGAAACATCTACAGATAAGTAGCGCTGCGCTAGCTGTCCCTCGAATCTCCACTTTGTTGATTAATCGCATACTGATAAACAGCACGAACCAGCGGCTTAGAATGCCAGCGCTTGAACATTCCTGAAGTATTTTGCCGCATCGCTTGCAACGCGAATTTTCTAGCTCCGTCAAGAACCTCGGGATATTGATTACAAAACTGTTCGAGGTCTCCTACCGCGTAGTTAATCGCATCCGAATCCGCTGACGGATACGTAGCAGTGAACGCCCAAGCATCCAAGAACCCTCCATAGGAAGACTCATACTCAAATCCCCAATAATCTTGTGTCCTGCCTGGCAAAACAGTTCCTGGAACCGTATTCAACCAACCGACGCCCTCCATTAGTTCCAACTTTTCCGCCTTCGCATCTGGAAACTCACAAGCGCGAGGGAAGAACAAAAGCTCAATAAAACCCGTATTCAACGTGGCCCAACGGCCTCCACTGGTGCTTGGGCAATCTGTAAGAGTCCAGTACTTCCCCTCAAGCTCAACCGCACTTGGAACCAGCTCCTTCAACGCAAAAGCAAGATCACGCAAAATCGGCTCTTGGTACTCCTTGGGAACTAGCCTTGCGAACTTCGTGGGTTCACTCCCAAAGTCTTCCAAATGTTGCTGTGCCCCTCGCAAATCATAAGGACCATCACCGAGCGCCCACGCCTGCTGATCCTCAACCGGAATCACCAAATCCAACCCAGACGGTTGGTCATGCCCAACATTCCACATACGGTTACGCAAACGTCTACCGCTCGCCCGGAATCGTTGGATCTCTTGATATTCAATCGAATCCAAACTCATCGCCTCAGGCACCGGCATGAACCACAGTTTCTCCACATCAGTCCACGGATCCACATGATTAGTGTTGCCGTGCCGATGCTGAGCAAAACGCGTCACCACATTCTTTGCCTGCCCAACATAGAACTCGCCGTTAGAAAACTCGAGCACGTAAATTCCTCGCCGGTTATGCGGGATAAGGGCTGATACGGAATCCAGTTCTCCCACTGGAAACCGCGCGTATTTGAGTTCAGAGGGTACCTCATTCGCGCCCGCACCAATCTTGGCAAGCGACATCGTTTCAAGTTCATCCAAAGGCGTGCGCGAAGCACTTTGAGAATTGCGATCCATCTTGTTCCACCTCTACGACGCTAGATAAACCAAACAACTCCAGTATTTGAAGGCACTATACACACAATTGCAACCCGCCAAGCAGGTTTCAAAACCTGCTTAAATATTGTGCGATTGCCGCACTTCACAGAAAACCACTCACGAAAACTTGTAACAACCAACTGTCTGTTCCTGCATTTTGCGCGTGGTTCCAGGCTTGCAGCTGTTGGTCAATAGCGTTATGCAAAACAGCTTCAGCATTTCTGAGGACGGTTTGCACAGCTGCAGTCAATTCTCCATGCCATCGGTGAAGGTTAAGGGCCAGAAGGTCTGGCATTCGACATCGCCTGACCGTGCGTACGTGTATGAATGCAAATTAATCACCGAAAGAGAGGGACTTACAGCACTCTACACGGCTATGAAGAACACTCATGCTCACAACGCTATGGGCAGCAATCGGGCGGTAGCTGCCGTGAAACTGGCGTACTCGCTAAAAGTTAGTTAAACGAAATATCCGTTTAGGGTCGACTATCACAAAAGTGGCGGGTTAATCCCAACAGGAGCCTTAGCCACCCGCAGGAATTAACCCGCCTGAAGAAAATCCACCCGTCGCTAGTGCAAAACCAGGTGGCCGTTTAGGCGTTAAACGCCTGCTCTATGCGCTCGTGCGCAGCCCAGATCTGCTCGGGAAGATTCTTGAACTGTGCAAGGTGTTCGCGGCGGTAGCCCATCTCCTTCTTCCACAGTTCAGTGTCTATAGAAAGAAGCTTATCCATATCGGCGTCGTCACCTTCGAAACCATCCAGATTCAGCTCTTCCTTCTTCGGCAAAATACCTACCGGCGTTTGCACGCCCTCAGCGCGTCCTTCCTTAACATCTAGCAACCAAAGCAGCGCCCGCAGATTATCGCGGTAGCCAGGCCAGAGGAAGTGGCCGTCTTCCGGATCGCGTTGGAACCAGTTAACGTGCGCAAAAATGGGCTGTTCCTTCGCGGAACCAATTATCTTCAACCAGTGGGCCGCATAGTCCCCTTCGGGGTAGGACATGAAGGGGCGCATCGACATCGGATCGTAACGCAGCACGCCCTCCTTGCCCTCAGCCGCGAAAGTAGCCTGGGCGCCCAGGGTCAAACCGTCGTAAACGCCCTCAGTCAGGTCGGTGATTGCCCGGATAAGCGGCTCCCGGTCCTTTACTCGCCCGCCAAAGATGATGGCGTCGATTGGCACCCCTTGCGGTTCTTCGTAGTCGGGGGCCACGTTGGGCACGTTATCCAAAGACGTGGTGAAGCGAGAATTGGGGTGTGCCCACTCGTCGCCTTTGGCCTCGGAACGCTGCCGATCGGCCGGGCGGTCGGAAATCTTTTCGCCCTTCCAATCCAGCCAGCCGGTAACATCTTCCGGGTGATCCGGGGTCTTACCTTCCCACCACAGTTCTTGGGTTTCAGGGTTGTAAGCGACGTTGGTGAAGAGCGTCTTAGAGCCTTCTTTGATGGCGTCCATGGCGGTGGGATTAGACTGCCAGTTAGTGTCCTTTGCCACGCCGAACGCGCCGTATTCTGGGTTCATGCCGTAAAGCTTGCCGTCTTCGCCAACGTGCAGCCACACGATGTCATCGCCGTAGAAGTAAACTTCGTAGCGCTCACCCAAAGCGTCGGGAGCTAGCATCATAGCGAGATTGGTTTTACCGGAAGCTGAGGGGAAGCCGCCGCACACGTAGTAGGTACGATCCTCGAACTTATCCTTGATCCCGATCAGCATGAACTGTTCGGAAAGGAATTCCCCGGAAGCCCAGCCGTCGTAAGAGGCTTGGCGCAGACCGTGGGCGATCTTCCCGAGTAGCGCGTTGCCGCCGTAGGAGGAACCGAAGTGCAAAATTGTGCGTTCGTCGGCTACCGTGGCAAACAGGCGCTTGTCCTTATCGGTGCCCTGACCCAAGTTCTCCAGGTCGCCGGTCACGTGCACTGCGCGCACGAATTCTGCCGGATTTTTTAAATTGTTCAGATGTTCTACACCAACCCGGGCCATGCGGATCATGTGAAGAACCACTGTGAGGTTGTCGGTAAGTTCCACCCCGCGAGCCCACTTTTCTAGCGGCGATTTCGGCGGTGCCATCAAGTAGGGCACCACGTACATGGTTTTACCCCGGGAGGCGCCCTTCATACTTTCCAGCTGCCGGGCAGTTACTTCCGTGGCGTCGTGCCAGTTGTTGTAGATTCCGGCTTCTTGCGGATTGTGGGTGGCGACGACGGTGCGTTCCTCGCTGCGCGCCGTGTCCTTGTAGTAGGAGCGGGAGTAGTAGAGTCCATCGCCCGCAGGTGCAATTTCACCGGTGGTTAAGCCCTCAGTGATGAGCCGGTCGTCATCCTTTGCGGAAATGACTTCGATGGCAGCGGGTTCGGTAATTCCGGCCCAGTACGCTACGTACTCAGCTACTGCGGGGTTTTCCAGTCCGGCATTGCTGAGGATCTTGGCAATCTTATCCATATTTATACTCCTAATTTCGGTAGTCCCAACAATATTGTTAGTCTACCCGAAATTTTTGAAGCGACTTGGATTTAAGTCCTACCTGGAATAATTATGGTTTTACATCGGGATAATTCTTGGCTTGTAAGGAGTTTCACTAGCTCCACCAACATCAACCAGGCGCAACTCAACCGGGGCAAGGCTGAACCTGTCCTGACTAGCCCATTGTGACCGTGCTGAGCCTTTGGCGTAGCTGACGACTTAGACGAGCCATCACCATCACCAGAAGGAGAAGTAGACATCCTCAGATGTTGGCTACTCAACTGGTGACTCTTCAGGAGACTCTGGCTTGGGCTTGAATGCTAAATCAACTATGAACACTACGGTCCCACCGTCATTCACCTTACAAGCACCTTGCTCTGGACAGATAAGTCCGGGAAAGAAATCACGGTGAGGCTTTGAAAAGAACGCAGGGCGCTAACTTTGGATGCAAAATCGGGCTCTAAAAACTTAGAATTCTTTACCTGCCATGATCTTTCGACTTGTCGAAAGGGATACTGCGGTCAGTACGATCGTCACAGTCAGTAGTATTCCTGCGCTGGTGAGCGGAGGCAGGATTAAGGTTTTTGCTCCCCATTCGAAGATTGCTTGTTTGTTGGAACCAACAAAGGATTTACTGTTTTAGGGCTTTTAGCGGGCCTGGGGAGTTTTCAAAGGGCACAATTCTTTCTACTTATTTTAAGGCCGGGTTATTTTTCACGGGTTAAATACGTGATTTTATGTCCTAAGGCGAGAGGCCGGTGAAAAAATGTTCAAATGCGATGACCATTAGCACCCACTTAGGTTAGCCTAACCTTAGGGCCGCTTCGGTTGCTCTAAATCAACTAATACTAATGGAGCTATGATGTTCACAACGCAGTTATCGCCAAGCAAGCGCGAAGAGGCGTTACGCGATATGGAGGAAAAGCCGCTTGATATTTTAGTGATTGGCGGAGGTGTTACGGGAGCGGGGATCGCACTGGATGCGGCAAGCCGTGGTTTGCGAGTCGGTATAGTCGAGGCGCAAGACTGGGCCTCCGGCACTTCGTCGCGATCTTCAAAGCTGGTGCACGGTGGTCTGCGATACCTTTATCAACTTAATTTTGCCTTGGTTGCTGAGTCTTTGAGGGAACGTGGCTTATTGCTTACCCACACGGCTCCGCATTTGGTGAAAGCACAGCCTTTTTTGTGGCCCATAAAAATGCGCGTAATAGAGCGGGCTTATTCGGCTGTTGGGGTGGGAATGTATGATGCCATCGCACAGTTTGCACATAGGGGTTCAGTGCCCATTCAAAAGCACTACTCGAAGAAAGGGTCATTGGAGCTTGCGCCTGCGTTGAAAAAAGACGCACTTATTGGCTCTTTGGTTTACTACGATGCCAGGGTGGATGACGCCCGTCTGGTGGTGAATCTGGTTCGCACGGCCGCTCAGTTTGGCGCTTTGGCTGCGAATCGTACCCAGGTTGTTGAAATGCTCAAGGATGGAAACAAGGTGGTTGGCGCCAAACTTCGTGACATGGAAACAGGCGCTGAACATGTGGTTAAGGCAAAATCCATCATTAACGCAACGGGGGTTTGGACTGAGAAAACGCAGTCTCTTTCCGGCTCTACGGGTGGCTTGAAAGTTTTGGCCTCCAAGGGCATTCATATTGTTGTGCCGAAGGAAAAGATTGATTCCAAAGTTGGTTTATTCTTGCGCACAGAGAAGTCTGTGTTGTTTATAATCCCGTGGAAGCGTTATTGGGTTATAGGAACTACTGATACCAAATACCATGAAAACAGGTTGGAACCGGTACCTGATTCTGAGGATATTGATTATTTGCTTGAGCATGCGAACTCGGTGCTGGCTAACCCGCTAACACGTGATGACATCATTGGGGCTTTCGCTGGGCTACGGCCTTTGTTGCAGCCAGGAACTTTGGACGGAGATAAGGCCAAGTCAACCAAGGTTTCCAGGGAGCACACAGTTACTGAAGCCGCTCCGGGGCTCACTGTTATAGCAGGTGGGAAGCTTACGAGTTACAGGCAGATGGCTGAAGATGCTGTTGATTTTGCCTTGGGTAAGGAGCTGGCTAAGCGAATATCGTGCGTTACCAGAAGCACTCCGCTTTCTGGAGCTGTTGACTATGAAGCTATGTGGGAACAGCGTGAGGCGCTGGCAAAGAAAAACGGTTTGAGCGTGGATCACGTAGAAGATCTGTTAAACAGGTACGGAAGTGACATTAAGCTGATTTTCAAAATGATTGAGAAAGATCCTTCTTTGGGGAAGGAGCTTAAGGGCGCTGAAGAGTATCTGCGCGCAGAAATAGCGTTCGGTGTTTTGCATGAGGGTGCTTTGCATGTGGAAGACTTACTGGCGCGCCGCACCAGGCTCTGTTACGAGCATCGGGATCGCGGATTGGCTGTTATTGACGAGGTTGCGACAATAGCTGCGGATATTCTTGGCTGGGACGAGGCG
>NZ_KV808743.1:22766-53706 GCF_001812395.1 Actinomyces sp. HMSC075B09
CAAATTGACGGTTAAAGCCGTGGGGATTTTTGCCTTTTAAATCTCTGACTCTAAGGCCTTGGAGGCGTGCGCTCCATGGCCTTAGACGTGCTTAGGAGCCTCTCTACCTTTTCGCTTCTCAAGACTTGCTCGAGACCGGCTATGACTTCACTCAATGTAAACTAGGCAGCGATAGCTTTAGCGCCCATGATTCACATTTAAATCTTCCATCAAGTTCCGGAACCACATTATTCCTGGTAGCGGAGTTTGACAGCGCCGTTTCTAAGGATGCAAAACTGAGCTTTAAATGCATTCCAGAAAAAGGTCAGTTAGCGGTTGAGTTTCAAAAGGAAAAGGAGAAATAAGACAATATCATTCTAAGTTTACTGACCTAGAACCAACACCACTGATCCACCGTTAACGCCAGGTCACAGAAGCGCATTTTCCATCTCCGTTAGCGAGTTAAACCCCAAAACCCTATCCGAACAGGGAAAACGCGATACTAGGTAACGCAAAACTCAAACCCGCTAACGCAAGCGATTTTGCCCCCCTAAGCGATACTCGCTAACGCAAAAGGGTACTTATCAAATCCGACGTCTAAGTGGAGCGAGTGACGGGAATCGAACCCGCACTATCTGCTTGGAAGGCAGAGGCTCTACCATTGAGCTACACTCGCGCGGCGAAGTCGGCATTCACCGCTTCGACAAATGGAAATGTTACCGGAAAACCTCCGAGTTGTGAAATGCAGGCCGTTACCCGCTATGATTGTCTCTTGGCACGGGGTGTGGCGCAGCTTGGTAGCGCGTCCGCTTTGGGAGCGGAAGGTCGTGGGTTCAAATCCCGCCATCCCGACAGTTGGGTCCTCAGCAAACCGTTGAGGACCTTCCTCATTTCACCACCCTCAAGATGCGATACCCCAATATGTTCGAAAGACTGTTGGCATGATTAAAACAAAGTACATCGCACTAGTATCTGCCAGCGCTCTCGCATTTGGCCTAACCGGTTGCACTGCCATCTCGAATGAAGAAGCGCAAACAACGGCCCCATCGCAAACAGCCACCCAGGCGCAGGAGACAACTGAAACTACGGGCGATCCATCCTCCGATATCATCCCGTTCGCCGACAACCAGACCGCTATCGACGCGATCAAGGCCGTTGAAGCTGAATCTGGTGGAAAGGCTGTGAGCCTAGACCGTGAAGACTCCAAGAGCCTGTGGGAAGTCACCGTTATTCACGGCGAAAACGAAATCGAATACTACGTTGATGCGGCCGGTAAGGTCACTAAACACGAAACTGACAACGCTGATGGCGATGACAAGAAATACGTTGCGCAGGCCATACCCATGATCGACGCGATCGAAAAGGCCTTAGCGGACGTCCCAGACGGTTACATCGACGAGGTAGAGCTCGATGAAGACAACGGCACTGTCACCTGGCAAATAGACTTTGACGACGCTAACGCCAAGGACTACAAGAAGGTCCGCCTAGACTACCAGTCTGGCTCTGTTGTAGAGGTAAGAAACGACTAGTCAGGCGCCAAAACAAGTAGCCCGCCCGCAGTCTGCCCACAACGAAAGGTAGCGACTCGGGCGGGTTACGCGGATAAGTATTACCAAAACTTAAGAATTCACCAGCCGCCCACTTTCGTTAAGGTTGAGGCATGGCAAATTCTTATTCAGACTCACTGACTGATCCGAAGATCATGGATCAGTCCGTTAAACCGACCGAAGACTTCTACCGTCACGCAAATGGAACGTGGCTGAAGGAACATGAGATTCCTTCCGACCGTCCCAGCGATGGCGCGTTTTACAAGCTACGCGACGAAGCTGAGGAGCATATTCATACCATCGTCGAGGCCCTAGACCCGGCCAGTGCGGACGTGGAAGAGCAAAAGCTCGCCACCCTCTACGGCCAGTTCATGGACGAGGAGGCCGTTGAGGCACTCGGCGCAAAGCCGCTGGCCCCCGACTTTGCCCTCATTGATCAGGCAGAAACTCACGCGGAGCTTGCCGTCGCAATGGGCAAGCTTGCTACCACGGGCGTTGGAGGAATTCTCGAGGCCATCATCGACGCGGATATGAATGATCCGGCTCGCTACACGGTGTTCACTTACCAGGCCGGCATCTCGCTGCCCGACGAGGCCTACTACCGCGAAGATCAGTACGAAACCGTTCGCCAAGGTTTGGTCACCTACCTGAATAAGGCTCGTGAAATCATCGCCGCCGACGCACAGTTTGAGGGCTGGGCTGGCGCTGTGGGTGAAGCATTTGGCGCAGACGTATTGGCGTTCGAAACCAAAGTTGCATCCCACCACTGGGACAATGTGAAGACTCGCGACGCCGTGGCTTCCAACAACCCCACCACTTTCAGCAAATTCGCTGAAAGTTCGGGCAACTACCCCTGGACCGCCTGGTGGGAAGCCACCGGCCTGCCCACCGCCGGCGACACGCCCGTTAACGTGCGCCAGCCCTCCTACGTTGAGGCGATCCCCTCCCTCTGGAATGACACCGCCTTGGAAACGCTGAAGAAGTGGGCGTACGCGAAAGTCATCCAGGCGCGTTCGGCTTACCTTGCCAAGGCATTTGTTGATAACGGGTTCGAGTTCAACCGCCTCCTCACCGGCGCCACCGAGCAGCGCCCCCGTTGGAAGCGCGGCGTTTCATTTGTTGAAGGAGCGATGGGCGAGGCGCTAGGCAAGAAGTACGTTGCCAAACACTTCCCACCCGAATACAAGCAGCAGATGAACAAACTGGTGGAACACCTGCTGGAGGCCTACCGTCGCTCCATCTCGCAGTTGGAGTGGATGGGTGAAGAAACCCGCGAGCGCGCTCTGGATAAGCTGGCAGGATTCACTCCCAAGGTTGGCTACCCGGACGAGTGGAAGGACTACTCAAAGCTCACGCCTGGCGCCACCCTGGTTGAGTCCGTGCGCGCGGTTGCGCAGTTCCACGTTGATGAGGAGGCCGGCAAGCTGTCTGGCCCCGTCAACAAGAAGGAATGGTTCATGACCCCGCAAACGGTCAACGCCTACTACCACCCCACGATGAACGAGATCGTGTTCCCCGCGGCCATTTTGCAAAACCCGTTCTTTGATCCAAGCGAGACTGACGCGGTTAACTTCGCAGCGATCGGCGCCGTTATTGGCCACGAAATCGGCCATGGTTTTGACGACCAAGGCTCGCACTATGACGGCGAAGGCAAGCTCAACAACTGGTGGACAGAGCGAGACCGCAAGGCTTTCGAAGAGCGCACGTCTAGCCTCATCGCCCAATACGATGCGTTCTCACCCGAGCAGCTTGACGACTCACACAAGGTGAACGGCAAGCTCACAATCGGTGAGAACATTGGTGACCTTGGCGGCCTTGGCATCGCGTGGAAGGCCTACCATATTGCCCTCGAAGAATCCGGACGCACCGAAGCCGATGAGGAGCGCGGCGGCCTGACCGCCGCCCAGCAGTTCTTCTACTCATGGGCGCGTATCTGGCGTTCCAAGTCACGTGATGAGTGGGCGTTGCAACTGCTGGCCATCGACCCGCACTCCCCCTCGGAATTCCGCTGCAACGGCGTGCTGCGTAACGTGGATGCTTTCCACGAAACGTTCCACACCGAGCCTGGCGACGGCATGTGGCTAGACCCCAGCGAACGCGTGGAAATCTGGTAACAGACCCGCACCCGCTCTTTCTACTTACGCGGATAGAGCGCTCGCGGCTCACGAGATTTTGCCCCGCTGAACACCAAACACCTGTTCAGCGGGGCAAATTTTGTAAAAAAGTGTAAGAATTGTGTAGAACACGTGATAAATATCCATCACGCAGATTTTGCAAACCAACAGGACACAGGAGGCAACATGCCAGGGCAAAACCTGACGCGCGCTGAAGCTGAAGAAAGATCAAAAATTGCAACCGTCTACCACTACGACGTGGAACTAAACCTGGCTGAGAATGAAGAGACCTTCACCTCCAAAACCGTGGTGGACTTCGACGCGCACGAAGGCGCTGAAACCTTCCTGGACCTGATTGCCGACGAGGTCTACTCGCTGGAAGTAAATGGCGAACAAAGAGACACCGCCGCCTTCCAAGACTCGCGCATCCACCTGGACGGCCTAAAAGACCGCAACCGCGTCACCGTGGTAGCCAAATGCCGCTACATGCACACCGGCGAGGGCCTACACCGCTTTACCGACCCAGCCGACGGCAAGTCTTACTGCTACTCCCAGTTCGAAGTACCGGACTCGCGCCGCGTTTTTGCCGTATTTGAACAACCCGATATGAAGGCGCAGTTCACCTTCCACGTGATCACTCCCGCCGACTGGGTAGTGTTCTCCAACTCGCCCACGCCTACGCCCAGCGACGTGGACGGGCTGAAGAGGTGGGATTTTACCCCCACGGAACAAATCTCCTCCTACATCACCGCGATCATTGCAGGCCCGTACGTTGGTAAAACCGGATCGCTTGTATCTACCGACGGGCGGGAAATCCCCCTCGGCGTTTACTGCCGTCAGTCCCTCGAGTCTTACCTTGACGCCGACTGGGTGATGGACGTAACTCGCAAGGGCTTTGCCTTCTTCGAAAAGGAATATGGCCGCCCCTACCCGTTCCGCAAGTACGACCAGATTTTCGTGCCCGAATACAACGCGGGCGCAATGGAGAATGCCGGATGCGTAACCTTCCGCGACCAGTACATCTTCCGCGCTAAGCCCACCGCAGCCGAGCTCGAGGGCCTAGCAAACACGATCCTGCACGAGCTTGCCCACATGTGGTTTGGCGACCTGGTAACCATGCGCTGGTGGAACGACCTGTGGCTCAACGAGTCCTTCGCCGAGTTCATGTCCCACCTGTGCCTAGCCGAAGGCACCGAGGAATGGAAGAACGCGTGGATCGGCTTCATGGCCCGCAAAGACTGGGGCATGAGACAAGACCAAATGCCCACCACGCACCCCATCGTCGCTCCCATCCGCGACCTCGCAGATGTGGAAGTAAACTTCGACGGCATCACCTATGCCAAGGGTGCGGCCGTACTTCGCCAGCTGGTGTCATACGTTGGCCGCGACAACTTCTTTGCCGCTCTCGGCAAATACTTTGAGAAGCACGCTTGGCAAAACACCACCCTGCCCGACCTCATGGGCGAGCTTGAAGCGGCCTCGGGGCGCGACCTTGAGGCCTGGTCTAAAGTCTGGCTGGAAGAAGCCGGCGTCACCCTACTTCGCCCTGATTTCAACTTGAACGAGGACGGCACCTTGGGCGAACTTGCCGTTGTGCAAGAAACCTTCACCCCCGGCTCCTCCCTGCGCCCACACCGCCTGGCAGTGGCCGGCTACGACCTCGTGGATGGCCGTATTGAACGCACGTTCCACGAAGAACTCGACGTTGCAGGCGAACGCACCATCGTTGAAAGCGCCCGTGGAATCAAGCGCCCCGCGCTGATCCTGGTGAATGATGGCGACCTCGCTTACGCGAAGATTCGCATGGACGAAGACTCCCTGCGGTTCGCAACCGCGAACATCGATAAGTTTGAAGATTCCTTGACGAGGTCGATCATTATCGCCTCCGCTTGGGACATGGTTCGCGACGCGCAAATGCCGGCCCGCAAGTTCATTGACCTGGTCATGGCTGCCCTACCCGTTGAACAAGACATCACGGTTATGGGCCTATGGCTGCGTCAACTGGACACCGCAGCTGCCTACTACACGTCAAACGAGGAGCGCCGCGAGGTTTTGGAGCGCGTCGCAGGCAGGTTGCTGCTACTTCTGCGCGCAGCCTCGTCTGGCTCGGACCAGCAGAGGCTCCTTGCCTTCGCCGCTGCCCGGCGCGCAACAACGCAAGAGCAGAGCGAAGCGATCGAGCACCTGCGGAGCAGCGAAGATACTCTGATGGGACTTGACCTAGATGTAGAACTACGTTGGGCATTCCTTACCGCCTCCGTTACTGCCGGTATTGCTGGGGACCTCCAGATTGACCAGATGCTGGCCGAAGACGCCACCATGACCGGCGAGCAGAAGGCCACTCAAGCCCGCGCCGCCAAAACGGACCAGGCCGTCAAGGACGCCGCGTTCGAAAACTTCATGTACAACCCCGACCTTTCCAACGACATGCGCATAGCCGCAGGCCGTGGGTACTGGGCCGGAGTTTCCACAAAGCCTGAGCTGTTCTCAGCGGGCGCCAAGAAGTTCTTCGACACCGCCCTGGACGTGTGGAACACCAACACGCCGCACACCGCGCAGTCCATCATGGCACTGGGCTTCCCCACGCCGCTTGCTGGCCGCCTCGACGATGTAGATGTCGTAGCCATTGGCGGGCAGTGGCTTGAAGAGCATAAGGACGCACCCGCCGGCCTCGTCCGCCTACTCTCCGAAAGCATTTCGGAGGCGCAACGAGCCGTAGCTATCCAACAGCTGTGACACCAGGTAAACACTGACAACCGCGGGCCCGCTCAATCAAGCGGGCCCGCTTTGTACCACGCCCGCCAATCGAGCAATCCAGAAAGATGACGCGTAGTATCCTAAATAGAGACGCAAAGCATAGGAGTGGAAATGAGCGACCAACACGCGACTCAGGCTGAAGCCATCGTTGCCGGTCTTGGCGGGAAAGAAAACATCGAATTTTTCGAAGCCTGCATCACGCGCCTACGCGTACAGGTTCGCGATCGCGCCCTGGTAAACGATGACGCCCTCAAATCTGCGGGCGCCTTCGGAGTGGTCAAAGTTGGAACCGTCGTCCAAGTAGTAGTGGGTCCAGAAGCCGACGAAATCGCCGACGAAATCGGACGCCTGCAGTAATGCTGGAAGTCTGCTCACCCCTAAGCGGAACCATAATTGCGCTCGAGGACGTCGATGATCCCGTCCTCGCCCAGGGCATCGTTGGATCAGGAATAGCCGTAGCCCCCGTGGAAGAACGCTGGCACGACGTGGTGTGCCCCACTGATGGCAAGCTCCTCAAAGTCCACCCGCACGCCTTCATCGTGTTTTGCCCCTCCGGCATTGGGATTCTCGTGCACCTTGGTATCGACACCGTCAAGTTGCGCGGCAAAGGCTTCGAAGTTCTAAAAGCCGAAGGCGATACCGTTCACAAGGGAGAAGCCATTGTCAGGTGGGACTCCGCCGTTGCGAAAGAAGCCGGCCTGTCCACTTCCGTATCCGTCATTGCATGCGATCTGCCCGCAGAAATGCTGACCATGCACACCTCACCCGGAAACAGTATCGCCCGGGAGGATCACCTTTACACCGTCAAGAGCGGATAGCCGGGCAGGTCAACCGAGACTGATTTAGCTCCCATGAATTGTTTGATCCCACGCATTGCGCGGGATCAAACAATTCAGAAACTAATCAAACTCAGCTATGGACAGCCTCATTCATCACATCTGCGAACCGCGCCAGCGCGGCGGGCGTTAGCTGCTCCACCAGGATCTCCCGGCCGCTCTCATCGCCCAACGGAATCTGCCAGTTCGGATACTGCGTGCTCGTGCCCGGGAAGTTCTGCGGGCGGCGCTCGCGCACAATATCAACCAACGACACCACCAGCAGGCGCGATGGCGTCATAGCAATATAGCGATGCAACGCATCGATCAGGGGCTGCTCCTCATAGCGATCCTCCTCATCTAGCAGGCCGTACTCGATCATGCGCGAGGTGAACATTTCCAGCTCCGCACTATCAGCTGCACGCACCACTTCCACCGGCTCCACAAGAAGCCCAAGCTCCTCGCGGATCGATGTTTGGATACCCTCCAAATATCCCGCGGTTGGCGGCAAATCATGCGTATTTACCGCAGCGAGAACGTCACGGCGATAGTTCTCCGGACGACGCGGCGAACCGTCATCCTCACGCTCAAACCACAGGATTGAGGTGCCGAGCACTCCGCGATCATTCAAGTACCCACGAACCCACGGTTCGACCGTGCCCAGGTCCTCTCCAATCACGATCGAGTTATTCCGGTAGGCCTCCAGCAGGAGGACGCCAACCATCGCTTCATGATCGTAATTCACGTACGTGCCAAAATTCGCGGTCTTACCGTTAGGAATCCACCACAGGCGGAACAGGCCCAAAATGTGGTCGATACGGATCGCGCCAGAGAACCGCGCGGCCGCGCGAATCATCAGGCGCAGCGGCTCATAACCAGCCTGCGCAAGCGATCGCGGATTCCACGGTGGCTGTGACCAATCCTGGCCCAGTTGGGAATACATATCCGGCGGCGCACCAACCGTCATGCCGCGCGCAAACAATTCGGGCTGCGACCAGGTTTCGGACCCATACGGGTGCACGCCAACCGCGAGGTCCGACATGATGCCAACACTCATGCCATCGCCAAGAGCGACCTCCTGCGCATTATCCAGCTGATTTCGAGCAATCCACTGCATCCACATGTGGAAGCGCACCTGCTTGTTGTTCGCCTCCGCATACGCGGCAACCGCAAGAGAATCTGAATCCGCGTACTTTTCGGGCAAATGCAGCCCGTAACGCTCCACCAGCGCACACCACACGGCAAACTTGTACAGCGCCGGACCGCCCTCAGCAATGAAACTATTGAACTCGGCTTCACGCTGCGCGCTGCGCCCAATCGTGAAAATCTCCCACAGCGCCCGGACCTTTGCCGACCATGACGAGTCCCGATCAATCAGACCAATGTGGTCCGAATCTTCCGTGCGCGAGGCCTCGTTGAGCTCCTCCACATACGCCTTCGCGGTATCGGTAAGATCCGCATACTCAGCAACCAGGCGCGGTGCAATGTAAAGAGGGGAAATGAACTGGCGAGTAACCGGCAGATACGGGGAGGCCTCAATCGGCACCACCGGAGCCGACGCGTGCAACGGGTTGATCAAATGGAAATCCGCGCCAATCTGCGCAAACGTGCGGTTCATTGCCGCCAGAACCCGAGCATCACCCATGCCCCAACTATCGTTAGCTCGAACCGAGTACAGCTGGCTAGAAATGCCCCACTTCTTACCCGCGAGCTTCTCATCCAGATTGAGCGCGCTCGGAACCACAATGAGGTGAGATTCGGCCTCTTCACCACTACCTAGATGCGCGTAAAGCTTGTGATAGCCCAGCGGGAAATCCGTCTCCAGAGCAAACGCTGCCCGGCCCCGCATAGCGCCATTCACTTCACGAGGGGGATCCCAGTTGTCCACCTGGCGAAGCTCACGCGCAGAGCCGTCCTCAAATGCCACCGAAACACTTACGCTCTCCCCATCGGGAACGTGCACCAGTAGCTCGCCATAATTTCCGCCGCGCAGCACGGTGGTGGGTGGCAAAACCGTCAGCCACTTGTCGTCTTCAAAACCCGCAATGCAGCGATCCAACTCAGTCGCATCCGGAGCGTCCGATATGCCCACGCCCAGCACCTGCAACGTTGTAATCAACGTTTCTGCACTCACATCCAGCAGGTTGCCGTGCCAATCCCAAAAACTAGTAGATACGCCATTTAGCTGAGCAAGGTGCTGCAAACGATCCATATTGGCTACATCGAATGAAAGCTGCGTCATTGAAAACTCCCGGTGCGGTGGGTATCACACCAATTTTAGTCTGATAACGCTCAGGCCCAAAATTATTGCGCACCTACTCCCCTCGGGAAGGTAAGTGCGCGAAACGTCTAGCAAAACACTGTTGCTTTAATGGCCTCGTTCATTTCAGCCACGAGGACATCAGAAGACCGTCCCACAATAATCTGCACGTAGCGGCCCGACGACACAACGCCTATCGGACTGGTCTCACGAATCACGGCTTCACTAACAAGTGCCGGCTCCGAAACGATGGCGCGGATACGCACGATGCAAGACTCAAGGTCCTCAATATTTTGAGCGCCCCCGAGCCCTTCAACGAGTTTCTCTGCAATCGTCACTTTCACTCCTCCACACATGTAACCCGACTCACATAATAGTGTCTCAGATTACAAATTGGAAGTGGCAAAAGTACCAGCCGGCGTGCAGACCGCGTCGATTCACGGGAGAATAAGGGCTATGACTGCTCCGATTGGCGTTCCCACTATCACCAGCGAACCCCTCGCCTCCGTTCTGCGAGTTCTACAGCTACGCGGCGGCGATAAAGATCGCTTCGAAGCTGATTCACTGCCGCAGATGAATCGAGTGTACGGCGGGCAAGTGCTCTCCCAGGCCCTGCTGGCCGCGGCCGCAACAATCGAAGATAACAACGAGCGACCACCCCACTCACTACACGCGTACTTCCTGCGCGGCGGCGATCCAGCCTGCCCGATCAGTTTCGATGTGGCGCGCACCCATGACGGACGCTCATTCACCTCCAGGCAGGTGAGCGCCACGCAAGACGGGCGCGACCTGCTCACCCTCATGGCCAGTTTTCAGCTACGCCAATCCGGCGTTGAACACTCCTCGCAAATCCCGGATGTTCCCGGCCCGGAAGAGCTTATCTCCGCCCTCGAATACTTCCGCTCCCTTAACCACCCGGTTGGCAAGTTCCTGGGTAAAACCGCCGCGTTTGACGTGCGACACGTCCAAGAGAACCTGTATATCAACGCCTCGCCCAACAAGAGCCGCTGCCAACAGCTCTGGATGAAACCGCGCGCCGAAATAACTGGTACCACTCCCCTGACCTCGCGCGCTCTGCTGGCCTACGTTATAGACCAAGTCATGATGGAACCCGCACTGCGCACCCACGGCCTATCGTGGCTCACTCCCGGCCTCGCGCTAGCCAGCCTCGACCACGCAATGTGGTTCCACCAAGATTTCGACATCAACCAGTGGCTGCTTTACGACCAAGAATCCCCGTCCGCAAACGGCGCGCGTGCCACGGGACATGTGCGCGTGTTTACCGAGAGCGGCGAGCTTGTTGCTGAGGCCATGCAAGAGGCAATGCTTCGCCTTCCCGAAGAAGGTTGCGCGCCCTCAAGCTGGGGTTTTGAAGTCCCACCCGTTTCATAAGTGTTTCACCACAGTAAACGAGCAACGAAGTTTGCGCGTCCAAACTTTTGTTTTCTGTACAGCGGTTTCCTCTGCCCCTTAAAATGAAGTGCAACGATTTTGCGTTTCATCCCAAAAGGAGAAGTTTTAATGAGGAGATCTGTGAAGACCCTAGTCGCAGGCGCAATCGCAACCGCCGCACTAGTTGTCTCTCCACTCGCCGCATTTGCTGAGGATCCCGTCAGCGAATCCGGAAGTGGCGCGGAAGGTGACGTTGTCACAATGAACCTTTTCAATATGACCGACATCCACGGTCACATTGAAAAGTCGGAATACAAGCGCAAGGTGACCGAGGCCGGTCTGGCTTCCACCGCCTGCTACGTGAAGAACGAGAAAGCCAAGAACGAGAACTCTGTGTTCACCCTTCTTGGCGACAACATCGGTGCTTCCCCGTTCACTTCGGGCTCGCAAGACGACAACCCAACCATTGCAGCACTGAACCATTCGGCCGTTTTCGCTTCAGCGATTGGTAACCACGAGTTCGATAAGGGCCTCGACGTGCTCATGAAGCGCGTGAACGGTGAAGGCGGATACATCAAGATCGGGTTCCCCTACCTGGCCGCCAACATTGTTTCCAAGGCCACCGGTGAAACCCTGTTTGATCCGTTCAAGATCTGGGAGTCTCCCTCTGGTGTGAAGGTAGGCTTCATCGCCGCCATTGAAGAGGATGCGCCCACTAAGGTAGCACCCGGCACTTTTGACGAAGTTAACTTCCTGCCGGCAGCTGAGACAGTAAACAAGTACGCCGCAATCCTCAAGGACGGTCAAGAGGGGAACGGTGAGGCCGACATCGTCGTTGCACTGTACGACAACGACGTTCTGATCTCCGCCCCGCGCCTCTCCAGTGATGTTGACATCCTCATGGGTGGCGATACGCACAAGCCGTACTACTTCTCTGGCGATAACGCTCTTACGAACAAGGACGGTAAGCCGATCGTTGCTACCACTGCGTCGGGTAGCTTCACGGACAACCTCGCAAACGTTGAGGTGAAGTACAACAAGGTCGAGAAGAAGATCGTAGAAGCCAAGGCTGTCCAGATCCCCGCAGCCGACGTTGTAGCTTGTGGCGAAGACGCCGACGTGAAGGGCGTTGTAGACGAGGCCGTAACCAAGGCTAAAGAAGCCAAGGAGAAGGTCGTTTTAGAAACCGACAGCGCTTTCTACCGCGGCAAGCAGGCATCCGGTGAAAACCGTGGTACCGAATCCACCCTGGGTAGCCTTGTTGCTGACGCGATGAAGGGTTCCTTCACCAAGCTTGATGGCAAGCCGATCGACATTGGCATCATCAACGCTGGTGGCCTGCGCGCAGACCTCGTTCCAAAGGACGGCAAGCTCACCGTTGGCGACGTTTTTGCGGTAGCGCCGTTCTCCAACGAAGTTGGCTACGTTGAGATGACCGGAGCACAGTTCAAGACGCTGCTTGAACAGCAGTGGAAGGAAATTGGCGAAAACTCCACGCGTCCCATGCTGAAGCTCGGCCTGTCTAAGAACGTGAAGTACACGTACGATCCAGCTCGCCCGATGGGCGATCGTATTACTTCGATCCTGCTCGATGGCCAGCCGATTGATCCGCAGGCTACCTACTCGGTAGGTTCGGTAACCTTCCTCCTTGCTGGTGGCGACTCGTTCGACGTGCTCAAGGAAGATTCAATCAAGGCTACCCTCACCACCATCCCGGATGGTTTGGACCGCGAGTGGATCCAAAAGTACCTAGAAGATAACCCGAAGGTTGCTCCTCGCGCAGCAGTTTCCTCCGTTGGCGCCACGCTAACTCAGAGTGAAGAGAGTGTAGACGGCAAGCCGGTTGTCTCCGGCACGCTGGCACTACGCGGTCTCTCGTTCTCCGGACCGGGCGAAGCAGCGCCGAAGAACGTCACGCTTTATGTTGATGGCAAGAACGTGGCAACCGGCGCGGTCAACAACACGCTGGAAGACGCAAATGCAGCGAACGCAAACGCAATCGTAACTGCTGACGGCGTTGGCTACACGGACGCTCCGATTGAGTTCAGCGTCACGGGGGTTTGCGAGGACCGTTCGGGAACCGTGAACCTGCCGCTAACAGTTAAGGCCGGCACCGCCGATGAGCAGAGCGCTGATACTCCAGAGCTCATCTCGGAAGCCTCTGGCCTGACCCTCACGGTGGACTGTGGTCCGGCTGCTGAAGAGCCCGGTGAGGGCATGGTTGTGACGCCGGCTGCGCCGGAGTTCATCAATCCGTCTGCCTCCGATCCAGCCTCGTGCACGGTAAAGCCGTACGCAACGGTTAAGGACATGGAGGGCGTGAAGTACACGGTTACCGTGGACGGCAAAGAACTCAAGGCTAACGCCGAGGGCAAGTTCGTCTACCCCTACGGCAAGACGATCATCGTCAAGGCCGAGCCGGTGGACGGATTCACTTTCGTACCGAACGCTAAGACCGAATGGTCTTGGACCGCAATGATGAACGACAAGTGCAACACGGGTGTAAGCAAACCACTGGCTAAGACCGGTGTCTCCGTGCTTGGCACGGCTGCTGGCGCACTTGCCCTTCTGTTCGCAGGTGGCACGATGCTAGCGCTTCGCCGCAAGCAGGCGTAGGCTCATCTAGCTGAACTAGCTACAGATAAGGTTTTGGCCCGGATGTTTGAAACATCCGGGCCAAAACCTTATCTACTTGAAGTAGGTTAGCGCCGCGCGGGGCGAAACCGTTTAGTCGCGGGTTAGGCGACGGTGCGTTACGCGGTGTGGGCGCGCGGCTTCTGGGCCGAGGCGCTCAATCTTGTTCTTCTCGTAAGCTTCGAAGTTACCTTCAAACCAGTACCAGTTTGCGGGGTTCTCTTCGGTGCCTTCCCAGGCAAGAATGTGGCTGGCTACACGGTCAAGGAACCAGCGGTCGTGAGTGACCACAACAGCACAGCCGGGGAACTCCAGGAGAGCGTTTTCTAGGGATGCCAAGGTTTCAACGTCGAGGTCGTTAGTTGGCTCGTCCAATAGAAGCAGGTTGCCGCCCTGTTTGAGTGTTAGTGCTAGGTTCAGGCGGTTGCGCTCACCACCGGAAAGCACGCCCGCGGGCTTTTGCTGGTCGGCACCCTTGAATCCGAACGCAGACACGTATGCGCGTGAGGGAACCTCAACGTTGCCAACCTCCAAGTAGTCGAGGCCATCAGACACCACTTCCCACAGCGTCTTGTTCGGGTCAATGCCTGCGCGGGTTTGATCCACGTAAGAAATCTTGACCGTCTCGCCGATCTTCAGATCGCCACCATCTAGTGGTTCAAGCCCAACGATCGTCTTGAACAGCGTGGTTTTACCAACACCGTTGGGGCCAATCACACCAACGATGCCGTTACGCGGTAGCGAGAATGACAGGCCGTCAATGAGCTTGCGATCCCCGAAGCCCTTTTGCAGGTTCGAGGCGTCGATAACGACGTTACCGAGGCGCGGGCCCGGCGGAATTTGGATTTCTTCAAAGTCCAGTTTGCGGGTGCGCTCAGCCTCTTCAGCCATCTCTTCGTAGCGAGCCAGACGGGCCTTTTGCTTTGCCTGCCTACCCTTCGCAGAAGTGCGAACCCACTCGAGCTCGTCCTTTAAGCGCTTCGCAAGCTTGGCGTCCTTCTTACCCTGAATCTGAAGACGTTCCTTCTTCGTTTCGAGGTAGGTGGTGTAGTTACCCTCGTACGGGTACAAACGCCCGCGGTCGACCTCAGCAATCCACTGGGCCACATGATCTAGGAAGTAGCGGTCGTGAGTTACTGCAATGACTGCGCCTTGATAGGACGCCAGGTGCTGTTCCAACCACAGTACTGACTCAGCGTCAAGGTGGTTAGTGGGCTCGTCCAGCAGTAGCAGGTCCGGCGCCTCAAGAAGTAGGCGGCATAGCGCCACGCGGCGACGCTCACCACCGGACAGAACGTTCACGGGCGTGTCTGGTGGTGGGCAACGAAGTGCATCCATCGCCTGGTTGAGCTGCGATTCAAGATCCCAACCATTCACCGCGTCGATCTCGGTTTGTAGCTTGCCCATCTCTTCCATGAGGGCATCAAAATCCGCATCCGGATTAGCCATCTCTTCCGAAACCTCGTTGTAGCGCTTCAGTTTCGCTACCGTATCACCAACACCAAGCTCCACGTTTTCAAGAACAGTTTTGTCCTCATCCAGCGGGGGCTCTTGCTGCAAGATACCAACCGTGTATCCGGGTGAAAGACGAGCTTCACCGTTTGACGGCTCGTCCAGGCCGGCCATGATTTTCAAAATCGAGGATTTGCCGGCACCGTTGGGGCCAACCATGCCGATCTTAGCGCCCGGGAAGAACGCCATCGTCACGTCGTCAAGAATTACTTTGTCTCCGTGCGTCTTGCGCGCACGAATCATTTGGTAGATGTATTCAGCCATGCCATACCTTCACGTTTAACTAGGCTTAGTCGAGCCTAGTGTACGTGAACCGCCGGCCCGATCCAACGCGGGCCGGCGGATTTTCACGGTTTAGCGGGTAGCTAGTTCCTTCACGGGACGGCTGTATGCGGCCGTGCCATACCCGAGGTCGTGTCCGATGGTCGTAGCGGTTATGACCAGCTCTGTCCCTCTGCTTCCACTCTGCGGGTTGGACCACTCGTTGACTTCGAGCCGACCAGTTACAATCACCGGCTGTCCCTTTTGTAAAGACTGGGCCGCGTTCTCGGCTAGCTGACCCCACATTTTGACCGTGTACCAGGCCGTAGACGCATCATGCCAGTTCCCGGCATCATCACGCCCGCGTCTGGTTACGGCCATACGCGCCCTCGCCAGCTTTGATCCTGACGGCAGGGTTTTCAGATCAATGTGCGACCCGAGGCGGCCACGAACGGTAATGGTCACTGCGTCTGCTGAGAACGTCTTCAACCTCGACGAGGTTGGCACTGCAACAGTTGCAGTTGTGGTGTTGCTATCTGCAACCACGGTATCGGTGTTCCAAGTTTCTTCCATGATCTCTCCTATGCTTCGCCACCGCTGCGCCTAAACAGCAGGAATCCGCTGCCTAGGGATGCAAGGCCAAACGCGGGCAAGAACAGGCTGGTAGCTCCGGTTTTTGCAAGTGTTGGCGGCTGGTCGACAGTGGCTGTAGTTGGCGTGGTAGTTGGCTCAGTTTCGGGCTGAGTAGTGGGCTCAGTTTCCGGCTGTGACGGTTCGGTAGTCGGCTGAGTTGTGGGCTCGGTTTCCGGCTCTGTTGGCTGCGTGGTTGGCTGCGTGGGAGGAGGCGGAACGCTCACGGTTCCGCTCGCCTCAAGTGAGCTTTTACCCCACGGCACTACCACCAGATCCTGGTGTTCAGGGTGTTCCCAAATGTTGATTTTGTCCGCGGGCAAGCCACTGACCTTAACGCGAACCGACACCTCGCCAGGATCCGAATATTCTGCCTGGGCACTGATAGGCTCTGCGGCGCTTGTAAGGGTATTCTTCACCTCGCCGGCACTTGCGTGTGTGAAAGTTACTTCCATGGGTAGTCCCTTGATCCACCCAGCTTTGCCCTTGACCCCTAGGTTTTCGATAGTAACCACGCCGTCCTTGTATGAAACCCACGGTTTTAGCGTGTATGGGCCAGCAATCTTCTCGGCTTCGGCAACCATCTGTCGAGCAAGCGCGCCACCGTCGTCAAGGTTCTCCACGGGAAACCTGCCATAGGTTGAAAGCTGGCTCTGCACCGCAAAGCTAAACGACTTCGCGTGATGCCCGCTCTTGGTAACGTCCTTTGCATAAAGGTGGTAGAGCGCGGCAACTACCCAAGTCTTATCCGCGCTCATCACCGTCTTAATATCGGTATTGCCAATGGATGTTGCGGTATTTCGCGGGGTTGCTTGACCAACCTGATAGGTCTTGAACGCAGCGTCTTTTGGCGCTACCGGAGCGCCTTTACGAAGCTGATCATCACCGGCGCACACCCCGTAATAATCTCCTGATTTAGCAACGAATAGCTGGCCCTGTCCAAATAGCTGCCACGGTTCTTCCGCCGCGAGCGCCGCCGGCGCACTTAGGGTTAGTGTCGCAAACAGAGCCGTTGAGGCCGCTAGGATTCGGCGCGTTCCAGTTTTCATATGAAGTCCTCTCAACTAGGTGGGTGACTTCATGATGCGAAGCGCAAACCACGCTGGAAACACCGCGAGGTTTTGGCTGTGGATACAGCTTTGCGCGGCCTCCTTGTGGAAACCGCGCAAAGTAGGCGTTAAGAGCTACGTCTCGAGGTTGCTCTACTCGATGTTTGGAATGCCAAGGGCTATAACCTCGGCGGCAACCTGCCTGGCCTCTTGTCTGCTGGGCCCCTCCCCCTGCGGGAAGAGAACGCGACGATAGTAGACGAGTTCTTGGATGGATTCGAGGATGTCCGCAAGAGCGCGATGGCCACCGTGCTTAGCCGGGGCTTCCTCAAACGTGCGGTGATACCAGCGTTTGGCGAGCTCTTTGATGGAAGACACGTCGACTACCCGATAGTGCAAGTAGTCGATGAGCTCGGGCATGTCGCGCTCTAAGAACGCCTTGTCGGTCCCAATCGAGTTACCGGCAAGGAGCGCCTGGCGTGGCTGCGGTACAAATTTCTTTACGTAGTCCAAAACCTCGCGCTGGGCTTCCTCAAGTGAAACACCGGTTTCAAACTCGTCGATCAGGCCGGATTCGGTGTGCATGTTGCGTACAAAATCCCCCATGTTGTCCAGCGCTTCTTGCGAAGGCCTAATGACAATGTCTATTCCGGGGTCTACAACGTTTAGCTGCTCGTCAGTGATCACGACAGCTACTTCAACAAGCCCATCTTTGTCAAGATCAAGGCCGGTCATTTCGCAGTCAATCCACACGAGCGGACGGCGTGGTTTTTTACTCATGCCTTCTACTCTAGTGATTTTTAGGCAAACTTTTTACCGTCGTTACTACCGTGGGAGATACGCGCCTGGTTATTGCCGGCGTTCACATGTGGGACGGCAAGACTACGTATTCGTATATTTCCATAAGATGTGGGCCATGGAATCCGATTTTCAACTCAGTGCAAAAGATATTGACGAGGCTGCGCAGCGCCTGGCCAAAGTGGCAAAGAAAACACCTTTGGAATACTCCCCTAGGCTCAGTGAGGAAGTGGGCGTACCCGTTTATTTGAAGCGCGAAGACATTCAGCTGTGCCGCTCGTTCAAGGTTCGCGGGGCATACAACAAGATTGCGTCCCTCAGCAATAGCGAGGCGGCACGAGGTGTTGCAGCTGCGTCCGCTGGAAACCACGCTCAGGGCGTGGCATATGCGTGTGCGACGTTGAAGATCCGCGGCAAGATCTTCCTGCCTTCCAACACTCCGCGGCAAAAACGCGATCGCATTGCCACCATCGGTGACGGATGGGTTGAGCAGATCATAGTTGACGGCACATTCGACGCGGCAAATGCGCAGGCTATGGAAGTATCTGAGCGAGAAAACCTAGTGTTTGTTCCCGCCTACAATGATCCGATGGTTATCGCTGGCCAGGGCACCATCGCCGTGGAGCTAGCCGAGCAAATTCCTGCAGATACCGACTGTGTTCTGCTTCCAATGGGAGGCGGAGGCCTCGCTGCCGGAATTGCGCTGTGGCTTAAAACTATGCGCCCCTCCATCAAAGTGATTGGCGTAGAGCCCGAAGGGGCTGCCTCCATCAAAGCAGCACTACGCGCGGGCAAACCCGTATCACTAGACCAGGTTGATAACTTCGTAGATGGCACAGCCGTGGGACGCGTTGGTGACGTTACATTCCCGATCCTGCGCGATTGCCTTGACGACGTAATCGTCATTCCCGAGGGCGCAGTGTGCTCTGAAATGCTTGACCTGTACCATTCCGAAGGCATTATCGCCGAGCCGGCCGGGGCTCTCGCCTCCGCCGCTGCACGCCGATACCTCCCCCACATTCCCAACGGACCTGTTGTAGCCATGGTTTCCGGCGGCAACAATGACCTGTCTCGCTACGCCGAAGTGCAGGAACGCTCGTTGCGTCACGAGGGGCTGCGTCACTACTTCCTGGTGACCTTCCCCCAAGAGCCGGGCGCCCTACTCGGATTCGTTCGCGATGTACTCGCTGAAGATCAAGACATCATCCACTTTGAGTACACCAAGAAAAACAACCGTGACACGGGCCCAGCACTCGTAGGCATTGACCTTGGTCGCGCCGCAGACATTCATCAACTGCGACGCAGGATGGCATCCTCACCCCTGCACGTTGAGCCGGTACCTCTCGACTCAGAAATTTTCCGCCTGCTCATTTAACGCATTTGGTTCACTTCGGTGAACCACCTAGAATAGGCGTGCAAACAGGCGCGAAAGCGCCGAGAGCCTCCGTAGCTCAGTGGATAGAGCAGTTGCCTTCTAAGCAATTGGTCGCAGGTTCGAATCCTGTCGGGGGTGCACAGCAAAATGGGAAAACAAAACGAGCCTGGGAAAACCCAGGCTCGTTCTTTAACTATCTAAGACTAGTCCTCGATCTCGATAGCACCAGCCTTGTAAGCCTTTACAAGGTGACGAGGCACTCGGACTTCGCGGCCCTGCACACGGATAGTCTGAAGCTCAGGGAGCTTAGCCTTCCACGACGACCGGCGAGTGCGAGTGTTCGACCGGGACATCTTGCGCTTAGGTACTGCCATAGCCCGCCCGCTCCTTCACATTCAAAAAGAATCGATCAATTACCAAGGTACACTTTGCCACGAATCGCGCCTAAAACACCACTGCAAACAGTGTGATTCGCGTGATAGGCACGTTGGCAACTGTTCTAGCTTAGCAAATTCGCCCCCAGCCACCAAAGAACGTGCGCAATCTCGTACATTTTGAGTTGGGCACCGCCGCTGTGCCAGATATCTGCAACGCCCTGCATACAATAAGCGGTAAGGAGGGCACATGCGCGGCGTTAAGACGGGAACCTGGGTTCGCAATCGGCTAGAAATCCAGCGGTCTGAGTTCATCACCACTTTGGCACAGACAGCTACCGAAGACGATGCACGCGCTTTCATTGCCACCACCCGTGAGGAGTTCCCTGACGCTACGCACAACTGCTCTGCGTTTGTAGTTAAGCCTGAAGGCTCAAACGAAATCGGGCACTCGAATGACGACGGTGAACCCTCTGGAACGGCTGGCGCTCCCATGCTCGAGGTGTTTCTACGCGAAAACCTGGTGGGCGTAACCGCGGTTGTAACCCGCTACTTTGGCGGCGTACTACTGGGCGCGGGCGGCTTGATTCGGGCGTACTCATCCTCCGTCTCCGAAGCGTTAAAACTTGCCCAAATTGTTGAGTTTAAGGACGTACTCCGCTTTGAACTGGACGCTCCGCACGCCTACGCTGGGCGAATCGAGGCGGACCTTCGCGCCCGCGGGTTCAACATCACAGATGTGGCATACGGACAGTTCGCAACTATCACCGTCGCTCTAGAACCCGCGCGTGAAAGCGAGTTTGCGAGCCTGGTTGCCGAGCTTTCCGGCGGAGGAATAATTCCACGTGCGATCGAGTCAACAACCGTTGAAGTCGACGCGTAACGATAGCACCACTATTATGGGCACGTGACCATTAAGAAAATTGTTTTTACACGAATTTCTAGCACCTTTGTGTGCACACAGTGTCTTTAGGGTGCCCGCTTGCCCGGAAAACGACGGCGCCGGCACCCAGCTTAAGTTCACGAATTTGAAACTTTAGAAGACAGACACACAGGAGATTTCACATGGCTAACATTGCCAACAATGTCACTGAAACCGTAGGACGCACTCCCCTAGTTCGCATTAACCGTATGGCCGGGGAAAGCACGAATGTCCTGGCAAAACTGGAATACTTCAACCCGGGATCATCAGTTAAAGACCGCATCGGCGTGGCAATCGTAGATGCTGCCGAGAAGTCGGGAGAGCTTACCCCCTGCGGCACAATCGTTGAAGCAACCTCGGGAAACACTGGTATCGCACTTGCCATGGTTGGCGCGGCGCGCGGCTACAAGGTAGTCATCGCAATGCCCTCCTCAATGAGCGACGAGCGCAAGAAGCTGATGCGCGCATTTGGCGCTGAGCTCGTACTCACTGACCCGAAGGCCGGCATGGCAGGCGCGGTAGAGGCTGCGAAGAAGATCGTTGCGGAGCGCCCCGGCTCGATCCTAGCCTCCCAGTTCTCCAACCCGGCTAACGTGCAGATGCACGAAGAGACCACCGGGCCCGAGATTTGGGCAGACACCGACGGAAACGTTGACGTGGTTGTAGCCGGCGTGGGAACGGGCGGCACGATCTCTGGAGTTACGCGCGCCCTCAAGAAGAAGACCCCGAACCTCAAGGCCATTGCGGTTGAGCCGGCTGAGTCTCCCCTACTTACCGAGGGCACTGCTGGACCGCACGGCATTCAGGGCATCGGTGCGAACTTCGTACCGGACAACCTTGACCGCAGCGTGGTTGACGAGGTCGTAACGGTGAAAACCGAGGACGCCCTGAAGACCGCCCGCCGCGCAGCCAGCGAGGAAGGCCTATTTGTAGGAATCTCCGCTGGCGCTGCCCTTTGGGCGGCCCTCGAGGTTGCAAAGCGCCCCGAGTTTGCAGGCAAAACTATTGTCACGGTTCTACCTGACACGGGCGAGCGCTACCTCTCCACTCCCCTGTGGGCGGACATTAAGAAGTAGGAGCCATGTCTAAGAAAGCGTCCCTGCCCTCCCTCTTGCGCGAGGACCTCGAAACGGCGCGCCAGCGCGATCCGGCCGCGAGGTCCAACCTTGAGGTTGCGCTGGCCTACCCCGGTGTCCACGCCATGTGGTCACACCGAGTAGCGCACAAGATGTGGAGGTCGGGAGCGCGCCTTCCTGCTCGCGTACTCTCATCGATCACAAGGTCCTTCACCGGCATCGACATTCACCCCGGTGCACGTATTGGCCGCCGCGTATTCATTGACCACGGCACAGGCGTAGTGATTGGCGAGACCACGAGTGTTGGTGAGAACGTGGTCATCTTCCACGGCGTCACCCTGGGTGGCGTCGCCATGGTGAAGGGCAAGCGACACCCAACCGTGGGGTCGAACGTGATGATTGGCGCGGGCGCAAAAGTGCTTGGCCCCATCAAGATTGGTGATCACAGCAAGATCGGCGCAAATGCGGTAGTGGTGCGCGAGGTTCCAACCGAACACGTAGCGGTTGGCATCCCGGCTCATAACCAGCCGCTTTGCGACCAATCGCGCGAAGCTGACCTGATTGTGGATCCCACACTATACATCTGAGCGGCTAAGCTTTTACGCCGCTGATCAAACGCGCATCCAATACTTTTTGGGTGCGCGTTTGTGTTGCCCGGGTGGTTTTAACCCACAAATCACGCGAACGGAACTAAAGTATAGATATGTCACAGCTCACACTTAATGCCAGACTGAAGTCGCTAACCGACTTTGCACGCCCGGCCGGAATTGAGCTAGCGACCATAACCCGCTATGACATTCCGGCCCTCGCAGCCCTCAACGTGGTTGCATATGACCTGCCGGAGACCGCGGAAAGCCTGTACGAGTCAATCGACCAGATGCGCATGTGCTTTGGCGGAGAGTTCGGCACTCCCCTCGACAATTCATTCATCGGCGCTTGGGCCGATGGTGATCTCATTGGCGCGATCTTCGTGACAATCGGGACGCCTTGGGACGATGCCGATAAGAGTCCATACATCCTTGACCTGATGGTCCACCCCGACTATCGCGGACGAGGCATCGCAACCGCCCTTATCGGCGAGGCCGCAGGACGCGTGGCCGCTGCCGGATATGAAGACATGTGCCTGCAACTAGACATGCGCGAGGCCGCGAGCGCTGCCCGGCTCTACGACTACTTGGGGTTCCAAGAGGCCTAAACGCTGGACGTGACTCACGCTCCTACCGCTGGCAGGAGGGGCACCAGAACAGGCGCCTGGTGGCAACGCGCTTTTCTTGCACGGGCGCCCCGCAGTGTAAGCAAGGCCTGCCCGTGCGGTGATAAACGTAGAAGCGCGAGGCCTCTGGATCCGCTTCCAAGGGCGGATTTGGCGCATCGCTGGGATCGACCGTGGTGATAATGCCCGTTTGCACCCCATCTTCCATGAGGATCACAAGGTCATCCCACAGCTGACCGATTCGTTTTATCGAGGTGTTTACGCCCTTGCGAAACGGAGATATGCCCACGCGAAACAGCGACTCGGCGCGATAAATATTGCCTGGCCCGGCGATTATCGACTGGTCCATCACCAGTTCCCCTATGTCTCGCTTGCGCCCGCGCACGTTAGCGATGAACTGGCTACGCGCATTTGGCGTGGGATCTAACGGGTCTGGCCCCAGGCGGGCAATCACGTCCTCGACCTCGCCCGCTGATACAAGTGCGCAGCGATTCGGTCCGGCCAGATCCGCAACCTCACCGGCAGATGCAATGCGCAACCGCACCTGACCAATAGGCGCAGGCAGATTCCCATGTACCTCGCGAAAACGCCACTTGCCGTAAAGCCCCAGGTGGATATGGACAAAGCGCTCCCCCTCGAACTCTAAGAACAGGTGCTTGCCGTGTGCGCGCGCACCAACCAGTTCGCTCCCATTCACCAGGTTTGCGCCGGCCTCGAAACGCCCCTGCGGTGACTCCACCACCAAGCTTTGGCCCGCAAAATCGTGGGAAAAGCGGCGGGCAAGACGATGCAAAACGTGTCCTTCAGGCATGACACATTGATATCAAGGGGATCAGCCCGGCTCAAACGGGAGCACAAAATGAGATGATTAAAACATGAGTAGTTTTAGTGGTAGCGCAATTTTGTGGCAGGTATTTCCCCTCGGCGCTCTTGGCGCACCGGCAACAAATCCGGAAGTTGAGGGGCGGGATTACCAGCCGCCGCGCACACTACGCGACCTTGAGCCCTGGCTGGATCACGCGGTCAGAATCGGCGCGAATGTATTGTCTTTAGGGCCCATCTTCCACTCTTATTCGCACGGATACGACACGATTGACTACTACCGAATTGATCCGCGCCTGGGCACGCTTGCGGACTTCAAATCACTCGTCGAGGCCGCTCATGCGCGCGGGGTGAAAATCGTGCTGGACGGGGTGTTCAACCACGTTGGCTCGCGCCACCCTCTGGTGGAGGGACTGCGCAATGGCCCATCTGAGGACGCGCAAATGCTTCTGCCCAACTGGGATGGGTGGGCTGAGGGAGAATTGCCCTCCTACCACTGTTTTGAGGGCCACACCGGCCTCGCCACACTGAATCACGCCAATCCGAGGGTGCGCGAAGCCATTACAAACGTGATGAACCACTGGCTAGACCTGGGCGCTGACGGCTGGCGGCTGGACGCCGCGTACGCCATGGCTCCGAGTGTTTGGACCGACATTTTGCCAAAAGTGCGAAGCCGCCATGCAGACGCGTGGATCGTGGCCGAAGTCATCCACGGCGAATACGCGGACATGGTCAGCGAATCAGGATGGGATTGCCTCACTGAATACGAGCTATGGAAAGCCACCTGGTCCGCGTTAAACGACGCGAACTTCTACGAACTTGACTGGACTCTGGGACGTCACAATGAACTGCTGGACACGTTCGTTCCCCAAACCTTCATTGGAAACCACGACGTCACACGCATTGCTACCCAACTTGAAAACGAGGAGCAGGTTGGCGTGGCAGCTGCCATCTTGTTCAGTGTGGGCGGGGTGCCTTCCATCTACTACGGGGACGAAATGGGCTTTACCGGCGTTAAAGAGGAACGCCTGGGCGGCGATGATGCGATCCGTCAGCCACTGCCCGCCTCCCCCGAGCAGGCCATGCAAGCCCCGCGAGCGCAACGCTTCTTCCACTGGTACGCCTCACTTTGTGCGATGCGGCGCCAACGCCCCTGGCTGTGGCACGCGAAAACCAAGGTAGTTCACCTCGAGAACGAGGTGATGCGTTTTGTCAGCTACAACGGCGACCAGGCGATCACGGTTGTGCTGAACATTTCTGACGCGCCGCTGCCTCGCGGCAGTGAAGTGTTACAGGGGTGCGGCGCGCCCATTGCCGGCCAGTTTGACAACAACGCGCTACGCCCAAACGCCTACGTTATTTTTGATGGGGCGTGTGGATCAGACTTACATTCATGACCGCGGACTTGTTCGGCTCGACAAGTAGCTCTTTAGCAAACTCGGGCCGGTTGTAAGCGTTGGTCATGAACTGGCAGTACTCCAAGGCAAGAGCCTCACACTGACGGTGCTTTAGCGCCTCGCCAGTGAACAGATGGAAGATACCAAAACCGCGCGCACCTGATCCTGAAACCGCCGCTTTCAGTTGCGTAGTTGCGCCGCTGGGGTGATGCAAGGTGGCCACCGATGTAGCTTCACCACCCGTGCTAACGGTCAGGTCAGTAAACGCCTTGTCCATACCGCTCAGATCATCAAGCACCAACACTCCCTTGTTCGGGTCGAATGTTGGCGCCGGAGCGAATGCCTCGTCTCCCTCGAACGGAATCAGAGCATCATTGGTCATGATCTCCGTGCGCGCCTGCATAGTGAGGTAAGCGCCCTCGCGCCCACCGTCGTAGCGCACGTACGGGTGCCAGCCGAGTCCAATCGGAGCGGGAGTGGTTCCACGGTTAGTTGCCGCAAGACGCATATTCAGCTGCCAACCAGAGGGCGTTTGCGCGATCTCGTAGCGCACCTGCAGGCTCACCGGACAAGGATAGGCCACACCATCTTCAAACGATTTTGCAAGCTCGTCCTGCCGGACTTCGGCTGACATTGTGATCCAGCCCGGGCCCGTGCCAGTCACCTCAAAAGTGCGATCCAGGAACAGCCCGTGCAAGCCTTCACGCACCCCGTCCTTATCGGGGCCGAGGTCGTAGCTTTCTCCCTGCCAGGAATACTTCGCGTCTCTAATACGGTTAGACCACGGGGCCAGCAGCGCCGAGCGAGCACCGTTTCTTTCCTCAACCTCTTCGGCGTTTTGATAGCCGTCAATCACATCGAAACGCCGCTCACCCGCGGGCACCACCCACGAGGTGATAAGCCCCCCGCGCGTGCAAAATGTTGCGGTAGATTCCCCGGCTTGGATTTCAACGAACTCGATATTACTCACGGCTCCCCCTAACTGGTTTCTTATAAGATATCGCGCCCCGGGCAACATGGCACCGGGACGCGGATCTTTACTTCGGAAGTACGATACTAACGAGCTTCGGAGCCCGCACAATCACCTTCAGCGGATCGCGCCCATCCAGGGCTTTAACCGCGGCTTCAGTTTGCAAAGCCAACTTCTCTAGATCTTCGGCACTGATCGATGGCGCCACCTCAAGACGAGCCCTCACCTTGCCGGCAATCTGGACAACGCAAGTGACCTTCTCTTCTTCAAGTAGCGACTCATCCTCTACAACCGGGAACGGCTCGCGCGCAAGCGTGCCCTCATGCCCCAGCTTGTTCCACAGTTCCTCTGCGATGTGCGGAGCGAGCGGCGAGGCCATCAGCACCAGCGGTTCAATGGCTTCGCGCGGCACGCGGTCAATACCCGTCAGGTGATTATTGAGGACGATCATGCGAGCAGCCGCGGTGTTCATCCGCATGTTCTCGTACTCTTCGGTAACGTCCGCAATGGTGCGGGCAACCAGCTTCTTCGTTTCGAGGTCAGCGGGATCATCCGTCACGGTAACCGCACCGGTTTCCTCATCAACCACGTTGCGCCACAGGCGCTGCAAGAAGCGGTAGGAGCCCACCACCGCCCGCGTATCCCACGGGCGCGACACCTCGAGGGGTCCCATAGACATTTCGTACATGCGGAACGTGTCCGCACCGTACTCTTCACACATGTCATCGGGCGTCACGATGTTCTTAAGCGACTTGCCCATCTTGCCGTACTCGCGGAACACCTCGCGACCCTTATAGGTCCACCCGGTTTCCTCATCGCCCTCGACTTCATCGGCCGGCACGTACTCACCGCGGGCATCCTTGAAAGCGTAAGCCTGGATGTAACCCTGGTTAAACAGCTTGTGGAACGGTTCCGAGGAGGACACGTGGCCTAGATCGAACAGCACCTTGTGCCAAAAACGCGCGTACAGCAAGTGAAGCACCGCGTGCTCCACGCCACCGATGTAGAGGTCAGCGCCTCCCGACTCGCCCTTGCCCTTCGGGCCCATCCAGTAGGCCTCGTTGGCCTCAGACGAAGCATACTCAGTGTTATTTGGATCCGTATAGCGAAGCTCATACCAAGACGAACCCGCCCAGTTTGGCATCGTGTTCGTATCACGGTGGTACTTCTTCAAACCGTCGCCAAGGTCCAGCTCCACCTCAATCCAATCCGTTGCGCGCGAAAGCGCTGCCTCCGGCGTGGTATCCGCATCATTAGGATCGAAAGTGCGGGGCTGGAAGTTATCCAACTCCGGTAGCTGCACCGGCAGCATCGACTCTGGAAGAGCATGCACGCGCCCCTCCTCGTCATACACAACCGGGAAGGGTTCGCCCCAGTAGCGCTGGCGAGAGAACAACCAGTCACGCAGGCGATACGTAACCGTCGAGTGGCCAACGCCCTTTTCTTCCAACCATTTTGTGATACGAGCGATCGCGTCAGCCTTGTTCAGGCCGTTGAGCGAGATTTCATCGTTTTGCGAGTTCACAATCAGACCATCGCCAGTCCAAGCGCCCTCACCGTCAAAATCCTCATCCGGCTGGATAGTGGTCACCACGTCAATGTTGAAACGCTGCACGAACGCAAAGTCACGATCATCGTGGGCCGGCACAGCCATAATCGCGCCCGTGCCGTAACCCATCAGCACGTAGTCCGCAACGAACACCGGGATCTTATTTCCATTAACCGGGTTGGTACCAAAAATACCGGTGAACACACCCGTCTTTTCAGTACCCTCCGCGAGGCGCTCATCATCGGTGCGGGACTTCGCCCACGAACGATACGCCGCCACGGCCTCGCGCGGGGAGGCATATCCGCCCGTCCACTCTTCGCGCGTGCCTGCCGGCCACTGGCTTGGAACCGTAAGTTCTTGTGCCGGCGCGTCTTCGCCGCCCACCAGCTCATGCTCGGGAGCAACCACCATGAAAGTTGCACCAAACAAGGTATCGGGGCGCGTGGTGAACACCGTCAGCTGGGTGGATTCAGTGACCTGGCCTTCCTCAACCTCAAAATGCACGGTTGCGCCAGTGGAGCGACCAATCCAGTTGCGCTGCTGCGCCACCACCTTGTGGGGCCAATCAACCGTATCCAAATCCTCGGCCAAGCGATCAGCATAAGCGGTGATACGCATCATCCACTGACGCAGACGCGACTTGAAAACCGGGTAGTTGCCGCGCTCGGAGCGGCCATCGGCAGTTACCTCTTCATCTGCCAAAACAGTTCCGAGGCCCGGGCACCAGTTAACCGGGGAGTACGCCACGTATGCCAGGCGGTACTCGTCCAGAAGGTCGCTACGCTCCTCCTCGCTCATCTGCGCCCACGGCTTGTGCGGCGTTTCGCGTTTGCCGGATTCGAACTCTGCAACGAGCTCGCTAATGGGGCGAGCCGAACCTACCTTGCCATCACGACGCTTAGCCTGCGGGTCATACCACGAGTTGTAAATCTGCAAGAAGATCCACTGCGTCCAGCGCACAAACTCGTCATCGGTTGTTGAAATCGAACGACGCTTATCATGCGACAGGCCAATGCGGGCGAGCTGGCGGCGCATGTTCGCAATATTGTTCTCGGTAGTGATACGTGGATGCTGGCCCGTCTGCACGGCGTACTGCTCAGCTGGCAAACCAAACGAGTCGAAGCCAAGCGTGTACAACACGTTCTTATCCTGCATGCGCTTGTAGCGCGCAACCGTGTCCGTGGCGATGTAGCCGAGGGGGTGGCCCACATGCAGACCTGCACCCGACGGGTACGGGAACATGTCTAGCAGATAGAACTTTTCCTTCTGGGCTAGCGAACCTTCAAGATCGCCTTCTGGGTTATCAGCCGCGAACGTCTGATTTTCCTGCCAGTACTGCTGCCAGCGGGCCTCAATTTTGGCCGCGAGCGCCGCGTCGTAGCGGTAAGGATTATCCCCTGCGGTTTGCATGCTCAATTTGACCTCGTTTCATCTGTCAATCCGACATTTACACTACCCCACTAATGGGGGTTCTTTAGAATCGGGTGGGGCGAAAAATGGGCAAGCTTGTACCACAATGGAAGTATGACAATTTTTGAAAAAATTATTTCCGGCGACATTCCCGGCAAGTTCATCTACTCCGACGAAATTTGCGTTGTTTTTGCTGACATCTCCCCCGTTCGCCCCGGCCACGCACTCGTGGTTCCGCGTGAGGCGATCAGTGAGTGGACTTCCCTTTCCGACGAGGTAGCCGCGCACCTGTTTAACGTGGCCAAGCGCATTGGAGAAGCGCAAAAGAAGGCCTTTGGTGTGGAGCGAGCCGGCCTGTCCATCCTCGGCTTTGAAGTTCCCCACACGCACCTGCACGTAGTTCCCCTGCGAAGCGAGGCGGATATGAACCCGGCAAACGCGAAGCAGGCGACGAATGAGGAACTGACCGAGAGCACCGAAGCTCTGCGCGAGGCTCTTCGCGCCCTCGGGTATGGAAACAATGTTCCCCCGCGCATTGACAGCGCAGAACTTGCCTAAGCCTTAGCCAATTCAAACGATTCGGCCGGTCGGAATGTTCCCGACCGGCCGAACTGTTTCAAACTGCTTAGGCTGACTCAGCCCGTTCCGGCGTTACTTTGATGCGCGCGGCCAGAGCCGTGGAAATATCGAGCCGGGTGCCCTCCAGTTCCACAGTTACCTGGCCAGCAATATCCGCGCGCTCGACTACGCGCAGCTTCGCTCCGGGCAAGATGTCGCGCTGCTCAAAGTAGCGCAGTACTTCGGGCTCCCCGTCACGAATACGCACAATCTGCACGACCTCATCCAACGGCGCGGCAGGCAATGTGAAGCACGAACACCTGTGTACAGAGCCGTCCTTACCGGGAATCGGATCCCCGTGCGGGTCAAAACGGGGGAAGCCCAGAGCCTCATCAAGCTTGTCTATGAACCGGTCAGAAACCGCGTGTTCAAGCTCGTGTGCCTCAAAATGTAACTCGTCCCAGGAATAGCCGAGGGACTTGTACAAGAAAGTTTCTAAAATACGGTGGCGACGCACCATCTCAATGGCTTCTTTGCGACCTGCTTCGGTGAGCCTGACCTTTTGATACGGCTGGTGATCCAACAGGCCAGCATCCCTCAGCTTGCGCACGTTTTCTGAGGCTGTGGAAGGAACAACCTCCATAATCGCAGCTAGTTCAGTTACGCTAACGCCCTCATCGTCCCACTCCTCTACCGAATAAACGGCCCGCAGGTAGTCTTCCCTAACGGTTGACAGCTCACGCTTTCCGGTCACAGGAGGCCTCCGATTTGTTCAGTCATTGTAAACAGCACGACGATAAACACCACTAGGTGCAAGCATACGATTGTTGCCCACGAGTAGCGCAGCATCGTTTTGCCCGTTGCGCGTGTACCCTCGAATGCGGTCAGAGCCGCGGGTATGAGTACCGCGCTCACGATAATCGTTGCCGACCACACCACCATGCAGTACGGGCAAAGCGCAAAAAAGTTTGTTGCCGACTGGTACAAGAAGTAGCCCACAAAAACAAGGCCGCAGGCCGATCCTAAACCCAGTAGCATTGTTGCCGGTTTGCTCAGGCGAGTGCCGAGTAGCATCACCGCGCCGATTGCAACCAGTGCACCAAAAGCCGCGATTCCGAGCGCGGAATTGGGCACAGTGAGCAGGTGCGCCTGCGGCGACATCAGGGAACTGCCGCAACTGATCAGCGAATTCAGGTCACACCCGAGCGCGCCGTCCGGGTCTCGCAAGTGACCCAGCTCTGTTTCAAGTAGCCCAAGGGAAGCGAGCAATCCCATTGCCGCACCCAAAACAACTACAGCAGTGTTTATGAAGCCAACCGGAACGGAATCTTTAACAACCGCTTTATCCACGTGATTTCCTTACCTCGACTCCCAAATACTACGAGATAGGACGCTCCCCTCGCTTCTTTTGTACCAAACGGCTGATGTGTCTAAGACCGCATTGGATGATTTTGCAGTCTTATTAAGAAACGCGTAAGGTTTTTATCTGCAGGCGCCGTTAGCTCAATTGGCAGAGCAGCTGGCTC
>NZ_KV808743.1:53806-147171 GCF_001812395.1 Actinomyces sp. HMSC075B09
AGCGGGTTGGGGGTTCGATTCCCTCACGGCGCACCAAATTTCCCCGACTCCGGTCGGGGTTTTTTACTGCCCGCTGTCGAAACTTATCTGGGCCGGTCTTCGTAAAACGCCAAGACCGGCCCAGATAGTAGCTCAACACTCGAGAGCCATTAGCTACTTCAAGTTGTAGGTCATGTCTTCGAGTTCGACACCCTTCGTTTCTGGAATATGTTTAACAACCAGCCAGATCAAGATCGCGCCCACGACCGCATACGAGAAGTAAGTACCGGATAGGCCGATGTATTCCTTGGTGACCGGGAACAGGAAGGTGATTAGTGTTCCACCAATCCAGTTTCCTGCGGTTGCCAGTCCCAAGCCAGCGGTTCGAATCTGGTTCGGGAAGATCTCTCCGAGGAACACCCAGAGGACCACGCCCCAGGTACCACAGAAAATGATGTAAACGAGATGAACACTAACAAGGGCGACGAATGCCCAAGCTCCCGTCAGGTTGAGTGCGCCCGTGTCGGTGGTGGTTCCCTGAGTGAAGGTGATAGCAGCTACGAGCATGGAAACGAACATGCCAACCGCTCCCCAGAGCAAAAGCGGACGACGTCCGATCCTGTCAATCACCGCCATGCCAATCAAGGTCATAATGATGCCAATGACTGAGGTCAGGACAGGAATAAAGACAGATAGATTTCCAGTGAACCCTACAGTCGTCCACAGGTCTGTTGCATAGAGCAAAACGTTATTGATTCCAGCCATCTGAATTAGGAACGCAAAAGCGAGTGCGATCCAAACCACGGGGCGCAGGCCATATTTGTCGTCACGTAGGTCAGCAAACCTCGGCCGGTGACCCGAAAGCGAAGCACGAATCTCAGCGATGCGCCCCTTGGGGTCCGAATCTGAACCAACCGAAGCGATTATCTTTTCGGCGTGGTCTTCTTCTCCGATTGAGACGAGATAACGCGGAGATTCCGGCAACGAAAGAACGAAGAAGCCATACAGCAAAGCAGGAATTAGCTCACTGATGAACATCCATCTCCAAGTATGTAGCCCAAACCAAGCAACTGCGTCGGCCGAACCGGTCACTTTAACCAAAATGAAATTCGTAATAAAAGCACCGAAGATACCGAAAGCGATTGCCAGCTGCTGTAATGTTCCAAGCCTTCCACGCTTATCCGCAGGTGCGATTTCAGCAATGTACGCAGGAGCGATTACCGCCGAGATACCCACACCCAGGCCACCCAATAGGCGCCACCACGTCAATGCTTCGAAGCTGAACGACAAACCACTCATTAGAGCAGAGATAGCGAACAGAACCGCTGCGGTAACCATGACTTTGACACGCCCGATGCGGTTCGCAATTCCGCCCGCGATAGCAGCACCAACGGCAGCGCCCAAGCTCACGATTGAGACAACTAAGCCCGTCTGCCACGACGCTAGAGAGAACCCGGTGTCGGCTCCCGAAACGGATCCTATCGCCCCATTAATAACGGCTACGTCAAAGCCGAATAAGAAGCCGCCGAGCGCGGCCGCTCCAGCAATCTGCAGGAGTCTATTGTTCTTGCTCATAAGAGTTCCTTTCAAAGGCTTGAGTGTGAGCTAATTGGTGTGGCAAGAAAAGAACGTATTGTTTCCTTAACCCGCGTCCACGTAACGGTGTTTGGCACGGAGAGCGCACCATGAAAAGTACCCGGGAACATATGCAACTCCACGGGAATGCCCGCATCGGCTAAATCCTGGGCGAAACGCACGCCTTCGTCCCGAAGAGGATCGGCAGGATTGACAACGATGAGAGCCGGAGGCATCTTCGCTGCTACTTCCCGCGAAGGCACATAAGGCGGGACGGTGGTCGGATCACCCAGATAATGACGCCATGCTGACGTTGAAGCAGCGCGTGTCCAGATTGGACCATCCTGATAGGTGTCGAAAGACTTCGTAACCATACCCGGTTCGAGGCACGGCTCTAGCAAAACAATTCGATCGACATTCGCGACCATCCCCTGTTCTGCCCCCAGTGCTAGAGCCTGCTGCGCCAAACCTGCGCCGGCCGAATCGCCGTAAACATAGAGCGGTATTTTCGGATAGGTTTGCGCAAGATAGCGCAAAGAACTGAGGCAATCTAGAGCCGCAGCCGGCCATGGGTGCTCTGGCGCCAAGCGATAGTCCGGGCTAGCGACAACCGCACCATCAAATACATCAATCAGCTCACTATTGCGAGCATCATCGTAACGGGCAGCCCCAGCTATGTACCCACCGCCATGAATTGAGAGAACAACAGATCGCGGATTACCCGCACGTCTCAGACATCGCAACACGAAACTGTCATTATCTGTCTGCTCCCCACTGTCGAGCACAACCTCATCGACTTCAACACCTTCCGCAGGAGACACGTCAGACAAAAGCTCTTCGCCGCGTTGACGCATGGTCAGATAGTCATCAGTATTTTGCTTCGGGGTCGCTTCAATAACATCTTTCAGTTCCAGCGCAATGTAGGGCTCAGGCAGAGGCCCGGACTTTGCGTAGCGATCGAGGAATGAGCCCACAAGGCGATAAAACTCTTCAGGTTGATCCCTACGAACAGTATGTGAAGCGTCGGAAATCAGCACCGAGCTGATCTGAGAGCTTCCCAGGTTCTCAAGCTCTGAAAGCCCCTCTTTGCCGAAGAGCACATCATCTTTATCTCCCGTAACCAAAAGCGTGGGAACCTTGAGTTCCTTAAGCACGTCGCGACCGCGCATTCCAACGACACCGGTGGCGGCAAAACGGCGATCCACCTGTGTCTTCCCTTGAGCCCACGCACCATATTCTGACGCCGGCCACGCCGTATACACCTTCATGAGTTCAGTGATGGCCTCACCGACGTGCTCCGTGACCAATTCTTGACGTTTAACCAACCCATCTGCTGCCTTACGGTACAGCTCCCACTGCTCGTCCGTTAGAAGCGCGGGATCCTCGAGCACTAGCGCCTGGACTATTTCTGGAACATCACGAGCGATCACGGAAGCAACCGCCCCGCCTAGAGAGTGCCCCATGAGCACGACCTTGCGACTTGTGCTCTGCCTGGCTGCCTCCACTACAACTGAACGAATTTCAGCGACGATGGCCTTAAAAGGATCAGCCAGTTCGGCATCGAAGAAATGTCGCGATAAACCATGTCCAAGGGTGTCAAGCAGGTATATTTTCCACTCGTCTTTCCAATGCTGAGAAATGTCGGACAAAGACGCGGCGTTATCGGTCACGCCATGCAAAGCGACGATAACGCCCTTAACCTCGCGGCCCGATACCGAATACGATATTCCGTGATTAGCCATCAAGATTTCCTTAATCGAGAAACAAGGGCACCAGCGCCCTAGGGTGATACAAACCACCCTAGGGCGCTGTATACTGGCTGTCAAGCACTGATTTATCGGAGGCCTCCTAATGGAACCAAAATACGCGAAGGTCTACGACGCTCTATTGGAGCGCATCGCAAAGATGAACCCTGGCGAGCGATTGGACAGCGAAGTCAAACTCGCCTCTTCATTCAACGTTTCCCCAATGACCGTCCGTCGCGCGCTCATGCTGCTTAATCAAGACGGTCTAACAGTTGGTATTCCCGGACGGGGCACCTTCGTAACAGACCCCAAATCAACGCCCAACACGTCTCCTCTGGCCGCGGAGAACAGTTGGAATGCTTCAGCTACACTCCTCACTTATCCCAGACTTGTCTCCGCACTACTACAGAAGGCGGACGACACTGAACGGAAGCTCTTGAATACCACTGAAGAACCTTTTATTGCGCGCATCCAGCGCTCTCACTACCTTGACGAGAACCATACAAAACTCGTGGGCATAGAGGTTGGAATTGTTAGCGGCGACGTCTTCCCAGGCATACTCGGACTTGATTTATCTCAAAACCTCAGCGAGCTTCTTTTAGGCGACCATTGGGAACCTAAACGAGAGATAACAACGTCGCAGACCATTCGTGCAACCATGTCTAACAAACTTGAAGCCGAACAACTACATATCGCCGAACCAGCGCCCCTGCTAGCTCTTGAGACCTCTTTTCTCGACGAAGCAGGGAAAACGTGCGCGGAGATCACAAGCAAGTTCCTGGGCGAGCACATCGAAATCACCCTCTAGAAGTTACGTAGACGCTGGCCAAAGTTATCGCCGGCGCAGTGAACCTACACTTCCGTCCTTAACCGGTTAAGCCTCTACCAGCGCAGCCTCGCGTCTGCGCTGGATGCGTAGCGGCAAAAGTTCAGCTCCAGCCATAGCCGCAACAATCAAGGTCCCGCCCAAGATCAACCGGAAGGTCAGGCTTTCGCCGCCGAACGCCACCGCGAAGGCTGCGGCGAACAACGGTTCCAACGTGAAGATAATCGCGGTTGAGGTTGGATTAATATGCGCCTGCGCCCAAGTTTGCAAGAACAACGCAAGCAAGCTTGCCACAAACGCCATATAAAGCAGTGAGGCCCACTGTCCCGCAGTAGAAGGCAACGTAACACCACCGGGCAAAGCAAATAGGAACCCGAGGGCGCCCATACTAATCAGCTGAATCACCGTCAGGTCGAGTGCGTTCTCCTTACTGGTCCAGTGTCCTAACACCACGATGTGGAGGGTGAACATGAGAGCGCCGAGCAACGTCAAAAGCTCGCCAAAGCCAACCGCCAGACCATCCAACGTCAGCACCATCAAACCACCCGTGGCGATCGCAATGCACCCCCACGTTGCCCGAGGGATCTGCACCCCAAACATGAGCATCAAAACGACGGGAGTAAGAACCACATACATGCCGGTAATAAATCCAGACACAGAGGCGTCCGTGTACTGCAGACCAACCACCTGGAACAACTGGCCAAGCATGAAGATCGCTCCAAGCAACATTCCCTTGCCCCAAAGATCCTTCGAGACCTTTTTCAGAGCACGATAGCGCACCGCCAATACCACAACTGCGGCAATAGCGAAACGCGTTCCCAGAAAATCCAGCGGCGGAACAGCGCTCACAAGATCCTTAATCAGGAAGAAAGTAGAGCCCCACACGGCAGTAATAAAAACAAAGGCCAAGACAGCAAGCACAGTGGCAATCTTTTCTGAATCGAATCCTCGCCACCAGAACTTTTCACCGGAATCCCAGTTAAGTCCCATAAAAGTTGTAGTTGCTGTTTCTAACCTGTTTTCACCCTGCCTCAACACAGCTTCCCTTCAACTCATCGCAGAAAACACTAACGACTAAGTGATTATATCCAACTTAGCGGGCATAAAATAACCCCTTCAAAGTAGCCAAGCCGCGCGACTTCGTCTTACACTTCAAACTTCTCCAGTTCATATTTTGAGTTATTTTGCGCAGTTTTTCGTTTGGCGGTGTTCCCAAGATCGCACTTTGCGCGTTTGTATTTTCAACTTCGCCAGTGTTATGATTTTCAAGTTGCATTCAAGAGCGTTCTTGGCAACATGCGCCGTTAGCTCAATTGGCAGAGCAGCTGGCTCTTAACCAGCGGGTTGGGGGTTCGATTCCCTCACGGCGCACTTTACATATCCCCATCAGCATTTCCGTCTTCACTGAGAGCAATCTATGGTGCGTCGTTTAACATCCGATGAAGAGCGCCTGATTAATGCTGTTCGTGCGCAACTAGCCTCGCGAAAGAAAACCCAGATTAACGACGAGGTTATCGAGCAAGTAACCCGCCTCGTAAAATCTCTCACCGGCCCCCGCAAATCGATCACCGACGCGGTTGGCCCCGTGTGCTCCACGGCAGACCTCGTTGATTGGATGGGCATTTCGCGTCAAGCCGTAAACAAAGCCGTTAAAGAGTGCCGCATTTTTGGTGTCCGCGAGGGCAACGGCTCGTGGATGTACCCCACCTGGCAACTCACGTCTAACTTCCAAATCGTAAACGGCCTACCCGAGGTTCTGGGCCGCCTTGATGGAGCCATCAGCACCGTTGAGATCGGCCGCTGGTTCATATCCGCACACCCCGAGCTAGAGGGGCTCTCCCCCGCCAAATGGTTGCAGCAGGGGCGCGAGGTACGAAGCGCCGTACGAGTTGCCGAACTCCTCGCCCGCAAGCACCGCTAGGTAGCCCGGCAACTCCTACAGCAAACTACTCACAGCCAAGTTCGCTGCGCAGACGAGCCACGTGACCCTTCGCGCGAACGTTATACATCGCGTGAGTAACCTTCTTATCCTTGCCAATCACCACGGTGGAACGGATAACGCCGCGCACTAGCTTGCCGTAGTTCTTCTTCTCTCCAAATGCACCCCACGGCTCCATGACGCTCTTGTCAGGGTCCGACGCCAACGGGAAGTTCAATCCTTGCTTATCGCGGAACTTCTCCAGGGCCGGCATCTTATCCGGGCTCACGCCAATCACCGTGTAACCACAAGACTTCAAAGAAGACAGGCTATCGCGAAAATCGCAGGCCTGCGTGGTACAGCCCGGCGTGGAAGCGCGCGGATAAAAGTAGACGACTACGCCCTTTGCGGCCTTTTCAAGCTGGTCGTACAGGCTGATTGTGCCTTCGGTCGAATCAAGTTCAAAATCTGGGGCCACCTGGCCCACCTCAAAACGTGTCATGCCTCCATTGTGCACAAAGCCAGCGCAACGAGCGCGTTGAAAGCCAGATCTGGCCGCTATACGAAATCCTCAGTACGTCCCCACTGGGCCCGGCCCAGCTTAGACAGCGGGTTCAACTTCGCGAAAGCAACCATGCCGTCCTCGGCCATAATTTGACTGTCCGTATGAATCGCCTTCACCTTGCCAACGGTAAGAATCGCCGTTTCTACCTCTACGAATGAGTGGACCTCGCACTCAACTGCAACGCGCGCGTCATCCAGCATTGGCGCGTTCACGTTCGGAGCCTTCTTCCACGTCATACCCACCGCGTCTGCCTCAGATACCCCGGCGGGCAACTCCTTGGACGTCATCGCAACCTGTGGCTTGTGATCCACACTCGCAATATGCACCGTGAAAGCCCCCTCGCGCTTGGCGTTGCGATAGGAATCATTCGGAGCGCGCGAAGTGAACTGGAACATCAAAGGATCCGTACAAACCACAGAAAATAGAGCATACGGGGCGAGGTTTGCAGACCCATCCTCGTTAAACGTTGCCACCCACGTGATAGGGCGCGGAACAACTAAACTCATTGCAAGCTTATAGCCATCAACCGGCGCTTCATCTTCCGGCTTAAAAACGACGCGTTCCACGTAACTCCCCCATCCGTAGCAGCTCCTACCCACACAGGCTACATGGTTGGGTAGCCACCCGGTTACAAGGTGGCGGGGAAAAGAAAAGCCCCGGACATAAGCCGGAGCTGAAACGTGCCCGAGAAGGGACTTGAACCCCCACGTCGCTAGGACACCAGAACCTAAATCTGGCGCGTCTACCAATTCCGCCACTCGGGCAACAGGAAAAAGCATACCAGGCGTGAGGCCAGACTCGTCAAATCAAGCCAACGTGATCTACACCCCGCAGCTTGCTCTTCCCGCCGCGTCGTTCAAAGCGCGGCATTTCAGCCGCGCGAAGTCCGCGTTAACCCGCTGCCACAGCGGGTCTATCCAGGCGCTGCGTTCCATCAATAATCGACTGCGCAAGCACCCGATTACCGCGATAGAGCACCAGCGTCTGTCCCGGCGCAATACCGCGCACAGACTCCGCGAGCGTCACCCGCAACCCGTCTTCGAAACGCTCCAACCTCTGAATTGGAGCAGGCCTGCCATGCGCGCGCATCTGTGCGTAAAGACACTCGTCATCATCCGTACCGAGGGGCTGCGCTTGAGTTGTGCGCACGTCACCCTCATCGTCGCTAGCATCCCAGGTCAAATCGGTAGTGATAACAACGTCTACACTCAGCAACTCCGACGGGCCCACCACAACCTGATTCACGTCCGGACGCGTTCCCAAAACGTAACGGGGACGTCCATCCACAGCCGGCCGATCAATACCAAGCCCCTTACGCTGGCCAACCGTGTACTCAAAGTAGCCACGGTGCTCACCGAGCACATTCCCGTCCGTATCCACAATCTCGCCCGCAGATTCACCAAGGCGACGGCGCAAAAATCCCTGCGTATCACCATCGGGAATGAAACAAATATCAAACGAGTCCGGCTTATTAGACACTTCCAGGCCGCGTGCCTGCGCTTCCGCCCTCACTGCCGCCTTGGAAGGCATCTCCCCCAAGGGAAAGATGACGCGCGAGATCTCTTCTTCTCCCATCACTGCAAGAACGTAAGACTGATCCTTTGACACGTCCCGCGCTCGCAACAATTCATAGTGATCTCCGTGCTTCTCCGCACGCGCATAGTGGCCCGTCACAACCGCGTCGTAACCCCGCTCGCGGGCGCGGACCGTGAGCTCACGGAACTTCACAAACTCGTTGCAACGCACGCACGGGTTAGGTGTGCGGCCAATGCGGTATTGCTCTACGAAATCTGAAATCACGTTCTCTTCAAACTCGTCGGCCAGGTCCCAAACCTCGAACGGGATCCCCAGCAACTCGCACGTCCTTGCCGCATCCGCACGATCTTGCGGGTTAGCGCAACCACGCGAGCCAGCGCAGCTATCCCCCTCGGTTTTCAAAGCCATATGCACGCCGGTGACGTCATAGCCCGCTTCTACCGCACGCGCGGCAGCAACAGCCGAATCAACACCGCCAGAAAGCGCTGCAATAACCTTCATACGCGCCTACAAACCCTTCTGCCTCAGCGCAGCAAGCGCCTCGGGCACAACCTCATTAATGTCACCCACAACACCGAAATCGGCAATCTCGAAAATCGGGGCATCCGGATCATCACAGACCGCCACGATATGACGGGATGCCTGGATACCGCACGCGTGGTGCACCGCTCCGGAAACGCCGAGGCCGATGTACAAGTTAGGAGCAACGCTCACGCCTGTTTGACCAATCTGCGTGGAGCGATCGATCCACCCTTCATCCGCCGCCACGCGGGTGGAACCCACCGCCGCGTCAAGTGCATCCGCAAGCTCATTCACCAGCGAGAAATCGCCGTCTGTGCCGCGACCGCCACAAACCACAATCGGGGCCTCTGTCAAAGACACGCGGCCCTGGCCGCCCTCCTCAATCGAATCCACGACCTTAACGCCAACAGCAGGCTGTGAGTACGCGACCTTGATAGGAACAATTTCAGGTTCAGTGGCAGTGCCAACTTCCTGGGCCTCCACCGCGGACGGGCGCAAACCGATAACAGGAGTGCCTCGCGTAACCTTGAACTTCGTAGACCACGTGCCGGCCAGGACGCTCTTTTGCGCCTCAATCTGACCATCCACAATGCCGCAAGATGTCACGTCTACAACCGCGCCCGATCCCAAGCGAACCGCTAGAGCTGCCGCTACTTCCCGGCCGCGATAATTCGAAACGTTAAGCACCGCAGCGTACTGGGCCTCCTGGCGCGCCACCTCAAACGCTGCATCCGTCACAACTGCTGCTACGCGCGGCGAAAAGCCCTCCAAATCAGGGGTAAAGACGCGCGCCACGCCATACTTACCAAGCTCAGAGACCTGCGGAGCAGGATTGAGCGCAATCGCGTCAATACGACCAGAAGTGAGCGAACCCGCCAACGTAAGCAACTGCTTAGACGGTTCCGTCAGTACAAAACCTTCATCAATGTTCCCCGTATGATCCGTGATCACCAGGATCGGAGCTGAAATCTTCTCCACTACTTCAACACCTTCTCAATGTACTCAGCCAGCTTTAGGCCGCCACCTACGCCAGACACAACCTCGCCGGCCGCGCGCTCTGACTGTTCACTAGCCTCCAGCACCATCGTGCCCGCACCCTGCTTGCCGATCACCATGGCATCCGGATCAGCTACATCGTCAATATCATCAAGCGACCACACGTCCAACGGCTTCTTCCGCGCCGCGCGCATGTCCTTGAAATTCGGGAAACGCGGCTCATTTACCTGGTCCGTCACCGAAACCACAGCAGGCAAACCACAGCGCAACGTGTCCGTGAAACCATCCGCGTGGCGAACAGCCTGCACGGCGCCCTCTTCAATAGAAAGCTCAGACGCAAGCGAAATATAGGGCCAACCTAAACCAGCAGCCACAGCCGCTGGAACCATCGACGTCATACCGTCCAAGCTAGCCATACCCGTAATAAAGAGGTCAATCGGTTCCTCCTGTGCGAGCTTGCGGGCCACAGCCGCAAGAACCTGTGCGGTACCAATCGCATCAGAACCAGCCAAACGATCATCAGTTACAACAATCGCGCGATCCGCACCTTTTTGCAGTGCGAGCATCGCCGAATCCTCGGCGTCCTCTGGCCCCATAGTCACAGCAATGACCTCGCCACCAAGCTCTTCTACAGCAGCTACGGCCGCCTCGATCGCATTTTCATCAAGCTCATTTAGAGTGTCGTCCTCGCCACGAACCAGACGCCCATTTTCAATTCGGCGCTCAGACATGACATCGGGGACATGCTTAATACTGACCAAAACTCTCATACCCAATACAGTGCCACAATTTTCCCTACGTTGCCGTATCCAAAATGCACTTGTGACCAACCTTAAGGGCGTGCAAACACTACGAAAGAGCAGGTTTATCCGCGAGCGGGTATCATCTTTGCGGTATATGAAATAGGTGGCAACTAAGCTAAGAGCCACTCACAAGGAGACGTTGGATCACAATGGCGCAGCAACAAACGCACGCAGCCCGAGAAAACTGTGGGCGCAGGGGCGATCTCGCCCCCTCAATTCAGCACCCCACCAACCTCGGAGCCACACCCGTGGCAGGCGGCGTCGATTTTGCCGTAGCCGCTCCCGATGCGAAGAACGTTGAGCTATGCATTTTTGCTGACGCCTCCCGCCACAGCAAAGAAACCCGCTACGACATGACGCCCCACGAAGGTGGCATCTGGTCCGCGCACCTACCGGGCGCCGGCGTTGGCACTGTGTACGGATACCGCGTTGACGGCAAGTGGGATCCAGAAAGCGGCTCTACTTTCAACCCCAACAAGCTTTTGCTGGACCCCTACGGCAAAGGCATCGAAGGCGAAGTGGTGCTGAGCCCCGCCATACATGCGCACGAAGTAGACGACAACATGTTTCCGTCCTCTACTCCCTACAAGCAGTCTCAAACCGACTCTGCCGCCTACATGGCGCGTTCTATAGTGGTGCAAACCAACGAGTTCGCGGTATCTGCAAAGCCGCGCACACCGTGGAACGAATCCGTTATCTACGAGCTGCACGTCAAAGGCTTCACTAAGCAAATGCAGGCCGTCCCCGCCGAACTTCGCGGCACCTACGCAGGCCTTGCCCATCCCGCCGCCATTGCGCACCTCAAAGCGCTCGGTGTCACCGCAGTTGAACTACTTCCCATCCACGCTTCCTGGAACGAGCCCTTCCTCCAAGGCAAGGGGCTTTCCAACTACTGGGGATACTCCACTCTTTCCTACTTCTCCCCCGAACCTCGCTACGCCACCAAACAAGCGCGTCAGCTTGGCGCCCAAGCCGTACTAGATGAAGTGCGCGGCATGGTCTCAATCCTGCATGAACACGGCATCGAAGTGCTCCTAGACGTGGTCTACAACCACACCTGCGAGGGCGGGCTTCCCGGTCAGATGATCTCCTGGCGCGGGTTCGGCCAGCAACTGTACTACCGTCACACCAACGAACGCCCCGCGCAGATGATTGATGACACGGGTTGTGGCAACACCGTGAACTTCGACGAATCCCTCGTCATCCAACACACTCTCGACTCCCTGCGATACTGGTCCGAAGAAGTAGGAGTTGACGGGTTCCGCTTCGATCTTGCTCCAACGCTCGGCCGCCACGCGCACGGATTTGCATCCAATCACCCGTTCTTCATGGCCCTTGCAGCTGACCCCGTCCTCAATAAGCAAAAGATTATTGCCGAACCGTGGGACATTGGCCCGGGAGGCTGGCAAACCGGCAACTTCCCCCTGCCCTGGTCCGAATGGAACGACCGCTACCGCGACACCATCCGCTCATTCTGGCTAGCCGACTTTGCAAACCTTGAAGCCGGCCGCCAAAGCCAAGGCCCCAACGAGCTTGCAACCCGCATCTCCGGTTCGGCCGACCTGTTTGGCGAAACGCTCGGCAGGCTGCGCCCCGTTCGCTCCTCCGTAAACTTCATTACCGCGCACGACGGTTTCACCCTGGCTGACCTCACCGCATACAACCACAAGAACAACTTCGACAACCTCGAAGGCAACATGGACGGCACGTCCCAAAACCTCTCGTGGAACCACGGGGTGGAAGGCCACATGAACCGTATTCCGCGTCCCTCTGACGCGGAACAAGACACTCCCCTGGGGATGCTGGATTCCGTGTTCTACGCCCGCGAGCGCTCCATGCGTAACCTCATGGCTACGCTCCTTATCTCAGCCGGCACGCCCATGATCACGGCCGGAGACGAGATTGGACGCACCCAGCAGGGCAACAACAACGCCTACTGCCAGGACAACGCCATCTCGTGGGTCAACTGGGACATGGATTCTTGGCAGCACGACCTCCTTGAATCAGTGCGCTACCTGATTGCCCTGCGCGCTAACCACCCGGTTATGCGACCAAACTCGTTTGCCTCCGGGGGCACGAGGTGTGGCGACGAAATCGCCGACCTGTCTTGGTACACGGCTAACGACCGCAGATTCAAGCCGGAAGACTGGCACAAGGTTAAACACCGTACGCTCCAAATGCTGCGCACAGGTGCGCCCTGTAACGATTCCGACATGCTTGTGGTTTTCAACGCGACACTGAACTCAAAAACAGTCATGCTTGCCAAGGGACGGGGGCGCAACTACCGCCTTGTTTTTGATTCGTCTTGGACAAACCCGAGCGAAGGCGGGGTTATCAGCGCTTCTGACCACAGCGGTTGCGATATTGCAAAGCCCGGGTCCATGGTGCACATAGAGCCACAATCCCTGCAGATTTATCTGTCCGAGTAGTGCGATAGGATGAGGCGCGTGAGCAACAAAGCTGAAGAAACCTTAAGTAAGAGTACAGATTCCGCGTCTTTGGCCCGCGCTGTGGAGCGTTCCGCCGAACTCAACAAAGAGATCGACAAGGACCCAAGCCGATTCCGCATGCTAACCGGTGACCGTCCAACCGGCCACCTGCACCTAGGCCACTACTTTGGGACCATTAAGAACCGTATTGAGCAGCAGCAGCGTGGCATTGAAACCTGGCAGCTGATTGCTGACTACCAGGTGATCACTGACCGCGACGGCGTTGGCCCGCTACGCGAACGCGTGCTGTCGCTACTTACCGACTACATTGCAGCTGGAATGGACCCCGAGCGCGCAACTATCTTCACGCACTCCGCCGTACCCGCCTTGAACCAGCTAATGCTCCCATTCCTATCCCTGGTAACCGAGTCCGAACTACACCGCAACCCCACTGTCAAAGCTGAGCTTGACGCCACTGACGGACGAGCAATGTCCGGGCTCCTCCTCACCTACCCGGTTCACCAGGCGGCCGACATCCTCTTCTGCCGCGCAAACATCGTTCCCGTTGGGCAAGACCAGTTGCCACACCTCGAACAAGCGCGCGTCATTGCGAACCGCTTTGACCGTCGTTACGGCCGTGCAGACAAGAATAAGCCGGTCTTTAGGCGTCCCGAAGCTCTACTGTCCAATGCTTCGCACGTCCTCGGCCTCGACGGCGAAAAAATGTCAAAGTCTCGCGGCAACACCATTGAGCTACGAATGAGCGCCGACGAAACCGCAAAACGTCTCAAGAAGGCAAAAACGGATGCCGATCGTGTCATCACCTATGACCCGGAAAACCGTCCCGAAGTTTCCAACCTTCTGCTGATGGCATCCATGGCCTGCGGGGAAAGTCCCGAAGCCATTGCCGATCAGATCGGAGACGGCGGTGGTGGCGCCCTCAAGGCCCGCGTAACCGAAGACCTCAATACCATGCTCGCCCCCATCAGGGCGCGTCGCGCTGAGCTTTCTGAAAACGAGGACTACCTGCTTGAAGTCCTAAGAAAAGGCAACGAACGTGCAAACGAAGTTGCAAACGAGACACTAAGTGACGTTCTAACCGCTATGAATATGAAGTACTACTAAAACAATTCACAAAGCTTTCGACGAGTCTAAGGAGCCGGACCGATGCCAGTAGCCAAAGCGAAGAACACCACTTCGACCATGAAGAATCCAGTTCCCCCTCGAGCGCGGATAACGCGCATCCCTGCAACCGAGGTGTTCCCGGTAATCGAGCAGGGACTTTGGCCGGCAAAAGCAACGGAAGGTGAATCCTTCCCCGTGCGCGCAACCGTGTTCCGTGAAGGACACGACGCGCTCGGTGTAGAAGCCGTTCTGATAGACCCGGAAGGCAACGAGCACATGCGTGCCTACATGCATGACATCGCTCCGGGCCTCGACCGCTATGAGGCGTGGCTCATGCCTGACCGCCCCGGCGCGTGGCAGTTCCGCATCGACACCTGGTCCGACCCATACACCTCCTGGGCACATGACGCCGCCATCAAAGTAGCGGCCGACACGGACGTTGAGCTCATGCTTGAAGAAGGCGCCCGCCTTATGGAACGCGCCGCCGACGGACGCCCCCGCCCCAAGGGAAGTCGCAAACAAAAGGGACCGGACAAGGCCGGCAAGGCAGTGCTACTAGAGGCAGCCAAATTACTACGCGACGAAAGCGCCTCGCCCCAAACGCGGCTATCCGCAGGCCTATCGTCGAGAGTGCGTAACGTGTTCCGCCACTTCCCACTGCGGGAGCTGTGGACGCGCACACGCACCTACCCGCTGAAGGTAGACCGCAAGGCCGCGCTGTTTTCCTCCTGGTATGAGATCTTCCCTCGCTCCTACGGCGCACACCGCGACGAGAATGGCGACTGGGTGTCCGGCACGCTAGCAGGAGCAGCCCAGCAGATTCCCCGCATTGCGAACATGGGCTTCAGCGTAATCTACCTGACCCCTATCCACCCCATCGGCACCACCTTTAGGAAGGGACGCAACAACACCCTCGAAGCCGGTCCGATGGACCCGGGATCGCCATACGGAATTGGTGCTCCAGAAGGCGGACATGATGCTATCCATCCCGACCTTGGCACGTTTGAAGACTTCGACAAATTTGTTGCCAAAGCGCGCGAACACGGTATGGAGGTAGCGCTTGACCTTGCTCTGCAATGCTCGCCTGACCATCCGTGGGTTAAGGAACACCCCGAATGGTTTAGCGAACGTGCAGATGGCTCTATTGCCTACGCGGAAAACCCGCCCAAGAAGTACCAGGACATTTACCCACTGAACTTCGACAACGATCCAGAAGGTATCTACCGGGCGGTTCGCGACGTTGTTCAAAAGTGGATCGATCACGGAGTAACCCTGTTCCGCGTAGACAACCCCCACACCAAGCCACTGAGCTTCTGGCAACGTTTCCTAGCCGAATTTAACGAAAAGCACCCCGAGGTGATCTTCCTTGCCGAAGCCTTCACGCGGCCTGCCATGATGCGCACGCTTGGAGCCCTCGGCTACCACCAGTCCTACACATACTTCACTTGGAGAACCACCAAGAAGGAGTTGCTGGAATACTTTGAAGAGGTTTCCAAGGACACCGCCCACGTGATGCGCCCGAACTTCTGGCCCACCACGCACGACATTCTCACCCCGCAGATGACCACCGGAGGCGCCGCAATCTTCGCCCTACGCGCAGTTCTTGCAGCCACAGCATCCCCCTCGTGGGGCATCTACTCCGGATACGAGTTCGTAGAGAACGTGCAGCGGCCCGGGTTTGAAGAGCAAATCGACAACGAGAAGTACGAATACCGCCCCCGCGACTGGGAAGATGCAAACAAGTACGGCATCGAAAACCTACTCACTTTGCTAAACACCGCACGAGGCCGCCACCCGGCCCTCCAGCAGTTGCACCGCATCCAGGTGCATGAGACCTCGGATGACCGGCTGCTGTGCTTCTCAAAGCACGTGCCCGCAAAGTTCAGCCCCAACGGTGAAGAAGACACCGTCATCGTTGTTGTAAACCTCGATCCGCACAACGCGGTTGAAGGTTCTGTCGACATCGACCTGTCAAAACTCGGTGCCACTATCAACTACGGGCCGAACGGTCCCGTGCTGAACGTTGTAGACGAGCTCGATGGCGTTGAATACCAGTGGGGCGAGCACAACTACGTTCGCCTTGAGCCATCAATCCGTACCGCACACGTCCTCGCAGTGCGCCCTGCGAGCAACTAAACACCGCGGGGGCGCGGCGTTCCGCGCCCCCGTCGCATAAAGACTTCTTAAGGACAACCATGACCCTATCGCCGCGAGACAGTGCCCCAACCGGTGCTATCCCCTTGATTCCTCGGGGTGGCGACGATGCCACCACCCGCGAAGTTCCCGAAGAACGCGTGGTAGCCACGTTGCCTACGCCAGCCGAAGATCCGCAGTGGTACCGCACCGCCGTGTTTTACGAAGTGCTCACCCACTCATTCTTTGACTCCAACAACGACGGAACGGGCGACTTCAAGGGTCTCACGGAAAAGCTCGATTATCTGGCGTGGCTGGGCATCGACGCGATCTGGATTCCCCCGTTCTACCCGTCCCCCATGGGCGACGGCGGATACGATATCTCGGATTACACCAACGTGGATCCTCGCTACGGCACGATGGATGACTTCCGCACGCTTATGGAGGAGGCTCACAAGCGCCGCATCCGCGTGGTAATCGACATGGTCATGAACCACACTTCCTGTGCCCATCCCTGGTTCCAAGCATCGCGACAGGATCCAGCCGGTCCGTACGGAGACTTCTACGTATGGCGAGACCGCCCCGCCGAGTACCTGGACGCGCGCATCATCTTCATCGACACCGAAGATTCCAACTGGACTTACGACGAAGTTCGCGGCCAGTATTTCTGGCACCGCTTCTTCAGCCATCAGCCCGACCTCAACTTCGAGAACCCGGCCGTGCGTGAAGCTATCAAGAACACAATCCGCTTTTGGGCTGACACGGGCGTGGATGGATTCCGCCTAGACGCCATCCCCTACCTCTACGAGGAAGACGGCACCAACTGCGAGAACCTGCCGCGCACCCACGACTTCATTGCCGAACTACGCGACATGGTCGACGAGGAATACCCCGGCACCCTTCTGATTGCAGAAGCAAACCAGCCCCCACACGAAGTGGTTGCATACTTCGGATCCGATTCCAGGCCCGAATGCCACGTATGCTTCCACTTCCCAATCATGCCCAAGATCTTCGCAGCGCTACGCGAAGAAACCTCCAAGGGAGTGCGCGAAGCTTTTGCCGCAACCCCGCCCCTTCCCAAGGGCGGACAGTGGGGTACTTTCTTGCGTAATCATGACGAACTCACCCTCGAAATGGTCACCGACGAGGAGCGCCAAGCCATGTACGGCTGGTACGCACCCGAACCGCGCATGCGGGCCAACGTGGGTATCCGACGCCGCCTCGCCCCACTATTGCGCGGCTCCAGACGCGAAGTTGAACTGGCGCATGCCATGCTCCTTTCATTCCCCGGATCCCCGTTCCTCTACTACGGTGACGAGATCGGAATGGGAGACAACATTTGGCTCAAAGACCGCGATGGGGTGCGCACACCCATGCAGTGGGATTCAACTCCCGGCGCTGGCTTCTCTAAGGGCGACCCCGAGACGTTCTACCTGCCCCTAATCGAAGACGGACCGTACGCACCGGCCGCTGTCAACGTGGCAGAACACCGATCCCGGCCCACCTCAATGCTCAACTGGCTACGCGGCATGTTGGAAGTACGCAAACGCTACCCCGTGTTCGGCATCGGATCGCTCACGCTACTGTCCACGTCAGACGATGCCGTCCTCGCCTATCTGCGTCGCGACGAACGTCAAACCGTGCTGTGCGTAAACAACCTGTCTACCACTTCTCGCTCAGCCACCATCCAGCTACCCGGCATGGGCGGCTGGCACCTGTATGACACCGCCTCTGGCAATCGATTCCCTGACGTTCGCGAAGACGAAACTATCGACATCACGCTTGGACGCCACGGCTTCTACTGGCTCGAAGCCACATTCCTAAACGAAGAAGACGAAGAGGAGTAACCATGGGCGCTTCATGGCCAGCAGACGTAAACCTACTAGACCAAATCGACACCTGGCTGTACAAACAACGCTGGTTCCCCGGAAGCACCGGCGAATCGGTTCGCCTGGTTGCCAACGTTGACCTCTCAAGCTACTCAGCTGACCCAGCCTGCGGTGAAAGCGAGGACGCGCTCGAGCCGGTCTGGATCTCCATCATTCAAGTGGGCGAAACCTTCATTTCCATACCGCTTGCATACACCGAGACCAAACCCGACTTCGGCCTTATTACCGAACTTCAGGGCGCTTACCTGATCGACGGAGCGTACTCCCCCGCATTCCTTAGGGCATGGCTACGCAAAGCTCACGAAAACGGCACGCTCAGCCCCATCGAGCCGCAGCGAGGTGATGAAGCACTAGCGAGCCTACTTGCAGAAGCGTCGAGGGCGTTTGTGCTTACCGGAGAGCAATCCAACACCTCCGTGCGCTTTGGTGGCCCATTTGCCTGCGTGTTGAAACTGCTTCGCGTACTTCACCCCGGTCTACACCCCGAAGTGGAAGTGACCCTAGAGCTTGCAAAACTGGGTTGGACGCATGTGCCAAAGCCCATCGCCTACTTGGAAGAAGAGTTCCAGCTGGAAGGGCTGCGTGGCAACGTGGTACTTGGCTTTGCCGGATCACTGGTTAACAACGGCCGCGATGGCTTTGAACTCTTCGTTGAAATCGCAGGTAAGAACGAGGATCCCGCACCGCTTGCCCGCGACCTCGGGACTGTAACCGCGGGCCTACACGAACACATGGCAAAAGCCTTCGGCGAGTCTGCACCCGCACAAGCTGAGCAGCTCAAGGACCGCCTGCGTGTCAACCTCGCTGCGGCCGCAGCTGAAGTTCCTAGGCTCCGCGAAAGTGACCTCATCGAACCCCTCGAAGCCAAAATCGAAGGCATCGGGAATATCGAAAATTTGCCGCCCATGATTCGCATTCACGGCGATTACCACCTAGGCCAAACCCTCCTGGGTGAGGACGGGTGGGTAATCCTTGATTTCGAAGGCGAACCACTACGTCCACTGGAAGAACGCCGCGAACCTGACTTCGCACTGCGCGACGTTGCCGGCATGCTCAGGTCTTTTGACTACGCCGCTGCCAAGGGAGGCGCAAACCAGGCCTGGCTACATGCAGCGCGCGAAGCCTTCATCGACGGCTACACCGGTGGCGGAGGCCTTGGCAAAACTGAGAGCGAGCTCAGCGCCGTTCTCGAAATCGAAAAAGCGGCCTACGAAGCCGTCTACGAATACCGGATGCGGCCCGACTGGATCTGGATTCCAGAAAACGCGCTTACTCGACTTGCAAAATAAGACACTCTCATAAGCGCAAAAACTGGGCTCATACATGGAAGAATTGCAACTATGAACGCGACACCATACCCCGTAGATTCAGCAACCCTTTCAGCTGTTGCTAACGCAACCCATCATTCACCTCACTCGGTGCTCGGTGGCCACATCCACGACGGTGCGGTAACCATCCGCACGGTCAGGCACCTGGCAGATTCCGTCACCATTGTCACCAAAACCGGTGAGTATAAAGCCACCCACGAGCAAGACGGCATCTGGACAGCAGTTCTGCCCTACGAAACCGTTCCCGACTACCGCCTGCGCGTCACCTACGGGGATCAAATCGTTGACTCGGACGACCCCTACCGCTTCTTGCCCACCATCGGCGAAATGGACCTCTATCTCATCGGAGAAGGGCGCCACGAGAACCTCTGGGAAGCCCTGGGCGCACACGTTCGCACCTTCGATAGCGAACTGGGTGAAGTACACGGAGTGTCGTTCACCGTCTGGGCTCCCAACGCTCGCGCGGTCCGTGTAGTTGGTGACTTCAACTACTGGGACGGCACCGGTAGCGCCATGCGCACTCTGGGTGCCTCGGGTGTGTGGGAGCTGTTCGTTCCGGGCGTTGAGGTTGGTGCCCGCTACAAGTTCGAAATCTGCGGGCCGGACGGCAACTGGATGCAAAAAGCGGATCCCATGGCTCGCGCCACCGAGATTCCGCCCGCAACCGCCTCTGTTGTTACCGACAAGTTCCACGAGTGGTCCGACCACGAGTGGATGGAAGCTAGGGCCGCCAAAGACCCGCACACCAGCCCCATGTCCGTCTACGAGGTACACATTGGATCATGGCGCCAAGGACTGGGATACCGCACCCTGGCCGACGAGCTGGTCCCCTACCTCAAGCGCATGGGATACACGCACGTTGAGTTCATGCCCGTCGCAGAACACCCATTCGGTGGTTCATGGGGCTACCAGGTGACGTCCTACTACGCGCCGACCTCCCGATTTGGCACGCCGGATGACTTCCGCTACCTGGTAGACAAGCTACACCAGGCCGGCATCGGCGTCATCCTCGACTGGGTGCCCGCTCACTTCCCCAAGGACAGCTGGGCACTTGCCAGGTTTGACGGCACCGCCCTGTACGAGGACCCGGACCCAATGCGCGGCGAACATCCAGACTGGGGCACGCTTGTGTTCAACTTTGGACGCCGCGAAGTGCGCAACTTCCTGGTGGCCAACGCCCTGTACTGGCTCGAAGAGTTCCACATCGACGGACTGCGCGTCGACGCCGTAGCGTCCATGCTCTACCTGGACTACTCGCGAAACGACGGCGAATGGCGTCCCAACCAGTACGGTGGCCGCGAGCACCTCGAAGCCATCGAGTTCATTCAAGAAGCCAACGCCACCGCCTACCGGCGCAACCCCGGCATTGTTATGATCGCCGAAGAATCCACGGCATGGCCCGGCGTTACCGCCCCCACCTCCGGTGGAGGCCTAGGCTTTGGCCTCAAATGGAACATGGGCTGGATGAACGACACCCTGCGCTACATGCAGGAAGACCCGGTAAACCGACGCTGGCACCACGGTGAGCTCACGTTCTCCCTCGTATACGCGTTCTCTGAGAACTACGTCCTGCCGCTCTCACACGACGAAGTTGTGCACGGCAAAGGCTCCCTCATTTCGAAGATGCCCGGCGACAAGTGGCGCCGCCTCGCCGGCCTGCGCTCGCTACTGGCCTACCAGTGGTCACACCCGGGCAAGCAGCTACTGTTCATGGGCCAAGACTTCGGTCAAGAATCCGAATGGTCCGAGGCGTACTCGCTTGACTGGTGGCTCATGGATGACCCCGGCCACCGTGGCGTAAACCGCCTTGTTGCCAGCTTGAACAACATCTACAAGAACTCCCCTGCCCTGTGGGATGACAACTACACGGGATACGAGTGGATTGAAGCTGGCGACGCCGACCACAACGTCATCTCCTTCATCCGCAAGGGCAAGGACGAGGCAGGCGACACCGACATTTTGGTATGCATCTCCAACTTCGCTGGTAACCCTCACGAGGGCTACCGTGTAGGCCTGCCGTTCTTAGGCAAGTGGGAAGAAGTTCTCAATACCGACGCTGAAATCTTTGGCGGTTCTGGTGTTTGCAACATGGGCCCGATCATTGCCGAGGATGTTCCCTGGAACGGGCGCCCTGCCTCTGTTGAGCTACGCGTGCCACCACTAGGCGCTGTTTGGCTCCGTCCAGTACGCGACTAAACGCAAAACAATAAAGTGGCGGTGGGATCGTTTTGAACCGATCCCACCGCCACTTTTGTTCTTAGCGGCCCTGCCGTTAGAACAGCAAGCTTGAAAGACGCGCGCGAGCCGCCTTCACCCGCGGGTCAACCCCCAAAACCGTGAACATCTCAAGCAAACGCTCACGTGCGGCCTCGAATGCCGCATCATCACTGCCCTTCGAGCGGGCAATGACATCGAGCAACGTATCAAATGCGGCCTCTACATTGCCCTCAACAAACGCCGCATCCGCGAGCGAGAGCTCCGAACCATCAGAGTCGTCACGCACGCGCTTCGCCAGTTGCAAACGCGCGATAGACTCCTTAGCCACCTGGTCTTTAGGCGCCTGGGCCAAAACCTTTGCCCATTGCTCGATAGCGCCTTCCAAGTCACCCGCATCCTCAGCGGCCAACGCAGCCTCATGCAACGGATTCGTTTTTGGACCAGCCGGGACGTCAACCATGCGCCCCGTCAAACCAGCGTTGGCAGCAACTTTGAGCAGCTCATTGAACACGGCAACTATCTGGTCCTTCGGCTGCGCTCCCTGGAACAGCGGCACCGGACGGCCACCAACCAAAGCAACAACCGTAGGGATGGACTGCACCCCGAACATTTGCGACAGCTGCTGGTTGGCCTCCGTATCGATCTTCGCAAGCACCACGCGACCATCGAGTTCGCGGATCACGTCCTCCAAAATCGGAGTTAGCTGCTTACACGGCTGACACCAATCAGCCCAAAAGTCGATCACAACCGGCAGGGTTTGCGAAAGCTCAACAAGCTCTTGCAAACCCGCCTCGTCCACGTCACGAATAATCGGCCCAGTAAGGCCTGCTTCAGCAGAAGCCTGCGTAGCCGCAGCCGGGGCGGAATCTGCGTCCACACCTTCCAACGAAACCGCACCAAAGGTATCAGCAGGCATAGACTCGCCAGACATCAAAAACCTCTTTCAATTACCAAACTACTCAACAACGCGATACGAACCGAGAATGCGCTCCGCGCCAATCGCATGAATCAACTCGCTAGAGCCCTTGGGAGGAACAATCAGCGCAACTGAAGCCAGGTACGTGACCTCCACGGGCTTGTCATGAACCTCGGGATCTTCCATCAGATCCGCAATGGCGCCGCCAAGCTTGATCTTCGCATTCTCTTTAGCGCGCTCATACGTGACCGTGAACGAAATATTTCCCGCTACAAGCGCCGAACCATCAACCAAAGCCACAGCTGTTAGCGGTTTTTCTGCAGGAGTTGCGGCAATCGTTACTTTACCGTTCTCGCCCAATGAATCATTCAGCTTTAGCTGATCCTTATACGCCTTGGTGAAATCATCATCAGCAAACAGGTCAGGCTGATTCGCCTTATCGTCAAGCCGCGCCGTCCACTCGGTCAGAGCCTCCTGCGGAGACAACACAAAACTATCCGCATCAGCAGCCACCACTGGGGACCCTTCGGAAACCGCAATAGTTTGAAGCGATTCACCCGGGAACATACGCACCCAACTGGTTAGCTTGTAATCATCACGGGCGTTTTCCTGCGTGATGAAGCCAATCTGTGGCAACTCACCTTCGGTGGTTTTTGTGGGCGCAATAATGGCGCGCGGCCAAGTATGCGACTGAGTCACCGTGGCTGCCGTCTCATCCAAATCAAGACTCGCAACCGCCTCTTCACGCGCCTTCGCAAGCCTATACATCGCTGCCCGCATAGCGAGAGCCGGATCCTTCACCCGCGGCCCAAGCAGGCTTTCATCCAGGGCCTCGTCCCCTGCGGCCAACGCGGACTCAACCTCGGAAATCAGCGTCGTAACCTGCACTTCGTCCAGGTTCGGTTGCTCTGATTCATTGGTATTCGTCTCTGTTGAAGGAAGCTGGGGAACCTCGCTTGAACACGCGGCCAGCCCCGTGGTGGACAACGCCAAAATCAGTAGCGCTGAAGGTATCGTTTTCCTCATTCGTCCTCCCCCTTCTTATCCGATTCTGCATCGTCTGACCGCGGAATAACCGGGATGAGGCCCGTAGCGAAGCTCTGGCCGCCCATTGATACCTCGGCCTCGCCGCGAGCGCGAGCCTCACGAATTGCGCGCCTGGACGGGAGCACGTGCGTCTTTCCGCCAATGGTGGTGGTGATCTCTGTGCGCTCCTCAGCTACAGGGCGTGCCTGACGCTCAAGCAGCGAAACTCGCCGCTGGTGGTCTTCCTCTGCCTTCACACTGTTTTGAGCAGACGGTTTGGAGTTCTCCCCGCTCTTCTCGCTATCACGCGCGGATTTCGACGCCGCGTCCTTGCTGAAGGAGGACTTCAAATCACTGAACTTGTGCAAAGCGCGCTGTCTGCGCTCGCGAGCTTCTTCAGTGCGCGCATGTTCCTTACGAGTGCGTTGAAGTGCTAGGAATGGCACGAGGCCAAGCAGTAGCAAGATTAAGCCGATAACCGTAAGAGCGATGATCCACGCGCTAGAAGCATCACGCTGCCAAGTCAAAGAAATCTTCGGCGCCGGATCCACTCCATTTGTGGCCGCTAAAATGACCAATCCGGAACCATCCATCGTAATATCCCACGAGAGCGAATCCTTGCCGGTTTTCACATCCAGCCACATATCCGACTGCGCCAGAGCCTTGTCAAACTCGTCTGCGGCGAACTCGTCTGCATTAACCTCGGGCTTTTCCCCATCGTGCTTGGTGGAAGCAATGACCTGCCACGACGACAAGCCCGTAAGCTGCGTATTAGGAAGCTCGCCGATCCACGCCTGTGCATCAGCATCACGGCCGAGCGCCAAAACGATCGGCTGGCCGGGCGCTTCCGCATGTACCGTTACCTTGGTGTCAACCAGCCCAAGCAGGCCAGAAACCGTGGTCTCATACGGCGTTTCTGGACGCTCCGCCTGTGCGGTGACCGTCGACTCAGGACGCAACACCGTTGCAAACAACAGACCGGCAATCACCATAATTAGGCCGAGTGCCGAAAGTGCAATCGGGATACCCTGCCTCTTGGTAGGCGTGTTCACCACTAATCCTCCGCAAAAATGGATGTACTTACCATCCAGATTAGGGGCAATCGCGGCCACAGACCATTTAGATCGTAAAGTAGCGACCAAAACCACGAATTATAAGCGCTTTGCCCTACCCCGCGTTCACGCTCAGTACCCCGTTTGATTTACACTAGTAACAGTGTGATTTTTTGGGGCACTTTTATTTCGAGGAGATTTCGTGAGCGAAGAGCAAACAGATTTTCCAGTTGTCATGCGAGGCTACGATCGCATCCAGGTTGATGAACAACTGCAGACTCTCATGACCGCGCTATCCGAGGCGCGCAGGCGAGCAGAAGTTGCGGAAAACCGGGCCAAGAGCCTCGAAAGTGACCTGGAAGAATCGCGTAACCGTTTGGAGGAGCAAGAACGCGCGTCCTTCTCTGGCATTGGCGCACGCGTTGAACAGCTCCTACGCTCCGCTGAAGAACAAGCGATTGCCGTCACCACGAAGGCGCAGGCAGAATCCGACGCCCTCATGGAACGCACCCGCACAGAAACCCAGCGGCTCGCCTCGAGGGCAGAAGCAGAAGCTGAAGCCCTTCTATCCGAAGCACGCCGCGAAGCCGCCGAACGCGCCTCCCGCGCCCAGACCGAAGCGGAAACCCTCCTTACCAATGCGCAGCACCGGGCTGACGAAATGGTTGCGTCCGCACAGCGCGATGCAGCTGCGCTCCGCTCCGAAACCAACACCTACGTAAACGACGCACGCGCAAGCGTTGAACGCGAAGTTGAAGTCCTGCGTGCCCGCGCACAAAAAGACACGGTTGAGATGCGCGTTGCCTCTGAACAAGAAGCCGCTCAAATGCGTGCCGACGCCGGTGCGGATGCCCAAGCAGTACGTGAAAATGCTAACGCGGAAGCCAAGCAGACCCTCGAATCTGCACGAACCGCTGCTGAATCCTCCCTTGCCGCTGCTCGCGACGAATCCGACAAGATCACGCGAGAGGCACGCGCCATCCTCGAAGACGCGAAAGCCAAAGCTAACGTTGCACGCCAAGAAGCCGAACAGGAAATCGCCGACCAGCGCGCCAGTGCACGCGAAGCCGATGCTGCCGCGCACGAGCAAGCACGCGAAGAAACCACCGCGATGGTTACCGCCGCACGCACCCAAGTCAGCGAGGCTGAAAAGCACCTGGCAGAAACTCTGCAGCGTGCGGAACGTCTGCTTACCGACACCGATGCCGTTGTTCGCAGGCGTCAAGAGGATGCTCGCCGTAGCGCCGAAGCGATCATTGCTGCTGCCGAAGCCGAAGCCGACCAGCTACGCGAAACCGCGCGTCAAGAAGCTCTTAGCGAGCGAGCAGCCGCACAGCGTACAGTTGAAAAGCTAACTCGCCAGCGTGAATCCGTTGCCGCATACCTTGACGAAATGCGCGGCCTTCTTGGTTCCTCCGCCGCCCGTAGCATTGCCGGGCTGACCGAATCAGAAGAAGGCACGGACACTGCCTCCCCCGTCCTCTTCGACGACCCGGAGAAGAAGTAGACAAATCGGCGGCAAGCCGATAACAATAACGCACTACATTGGGTTGGTGCCCAGCACTTCCGCGCCGGGCACCAACCCAATTTTGACTCTAGTAAAAGTTTGAGACCCCACTATCCCAGCAGTGTGGATGCCAATGACGGCGCGCATCAACCCCGACTTCAAGGCCGAACGCACCCTCCTCACGCCACGCAACCACGTGGGGCGACCCAACAGTGATAGCCCGATGGCAGCCGGGGCACGTGTATTCCTTCGATGCTCGAGACAGGCGCTGGACACTAAAAGTGCCCGAACTGCGCTCCACCTGGCGCGGCATTGACGCCAACCTATCCATATTCAACGGACGATGCGGCTGATTATACGGACGTTTACCACTACGGCGAGCCATTAAACCTCCCTCAAAAAGTGAAGCGCCCCGGCAAAAGCCAGGGCGCCACTACCCACGCGTTAAACTGCCACACCGCGACGATACACGGTGACCGGCTCCAGGCTATCACTGACAACCACAACATCAGCCTTCATGCCCTCACGCAAACAACCGATTGTCTGATCGCCAATGATCTTCGCGCCTTGAACCGAGGCCATATAAACCGCATCCACCAGTGGCACGTAACCGCCCTGGTAGAGCAGGCGAACCTGGTCAAGTAGGTGCGATGTACCTCCCGCGATCGAATCACCACCCGTAAGACGGGCAATACCATCCTTCACGGTCACAGCTTGCGGGCCCAACTGGTAAGAACCGTCGGGCATACCGGCGGCAGCCATCGCATCCGTTACCAGTACCAGGTACTCACGGCCAAGCGTCTCATACACCGCGCGAACTATATCCGCAGACAGGTGTACACCATCACCAATCAACTCCAAAATTGCGCCGTCGCGCGCCGCATCAGAAATAAACTCCGGCACCGGACCCGGATCACGATGGTGAATTGGCCTCATTCCGTTGAACAAATGCGTAGCGGTGGCCTTCGGTGAACGAGGGGCAACCTGGGCGAGCTTTTCCCGCGAGTACTCCAGTGCCTTACGAACTGACTCTGGACCAGCATCCGTATGCCCCCAGGACGGAAGCGCACCGCCCTCGATCAACGCTTCGGCTACCGACCCCTCACCGAATGCGCCCTTCTTCTCCGGAGCCAGCGTCATCGTTACGCAATACCCCTTAGAAAGCTCAATCAGTTCTTTGGTGAGCTCCACGTCCGGCTCAATGATGTAAGTAGGATCCTGCGCGCCCTTGCGCTCAACCGAAACGAATGGGCCCTCAAAATGAATGCCTGCCAGCTCATCTTTCTCGCACAGGTTCGCCAGCGTTACCGCGCGCGAACGGAGCACATCCGCAGCTGCCGTCACCCCTGAAGCCACCAGCGAAGTTGTGCCATGCCTACGATGCTCCATCACCGCAATCATCGCCTGCTCTTCGGTCTGCGCATTCGGGAACGACTCGCCTCCACCACCGTGGCAGTGGACATCCACCAAACCGGGCAGGATATAGCCGTCAACGCGTTCCGCGCGAGCGGCCTCGTTCTCAGTCAAAACCTGCGACACCACACCGCATTTTCGGATAACTTCGTCAAAAACCACCGCGCCGTCGGAGATCACTTCCGATTCCGTTACCACTCGCCCGCGCAAAATCCGAGGCTCGCTCATTCTCAAGTGCTCCTTTATATACCTTCAAACCAGAAAACCAGACACTTCCAGTTTAATAACACATCACTTGTCTGACGAGCTAATGATTAAAAGAGTCTCGAATCAGCGTCATCCATTCCGCGCATCGCATCATAGTCGAGGATCACGCACCTAATCCCCCGGTCCTCAGCAAGCGTGCGAGCCTGGCGGGTGATCTCCTGCGCGGCAAAAATACCTGTAATCCCCTTCAACAGCGGATCACGTGAAAGTAGCTCGAGGTAGCGGGTGAGCTGCTCTACGCCATCAATACCGCCGCGGCGCTTGATCTCAACCGCAACCGGATCGCCCTCATCTGTGCGCACCAAAATATCTACCGGACCGATTGCAGTTGGATACTCGCGGCGAACGGTCCACCACCCCTTGCCCAGCAGCTCCGGCTGATCGGCCAGTAGCTCCTGCAAGTGTGCCTCCACACCATCCTTCGTGAGGCCTGGATCAACACCAAGATTCTCCTCGTGATCCAAAAACACCTCGCCCACACGGATCACCAGCGTGTCATCCGTCTTCTTAGCTTCCACCACCCACACTTCGCTCACGCCAGCCTGCGCCTCAGTTTCGGTTGGTTCCTGCACGCGGACATTACAAGGCGCCGTCATCCAATTGAGCGGCTTATACGAGCCGCCATCCGAATGGACCAATACAGAGCCATCGCCTTTGAACATGAGCACGCGCTTAGCCATCGGCAAATGCGCATCCAGGCGGCCAGAATAATCAACAGCACACTCAGCAATAACAATTCGCACCCACCCACCCTAACAGCGCTACCGGGTGCAGGCACAAAAAAGCGCACCCTACGGTGCGCTACATCAGTACGCTAGTACTCTTCCCGAGGCCGAGGCGGGCCCGACTCAATCCAAGAAACAAGGCCGTTATACCACTCTTCACGCATGGCCAGATGTCGAACACTGTCACCGTAGGTGAGCACAACCTCAACCACGCCCTCCTGACGGTGAATAGGGGCAGATACACTCATTCCCTCGCGCGGCATTCGCAACTGCGGCCCAACGAGAAAACCAACCAGCCGAAACCACTGCAAATCTCGCTGGCCAAAACGAGCCATTCCCGAAATCCAACCCGCGGACGCATCCGGCCGGTACCAGCACTCAAAAGTGCCCACAATCCGCCCAATTCGACGCACGCGAATCAACAGCACCAACAGCGCGATTAGAGCGACCGCTAGAAGAACAACAAGGAGGGCAACCAAGATGCCACCTAGAACATTCATGATTGCCCTCCTTCTGTTTTCAAATCCTACTGCGCGAAGTTGCCCTCTTCGACAACAATCGTCACAAAGTCGGAGTCAACCGAGGCGAAGCCGCCCGATACTTCCACAATCTTACGTCCTTCGGACTCAGTTTCAATTGCAACCGAACCGGGACGAAGCACTGCGAGAAGCGGAGCGCGGCCAACCAACACGCCCAGGTCACCTTCAACAGATGGCACCACCACGGAAGAAGCCAGGCCATGCCATAGCCTTTCCGTGCGGCTCACCACCTCGACTTGGAGCATCTTAGACTTCACCATCTACTTACGCCTTCTGCAGCTTCGCCCAAGCGCGCTCAAGATCATCGATACCACCGATGTTGAAGAACGCCTGCTCGGGGATGTGGTCGTACTTACCCTCAACGATGCGCTTGAATGCCTCAATCGTTTCATCAAGCGGAACCGTGGAGCCCTCAACACCCGTGAACTTCTCAGCCATGTAAGTGTTTTGGGACAGGAACTGCTCAATGCGGCGTGCACGGGCAACCGTCACCTTGTCTTGCTCCGAAAGCTCATCCACGCCAAGGATTGCAATGATGTCCTGCAGTTCCTTGTTCTTCTGCAGAATCTGCTGCACCTGCGTGGCCACGTCGTAGTGCTCCTGACCAACGTAGGCCGGGTCAAGAATACGAGAGGTGGAAGCCAGCGGATCCACAGCCGGGTAGAGACCGCGCGAAGCGATGTCACGCGAAAGCTCAGTGGTTGCATCCAAGTGCGCGAACGTGGTTGCAGGAGCCGGGTCCGTGTAGTCATCCGCAGGAACGTAAATGGCCTGCAACGAGGTAATCGAGTTACCACCCGCAGAGGTAATACGCTCCTGGAGCTGGCCCATCTCATCGGCGAGGTTCGGCTGGTAGCCCACTGCCGAAGGCATACGGCCAAGAAGTGTGGAAACCTCCGAGCCTGCCTGCGTAAAGCGGAAGATGTTATCAATGAACAGCAGCACGTCCTGGTTCTGCACGTCGCGGAAGTACTCTGCCATCGTCAGACCGGTGAGCGCGATGCGTAGACGCGTGCCCGGCGGCTCATCCATCTGGCCGAAGACAAGTGCGGTCTTGTCAAACACACCCGCCTCATCCATCTCATGAATGAGGTCGTTACCTTCACGGGTACGCTCACCCACACCGGCAAACACCGACACACCGCCGTGGTCTTGCGCCACACGCTGAATCATTTCCTGGATCAGAACGGTCTTGCCAACACCAGCACCACCAAACAGGCCGATCTTGCCACCCTGCACGTACGGGGTAAGAAGGTCAATAACCTTAATGCCCGTCTCGAACATCTTGGTCTTTGGCTCGAGCTGGTCAAATGCCGGAGGCTGGCGGTGAATCGGCCAGCGTTCCTTCACCTCAACCTGATCGGCCGGGTAGTTCAAACACTCGCCGACGACGTTGAACACCTTGCCGCGAGTCACGTCGCCAACCGGAACGGAGATCGGGCTGCCCGTGTCGCGAACCTTCGCTCCACGAACCAGGCCATCGGTGGGCTTCAAAGCGATAGCACGAATGAGGTTGTCGCCAATAAACTGAGCAACCTCAAGCGTCATCGTGAACTTCTGACCGCCCTCACCAGTCGAGGACAGGTCAACATCCACCTCTAGCGCGTTGTACATTGCGGGCATCTGATCCGGTGGAAACTCAACGTCCACAACCGGGCCAATCACGCGGGCGATGCGCCCAACACCCGTAGTGTTAATAGATTCTGCAGTCATGTTTATTCCTTGTCCCTGCCTCAGCCATTCGATAGAGCGTCGGCACCGGAAACTATCTCGCTGATTTCTTGCGTGATCTCCGCCTGGCGGGCCGAATTCGCCAAGCGAGTGTAGTCTGTGATGAGGTCTTCCGCATTGTCCGTAGCGGTATGCATCGCGCGCTGGCGAGATGCAAGCTCCGAAGCAGCAGCTTGAAGAAGCGCGTTCCGAATACGGTTCTCAACGTAGAGAGGCAGAAGCGCATTCAGCACCGCTTCCTCACTCGGCTCAAACTCGTACTCGGGGAAAGCTAACTCAGGATGATCCTCAAACCCGAGTTCCCTCTCCCGCTCCTCATCGCCCTGCGGCGTATCCACAACCGTTAGAGGAAGCATCTGGCGCACCTCGGGAACCTGCGTCACCATGTTCTTAAACCTGGTGAACACGAGGTATACCTCCGAAACACCCTTCTTTGGATTCTCTTCCAGGAAGGCCCTTAGAAGTTCCTTACCAATGGAGTGAATGATCTCCTCAGACGGAGCATCAGACTCGCCCTCCCAAGTCTTCGCCGCATGAATGCCGCGGAAGCGGAAGTACGCGCCCGCACGCCTGCCAGCCGTGTAGAGCACCGGCTCCTTGCCCTGCTCACGAAGCTCCTCAAAAAGCTTCTCAGTTTCGCGAAGAATCGTCGCGGAGTAAGCGCCCGCCATACCGCGGTCAGACGTCACCGCCAGAACCGCCACGCGTTTCGTGTCCTCACGCTGGTGCGTAAGCGGGTGGTCCATTCCCCCGTGAATCGCTACAGCAGCAACAGCCTGCGTCAGAGCCTTCTCATAGGGCCCCGCCTGCGTTGCCTTAGCGCGCGCCGCGCCAATTCGAGAAGCAGCGATAAGCTCCATCGCATGAAAAACCTTCTTCAGCTTTTCCGTTGAAGCTATACGCTGTTTAATCTCTCTTAGACCTGCCATTGATCAGGCCTTCTTACCGCGAACGATCTGCTCTTGCGTGCGCTCCGCTTCTGCCTCGCCGTCTGCGGCTTCGGGTGCCAGACCCTCCGCGGAAACGAACGAGCTGTGGTAGGCCTCAACGCCTTCCTTCAAAGCTTCCAGAGTGTCATCCTCCAGCAGGCCCGTCTCCTTGATGGTGGTCAGAACGCCGGTGCGTGAACGCAGGTAATCAAGCAGGCCCCTTTCAAAACGAGCAACGTCAGCAACCGGAATATCATCCAAGTAGCCGTTGGTGCCCATCCAGATCGAAGCAACCTGATCCTCAATCGGATACGGGTTAGCCTGCGACTGCTTCAGCAACTCCATGAGGCGTTCACCGCGGGTCAGCTGCGCCCTGGTGGTCGCATCAAGGTCCGACGCGAACATCGCGAAAGCTGCCATTGAGCGGTACTGCGCAAGCGTGATCTTCAGCGTGCCCGAAACCTTCTTCATGGCCTTAATCTGCGCGTCGCCACCAACACGCGACACGGAAATACCAACATCCACTGCCGGACGCTGGTTGGCGTTAAAGAGGTCGGACTGTAGGAAGATCTGGCCGTCCGTAATCGAAATAACGTTCGTTGGGATGTAAGCGGAAACGTCGTTTGCCTTCGTCTCGATGATCGGCAGACCCGTCATGGAGCCACCACCGAGTTCATCGGAAAGCTTCGCGCAGCGTTCAAGGAGGCGCGAGTGCAAGTAGAAGACGTCACCGGGGTAAGCTTCACGGCCCGGCGGACGACGGAGAAGGAGCGATACCGCGCGGTATGCTTCCGCCTGCTTCGAAAGATCGTCAAAAACAATGAGGACGTGCTTGCCGTCGTACATCCAGTGCTGGCCAATAGCCGAGCCCGTGTACGGAGCCAAGTACTTAAAGCCTGCCGGATCCGATGCTGGGGAGGCCACGATCGTCGTGTACTCCATCGCGCCGGCCTCTTCGAGGGCACCGCGAACAGCTGCGATCGTTGAGCCCTTCTGGCCAATAGCCACGTAAATGCAACGAACCTGCTTCTTCGGGTCACCCGACTCCCAGTTGGCGCGCTGATTCATGATCGCGTCAAGAGCAATCTGCGTCTTACCCGTCTGACGGTCACCAATGATCAACTGACGCTGACCACGGCCAATAGGAATCATCGAGTCAATAGCCTTAAGGCCAGTTTCAAGCGGTTCGTGCACCGACTTACGCATCATCACGCCAGGAGCCTGCAACTCCAGTGCGCGCATGCCCTCAAGATCCGTGATCTCACCAAGGCCATCAATCGGGTTACCCAGCGGATCAACCACGCGACCGAGGTAGCCATCACCTACCGGAACTGAGAGGACCTCGCCGGTGCGACGAACCTGCTGGCCCTCCTCAATGTTCGTGTAATCGCCGAGGATGATGACGCCGATTTCGCGAATATCGAGGTTCGATGCAAGTCCGAGAGTTCCATCTTCAAAGCGGAGGAGCTCATTGGCCATAACGCCAGGTAGGCCTTCGACGTGTGCAATACCGTCAGCAGCTAGGGTGACGTGGCCGATTTCCTCCACAGCGGATTCCGACGGCTCGTAGGATTCTACGAAGCTGTCCAGAGCCGCCCGGATTTGTTCGGGCCGGATAGAAAGTTCAGCCATTGAGCTTTTCCTTACCGTTTAGAAATGTTGAAAACATGGGGTTCAGCGCACCAACTCTCGTTTAGCTTTAGCCAAGTTGGATTTCACTGTTGCATTGATGCCGTCACCATCTACCTCGATGTGAAGACCGCCAAGGAGCGACGGATCCACTTCGGTATTAACTGCAACGGCGCTTTGATACCTAGCTTCGAGAATCTTTTGGAGACGCTCGACCTGGGTTTGAGATAGCGGGGATGCCGATGTGACCGTGGCGAACAAGCGACCGCGACGAGAAGCCGCCTGGTGCGTGATTTCGCGGATCAATGACAGCAACCTGCCATGAATTGAGAGGCGAACCTGACGTCGCAACAGGCGCGACGAGAACGGAGTGAGCGCATCTGCGAAGAAACGTGCCGCAAAATGAGCACGGTCATGAGCAGAACCGACACCCAGATCAGACAGATTAATGCGAAGCTCGCGATTATCCGCAAGGAAGTTATGCACCGCGAAAAGCTCTTCTTCAACCTGCTTCAGCTGACCGGCCTGCGCAGCAGCACTAAACACCGCTTCATTGCCGAGCTGTTCAGCCGCAACCTCAAGGTCACGGGAGCTCGACCAGCGCTTGCTGGCCAGAGTCTGCATGATCTCGATAGTTTGGGGCTCAACTCCGTTGGCCAGAAGATCATGCGCAAGCTGGCGCTTGTCCGCCTCGGTTCTGCCCGGATCGGTAAGCGCGTGAGCCACGCGCCCTGATTCACGCAACAGGTCCGAAATTCCGTAAAGATTTTCGGCAACCGCCATTGCATCAGCGTCCGAGCGCAAGGCATCAGTTAGCACCTTGAGTCCAGCCTGGTAGCTGTTCTCACTCGCTGCACGCATTTAAGACTCCTGTACTGTAGTTTCAGATTCGAGATCGTCGAGGAACCTATCAACAATACGAGCCGTAAGCTCGCTGTCCTTCAGGTGTTCACCAACAATCTTCTCTGCAAGTTCGGTGGCAAGAATCCCAATCTCAGACTTGAGTGAGATTTCAGCCGCCTGGCGCTCCGCCTGAATCTGACGCTGTGCGTTCGACAAGATGCGCTCAGCCTCAGCTTCGGCCTCCTTGCGCGCTGCCGCCACAATCGACTTAGCGTCTTCACTAGCGTCGGAACGGATGCGACCTGCATCAGCATTCGCAACCTGGATCAGCTCTTCAGCCTCACGCTTTGCCAGCGCCTCGGCTTCCTTCGCCCGATCAGCTGCGTTCAGCCCTTCTTCAATCTTTTGTGCACGCTCATCTAGGATCGCGTTGAACTTAGGAAGTGCGTACTTGTAAAGAACAAGTCCGATGATGATCAACACAATCAGCTGCCATACGATGTCGTATAGCGGCGGCAACAAAATGTTGGGCTCTTCTGCCGCCTGAGCTGTTGCGGGTAGGATCGTCATGCTAGAAGATCAATCCCGGAACAAGGCCGATGAGGCCCAGCGCCTCAATAAGAGCTAGACCAATGTACATGTTCGTCGAGAGCTTGGATGCGACCTCCGGCTGGCGGGCGGTAGCTTCCTGCGTCTTGCCAATCATGTAGCCCAGGCCAATACCCGGACCAAGCGTTGCGATGCCGTAGCCTACTGCTGCGATCGAACCAGTCATGTTTGCTTTCCTTCTCTATGTTGCCAAGGCGCTTTTGCGCCAAGGAGTCTGTTTTTGGCTTACTGCCTAGTGGGTCTCAATAGAAGTCTTGATGTAAACGGCCGTCAGGATCGAGAAAATGAATGCCTGCAAACCGGCCACGAAAATCTCAAACGCGGTAATACCAATCGCGCCTGCGAACGTTAGAACCGCAACGCCCTTCAGCGCGCCCGCGGCCTCGAAGAACAAGAAGTGAGTTCCAAAAAATGTCAGAGCGAGCATCAGGTGCCCCGCCAGCATGTTTGCCAACAAACGGATGGTCAGCGTTGCCGGACGAATAATGAACGTTGACAGGAACTCAATGGGCGTTAACAAAATGTACAGAGGCCAGGGCACGCCCGGGGGAAATAGCTGATTCTTAAAGAACTGCCCAGCGCCCAGGTGCTTAATCCCCGCGCCCACGAACACCACATACGAAATCAGTGCGAAACCAAGCGGCACAGCCACCACGGACGAAGCCGCGATGTTCAAGCCCGGAATAACACCCGTAATGTTCATGAACAGCACGCCAAGGAAGATCACCGTGAGGATCGGCGCGTACTTACGTCCGTTCTTCTCTCCGAGAGTCTCAATCGCAACCTTGTCGCGAATGAACACAATCAAACCTTCGAGAATCGACTGTCCCTTAGTGGGGATCAGCTTCGCCCTCGATGCCCCAATCGAAAATACGAGCACCAGAAGCACCGTAGCGATAAGACGAACGAGAACCAAACGGTTCATTTCGAAGATCGTGCCCTCAAAGGCAAACGCTGGAGGGAAGAAGTCCCCAATTCCCGGCATTGCTGAAACTGGTCCTTGACTAGCCATTGTCAAAGCGGACAACACTGTTGCGGAGAACAGGATGCACCCCCTGGTAGAAGTGTTACGGCCCTACACCGTACATGAGGAATATACCCCATACTGTATACGGTCTGAGCTCGCCTAATGCAAAAACCTAGATAATGCTATCAGGATCACTTTCGCCCGAACGCACATTTTACTATTCTTTTTCATCCTTAGGCAGATCTATGGTTGGCACTTTAGAGCTTGCCAACGTCCACGTCTGCACGGCTGCCTGCGCAATCACCGAAAGGATGAGGGCGAGGCCCAGCGCCGTATGGTTGAGCCCCGTAAGATTCTTCACAATCAACACGGTTGCAATGACTACCACGACCTTGAATAGGTAGTCGCCCACCATCAGAGCAGCCTGCGAATCCAGATTCTTCATCGCCAGTGACATGGTGAACCAAGTAACCAGGGCGAGCAAAATACCGACTACTCCCCCAATAAGACCAGAAACACCCGCCAAGGCGCCTCCGGAGAAATAAGCGACAGCGCCCGCCAGGACCGCGACAACCACGGAAACTTTCAAAACGTTCTTCACAGTTTTTGAAACCGCGGCGCGAAGCGCATCGGTGGGTACTAGCGGTGTAGACATTCGCGTCACTTCCTTTGCATCTTCTGCCGCAAGCCCGGCAAGAATCGAACCGTAAACACAATACTAATGATCACCGCAGGAATCGCCACGGCGGCTACCTGCTTGGGGCTGAACACGATAAGCGCGACCGCAGAGAACGTAATCACAGCGGTCCACAGATACATGATCATCACGACCCCCACCTGACTGTGCCCCAGGTTGAGCAGGCGGTGATGAAGGTGCATTCGATCAGCTTGGAACGGTGATTTACCGGCCCGTAAACGCCGGAAAACAGCCAGAGTCATGTCTACCAGCGGAATGACTATCACCAGCAGGGGCAAAACTATAGGGAGCAAACCGGTAATGACCTGCTCTGTGCCCAGCACACTCGGATCAATCTGGCCGGTAACGATAATGCCCGCGGCTGCAACGATCGTACCCAACGTAAGAGCGCCGGAATCTCCCATAAAGATTGAGGCCGGGTGAAAGTTGTGCGGCAAGAATCCAACGCAAATGCCAACCAGTACCGCAACGATCAGAGACGATGTCGTAGCGTAGGTCAGCGCCCCGGTAACGCGGGTAAGCATGTAGGAATACACGAAGAAAGAAAACGCGCCTATCCCTACAACACCTGCAGCGAGGCCATCCAACCCGTCTACGAAATTCACCGCATTCATGATGGCCACGAACATGAAGATAGTTACGAACAGTGACAGATTAGAAGAACCGATAGTAATACCGAATATCGGAAACGAAATCAGCTGCACGCCGAAGTAGGCCATGAACACAGCAACCAAAATCTGGCCTGCCAACTTGGCCAGCCAGTCTAGCTCCCAAATATCATCCACGAGGCCCAGCAATGCGATTGCGAGCACGCCAATCATCACTGCCCAGGGTGTGCCCGTTTGAAACACGGGATCGAAATAGTCGAGCCGAGACGCGAACAGCATGGCAACGATAAACCCTATTGCCATTCCTACACCGCCAAGACGAGGTGTTGGCACGGTGTGCACGTCCCTTTCTCGAACTGGCGTAAGCACGCGCCACTCCAGCGATAGGCGTCGCATTATCGCGGTCATCACAAACGTGATTCCCGCCGCTAGCACCATCACTAGAATGTAGAGCTTCACTTGTTAATAAGCACTTTCTGACCGCAGGCCGCCTCGATGTCTGCAACCGAAATCATGCCGGCTCGAAGCAGAACCGGAACGTCAGCCGTAACGTCGATAATTGTCGAGGGTACAGGGCCTGGAGTTGGCCCCGAATCGATGTAGCAGTCAACGCCCTCGCCAAAATATTCTATTGCCTCTTCAACACTTGTTGCCGCAGGTTGTCCGGTCAGGTTCGCAGAAGTCACCGCTAGAGGACCAACCGCGCGCAAAACTCCCAGCGTTGCCTCGTGGTTAGGCATTCGGATCGCAACCGTATCTTTAATATCGCCCAGATCAAAGCGGATCCCCTCCGCTGCTTTCACGATCAGCGTGAGGGCGCCCGGCCAGAACGCACCTATCAGGCGATGCGCGACCTCATTCAGCTGCGAACTCACTCTGGCGGCATCCTCCGGATCCGCGATGAGCACCGGCGGGGGCATCTGCCGCCCCCTCCCCTTCGCAGCTAACACTGCATTTACCGCGTTAGTTGAATACGGGTCTGCCCCAATGCCATACACCGTGTCGGTAGGCAAAACCAACAAGCCACCGGCCTCAACAATCTTCTTCACGGCCTGCGCATCAGACGGCGAAATTCCCTCGCGCGCATCCACTTTCATGCTTTCCATTATCTACATTCACCTAACGGTTTTTGAGCTACAACAAACCGGGGGCGCTCATTCAAATCCGAGATCGTGGAGACGTTCGCAAATCCGGCGTCTCTCGCAATCTCGCGAATGGCCTCCCCCTGTGTGTCATCATGTTCCATGCCGAATCGTCCGCCCGGTTTCAAATACCGGTAGATCAGCGGAACTAGACCGCGCACAAAGTCCAGGCCGTCATCGCCCCCACCCCACAGGGCCTGTGGGGGATCAAAATCGAGCTCCGGCGCCAACTGCCTGGGCGGCACGTAGGGAGGATTAGATACCACTAGATCGAATTTGGCCTCCCACTGCGGGTTGAATATCAGCGCGTCGCCTTGAATCACCGGCACCTTTAGGCCGAGGGACTCGGCATTAGCGCGAGCGGCCGCACAGGCCTCCTGCGACTTCTCCAATGCAACCACATCCGCGCCGCGCGTATTTGCCGCAACTGCTAACGCAAGTGCTCCCGAACCGGTGCACAGATCCAATACCGCGGCCGGCTGGCTCCCAATAGCGTCAATTGCCCATTTCGCCAGGACCTCTGTTTCGGGCCGCACACAAAACACGCCGGGGCCAGCCCCAAGTTCGAGGCCATAAAACCACATTTTCCCGAGCACGTGCTGTAGCGGCTCGCGAGACGCCCGACGCGCAATCATCACCTCTATTGCCCGCACATCATCCGGCTCGATCTCGCGCGGCCACATATACATCGGCTCGCTGAGTGTGGTCTCAAAAATCGCACGCGCATCAGCCTCGGCGCTATCAACACCGGCGCGGGCAAGGGTTTGCACCTGCTCGCGAAATAGGCTCAGTGGGTTCACTACTACTCTTTTGACTGACCAGCCGCGTCCATGCGTTCCTGCTCGTCCATGACGATAGCAGAATCAATCACCGGACCCAGGTCACCATCGAGCACGTTCGACAAGTTATACGCCTTGTACCCCGTGCGGTGGTCAGCAATGCGGTTTTCAGGGAAGTTGTAAGTGCGAATACGCTCCGAACGGTCCATCGAACGTACCTGCGACTGGCGCACCGCAGCTTCCTCCGCCTCGCGCTCCTCACGCTGCTTTTGAATCAAACGCGCCTTCAACACGCGCATAGCAGCCTCACGGTTTTGAATCTGCGACTTCTCGTTCTGCATCGACACCACAATGCCCGACGGAATATGCGTAATACGCACCGCCGAGTCCGTTGTGTTCACCGACTGCCCACCCGGACCTGACGAACGATACACGTCGATGCGCAGATCATTTTGATCAATCTCGATCTCTTCATCGTCGTCCTCGACTTCAGGAACCACGATCACGCCCGCAGCGGAAGTGTGCACACGTCCCTGCGACTCCGTAACCGGCACTCGCTGCACGCGGTGCACGCCGCCTTCGAACTTCAAGTTCGCCCATACGCCGTCCTCCGGCGCCACGTTACCTTTCGAAGCAATAGACAGCGAGATTTCCTTCAAACCACCCAGGCCCGTAGGCGTTGAAGACAACTCCTTGACCTTCCAGCCCTTCGTCTCCGCGTAACGCGTATACATGCGGGCAAGATCAGCCGCAAACAGCGCCGACTCCTCGCCGCCCTCACCGGCCTTCACTTCCAAAATCACATCATCAGCATCAGAGGGATCACGCGGGACCAACGTGCGCACCAGCTTGTCGTGAGCTTTCTCCAGAGCCTGCTCCATACCGGGCAACTCCGCCGCGAACTCATCATCGAGCTCCGCCATCTCCTGCGCCGCCTCAAAATCTCCCAGCGCCTGCGTGAACCGATCAGCAACCGCCTTCACTGCGCCCAGCTCTGAAAAGCGCTTCGCAAGCTTGCGCGAACGCGCCCTATCGCCCAGCACCTGCGGATCAGCAAGTTGAAGCTCAACCTCCCGATACTCCTGAAGCAAAGGCTCAACCGCCTGCAATTCGTGGCTGTAATCTTGACCCACTTGGTCCTCGCTTTTCATCAAACTGGCCGGCTTAGCGGCTCCCTACGTCCAAAATACAGCAGCGGCGCCACGCCCCAAACCTGGGCGCGGCGCCGCCGAAAAATAACTAGCGCTTACGCTTACCGTAGCGAGCCTCGAAGCGAGCCACGCGACCACCGGTATCAAGAATCTTCTGCTTGCCGGTGTAGAACGGGTGGCAGTTCGAGCAAACATCAACGCGAAGCTGATCTTCGCCCAAAGTCGATGCCGTATCAAACTCATTGCCGCAGGTGCACGTCACGTGCACTGCCTTGTAATCGGGGTGTACACCCTGCTTCATGGTTTTCTCCTTAAGGAATTCGAGGATGCCGGGTCCAGACGCTTAATTCGCTGGTGAACCGGAACCGCCGTTTAGTCTGCCAGGTTTGGCCACTAATTTCCAGGTGGCCGGCCGTACAATAGGTCACTATCTACGGCCGGTCCCCGCTAGTCTTTTGGCGTCGTCTTTGCGATCGCCATGAGGAACTCCGCGTTGTTTTGCGTGTCCTTCAACTTATCAAGCATAAGCTCAAGCGCCTGCTGCTGATCGAGCTGGCCAAGCACCCGACGCAGACGCCACATGATCGCAAGCTCTTCCTTCTTAAACAGCATCTCTTCACGCCTCGTACCCGAAGCATTGACATCAACCGCCGGGTAAATGCGACGCTCAGACAGCTGGCGCGACAAGCGCAACTCCATGTTGCCCGTGCCCTTGAACTCTTCGAAGATAACCTCATCCATCTTCGAACCAGTCTCCACAAGAGCCGAAGCGATAATCGTGAGCGAACCGCCCTCTTCGACATTACGCGCAGCACCAAAGAACTTCTTGGGCGGGTACAGTGCCGAAGCATCCACACCACCGGACAGGATGCGACCAGAAGCCGGCGCTGCCAGGTTGTATGCGCGGCCGAGGCGCGTGATCGAATCGAGTAGAACAACCACGTCGTGACCCAGTTCAACCAGGCGCTTAGCGCGCTCAATTGCGAGCTCTGCAACGATCGTGTGGTCCGAGGCAGGACGGTCAAACGTCGAGGCAATGACCTCGCCCTTAACCGTGCGACGCATATCGGTGACCTCTTCAGGACGCTCATCCACGAGAACAACCATCAGGTGCACATCCGGATTGTTCTGCGAAATCGCATTAGCCATCTGCTGCATGATGATCGTCTTACCTGCCTTAGGCGGCGAAACGATCAAGCCACGCTGTCCCTTACCAATTGGGGCCACGAGATCAATGATGCGCGGTGTGATTGCCTTCGGCGTGGTCTCAAGACGCAGGTGCTCATCCGGGTAAAGCGGGGTTAGCTTCGAAAATTCGGGGCGTTCGCCAGCCTGCTCGACCGAAATGCCATTGATCGAATCAACCGCAACAAGGGCGTTGTACTTCTGACGCTGCCGCTCGTTCTGACGCGGCTCACGGATAGAACCAACAATCGCATCACCCGGACGCAGGTTCCAACGACGCACGTTGCCAAGGGTTACGTAAACGTCATTCGGCCCAGGTAAGTAACCGGAAGTACGAACAAACGCGTGGTTATTCTGTACGTCCAAAATGCCTGCAACCGGAATCAATACGTCATCTTCTTGCAACTGCGGCTCTTCATCATCGCGACGACGCTTCGTGCGATCCCGACCACGACGCCTACGACCACGGTCATCGCGGTCTCTGCCATCGCGGTTGTTATCGCGGTTGTTGCGCTTGTTTCGCCTGCGGTTTGAGCCGTGGTCGCCATCCGCTCCATCATCGGAATGTGAATCTTCTGCCGAAGGTAGCTTGATCTCATCAAGCAGGTTCGTAGTGCCAGCTCCGTCGTGCGAATCTTGAGGCTGCCCCAGCTCCGCCTTCACATCCAACTGGATGGCTGCCGGGGTTCCCCCATTGCTCTCCGCACGGCGGCGCCTACGACGAGGCTCAGCGGAGTCCTCTTTGCCGGTTGACTCACTCTTGGAGGCAGGAGTCGAATCCTCACGCTTCTTCTCTGTGCGCTTCTGCCCAGATTTAGCCTGCGAGTTTTCTTCCGACTGCGGTTTCGATCCCTGCGCGCCTCGAATCGCTGCCAGAAGTTCAGCTTTACGCATCTTCGCCGTGTCCTGAAGTCCCATTTCAGTGGCAACTTCACGCAGTTCAGCAAGACGCATCTGCGACAGTGGGCGCTTTTTAGTAGTTGGGTTTTCGCTCAACGAATTTCCTTACTTTTACCGGCCATAGGCCATGAAAGACTGCTATTAAAGCAGGAGCGTTTCCATCATTGATACAGGAAGAAAGAGACACAAAAGATGAGAATGCATTCTTCCCGGCGCTAAACGCAAGATGGAAGATTTAGATAGCTAACAGTAGTTAGCAGTGGCTCAACGAGCCGCTCCCAATGCTATCAGCAAAACACTCGTTTTGAAAATATACACAAGCCGCGAGGACCTACAGGCCCGCAATTGGGCTCTCCCCACCCTCACGAGAAGCCTCCATAGACGCGCCAGCCGCCGTAATACCAGGATTCTTCACCGTCCAGCCGGCAGCCTTCGCCTCGTCCACAAGTTGCGGATCAAGCGTTCCAAACACAAGCACCGACGGACCCGCGCCGGAAACTACAGCGGGTAGGCCCTCGCCACGCAAATACTGCACCAGATCGTAAGTTGATGGCATTGCCTTAGCGCGCTGTGCCTGGTGGAGGCGATCCTCAGTCGCATCCATCAGATGTTCCAAAGGTGCTTGACCCGAAAGAATCAAAGCAAGAAGCGACGCCCTCGAGAGATTAAACGTGGCATCTTCGAGCGGAACCTGCTTTGGGAGCGCTGCCCGGGCCTGCTTGGTTGAAACCTCGAACTTTGGCGTTAAAACCCAAGCGTCAAGGCCTTCGCGCGGCGGCCGCACAACCGTTTTCGCTTCCTTCCCCATCCAAGAGAACGTTACTCCGCCAAAAATAGCTGGGGCAGCATTATCCGGGTGGCCCTCAATCTGCGTAGCCAGCTGGAACACCTCGCCCAACGACATCGATTCTTCGCCCACCAGGCCGCGTGCCAACATCAAACCAGCCACTGCGGCAGCCGCTGACGAACCCATACCCGCACCGTGGGGAATTCGATTACGCGCCACCATCCGCAGGCCGACCTGCGGCATATCCAAGTATTCGAGCCCCTTGCGCACCGAACGGACAATCAGATTGTCCTCGCCCTCGGGAACCTTCCCCGCGCCGTGGCCCATCACCTGCACGAATGTTTCGCCCACAACCGCGCGTAGCTCGACCTCGTCAAAAATACCAAGCGCCAACCCCGCGTGGTCAAAACCCGGACCCAAGTTTGCCGACGTTGCCGGCACCTTCACCCGAACAAAATCATTTGTGAGGCGCATTATGCCTCACCCTCAATTCGGAACACCGATGCGACCTCAACCACTACGGGCAAATCGCGTAGCTCAGCGAGGACTCCATCCATGCTCTTTCCCGACGTAGCGCTGGTAGACAGGGTTACCCGCGTGGCCTCCCCCGGCTTAGTCATCTCTTGCGAGACAGTGATCAGCGAAATGCCGCTTTGCCCAAACACGCCCGCAACTTCGGCAAGCACGCCCGGCCTATCTGCAACCAGCAAAGAAACCTGGAAGCGAGAAGACGCCATACCCGGACTCAAAATCGGTAGCTTCGCGTACCGCGACTCGCGCGGCGCATGGCCACCCAAAACCCGGTGTGAAGCGCCCGCCACCAGGTCAGACAGTACCGCCGAGGCCGTGGGCGCGCCTCCCGCACCCTGACCATAGAACATAAGACGGCCAGCAGACTCGTTGTCCAATAAGATCGCGTTAAATGCACCAGAAACCGTGGCCAGAGGGTGTGAAACCGGGATCAAAGCGGGATAGACCGCCGCAGTAATGCCTTCTTCACCAGTCGCGCTAGAACGCTCCGCCACCGCGATCAGCTTAATTACCATGTCCGACTTCGCAGCCTGCGCGATGTCCTGAGCAGTAATGCTACTAATCCCCTGCGCCTTAACATCTGCCATCGAAACGCGCGTGTGGAATGCGAGCGAAGCCATAATTGAGCACTTCGCAGCGGCATCAAGTCCCTCAACATCAGCCGTGGGGTCAGCCTCGGCAAAACCAAGCTCCTGCGCCCTTGCCAGCGCATCCTCGTACGTTGCCCCCGTTGTGGTCATCTGATCAAGGATGAAGTTAGTAGTGCCATTCACGATTCCAACCAGGCGATTCACCCGGTCACCCGCGATCGACTCACGCAATCCGTACACAATCGGAATCGCACCGGCCACGGCGGCCTCGTAATAAAGATCAGTGTCGTTTTGTTCCGCAAGCTCATAGAGCTCCGCGCCGTGCTGGGCCAGCAGAGCCTTATTGCCAGTAATCACCGTTGAACCATTACCGAGGGCACGCTTCACATACGTGAACGCAGGCTCAATACCGCCGATCAGCTCGATCACAATGTCGGCCCCGTCGATCGCCTCATTCGCATCCGTAGTGAGCAGAGCAGGATGAACCTCAAAATCACGCTTCGCGTTCACATCGCGCACCAGCACCGACTGAACCTGCAAACGAGCCCCGGCCCGCGCGGCCAGATCCGCCTGGTGCTCCTCAATCAGACGAATCACCTGCGAACCAACCGTGCCCGCACCTAAAACGGCAATCTTTTGAACACTACTCACTTTTCCTCCACAAGTTCAGCGGTGTTTAGCGCGGCGTCACGCGCAAACAAATCCTCGAGCTTTTCCGGATAAATCAGCCAATGCGGCTCCCCCATGCCCACGCCGAGCGTGCCCGGACGAGTCAGCATGTTGTAGTTCGACGACATCGAATGCCCGTACGCGCCCGTTGCGGGCACAGCAAGCACATCACCCTCGTGAATATCACCAGGCAATGCCACATCAGAAACCACTATGTCACCGGACTCGCAGTGCTTACCCACCACGCGAGCCAAGCGCAGCGGCGCATCCGAAACCCTGTTAGCCAGCAGCGCCGTGTACCTCGCTTCATAAAGAGCGGGACGGATGTTATCCGACATACCCCCATCAACCGACACGTACAGGCGTGAGCCTCCCTCAATCGGCACATCTTTAACCGTGCCCACCCGGTACAGCGTCACCACAGCCGGGCCGATTACCGACCGCCCCGGCTCCACTGACACATGCGGCACTTTAAGATCAAACTTCTCGCACGCCTCTCGCGCAGCGCCCGCGAGCGTGCGAGCAATATCCTTGGGCGCGAGGGGCTGAGGGTCCGCACCCGTGTACGTGATCGCGTAGCCGCCACCCAAATCAAGTTCGTGGCAAACCACGCCCTCATCAGCCAACTGCTTTGCCAAAGACAACAGGCGCGAGGCGGACTCGGCAAACGCCTCGAGGTCACGAATCTGGGAGCCAATATGGGCGTGCAATCCCATGAACTCAAGCGAATCATGTGCCGCAATTTTGCGGGCAGCCTCCAGAGCCGTACCCGACGCCAACGACAAGCCGAACTTCTGGTCTTCATGCGCGGTTGCAATGAACTCATGCCCACCAGCATGAACACCCGTAGTTACACGAATCATCACTCGGGCGCGGCGGCCCAACTCACTGGCAATGCGAGCAACCCGCTCCACCTCGCCTATTGAATCAACCACAATTCGTGCAATGCCACGGGTTCCAGCGCTGATCGCCAAACGTAGTTCTTCATCCGACTTGTTGTTGCCGTGCAACCCCACCAGATCAGGATCCGCGCCCGCACGAAGCGCGAGCGTCAGTTCACCCAAGCTCGCCGTATCCACGCCCATGCCGGCGCTAGTGACCAGTTCAATCACGCGCCCGCTCATCAGGGCCTTAGCCGCGTAGTTCGCCGAGCCCCCGCCCATGCCATAGCCGTCCCAGAACTCCTCGGCCATAACCGTTGCCCACACGTTCGCGCGGCCATGCAGGTCGGCTTCGTCCAGCACGTACAGCGGCGAACCGTACGACTGCACCAGTTGCGTAGCGCTGACTTTACCGAGCGAAAGCTCAGTTCCATCATGCCTTGCACTCCACGGCCACAGATCGGGCCGCTCGCTTGGCCGCGGCGCCAAAAGATTATTGAGGTCGTGGCTCATCCCGATAGTCCCTACATGCGCTCTGGGGCGGACACCCCGAGTAGGTCCAAACCGTTACGCAGAACCTGCGCCACCGCATCGTTCAACCAGCGACGAGCCACGTGACCAGCATCAACCTCTTCGTCCGCACGCGGCGTCACGCGACACTGCGCGTACCAAGTGTGGTAAGCGCCAGCAAGGGTTTCGAGGTAACGCGCCACGCGATGCGGCTCCAAAAACTCCGCCGCCTGAGCAACCACCGTTGGGTACTGCGCGAGCACACCCAAAAGCTGCCCGTCTGCCGGGTGCGATAGCGCCGCCGGATCAAACTCGCCGCTACGAGTAACGCCGTATTCCTCCGCGTTGCGCGCCACGTTAGCTGTACGGGCATGCGCGTACTGCACGTAGTAAACCGGGTTGTCATTCGTGTTCTGCGACAGCAGGTCAAGATCGATGTCGAGGTTTTGATCCATTGACGCGCGAGTAAGCGAATAACGAGCCGCATCCACACCGACCGCATCCAGCAGATCATCCAGCGTCACGATCGTGCCCGCACGTTTGGACATGCGCACCGGCTTGCCGGAGCGGACCAGGTTAACCATCTGACCGATCAGAATCTCCAGGTTCTCATGCGGCACATCGCCAAACGCCGCGCACATCGCCATCATTCGGCCGATGTAACCGTGGTGATCCGCACCCAGCAGATACACGGCCTTATCAGCACCGCGCGCCCTCTTATCCAAGTAGTACGCCAGATCGCCCGCAAAATAAGCGGCGTCGCCATCCGACTTCACCAGCACACGGTCCTTATCATCACCAAAGTCGGTGGTGCGAAGCCACAGTGCGCCATCCTTTTCGAAAATGTGGCCGCGCTCGCGCAAAATCCGAATCGCCTCATCCACTGCGCCGGACTCATGCAAAGAATCCTCGTGGAAGAACACGTCAAACTCAGACCTGAACTCCTTTAGCTTCACCTTAATCTCGGTGAACATGAGCTCCACGCCGCGGGCGCGAAACGCCTCCACGGCCTCGCTTTCACTCAAGTCCAGCGGATTTGGCTCACCGGCCGCAAGCGAGTCAGCGATCACCTGCTTCGCGATGTCCTCAATATACTGACCGCCGTAACCATCCTCGGGCGCCGGCTGCCCCTTTGCACGCGCATACAGCGAACGGGCAAAACGATCAATCTGCGCACCGTGATCATTGAAGTAGTACTCGCGAGTAACGTCCGCGCCAGCTGCCTTCAACAGGCGGGCCATCGAATCGCCAACCGCCGCCCAACGCGCGCCACCAAGATGAATGGGGCCGGTTGGATTAGCCGACACATATTCCAGATTCACATGCTTGCCAACCTGTGACTCGTTACGGCCGTAATCCTCGCCCGCCTCCAAAATAGTGCGCGCAAGCTCGCCGGCCGACGCCGCATCCAAACGGACGTTAATAAAGCCCGGGCCGGCTACCTCAGCCTGCGCAATACCGGCCTCGGAAGCCAAACGATCCGCAATAATCTGCGCGAACTCGCGCGGATTCATCCCTGCCTTCTTCGCCAGACGCATCGCGATATTCGTCGCCCAATCACCGTGCTCACGGTTACGCGGACGCTCCACAGTTACATCCTGCTCGATGTCCTCGGCGTCCAAACTAATCGCACCGTCGCTCACAGAGCCGGTCAGAACCTCATGGATAAGCTTTTCTAAATCTTTAGGAGTCACGTCCCCAATCTTAAAGGCAAACCCCCGCCCCGCGTAACCAGAGCCCACCGAGCGAACAAAGCCACCCGAAATCGAGGCATGCAAAAAGGGCAGGCCCGCAACCGGACCTGCCCTCGAGTGCATATAAATCAGTGCTTATTCTCGTACTCGCTCATCAAACCAATCCGGTAAGCGTGACGAGAATCGCCCGAAAACTCCGTTGCAAGAAACACATTCACAAAGTGAGCGGCCTCTTCCATGGTGTGCTGACGGGCACCAATTGCAATAACATTCGCATCATTATGCTCGCGAGCCAACACCGCAGTGGCCTCATTCCACACCAGTGCGGCGCGAACACCCTTCACGAGGTTCGCGGCCATCTGTTCACCGTTGCCACTACCACCGATCACGATGCCAAGTGAACCCGGTTCAGCCGCCACGGCCTCACCACAGGGAATACACATCGTTGGGTATGCGTCGAGCGCATCGTACTGCGTTGCACCATGGTCAACGACGTCGTGGCCCGCCTCCTTCAACATTTCAATCAGGTAGTTCCGAAGCTCAAATCCAGCATGATCAGCTGCGATGTGTACGCGCATTGCGACCTCCAAAGAAAGATTGTTTACCTAATTATTACACGAAGCCGCGGAACATAGTTGAAAAGCAAAATATGGCCCATCAAAAGGGCCTTTACCCGCTCACGCCACAAAACGAAAAGCGCCCCGAACAGGACTCGAACCTGCGACCTTCTGCTCCGGAGGCAGACGCTCTATCCGCTGAGCTATCGGGGCCTGGCTATCTGAAAAGCCGTTGTAATCGTACCAGGGAGGCTAAGAAACCGTTAAATGAGACCGGTGATCACAAGGATTTGCGGGCGCGAATAATCTCACGGACCAAAACCGGATCGTCCGAGATGATCGCATCAACACCAGCATCTAGCGCTTGAACAATCTCTTCTGGCTCATTCAGCGTCCACACATGCACCCCAATCCCAAAGGAATGCGCAAAACTAACAAAACGTTTAGACACCAGCCGGATAGGACCGATCTTTAACGGAATTTGTGCGGCCACCACTCCGAAGCGCGGCCAATTCTGTCGTGTAACCAGACGCCTCGTGTTCGTCTGCGCGGCAAGAAACAGGCGCGCAACCTCCACTTGTCCCAAGGAAGTGCTAATCTCCGGCGCAACCTCGCGGATACGCTGCAGGCGGCCCGAATCAAATGAGGCTAAACACACTCTATCCATCGCACCGTGAGCGCGGATAACCTCAATCATTGGACGCCAAACGTCCTCTTCTTTCGCATCGATATTTAGCTCTAGATGAGGGAAAGCCTGCAAAACCTCAGCAAGCAGAACCGGGCCGCGCGCAGAACCGTTGATCGTCACATTTTGCAACTCTTCCAACGTGTGAGCCGAGACAAGACCAAAACCGTCCGAAACTCGATCCAGAATCGGGTCGTGTATCAACACCACGTGGCCATCAGCCGTCAAATGAGCGTCCGTTTCCACGAAGTGAAAACCGAGCCTATCGCAATTCTCGAATGCTTCCCACGAGTTTTCCGGAGCCAAATTAGCGCCGCCACGGTGCGCTACAACCAGCGGGGCTCCTCTACGAGGAACGTCATACATAAACTAGTCACAACCTTGGCCTGGCTGGCGAGCATTATTTTGTTGCAACCACACCATTGGATCCACCAGCTGATCGTCTTTATCATGCACCTCAAAGTGCAGGTGCGGGCCGGTAGAAGTTCCCGTATTACCCACCGAAGCGATCCGCTGTCCCGCGCTTACCTGATCCCCAGCCTTCACCAGGACATCCTCGGCGTACATGTGCGCGTAACCGGTGTAAAACACCTCTCCATCGGACTTAGTGTGCTTGATCAAAATCCAATAACCGTAGCCCTCCATGGGCTCCGATGCCTGCACCACGCCATCTGATGCAGCAAAAATAGGAGTTCCATTCGGGCTGGCCATATCCAGCCCCTCATGCAACTTGGAATACCCCAGAACCGGGTGGAACCTATATCCGAACGGGGACGCAATGTTGAACGTTCCCTCAAGTAGCGGCCAAACAATAGGCGCAGATTCTGACACCGAACGGTTACCGTTAGCGGGCATCACCTGTAGGCACTGCGAAATCTCAAGGGGGGTGCGAAGCTTTGCCCTGGAGGCCGCGCCTGCAACCTCACGCAATCCCTCTGCCTCTGCAACAACGACATCAGCGCTTTTAGCCCACGAGGATTGTGCGACCGGTGAAGCTACCACCTTTGAAGGTAGCGCAATTGAAGTATCTGGCCCAACGAAACCAGTTAGTGGAACCGCCACGGTGGCTGCCGCAACCACGGCTACAAGACCACCCTTCAAAAGACTCAACCAACTAGGTTTTTGGATCTTGCGCTTCGAAGACGCTTCTGCCTGCTCACGAAGCTGACGACGCGTAGGGAAAGGCGAGCCATTTGGAGAATCATTCACAGGCAAAATAACTCTTCCCTTCCCGAAAGCATGTAATAACAGGGTGACTCACACGAACTCACGCGGTGAATACATAACGAACTTATAACGCTGGGCCGCGCGGATCAACCCGTTTGAAAAAGCTGTGTACAGACTCACGCCCATCACTTCAAACCGGCACCAATGAGCTACAGACCCAAGTTCGACTCACGCATCCAAGTTGCGCTCGATGAAAACATCCTCACGCTGTAGCGAGTCTCTAACCTCGCCAACCAACTCTTCAATAACGTCCTCTAAGAAAAGCACGCCAACCGTCTGACCATCCTTTACAACCTCTGCCAGATGCGTACCCGAGCGTTGCATGATGCGCAACGCATCCTCGACCTCGTCACCTGCTTGCACAACCGGCATCTCCCTAAAACGCCACTCATCCAATGGCAAGTCCCGCTGATCAGGGCCCGCGAACAAGATGTCCTTCAAGTGGATATAAAAGACCGGCATGCCTTCTTCATCCACCACCGGGTAGCGTGAAAAACCAGTTTTTGCGACCTCGCGCTCCAGCTGGGCAGGCGTCACGTCACGTGGCACGCTCACCAGCTCATCTACCGGCACCATAACGTCACCAGCGCGCTCCTCCGAAAACTCGAGCGTTCCGCTCAGCAGACCGATCTCGTCATGAATGGTCCCTTCCTGCTGGGATAGCTCGACGATCGAAGCAACCTCCTCGGCGGTAAACGACGCGGCAACCTCATGGCGTGGTTCCAAACCGAACAAGCGCACGAACCAGTTCGCAATATGATCAAGACCCACAACGATGGGACGGAATACGTGCCCAATCGCAACCAGGGGCGGCGCCAGAATCAACAGCGCCTTATCTGGGGCCGACACCGACATGTTCTTCGGTACCATCTCCCCGAAAACCACGTGCAGGTACAGCACCAGTAGCAAAGCCAAAATAAACGCAACAGCATGTGCGGACGCGGCTGGAAGCCCCACGGAATGCAAAGGACGCTCCACAAGCCTTGCAATGGCGGGCTCTGCAACCGCACCCAACGAAGTCGAAGCGATCGTGATGCCAAGCTGGGAGATCGACAGCATCAACGAAACGTTCTCAATGGCGTACAGGGCCGTCTTGGCGCCTCGTTTCCCCTCGTCTGCGAGCGGCTCTATTTGCGCCCGACGTGAAGAGGTAACGGCGAACTCAGCGGCCACAAAAAATGCATTCAAAAGTAGTAGCAACAGCGTGATTAGAAGGCCAGCGGTGATACTCATTTGGTAGCCTCCCTGCCCTCATCCGTTGGTTCTGGCTCAGCTGCGCGCACCAGGATCTGATCTATGCGGCGCCCATCCATGCGCAAGATCTCTAAAGTCGTGTTTTCAACCTGCACCTTGTCATGAGGCTCCCCGATACGACCGAGCTTGAGCATCATGAACCCACCCAGAGTCTCGTACGGACCATCCTCGGGAACGAAAATGCCGGTACGTTCTAGTAGCTCATCGGGACGAAGAGTGCCGGGCACCTTCCACGAGCCATCATTTTGGCGTCGAATGCCGTGGCGGCGACGGTCGTGCTCATCAGCAACTTCACCAACAATTTCTTCCACCACATCTTCCAACGTGACGATTCCGGAGGTGCCCCCGTATTCATCCACTACCACCGCGATTTGAAGACCTTCCGCGCGAAGCATGAGGAGCAACGGAGCAAGCGCAAGGGTTTCCGGCACGCGGAGCACTTCAGAAGTGAGCGAGGAGGAAAGCACGGACACTTCGCTTCGCTTATCCCAAGGAACCGCGATTGCGCGGCGAAGCGACACGAAAGCCACGATGTCGTCCGAGTCATCACCCACAATCGGGAAGCGCGAGTGGCCCGTAGTGCGCGCAAGCTCAACCACGTCAGCCGCTGAGGCAGACTCACCCAAATAGACCATGCGACCGCGATCCGTCATAACGTCGATCGCCGTTAGCTCTCCAATACCAATCGACTTGGTAAGTAGCGTCGCAGTCGAGGTATCCAACGTGCCCTCCTGCGCGGAGTGGCGCACAAGCGCGGCAAGCTCTGACGCGGACCTCGCCGACGAAATCTCTTCCATCGGCGTGATCCCCATAGCGTGCAGCACCCCGTTGGCAGTATCGTTCAACACCTTAATAAGCGGGTGCAGCAACTTTGTGAATGCCGCCTGTACCGGCGTAACAAGGCTCGCACTGTGGAAAGGATCAGCTAGAGCCATGTTCTTTGGAACCAGCTCGCCAAACAGCATCGAGAACGCGTTGATAAAGATGACGGACAGCGCCACGGCGATTGTGGTTGAAAGGGTGAGAGCGAGGCCGAAGCTTGTAAACATCTTCGTGAACAGGTTCATCAAAGACACTTGCGTGGTGTAACCCAACAGAATGGTTGTTAGCGTAATACCCACCTGCGCACCCGAAAGCTGGGTGGACAGGATACGCAGTGCTTTAACAACCTGCTTCGCTTTTTTGTCGCCTTCATTTGCCCGCCGTTCCACCGACGCAACATCGAGGGCCACATATGAAAACTCTGCGGCAACAAAAACAGCGGTGCCCAGCGTGAGAACAACTCCGAATAGGAGCATTAGGACGTCATATATCACCGGCTCATCACCGGCCTGAGACTTCGAGGAGGTTCATCTTTATGCATCTATCCCAGCTTAACCGTATTTCGATACACGCGTGCAATAGGTGTTGATTACCTCATTTACGCTGGCTTTTCTGCGCCCGATTAAGTCTTTTCCAAAGCCTCTAATCCCCTTCAACTTTTAAGGTCCAAGCCATAGGTGATTATCAGTTGAGCAAATAACTGTAAAATCTCTCTATATCAAGAGAAAACGGGGATTATTCGTCCTAAACTGATTGAAGTTGCAACGCCCGATCACCATCGAAGCGATCAACTGGAATCGTTGACAATATCGCGAGCCCAAGGAAACAGGAGCGATGACAGAATACACACCCGGCCCGATTCAAGCAGCACCCCGCCCTCCGGCCCCGCCTGCCCCTCATGATCCGTCGAGGATTTCCGCAGACTCCGCTCCCGTAGAAGCCTCTGCTCCAATCGCCGCGTCCGCGTCACGTTTTAACCCGAACGCTATCGACGAAACCCGCGCAGACCTCCCTCCCATTCCTAAATCCAAGGTCGCTGAGGCAACGTCGCCATACACCCGCCTTGCAAAAGCTCGTGCCGCGTCAATACTCAACAGCGAGGCACGCTCAGAGGATGAGACCGAAACCCTAAAGGGAGCGTTCCGTGCCGTTGCGAAGAACATGGAAAGCTCCCTCGAGGTGCCCACTGCAACCTCGGCCCGTCAGATTCCCGCCAAACTCTTGATTGAAAACCGTGCCGTTATTAACGGCCACCTCGCCCGCACTCGCGGCGGCAAAGTTTCTTTCACCCACCTCATCGGCTACGCGCTTGTTGAAGCCCTGGTAGAGATGCCTTCAATGAACGTGCGATACACGTTCGACGATAAGGGCAAGCCCGCCGTTGAACACCTCGCGCACGTTGGCTTCGGCCTCGCAATCGACATTCCTTTGAAAGATGGGAACCGCATGCTCATGGTGCCCGTCATCAAAGAAGCCGACACGCTGACGTTCGCCGAGTTCGTTGCTGCCTACGAGGACATCGTCAAGCGGGCGCGCGAAGGCAAGCTGGGTGCGGGCGACTTCCAAGGCGGTACCGTTACCCTTACGAACCCGGGAACGATCGGAACTACGCACTCCGTTCCCCGCCTAATGAAGGGGCAGGGATCGATCATTGGCGTAGGTGCAACGGACTACCCTGCCGAGTGGGCGGGAGCCTCACCGCAGCGCCTGGCAAAAATGGGCGTTGGCAAAATCATGACGATGACGTCCACCTACGATCACCGCATCATCCAGGGCGCAGCTTCTGGAGAACTTCTGCGAATGGTGTCACGCAAGCTTGCCGGTCAAGACGGATTCTACGACCGCGTGTTTGACTCCATGCAGGTTCCGTACGTTCCTTACCGCTGGGAACGCGACAAGGAATACAACGAGGAACGCGAGAAGGGTAAGCCCGCACGCATTGTGGAGCTAATCCACGCCTACCGCGTTGCCGGTCACCTCGCTGCTAACACCGACCCGCTCGACTACAAGGTTCGCCGCCACCCCGACTTGAACCTGTCGACGTACGGGCTAAACGTTTGGGACTTGGACCGCTCGTTCCCAACCGGCGGCTTTGGCGGCCGCGACCACATGACGCTACGCGAAATCCTCGAGCAGCTTCGCGACACCTACACCCGCTCCACCGGCATCGAATACATGCACATGGTTGACCCGGCCCAGCGCGAGTGGATCCAAGAGCGCGTTGAAAAGCCTTGGGAGAAGCCCACACTTGAAACCCAGCGTCACATCATGACGATGCTGAATAAGGCAGAGGCTTTTGAGCATTTCTTGCAAACCAAGTACATCGGCCAAAAGCGATTCTCCCTGGAGGGCTCTGAGTCACTGATTCCACTTCTGGACCGCGTACTTTGGGTGGCCGCCCACGATGGGATCGCTGAGGTTGCCATCGCAATGGCACACCGTGGCCGCCTGAACGTGCTGGCCAACATTGCCGGCAAATCTTACGGCCAGATCTTCTCTGAATTTGAAGGCAATCAAGATCCTCGCTCTGTCCTTGGATCAGGTGACGTCAAGTACCACCTTGGTACCGAAGGTATTTTCACTGCAGATGACGGCGCGGCAACGAAGGTATACCTTGCCGCTAACCCGTCCCACCTTGAGGCTGCCGACGGCGTCTTGCAGGGCGTTGCGCGTGCAAAGCACGACAAACTGAACGAGCCCGGCTGGCCGATTCTGCCAATCCTCATCCATGGTGACGCCGCTTTTGCCGGCCAGGGCGTTGTTTACGAGACCCTGAATATGAGCCAGGTGCCCGCCTACCGCAACGGTGGCACACTGCATGTGATCATCAACAACCAGATTGGCTTTACCACGCCGAACACGGTAGCGCGCTCCACGAAGTACGCAACCGACATGGCTAAGAGCCTGCAGATTCCAATCTTCCACGTGAATGGCGATGATCCGGAAATGGTTGTGCGCGTTGCAAAACTTGCCTTCGCGTTCCGCCAGAAGTTCAACAAGGACGTCATCATTGACCTGGTCACCTACCGCCGCCGCGGACACAACGAGGGTGACGACCCGTCGATGACCCAGCCAGTCATGTACTCCCTGATTGACCGTACGCTCACCACACGTGATCGCTACACAAAGGACCTCATCGGCCGCGGCGATATTACCGAGGACGAGGCCGACAAGGCACTAGCCGAATACAACGCGCTACTGGACGAGATCCTCGAAGAAACGAGGAGCGCGGACAAGGCCGAGGTATCGGGCGAAGCCGTTGCCGGCCTGGAGCGTCCCGAAGCACAACGCGCGGGCGAAGGCATGATGATTGGTTGGGAATCGCCAGTAACCCGCGAGGTTATTGAACGCATTGGCGACGCGCACCTGGCCATCCCAGAAGGGTTTACGCCACATCCGAAGCTTGCAAAACTACTCGAAAAGCGTCACAAGATGTCGCGCGAGGGCAAGATCGACTGGGGCTTCGGTGAACTGATCGCTTTTGGTTCGCTACTGATGGAAGGCACCCCGGTTCGCATGTCCGGCCAGGACGCGCGCCGCGCTACCTTCGTACAGCGCCACGCCGTCCTCCACGATCACAACGACGGCCGCGAGTGGACGCCACTGAACTTCCTGGTGGATAAGCAGCCTAAGCTCGACATTCACGACTCAACACTTTCTGAATACGCACCAATGGCGTTCGAATACGGCTACTCGCTGGAGCGCCCCGAAGCTCTAGTTCTTTGGGAAGCCCAGTTCGGTGACTTTGCCAACGGCGCGCAGACCGTCGTTGACGAGTTCATTTCATCCGCGGAACAAAAGTGGGATCAGCGCTCCTCTGTGACGCTACTACTGCCCCACGGTTACGAAGGCCAGGGGCCGGATCATTCCTCGGCACGCATCGAGCGTTACCTGCAGCTGGCTGCGGAAGAAAACATGTGGATTGTCCAGCCGTCCACTCCGGCAAACTACTTCCATCTGCTACGCACGCAGGCGTACAAGCGTCCGCGTAAGCCGCTCATCGTGTTTACGCCCAAGCAGTTGCTCCGCCTCTCTGCCGCTTCTTCCGCAGTTGAGGATTTCACCTCCGGCCACTTCCAGCCCGTAGTCGGTGAAGCCGACCAGGCGATCACCGCGGGCGCGCAGGCAGTTAATCGAGTGATCATGTGTTCGGGCCGCGTCTACTACGACCTCGTGAAGGAACGCCAGCGTCGCGGTGACAACAGGACAGCGATCGTGCGAGTAGAGCAGTACTACCCGCTTCCGCTAGATGAGCTGAAAGCAGCGATTGCGCCGTTTGGCGACGCCGAACTGGTATGGGTGCAGGATGAACCGCAAAACCAGGGCGCTTGGCCGTTCCTGGCACTGAACCTGTTCCCGCAGATCGACCGCAAGGTTAAGGTAGTGTCTCGCCCGGCGGCCGCATCTCCGGCAGCTGGCACCATGGCCCTACATAAGTACCAGCACGAGATTTTGATGGACGGCGCGTTCGAACGCTAAAACACCACGAGGCGGGGCTGGCGTTAGCCGGCCCCGCTTTGCGTGTATTGTGAAGGGCTGAAGGAGACGATTGTGAACGAAATCAGGCTTTGCGTGATTGGGGACGAACTCGTAGCGGGAACGGGTGATCCTCGTGCCCTCGGTTGGATTGGAAGAGTGCTTGCACGCACCAACGTCCCAGAGACCATGAACGTGTTTCCCCTTGCCATGCCGGGAGAATCCACCACCGAAATGTCACAGCGCTGGGAAAACGAGTGCATGCCGCGATTCAAGGATGGGGCAGACAACCGACTTATCATCGCCGTCGGTAAACAAGATGTGGAGACCGGGCTTTCAACACCGCGAACCCGCCTCAATCTGGCAAACATGGTGGATGTTTCAGCCCAACTTGGTATCAAAGTAATGATTGTTGGACCTCCCCCACTTCAAACTTCCGATTCACGCCAACTATCCGAGGTGGTACGTGCTTGCCGCGAGGTTGCCGAGCGCAGGTCTATCCCATTTGTGGACACGTTCTCGCCCCTCTTAACACACGACCAGTGGCATGACGATATCGCGATGTCACAGACCGGCCTACCAAACCAAGCGGGCTATGGGCTGCTGGCATGGATCGTGCTACACAACAACTGGTTCGAGTGGATAGGCTTGCCTCCTCGTGCATAGAATCGGTTAGTCCAGTTTTCCTTATGAAGATTTGTGAGTGATATGCAGTCAAATACGCAGTTAGGGGTTCTAACTGACAGGTTTGGTCGTGTTGCTCGCGATCTGCGCGTCTCTTTGACAGACCGATGTAACCTGCGCTGCGAATACTGCATGCCCGCCGAAGGGCTTGAGTGGCTTCCAACGGAAAACACTTTGAGCGATGAAGAAATCCTGCGCCTGATCCGCATCGGCATCGAAATGCTCGGCATCGAGCAGGTGCGCTTCACCGGAGGGGAGCCTCTACTTCGCCGCTCCCTTGAACAAATCGTTTCCCGCACCAAGGCCATGACTACCCATTTGGGCGCGCCACCGCAGATTTCGATTACCTCAAACGGACTCGGCCTCGATAAGCGTGCCGAAGCTCTTGTCAAAGCCGGCGTGTCACGGGCCAACATTTCGCTCGACTCGCTTGACCAGCAGCGGTACGCAGCTATCGCCAGGCGGGACAGGCTGTCCGACGCATTGCGGGGCATCGAAGCGGCAGATCGGGCCGGCATGAGCCCAATCAAAATCAACGCCGTTGCGATGAAGGGCATCAATGAAGACGACATTGTCGAGCTTCTGGCCTTTTGCCTTGACCACGGTTACCACCTGCGTTTCATTGAGCACATGCCGCTTGGTCCCGCTCATTCATGGAGGCGTGACCAGCTACTTACGCAGGCCGACATTTTGGAGCGGCTTTCAACGAAGTTTGAACTAACTCCTTCCTCAAAGCCGCGTGGTTCAGCGCCGGCAGAGCTTTGGAACGTAGCCGCGAGCGCAGACCACCCCGCTGGGGACGTGGGCGTCATCGCATCTGTGACGAACCCGTTTTGCGACGACTGTGACCGCACGCGGATCACGGCTGATGGGCAGATCCGCACATGCCTATTTGCAACCACGGAAACAGACCTACGTGGCCCGTTAAGAACCGGGGCCAGCGACGAAGAGTTGGCAACCATTTGGATGGGTGCCACCGAACAAAAGCAAGCCGGGCACGGCATGGGCAGACCCGATTTTCAACCCCCTACACGCACGATGTCAAGGATTGGTGGATAGTGGCTACGATCCGTTTCTTTGCCGGGGCGGCCGAGGCCGCCGGACGTTCAACCATTAGCGTCGATTCTGCACCAACCGTTGCAGGATTACTCCAGCAGGTTAGTGAGGGAAATGACGTGCTCGAAACAGTTATCTCCCGCTCTCTGCTACTGGCTGATGGCAAGAAGGTTCTTCTAACCGATTCCGCTGCATCAATCGAAACACTCGACGTGCTTCCTCCATTTGCTGGCGGATAACTAAAACCTCATTTGCAGGCGTTACTCGAAACTCGAGTAACGCTATTTTTTTATTGAGACGAGCCTTTAGGTGAGTCAATCTACACCGTAGTTCGTTCATCCTAAGGACGAGTTTACTAACACGATCGTTTTTAATTTCACCATGGTTTTCTATTTGCAAAAATACTGAACGCCACTTTCTGGCGGAAACATAGGGATATGGGTCACACCAAATTAGCCGGCCATAGTATTTAGGAAAAGTTGCAGATTTAAGGAGGAAATCGTGTCCTTGGCCGACGTCAAACCACGAGAGGGTACACCGGGTCCCTCCCGTCGTTCATTCTTAAAATGGAGCGCCGTCGCCGGAACCGCGACCGCGCTAGCCGCATCCCCCGCAGTGTTCTCCGGTAAGCCGGGCGTTGGTGAAGCAAACCAAGCTTTTGCCGTCGAAGGCCACCCGGAAGCAGAAAAGACAGTTTGGAACGCCTGCGTTATCAACTGTGGTTCCAGGTGCCCACTTCGACTACAGGTTAAAGATGGTCAGGTTGTTCGCGTGCTTCCCGATAACACGGGTGACGACGGCCTATTCACCCGTCAGATCCGCGCGTGTGTACGCGGCCGCTCAATGCGTCAGCGCATTCACAACCCCGACCGCATCAAGGTGCCTCTAAAGCGCAAAGAAGGCACCAAACGTGGTGAAGGCGAATGGGAAGAGATTTCCTGGGACGAGGCTTTCGATCTTGTTGCTGAGCGCTTGAAGTACACGTACGACACGTACGGCCCACAGGCGGTTTACCGCAACTACGGTTCGGGCACTTGGAACGCCCACATTGCAACCAGTGCAGGATGGCAGAAGCTGTTCAACCTCATGGGCGGATACCTCGGTTACTACGGTAACTACTCCTACGCTCAGATCGGCACGATCACCAAGTACTTCTACGGCTCCCCCGACGAGCAGATTTCAAACTCCTTCGAGGACGCCGCGCTGCATTCCGACCTCCTCGTCCTCTGGGGCAACAACCCAATGGAAACGCGCATGTCCGGCGGTGGCCTCACGTTCACCTCACTGTGGGCAAAGAAGCACGGCAAGTGCAAGATCATCGTGATTGATCCGCGCTACTCCGATTCCGCGCAGCTACTGGCCGATCAGTGGGTCCCGATTCGCCCCGGAACCGACGCCGCTCTTGTAGCCGGTCTGGTTCACGTGATGCTCGAAGAGAACCTGCACGACCAGGCGTTCTTGGACAAGTACACGATTGGCTTCGATGAGGATCACATGCCGGAAGGGGCGCCAAAAAATGCCTCTTACCGTTCCTACATTGAAGGCAAGGGAGAAGACGGCATCGAGAAGACCCCCGAGTGGGCTTCAAAGATCACCGGTATTCCCGCGCATACCATCCGCCAGCTCGCCCGCGAGATTGCAGGCGCAAAGGCATGCAACATCTCCCAGGGTTGGGGCCCGCAACGCCACGCAAATGGCGAGAACCAGGCAACCTCGATCTACCTCCTCGCTTGCGTGACCGGTAACGTCGGCATTGCAGGTGGCGGCACCGGTGGCCGCGAAGGCTACTACTGGCCAGTCACGAAGTGGCTCGACAATGGTGAAAACCCCTGCCCGGCGCAGATCTCTTGCTTCGGCTGGACTGACGCAATCGATCACGGTGAAGAAATGACAGCGGCTCGCGACGGTGTTCGCGGCGTAGACAAGCTAGACACCGGCATTAAGTTCCTGCTGAACTACGCAACCAACATGCCGGGCTCGCAGCACGCCGACATCAACCGCACGCGCGAGCTTCTGCAAGACGAAACCAAGTGTGAGTTCATCCTTGCCATCGACAACCAGATGACGCGAAGCGCAGAGCTTGCCGACCTCGTCCTGCCCGACACCACCACAGCAGAACGCCACGACCTCGTGCCCTCCGAATACACGGGCGACATGGCCTACCTGCTCATCGTGGATAAGGCGATTGATCCGCTATACAACTCGATGCCCGCATACGAAATGGTTCGCGAGGTTGCAAAGCGACTCGGATTTGAAAAGGAATTCGAGGACGACCTGGAAACCCTCGCCCGCAAGATGCAGGCCGAAACGGTTCGCGAACACCCCGAATTCCCAAGCTGGGACGAGCTACGCGAAATCGGCGTATACCGCTACCAGAACCCCGAGGGAACAACGATCGCACTAAAGGAGTTCCGGGAGGACCCTGAGGCGAATCCGCTAGAAACACCGTCGGGCAAGATCGAGATTTACTCGACGCAGCTGGCAGAAATGGCAAAGACGTGGGAGTTCCCCGATGCCAAGCCGGGCGACGAGATTTCGCCAATCCCGAAGCACCTTGCAACTTGGGAAGGCGCAGAAGAAGCACGCACAAACGAGGAATATCCTCTGCAGTGCATTGGTCACCACTACAAGCAGCGCACGCACTCCACCTACGGCAACCTGTCGTGGCTTAATGAAGCGCACCCCCAGATGGTGTGGATCAACACCATCGATGCCAAGGAGCGCGGCATCAAGAACGGTGACCAGGTATTAATCCGCAACGATCGTGGACGGGTTCGCATTCAAGCACGAGTTACCAGCCGTATCGCTCCCGGAGTTATTTCCCTTCCTCAGGGCGCGTGGAGCCGATTCGATAAGGACGGCGTGGATGCCGGTGGCGCAGTCAACACGTTGACTAGCTGGCACCCAACGCCGGTCTCTAAAGGCAACGGCCAACACACTGCCCTCGTTCAGGTAGAGAAGGCTTAGGAGGTTTATTGTGGCTGCAAAACTTGGTTTTTACTTTGATCAGACCGCTTGCAACGGGTGCAAGGCCTGCCAGATCGCTTGCAAGGATAAGCACGACACGCCTATTGGTGTGAACTGGCGGCGCGTAGTTGAGTACACGGGAGGCTCTTGGCAACAAGACGGTGACACCTTCACCCCGAACGTGTTCTCTTACTACACTTCCATCTCTTGTAACCACTGCGAAAACCCAATCTGCGTGCAGGTGTGTCCCACCACCGCAATGAGCCAAGACGAAGACGGCGTGGTTACCGTCGATCCGGGCAAATGTGTTGGTTGCCGTTACTGCGAATGGGCGTGCCCTTACTCGGCCCCGCAGTTCAACGCGGATCTCGGTTACATGACCAAATGTGACCTCTGCTCTGACTACCGTGCTACGGGTCAAAACCCCGCTTGTGTAGATGCCTGCCCCTCCCGCGCACTGGACTGGGGGCCAATAGATGAGCTACGCGAAAAGTACGGCGACGTCCAAGCCGTAGCACCGCTACCAGATCCATCTATTACCAACCCGAACCTAGTAGTTACACCCCACCGCGACGCTCAACCGTGGAACAACCCCTCCGGTGAGATCGCTAACCGAGAAGAGGTCTAGAAAGTGAACGTTCATGAATGGCCATTAACGGCTTTCACCATTCTTGCGCAAATGGCGGTGGGAGCTTTTGTCACGCTAGGTCTAGTAAACCTATTCGCCCAGACCAAGTACTCATCCAAGACCGTAGACCGCTTGGCCAAGCCTGCCCTCTACGCAATCGGACCGGTCATGGTTCTAGCATTGCTTGCTTCCATGTTCCACCTTGGCAACCCCCTGAATGCGCCTAACGCGATCCGTCACATCGCCACTTCGTGGTTAGCGCGTGAAATTCTGTTTGGCGCTGGCTTTGCCGGACTCGGATTCATCTTCGCGGCCGCCACCTGGTTTGGCTGGTTCAACGCGAAAATCCGTAACGCGCTAGCTATCTTCACCGCCATCTGGGGCCTGGGTTTCATCTGGGTTATGGCCCACGTATACATGCTTCCAACCGTTCCTGCATGGAACCACTGGACTACCCCTGCAACCTTCTACATCAGCGCGGCCCTAACCGGTAGCCTTGCAATCGCTCTGGCCTTCAGTGCCTGGCCGATCGTCTCAACAAAATGGCCCAAACTGGACCACGTCCTAACCGGGGCTAACAAGAGCGCGAACGATCCGGCGCAGGCACGCGCAGATATTCAAACTGAACGCGAAACCATCAGCCTGACCAACCAGGCAACCAAATGGATCGCAATTACCACCATCGCGATGCTCGCACTCCAACTAGTGGTTGGCACCTACGCCGCTGCTAAACCGGCCGGGCCCAACCCCGCCGAAGTTGATCCATCGCCAACCTGGTACGCCATTCGCCTCGTCCTGCTTATCATCGGCGCTGGCATCATTGGCCTCTACCTGACCCTAACCACCCACAAAAACCTCGAGGGCGGCCAGCACAAGCCGCTGCTAGCCCTCACCCTCACCAGCTTTGCCCTCGTGACTATCAGCGAGATCATCGCCAGGTTCCTCTTCTACGGAGAGATGAACAGGATCGGAATATAAGCCGGTAAGGACACACGCTTGAGGGCCACAAACACTTCGTTTGTGGCCCTCAAACTATTATCTGCATCAACTCTAGCTTTGGATGTCAGCTATACCCGTCCACTCGTGGTTACCATCTGGAAAATTCTGTTTCTTCCAAACCGGAACGCGAGCCTTAATCTCATCTACAAAATCACTGGTGGCACTGAACGCCATTGACCGGTGCGAGGCAGCAACGACAACAACCATCGCAGTCTCCCCCACTCGGACATGCCCAACGCGGTGAACCGCTGACACAGCATGTACCCCCTCGCGGCCAGCAATCTCCTCAGCAATCTCACGCAAAATCTTCTGTGCAATCTCGTGCGAGGAATACTCGATTGACTCCACGTCCCTGCCCTGGTCATGGTTACGAACCACGCCGTTAAACGTGATAACTGCGCCAGCCTTGTCATCCGCAGTGGCGGCTACGACCTCAGCCTCCTCAAACGGTTCCGGGCTAATCTCAACGCGAACAACGCGGCCACCACTCACTTAGATTCCTCCACAAAATTCTTCTCAATATCAGCAATCAAAGAAGCGATTTTAGCGCGTGCCGTTGTCACCGTGGCCTCATTGTCACCGCCAGCCGCTCCGGCCGCCAGACCAACCAAGAAAGCGGTAAGCGGAGTACCCGGACGCGAAGTGTTATGCGCAGTCATCTGCGCAAGCTTCAACAAATCGACTTCTAGATCCAGAACGACATCCTTATCCACCTCGATTATCTGCGCGGCGCGCGTAAGCCACTCACGCATTCGTTCCATTTTCTGCGGATCATCTTTGCGCTCCATGTGCCCTCCCAAATCTCAGTGAGCTAGATGCTCTTTTAATACTGTAACTATGCAATTCTAAGCCGCGCCGGGGTCAACCGCTCACCGAGTACGACAGGCACCGGCCATACACGGTTAGATAAACTAAGAGAAAGTAAACATTGCAACTAATGTGAGGAATGGCAGGCATGACCGTTTCAGCTGTGGAACAGGCCGAACGCATCTCGGCAGCTGGCAAAGTACTATCCCAGCTTTATCTAAGCGCTCCCGCAGAGCAGCTACGCGAAGCGATGTATTCCCCCCAAATGCTGAACGACTGGCCCCTCACTGACTCAAATTCTATTCAAGGAGTGCGCACCCTTCTTAGCTCGCGCCCCGAAAGCGAAGAAGAAATCAAACGCGACCACCTCTACCTGTTCGTTGGAGCCGGCCGAGCCCTCGCACAACCGTACGAATCCGTGCGTACCTCTGAAGAGGGTCTCGTTTTTGAAGAAGAAACGTTTGCCGTGCGCGCCGCCTACGCGAGGTTCGGGCTTCGCGCCCCCAACTTTAACCGCGAACCCGATGATCACATTGGCCTCGAAATTGCGTTCTTGAGCGACCTCGCGGAACGTGCCGCCGAGCAACTAGGGGCCGGCGAGGACGCAGAAGAGATCCGCCTGGCAATGCGCGACTTCCTATTTGACCACCTCGATCGGTTTGCGGGAGGAGTTGTGGAGGACGTTCGTAAGCACGCAAAAACCGCCCTGTACAAGGCCGTTGCCGAATTCACGCTAGGTTTCATTGCCAGCGTTCACGCGTTCGTTGAAACAGAAGGCGCAAATGCGGCCAAATAGTCTTGCTAACACAGCAGTATCGCGAATAGAGCTCCACGCATGAACGCGAGTCTGCTTAGATGGATCAGCGATGAGGAGCCCGCCATAACCCTCATCTGCGGCTCCGCTACTCGAACGTACAGCAAATCCACCACGCCCCTTCGCGTTGAAGGATGCATTGCCGACACCCCGCTGGCCCTCGCCCCGCAGATTCTAGCTTGTGGTGCAGAAACGCTCACCGTTGATGTGGATGCTTGCGAGTGCGAGAACCGCGAGCGGGCGAGAAAACGATTCGAGGTATGGCAAAGCCTGCTCGGACCAAGGATCAGCGAATATCAGGGTAAATCCCCTCGATTCCGCCCCGCGCAAGAGGTATTGGCGAACTCTGCCCCAGTTTCACGCCGGGCATTGTTTGGGCTGAGCTCGGATAGTTCATTGCCCGTCGACATTTCCGGCAATGAGAGTGCACAACTGAGCGCCGCCCTCGCAATCCTAGGAATCGAGCCTGAAATAGCTGACGAGTTTGCGACCGCCCCAAGCGCGGCGCGCCTGAAGGTCAGTGGTTGCACTGCCTGCGGCGTATGCGTATCCGCGTGTCCAACCCACGCCCTCGCCCTCGAAAATGCTAATGAAAAAGGTAGTTCCACCGCTGTTTTGATGCACGATCGCACCATCTGTGAAGGTAGTGCGAAGTGCATTGAACTATGCCCCGAAGATGCGATCAGCCGCGGGGCCACCCTTTCCCTAGCTGAGATGAAACGCGTGGAAGTTGCGCGCCTGCAAACCGCGAAATGTCGCAAATGTCAATCGTTATTTGAAGATGACGGCGAAGATCTGTGCCCCACATGCAGGCGTGTTGAACAAGATCCATTTGGGTCCTGGCTGCCACCCGGTTTTGAAAGAAAGTAGAAGCGAAATGAAGTTCACTCACCTTAACAATGCGGGCGAGGCCTACATGGTTGATGTCACCGCAAAAGTGCCTACCGTTCGCGAGGCAACCGCGGTTGGGAAAGTCACCGCATCCGAGGCAGTTATGCAGGCACTCCGCGACGGTACCGTGCCCAAGGGCGACGTGCTGGCAGTTGCGCGCATTGCCGGCATTTCAGCCGCTAAACGTGTACCCGAACTATTGCCATTGGCGCACACCATTGGCGTTCATGGCGCAGCGGTTGAGCTGGATCTGCAAGACGATCACGTTGCGATCAAAGCCACGGTTCGCACCGCGGACCGCACCGGCGTAGAGATGGAGGCCCTGACGGCCGTCACCGTTGCCGCCCTCGCAATCATCGACATGGTGAAGGGGGTTGATCGCTCCGCCGCCATTGAAGAGTGCAAGATCATCGCGAAGTCCGGAGGCCGATCCGGCAACTGGGTGCGCGAGCAATAGCGGTTAGTGGTCGCCCCCATCCACCTGAGCCAAGATGTGGGAGGCGACCGTCACCACAACCTCGGCCGCGTCGCGAACGCCACCGGTTGAACCGGGCGCATTAACCACGAGTGTGCCCTCTTTTGTTAAACCAGCCACGCCGCGCGTAATGAGGGCGTGGGACGTATTTTGCAAGCCTTTAACCACTATCGCACTCATTAGGTGGGACAGCTCGCGCTTAATGAGTGGCGCGGTTGCCTCGGGGGTGAAATCGCGCGGCCCTACCCCGGTGCCACCCGTGGTTAGCACGAGGCGAGCGCCTTCAGCCACGGCATCGCAAATCGCACGCTGGATCGCTTCTTTAGAGTCGGGAATAACTACGGGTGCCCCCGCATCAAATCCCGCCTCCCGCAGAATCTGCACGGCAACGGGCCCAGAGCGGTCTTCATACACCCCTTGGGATGCGCGATCTGAAATCGTAATTACGCAAGCTTTCAGCTCCACGGCGCCTCCTTGATACGCTAGCGTTTTTCACGTCACTGGTTTTAGCTTACGGTTTACCTATGGGTTCACGATACGAACGCAACATTCTAGTTAAAGACTTTGGCGCGGCAGGTCAAGCAGCTTTGCAAAATGCGCGCATCGGCGTGTTAGGGGCCGGAGGTCTGGGCTCGCCCATCCTCTACTATCTTGCGGCGGCAGGCGCCGGTTACCTGAAAGTGGTGGATTTTGACGCCGTTGAGGAATCCAACCTGCAACGTCAAATTCTGCACGACACCGCGCGCATTGGCCGGTGCAAAGCCGAATCCGCGGCAAGAACGCTACGCGCTCTCAACCCTGAAATTACTGTAGATGCTATCTGTGAACGCGTAGACGCCGGAAATACGGCACGTATTTTTGGTGATGTGGACGTGGTTGTCGAAGCCTCAGACAACATGGAAACAAAGTTCATGCTGGCCGATTACTGTGAAACCTCCGGCCAACCCTTGATTTGGGGAAGCGCAGTGGGAATGCAGGCTATGGTAACCACGTTCACCTCACGCCCGCTTGCCGCGGATCCCAGCGGGAAAACGGCTACTTTGCGCGAGCTGTACCCGCAGTTGCCAGATCCGCAGACCACCCCCACAGCCGCAACGCAGGGCGTGCTCGGCCCCCTCGTTGGAGTTGCCGGGTCCCTAATGGCTATGGAAGTCATTAAGATTGTGTGTGACATACCCGGGGTGCTGGTGCGCCGACTCGCTCTTGTAGATGTGCGCGAAACCGGAGTTAGACTCGTCGAGTTTTAGGAGAATCCTTGATTAGCGTTGAAGAGTACGTTTCGCAAGTAACCGCGGGTATTGCTCCCCTTCCTGCCGAAGAACGGCCCCTGGAATCTGCCCTCGGCACCACTTTGGCAGCGAGCATCGAGGCCCGAGTTGCCGTACCGCCTTTCACGAACTCCGCGATGGATGGGTTTGCGGTACGCACAGATGACGTGCACGGAGCGTCAAAAGATGCCGGGGTGAACCTGCCTGTTCTCGAGGACGTTGCCGCCGGCAGCACGGCTAACGGTACGCTAAAGCCCGGTTTTGCAACGCGCATCATGACGGGCGCTCCCCTGCCCGAAGGCGCCGACGCGGTGGTGAAAGTTGAAGACACCAACATTGAGCCTGGCCCGGTGCAAATGCCAGATCAAGTCACCATATTCAGTGCGGTCCAGCCCGGAACAAACGTACGTAAAGCAGGCGAAAACGTTGCCGTTGGGGATCTTATTCTTGAGGCAGGAATTACGGTTACTCCCCAGGTGTTGGCAGCGGCCGCCTCGGTAGGCTACGGGAAGCTACCGGTAATCCCGAAGCCTAGGATTGCGATTATTTCTACCGGAACGGAGCTGCAGGATCCGGGGAGCGAGCTCGCTCACGGGCAGATTCCCGACTCGAACGGGATTATGCTCGACGGTTTAGCACACTCGCTGGGAGCAGAAGTAACGTATCGAAGTCGCACCGGCGACGAGCCTGAGCATCTTGAGCAGATGTTCACCGAGGCTGGGCGCTGCGCGGACCTCCTCATCACTTCGGGTGGAGTTTCTGCCGGAGCGTTCGATCCTGTCAAAATCGTCGGTAAGACACACAACTTCAACTTCGAAAAAGTAGCCATGCAGCCCGGAAAACCGCAGGGGCACGGCGTCATTAATGTGGATGGCCGGGGTGTGCCCGTCATGTGCCTACCCGGCAATCCCGTGTCGGTCTACGTATCATTCATGCTATTCGTGCGCCCGATTATCGGCATTCTCGCCGGCCGTCCCGGAAGCAAGCTACAGGCGGTTCCCGCTCTGGCCGGCGCGTCGTTCAAGTCTGCCAAGAATCGGCGTCAGTATGCCCCCATGCGTGCCGAGCTCAGCACGAGTGGCATCACGGTTTACCCAACCCACTCGCAAGCCTCCGGCTCGCACCTCATCGCCACCTTGCATCAGGCTACCGGCCTCGTGACGGTTGCGGCTGACGTAGACGAAGTGGCGCAAGGCGACCTCGTGCAATACATTCCGCTCTAAACCGCGCTCTCGCCTGACCCCGATCCCACGAAACCTTCTCATATCACCAACGCGACATAGCGCAAATGCGGCACTCATGCGATAGTAATACCGCATTTGCTGGTATATGGTTTGGGATATGAAAGATTTACGAGTATCAAATGTGGCCACACTACTGGGCGTATCCACGGACACGGTTCGACGCCTGGTAGAAGATGGCACGATTAAAGGCACGCGCCAAGATGGGCGCATTCTGATCGACGGCAAGTCCCTGGTTGATTACATTCGCCAAATCGCAGCGCAGGACGAGCGTTCTACGCATGGCACGGAAGTTAACTCCATCCGTAACCAGCTGACCGGCATCGTCACAGACATCACCTCCGATAAAGTCATGACCCGAGTCGAGATGATTTGCGGCCCGTTCCGAATCGTTTCCCTAATTTCCACCGAGGCTGCACAAGAGATGAAGCTCGAGGTGGGCTCGCTCGCCGTTGCCGGCGTGAAATCCACCAACGTTTCTGTAAGCCTTCCCTAGATTCACAATGAGGATGAACATGAAGAAAACAGCTAAAATTTTTGCCACCCTCGCCGCCGCATCGATGATGCTCGCAGCATGCTCGGGCTCTCCTGCCCCGGCAGACAAGGAAGGCGCCGAGCCGCAGACGCTAACCGTTTTTGCTGCGGCCTCGCTAAATAAGGTCTTCCCGCAGATTGCTGAGGAAGTTTTTGAGCCCGCAAATGAGGGCGTGAAGGTGTCCTTCTCGTTCGAGGGTTCCTCCACACTCGTGGACCAGCTCAAGAACGGCGCCCCGGCAGATGTATTCGCCTCTGCTGACACGCGCAATATGGATAAGGCAACGGATGCGGACCTCGTTGAGGCGCCAGAACCGTTCGCACTGAACACGCTTACCCTTATCGTTCCGGCAGGAAATCCGGGCGGCGTTACCGGCCTCGACGACTCTTTGAAGTCTGCAAACGTCATCAAGTGCCATGTGGAAGTACCCTGCGGCAACCTGACCAACAAGGTGCTTGACGAGGCTGGAATCGAGCTAACACCGGTTTCCGAAGAGCAGAAGGTAACCGACGTGCGCGGCAAGATCGAGTCGGGTGAAGGTGATGCAGGCTTTGTCTACATGACCGACGCAATCGCTGCCGGCGACAAGGTAGAGATTATCCCCATCGACGTCAAGGGCGTAAACGAGTACCCCATTGCTGTTGTAAAGGATTCTAAGTCTCCTGAACTCGCACGCAAGTTTATTGAGGCGGTGCTCTCCGACGAGGGCCAGGAGCTGCTGAAGCAGTACGGATTCGCCAGGCCATAGTCCGCAAGCAACTGAAGAACACAACCGTCCCGGCATATTGGACCAAGCGCCGCTAACCCTGCCACGTGAAACCAAGGTGCCGGGACGGATTGATAAGTCATAGGCATTGCAAAGGTGGAGCATTTTGAGTAGGCAGCAAAGCACCAGCAGGCGTGAGACCGCGGCGGGACCGGCACCCTGGCTCGCAGTTCCGGCAGGGATAGCGCTGGCCTTCGTGGTCGTGCCATTTATTGGCATGTTCGCCGAGGTGCAGTGGGCAGACCTCCCTGCGCTGTTGGCCGGTGAAGCTGCACGAGACGCTCTTTGGCTGTCCCTCAAAACAACTTTTGCCTCAACTATCATCTCGCTAATTCTTGGTATTCCCCTAGCGCACATCCTCGCCCACACCAGCCACGGTGCACGCGCAAGTTTGGGTAGCGTCTTACGCCTGCTGGTCACGCTTCCTATGGTTGTGCCACCCGTCGTCGCCGGCCTTGCGCTCCTGGTCACGTTTGGACGCCGCGGCCTCATCGGCTCTTACCTGCACGTGCTGGGCATTGATATCGGCTTCAGCACCATCGCAGTAGTTATGGCACAAGTGTTTGTATCCATGCCGTTCCTCGTTATCTCACTCGAAGGCGCACTGCGCTCACGCGGACGCGACCTCGAAAAAGCGGCAAACAACCTTGGAGCTTCTCGCACTCGCATATTCTTTGAAATCACGCTACCCCTTACCGTTCCTGCGATGGCCTCGGGCACAGCGCTAACCTTCGCGCGCGCCCTTGGCGAGTTCGGTGCAACCATCACGTTTGCTGGCTCACTGCAGGGCGTTACCCGCACTCTCCCCCTCGAGATCTATCTGCAACGCGAAATTGACACCGCCACTGCCCTAGCCCTCGCGACCGTGATACTTCTAGTTGCTGGCCTTGTAATCGCTATAACTAGCGCTATTTCGAAAATATCTGCAAAGAGATCCAGCGAGGAGGCGCACGGAAGGGAACCTGAATCTGCGCGCCAGAACCAGTTGGACACCATGTGCGCGTTGAGCGACCTCGATATGTCACTACAGCAGTGGGAAAACGCGCCCGTTGGGATCGAAATAAACGCGGACGTATCCAAGCGACATGTTCATATCGATGCCAAACTGAAGCGAGGCGCTATTACGGCCATTGTTGGCCCGAACGGCTCGGGCAAGACCACCGGGATAGAGCTGATTGCCGGAACTCTAACTCCTTCCAGTGGAAGCAGGAACCTAAACCTGGGCGAAGATCCCACCATCGTATGGCTAGAGCAACGCGCGCTCCTATTCCCGCACCTAACCGCCTGCCAAAACGTGGCGTTCGGGCCGCGAATCAGAGGCCTTAGTTCCGAGGCGGCAACTAAACGAGCCCTCGCTGAGCTCGAAGCCGTAGGTTGCTTGCACTTAAAAGACCGCCTGCCGAGTGAACTCTCCGGAGGCCAAGCACAGCGCATCGCAATCGCCCGCGCCCTAGCTGTAAACCCCGATCTCGTTTTGTTAGATGAGCCTTTTGCCGCCGTTGACTCTGAGATTGCCTGGCCCCTTCGCCTGGTGCTGCGCGAGCGTATTCGTGCAGCCAAAGCCACCGCCGTGATGGTCACTCACGATCTCACAGACGCCGCATTCATGGCAGATCAAATCATCACCCTGGAAGAGGGACAGGTTAGCGAGAGCGGATTCAAAACCCAGGTCTTGCAGGCCCCCTCCTCCGCCTTCCTAACCCGTCTTACAGGCGCAAACACGGTTACTGAGGGCAATCAAGTCTTGGTGGTTCGCCCATCCGATTTCCGTGTCGAGGCTGGGCACACCGAAGGCGGAATCCATGGGCAAATCCTGCGCCGCGTGCTTTCACCAACTGGCGAGATTGCGATTATCAGTGGCGAGGACGGTGAGCTGCTCTCCGTATCAATCAACGCCTACAACGTCGATCTGCTTCAACCGGGCAGCGCCGTAACGCTTCACGTCCAGCCGGTAAAGTCCCTGCAGTAAACCGGGAAACAGCGTAGAAACCAAACAAAAGAGGCTCCCGGAAAATCCGGGAGCCTCGAAGCTTTTGCTTAAGAGTTGGGTCGCTTGCCGTGGTTAGCGGCGCTCTTGCGACGTGCCCTGCGTTTGCGGCCTCGCTTGCTCATTTCGACTCCTCTACCTACTTCATTAAACAGCTTTGCTATTTTCGCACAATTTGCGAAGTTTTAACAGCCCGGCCTAAGCGAAATCATCGAAAAACACGCAAACGTGACTAAATCAACCCGAAACTAGTCCCACTGCCGCGTAACATGCGTGACTCGCACGCTTGCAACCACGCGCGCGCGAAGCGATGATGGCGCCTGCTTCTCGTAGCACTTACGCACCAGCTCACGCACGTGCATCTCCGCATCCACCCGATCCGCGCAGTGCCTGCACGTCTCCAAGTGCTGTGAAAGGCGATACGCCAACTCATCCTCCAACGCGTCATCAGCAAACGCGTAAAGGAAGGAGCTCAGTTCCTCGCAAGGATCGCAATCATTGTTGTTAAGCATGATCCTCCTTCACTCCAATTCCCATTCGTTTCGCATAATCTGCAAGCGCCGTTCGAAGCTGCGCCCGACCGCGATAGATTCGTGACATCACAGTGCCAACGGGGGTACCCATGATTTGGGCGATCTCTTTGTAAGAAAACCCTTCAACGTCGGCCAGGAGCACCGCCTCGCGATACGTGTCAGAAAGAGACTCGAGGGCTTCGCGAACCGTGTCGTCTGGTAGCGAGTCAAGCGCCGCAGCCTCCGCGGATTCAAGGGCGACCGGATGGTGACTGGAGGCATCAACTAGTTGCCAGTCCTGCACTCCCTCATCGGAGGTTTGTTGCGGCCGCCGCTGATTCTTGCGGTAGGTGTTAATGAACGAGTTCTTCAAGATTCGATACATCCACGCCTTCAAATTGGTACCCGGCTTGAATGTGTTGAACGAGCTAAATGCACGCACATACGTGTCCTGCACCAGATCTTGAGCATCTGCCTCGTTACCGGTCATACGAAACGCCGCCCCGTACAGCTGGTCTAGCAAAGGGAGCGCCTCTTCTTCGAACCGCGCGCGAAGCTCGGCCTCGTCTACCTGTTCCTTCTTGTCCATCACCATCGAGCATACTTGCACCTCCAACAATTAAGGCAACAACAAAGCCCCCATTTTTCTTCCAACCTCCACTAACGCTGAGATGTAGGTAACATGGACCTATGAAGGTTTTACGGATGATTGCAAGGCCACTAATCGTGGCGCCGTTTATTATCGATGGGCTTTCAGCAGTGAAAGACCCAGATGCCCACGCACGTCAGTTCCAGAAGGTTTCACCCTACCTTGAGCGTTTAGGGGTACCTCCGGTAATCACATCGGATGCAAAAATGGCCTCGCGCGCACTCGGTGCTGTCACGGTTCTAGCGGGCACCAGCTTTGCGCTTGGCAAGGCTCCGCGCACCTGCGCAGCCATCCTCGCAGCCACCGCTGTTCCGATTGCACTGGTTCAAAACCCCGTATGGACTGCCAAGGACCACGCCCAAAAAGAGCGCTACCGCCGTGGTTTAGAGCGTTACGGCACAGCCCTAGGCGGCCTAATTCTTGCAACAGTTGACCGCGAAGGTGAGCCCTCCAAGACCTGGCAGCTTGCTAACTGGCGCGAACATCAGCTGGCTCTAACGCAGGCGCGCAACGAAACGTGGGAAGCCGCTAAGGAAGCATTTGACGCCTAACCCTTGGCTCGCGCCACAGGCCACCAAGCCTGTTGATAGCGATGTCACGATTCCCGGTTCGAAGTCTTTGACGAACCGGGAACTCATGCTGTCGGCGCTGGCGACTTCCTCCTCTACAATTTGCGGCGCACTTAGCGCCCGCGACACGCGCCTCATGGTTGAGGCGTTGCGCTCCTTGGGAGCGCAGGTCGAGACCGGAGCTGACAACTGGGCGATCACTCCCATTCCAAGCGTTCCCGGTTCTACACCAATCAGCATTGACTGCGGCCTTGCAGGAACCGTCATGCGATTCGTCCCTGCCCTTGCCGCACGCTGTACGCGACCAGTGCGCCTCACGGCTGATAGCCAGGCAAATGCCCGCCCGATGGCTGGCCTGTTCAAGGCTCTGCGTTCCATCGGCGTGAGCGTTACACATGAGAGCGACGAAACCTTCCCCCTCACCGTGCAAGGCCCAGCGCGCGTGCGTGGCCCCATAAGTTTGGATTCATCCGCCTCGTCCCAATATCTATCCGCGCTGTTACTTGTTGCTCCGTTGCTAGAAAGCGATCGGGAGTTTATAGAGATTGAGCTAGAGGGCACACTTCCATCGCGACCACACGTAGAAATGACGCTTGCCGCGATGCGTCTACGTGGCGTAGACGCCGATTGGACGGGTGAGCGCACACTGCGGGTTAAACGCGGCGACATCAGCGGACGCGACGCGGTGATAGAGCCAGATCTTTCTAACGCCGGCCCGTTCCTCGCCGCCGCCGCAGTTACCGGCGGCCACGTTCGCATCCCCTACTGGCCGCTCCAAACCACGCAGGCAGGCAACGAGTGGCTACCTATTTTGCGCCAAATGGGTGCCGACGTAAACCTCGTGCCGCAAGGCACCGTGTACGGCACGCTGTGCCTGCGTGCCGGCGAACTTCAAGGATTTACTGGCGACATGTCCCAGGTTGGGGAACTCGTTCCTACACTTGCCGCAATCTGCGCGTTTGCAACCGCCCCCTCAACGATCACGGGAATCGGGCACCTTCGCGGACACGAAACCGACCGGCTAAAAGCGATCGCCACTGAACTAACCAAACTGGGTGTGCTCGTTGAAGAGGGAGCCGATTACCTCAGAATTGATGGCACAAACGGCTGGGTGGAAAACCTTCGTGAACCGACTCTGCTACATTCCTACGCAGATCACCGGATGGCCACATTCGGTGCCATTATCGGTCTGCGCGCCCCGCAAATCTACGTTGATGACGTGGAAACCGTGGCGAAAACCATGCCTGATTTTGTAAACCTATGGACGAAAATGCTGGAGCTAAATGTCTAGACGAGACATTGGAACCGACGACCCGCGCGTAAAAGTACGCCCCGGAAAAGGCTCGCGCCCGCGCACCAAGCGGCGCCCCAGCTATGAGGATGCCCCCACGGGACGCGTGATTGCGGTTGATCGAGGTCGCTACCACGTTATTGCCGAGGACGGCACGCGTGTCACCGCTGTGAAAGCCCGCGAAATTGAGCGCGGCGGCATCGTTGTGGGAGATAGCGTAAAGCTGACCGGCGATCTCACGGGACGCAAGGACACTCTGGCGCGCATCGTGCAGGTAAACGAGCGCGAGAGCGAACTCACGCGCTCTGCGGAGGATGCGGAGGCAAAAGGCCGCGAGCGCACCATCGTTGCCAATGCCGACATCATGGTGATCGTGGTGGCGAAGACCAATCCTCCGGTTCGGCCCGGGTTCATCGATCGGTGCCTCGTTGCCGCCTACGACGCAGGTTTAACACCGATAGTGTGCCTCACTAAGGCTGACCTGGGTGATCCGGATGATGTTGCCACGTTCACGGCCTCGTTGGGCATCGAGACCTACACTGTGTCGATGATGCCGGATCACCCTGCACATGCCGGCTACGAGGAGGTCATTGACCGGCTGACCGGGCATACCTCCGTGCTCATCGGCCACTCCGGGGTGGGTAAATCCACGCTCATTAACGCGATTATTCCAAACGCGGACCGGGCTACGGGCCACGTCAATGAAGTGACGGGGCGCGGACGCCACACCTCCACCTCCGTCGTGGCTCTGCCGATGCCGGGCGGTGGCTGGGTTATTGACACTCCGGGCGTGCGTGGCTTTGGCCTCGCCCACGTCGAGCCACACACCGTTGTTGCGGCATTTGAGGAACTGTGGGAAGTCACCGAGGAATGTCCGCGCGGTTGCGAACACCTCACTGACTCTCCAGATTGTGCCCTCGACGACTGGGTTCGAAATGGAGCTGAGGGCAAGGATATTCGCGAAATGCGCGTCCAATCGGTTCGCCGCCTCCTGGCCTCGTTGAAGGTGGCGCAAGAAAAACCCTGGGAGAACTAGCGCGCGTACATGTCGACGAAGTTCGAGATGATTTTGTGTCCGGGCGCAACGTCAACGTCAATGCACTGATCGATGATGCGCTGTTGGTCATCCGGCTGATAGTAGCCTGAAGCGGCATACCCGATGATGCGAAGCTTCAGGGCAGGCCAATCGAGTTCGGGATGGAACTGCGTGCCGTACATGTTCTGTTTTACCTTAAACAACTGGATTGGGCAGGCCTCGCCGCGCGCCAGAAGCGTTGCCGATTCGGGCAGTTGCTCGCATGCCTCCTTGTGGCCTACATAGGCTCGGAATGTGTTTGGAATTCCGCGCGTTATCGGGTCTTCACGCCCCTCTTGCGTGAGCTCAATGACGGGGGCAGAAATAGATTCACCATACTTTTCTGAGATCTTGCCACCCTGGTGACCAAGCAGGGTACCCACGCCATAACAGATGCCAAGAAACGGGAAATCCTTTGCAACCAATTGATCCATGAGGCCTTGAAGCTCTGCTTCTACACGAAGTTGCACATCCGATTTCTTCTCAATCGGGGCGAGCGAGTCGAAGGGAGATCCGCACAGGATCACGCCGGCCCACTCATCCAGGTTGAGCGGCGGGAGCGAACTCTGTTCAAGCCGGTGCCAGACCAGCTGGTTTGAGTCCAGCCCCGAAAGTTTTCTCAGCATTTCGACCTCGGAAGTCAAAATTGCGGGCTCGGTTCGCGTTGTGATCATTAAGAACTTCGCGTTGGATTTCATTTGCTCAGCTTACGGGATTACCCGGCCATGCGCGCCCGCGCGGGGGTAGTTTGGACACATGGATAAGACTTTGCATGGCAGTGGACAAAATATGGCATCGGCCGCGGATTTAAAGCTGGCACACGCCCTCGCAGATCGCGCTGACGCGGTAACGCTGGACCGCTTTCAATCGGATGATTTGAAGGTAGCGACCAAAGCAGACCGGTCTCCCGTTACCGACGCCGATCAATCTACTGAGGCCGCGATTCGCGAGCTACTGGCCACCCATCGCCCGGACGACTCTATTTTTGGCGAAGAAATGGGAGTTACCGGAAGCTCTACGCGCCAGTGGGTGATTGATCCGATTGATGGCACTAAGAACTTCCTGCGCGGCGTACCCGTGTGGGCCACCCTTATTGCTCTGGCCCAGGATGGCGAAGTAACAGTTGGAGTGGTATCTGCCCCAGCCCTTGGCAGACGCTGGTGGGCGGGCAAAGGCCTCGGCGCCTACGTAGGAGTACAACAGGCACTGCGTGAGTCTTCAAACTGTTGCGGCACTAATGATTGCTGCGCTGATACGCCACCTTCGGGCGCATTTGATTATGTGAGCGCCGGGCAGCGCATTCACGTATCTACCATCGACCGTTTTGAAGATGCCTCACTGTCTTACTCTTCCTTGTCAGGATGGAAGGCACGCGGCAAGCTAGACCATTTCTTGGACCTTACTGATCGCATGTGGCGAACTCGCGCGTACGGCGATTTTTGGTCTTACATGATGGTGGCCGAGGGCGTATGCGATATTGCCGCAGAACCAGAGCTAGAAACCTACGATATGGCGGCCCTTGTGCCCATCGTGACCGAGGCGGGGGGCCGTTTCACCTCTTTGCTGGGCGAGGACGGACCGTGGGGTGGCACGGGGGTTGCGACTAATGGCTTGCTCCACGATGAGGTGCTCCAGATACTGGCGTGGGAAGAGGGACTGTAAAATTTTTGTCCGTACCGTTCGCTAACCTGTAGGCATGAAGTTAATTCACACCGCAGATTGGCACCTGGGCAAGACTCTACATAAGCAGTCGCTGGAAGGTTTCCAAGAGACATTTCTTGACCACATGGTCGATTTGGTGGACGATGAGAGGCCCGATGCGCTCCTAGTTGCCGGGGATGTTTACGATCGCGCGATTGCCCCGACCTCGTCAATGAATCTGCTCGAGGATGTACTGCAGCGCCTCAGTGAGCTCACTCAGGTCATCATGATTCCGGGTAACCACGATTCTGCGGCCAGATTAGGATTCGGATCGAGGCTGTACACAGAGCGATTAAAGATCGTTTCGCGTACTGCAGACGTAGGGAAGCCAATCGTGATCCGAAGCGGATCCGAGGTGGCAAACGTCTACCCTATCCCGTACCTGGAGCCCGATATAGCTCGCGTTAGCCTCTCCGATGAGGTCGATGACGCTGGAGTTCTCACCAGCCTTGCTCGCAGTCATCAGGCCGTTATGGAGGCCGCCCTGCGGCGCATAGACGCGGACCTCGCAAAGCGCGAAGGCATGGGCATCGCGGTGATTCACGCGTTCATCGCTGGATCCGAAACCAGTGATTCTGAGCGCGACATTTCGGTTGGAGGTTCGCAGTCGGTTACCCCCTCAACCTTCAAGACTATGGGCGCAGACAAGCCACTTTCGCGCGGGCTTTCCTACGTTGCCGCCGGTCACCTACATCGGCCCCAGCAACGCGACACTGATGGGCCGATCATCCGCTACAGCGGGTCTCCCCTACCCTTTTCATTCTCCGAAGCACGCGACAAGAAGTGCACAACCATTCTTGAAATTGAGAACGGAGTTGTTGACCTGCGGACCGTGCCCGTGCCCCAAGCTTATTCCCTCCATCAGATCCGCGGGACCATTGCAGAGCTTACGTCCGATGTACCCGAATGGGCGAAAACCGGATTCGCCCACGTTGAGGTCACTGACCTCACAAGGCCTGAGCATCTCCACGAACGCATTAAAGCTAGTTACCCCAATGCTCTGCTGATTCGGCATACTCCTCCGGCCTCGCAAATCGAAGGAGCGGTAGCTGTAATCGAGAAGAAAACGCCACAAGAGCTTGCCGAAGAGTTCTTCGAACTCGCGCTTGGACGCAAAGTACTGCCTGGAGAGAGCGAAATTATTGAGCAAACGTGGGAAACCGTGTTGCAGGAGGAAGAGTAATGCGACTACTAACACTCGAGTTTCAAGCGCTCGGCCCCTTCGCCGGACACCACCAGATTGACTTCACCCGGTTCGAGCCATCCGGCCTATACCTTCTGCGCGGACAAACCGGTTCGGGTAAATCAACCATTATCGACGCCATCACGTTCGCTCTCTACGGCGATGTTGCTGGCGGGCAAACCTCTACGCGTGACCGATTGCGCTCCAACTTTGCCAGCCGCGACACCGACACGTTTGCGCGGTTGCGCTTTGAAACTTCGCACGGCGCGTTTGAAGTCACCAGGCGTCCTTCCTACACCAAGGAAGGTAACAAAACCGCCACGCCAGCAAGTGCCGTCCTGGTAAAGCTCGACGCCAGCTACGACCCTGTTACCGATCCTTTCTGCGGAACAGGTGAAGAAGTAGCGACCAGGGCAAAAACCGTCACCGATGAAATTACACGCGTCGTAGGCCTGGGACTAGACCAGTTCCTCCAAACTGTGGTTTTGCCGCAGGGCAAATTCGCCGACTTCATCCACTCCAGCCCAAAGGATCGCAAAGACGTCCTCGAAGACATTTTCGGCACGCAGCACTTTCGCCGTTTCACTGAATCCTTGGCCCTGCAGTCGAAAGCAGCGCGCGCCGAGTTTGACGAGCAACGCGCTGCCGTAGCATTTCAGGCCAGCCAAATCTGTGAAGAAGCCGGTGCGGCAGTCAGGCTGGCCAACTACGAAGAGGCAATCGGCCGCGCACTTACTATCTCTAGAGAGCTCGAGGCTAAAGCACGGCAGACCGAATACCAGCTATACCGCGCCATTGCCGACGTACGTGAAGTGGAAGCCACCGAAGCTGAACGTGAGAGGGTTGAAACCACCACGCTCCGGTGGAAAGCCGCAGCCAAGCAGCTCGCCGCGCTCGAAGAAACCGTCGATGAGCACAAGCAACGCGAAGCCAAGTTAAAGCACGCACGCGAAGCACTTGCACTTAACGCAGACCTGCTTGCCAAAGAACGTGCGGCCACAGCTCTCGAACAGGCGAAAACAGGCGCATTTTCCAGCATTGATGCAATTAACGAGGAGGACGCTGACCTGCGTAGCACCGCGCGTGGGGCCCTCGATGGCACATCCTGGGAAGCGATTCGTAAGCGAGATGAGGAACTTACCAGCGAACTAACTCGGCTCGAAAAAACCGAGCAGAACATCGAGCAATTAGAACTTTTATCCACCCAGATTGAAGAGCTTCGCGCGACCATTGTCGAGCTGAAACAGTCCGCATCGGGCCGCCAAGCCGAGATTGATCAGTTCCACCAGGCCGAGCAAAAGGTTGAAGCCGCCGTTGCTCAAATGGAGCAACAAGGACATAGCTACGCAACTCTCGTAGATCAAAGGAATGAGCTCTCACTGCGTCTGGAAGCTTCCAAGAGCGCCGACAAAGAAAGAGCACGCCTGCTTGAAAGCTCTGCAGAAATTGGACGCAAAGCAAAGAAACTTGAGCAGGCTCGCACCCAGGCACAAGATCTAGCTGCAAAGTGGATAAACAACTCCGCTTTAGAGCTGGTTGCGAAGCTTGTCGATGGAGAAGAATGCATAGTTTGCGGGTCTACCAACCATCCTCACCCGTACGAGGGCTCGCCAACCGACGTTCAGCGTGAAGAACTTGACGAAGCCCGGGCCCTCGTAGCGCGGATCGAAGCGTCTCTTACTGCAACCCGAGAAGATCACCAGCGCATCGTTGAATCCATCAAAGAACTCAACAAGAAGGCAGGCGCGGACACCGCGTCACTGCAGATAGCGTATGACGACATCGATACCCAGGTTGTAGCGGCCAAACAAGCAGGCGACACCGCCAGCCAACTGCGTAAAGACCTGGCCGAATCCCGCAGTCAAATTGAAAAGTACAAAACACAGATTGCCAGTGATAACGTCAAGATTGCGGCGAATACCAAAGACGTAGAGAATAAGACCGCTGAAATTGAGCGTCTCTCGCAACTGATACAACAGGCGCGTGGTTCCTTCACGTCCGTAGCCGAACGACGCGAAAGCATCGTCACTAGGCAAGACCACATTCGGCACATAATCAAAGTAATCACCGCATTTGAAGATGCCCACAGCCGGCACACCGAAGCTGCGGCCGTGCTGGCCAAAGCCCTGGCAAATAGTGCCTTCGCCTCGGCTAATGAAATCCAAGAAGCGCTACTGCCCCAGGCTGAAATCAATGCGCTAGAAGAGCAAATCTCCAACTACAACCTGACCAAACGCCAAGCGGGCGCCACTATCGAAGAAACCGAGCGATCCGGGCTTGTGCGCACCGAATATCCCAAACCTCTTACTAACGCGCTATCTCGGCTTCGTCGTATCCACGAAGAAGCCACCAGCACACACGCCCTCGCAAAGAATGCTCTCACTCAACACGAGGAGCAAGTGGGCAAGCTCAGAGCAGGGATAGAGAACCTGCAGACGTTAGAAAAGGAGTTGGGACCAATCCGACGCCTCGCTGAGCTTGCGCAGGGAGCAAGACTCGAAGATGGCACCCCAATCCCCTTCGACACCTGGGTAATCATGCGTCAATTCGAACGCGTACTTGAAGCCGCCAACCCTTACCTAGAAAGGTTCTCTACCGGACGGTACCAACTGCGCAGAGTAAGCTTGGACGCTTCTAGGAAGAGCCAGCAAGCCGGACTTGGACTTGCAATCATCGATTTGAACACAGACACCGAACGTTCCCCCGCATCGCTATCTGGCGGCGAAACCTTCTACTCCTCACTCGCACTTGCCCTCGGCCTCGTAGAAGTAATCTCATCTGAAGCTGGTGGCCTGGACCTCAAATCAATGCTCATCGATGAGGGGTTTGGCTCACTGGACCAAGATGCGCTAGATAAGGTCATGATTGGTCTTCAGCGCCTGCGCGATTCTGGGCGAACCGTAGGCGTAGTATCACACGTAGCCGAAATGCAACAACGCATCAGTGACGGCATCGAAATCAAACATGCAAAATCGAAAGGATCAACACTTGTAATCCACGCCGCCGACTAGCGCCACCACACTTGAAAGCCATTACTATTCGTGCGCGTTCAACGCCTGGCAGAGCTGTGCGCGCTCACTGACGTCAAACCACTCCAAGAAAGCGTCCATAAGCTCTTCCACCGCTTCATCAGCTTCCTCTTGCGTAGTAGCCGCGCATGCGCGACGAACCAGTGGCTCAGACTCAAGGCCGTCCACCAAGATGGCCTGCGCGTTCTCCCACACCGGCTCCCCCTCAAGGGCTACCACAATGCGTCTTTGCGTGGGCTCCTCTAAATCACGCACAAGCTCCAGCGAAATTAAAGAAGCTGCCACGGCCGCTTCGTACTCGAACCACTCCCGCTCTTCCGCACAGGTCGCTCCAGAAGACGGAGTAACCAACTCGCGGACAGGAAGATCCCCACAAAGCTCAGAAGCAACCAAAGGCAAGAAACAGCGCATAAAACGAGTTTAAAACAGGCCCAAACTATTTGCGACCAAACAACTTGAACCCAGACCGCTTCGATTTACGCCTACTACGCCTGCGCGCCGGAGCGGACTCTCCCTGGCCAGTACCAATCAACTCAATAATCTGCGCGATCCCAGCGCCAAACTTTGACTCACCAGATGCCATAACCGTGGCGGCAGAAAGCACCGCCTCATCCACATCCGTACTGTCCTCAATCACTACGCGAGGGGTTACCGGAGCGATCGAGGCAAGCACCGTATCAATCGGGCGACTCACAGATCCACCCGTACCCGCACTGCGCGCCCGATTTACTACCAAAACGTCCGGACGCACCCCAGCCTCTTCAGCCTCGTACAGAGTATGCGTAAGCCGGGTCAATCCAATCGCATCGCCACGAGCCACAATCAGAACCACATCAGCCTCTTCCAGAACCGTGCGGTTAATATCTTGCGGTGTTGGAACAAAAGTTAGCTGCGACGGATCATCATCAGCAAGACCGTCAGCCAGATCTACAACCACGTCACCCAGCTTTCGCAGCTCGCTCAGCACGTCCGCAACAACCTCAGCGCGAAGCATCCTCCATTTATCCGCGCGCGTGAGGCCAGAAAGCAAGTGGAAATGCTCATCAACCAGCAGGCGCGCATCGTCCAAAGCCAAACGGGTCAGTTCACCCTGGTTGCGCAGACTCGAAGCCTCCAACAGGCCCGACTGCGGGGCGTCAAACCCCAACATGAACGCCAGCGAAGGGGCATGAGCATCAGCATCAACAAGCGTTACCTCGCGTCCCGCAAGCGCCAATGCGTGAGCCAGGTTCAATGCCACCGTAGAGCGCCCCGGTGCACCCGATGTGCCCCACACCGCGATCAAACGTCCTCGATAATCAGCAACGTCGGTAGTCACCGCAGGAGCAGAGAACACTTGGCTCTCTTGCCCCATCATCCAGTTTTGGATCCCCATCGTCAGAGTGTCGACCACAAACTCAGCACTGGATGCATCACAACGCGCGTCCTCCCCGATGGAGGCTGCCGTAACCGGATCATCAACCACCAGCAGGACAAAAACGCCGGCCTCGTGAAACTCGTCTACAACAGAGCGATCCAAGCCAGGAGCTCCGCCGCGTGCGACTACAACCGAACCGATTCCCGCACGCACGCACGCTCGCGCTTCCGCCAAATCCGCACACCTGCGTTGCACTGAAAACTTTGACGACTGCGCGTTGAGTTCCCGGATCATTTCCGTCTCAAAGGGCTCGTCAAGCCAAACAATTACACCCTTGACCGCCATCGCTACCCCGCGGGAACCACAATCAGGGAGCTCTTGGACCCCGTTGCTGCCAACACGGTATCCAAATCCGCCTCGGGCACAGAAATCTCAACGCTTTGGGCGCGATTAACCAGCGTGGTGTCCGGCTCCGAAATCGAAAGAATAATAGCCGAGGACGCAATCATTCTCGGTTCCGTTTGGCTACTGAGCGGCGTATCCGGCGAATCTACGGCCCACACCTCAACCGTAGAGCCGGTGGACACGGATGAAGGAATCCGCGTAGCAACGTTTATTACAACCTGTCTGCGATCGAGCGAAGCCGCGCTTGCTACCGCATCACGAGGAAGCAACTCTCCTGCACTGAGGGTACGGGTTGCCACGGCTCCCTCGGGTAGCGCTCCAGCCTCCAAATACGCCGTTGACCCCGTACGGGCGGACACGATTGAGAGAGCAGAGGCTTGAATGGGCTGGCCCTGCGCGACCGGAGCGTTCAACTGATAAACGCTCTCGCCTCCGCGAGCCTTTTGCACCAGCCAGGTAGTTGCGAGGATTGACACTACAACCAGGGCAAGTCCAAGAAGGAACCTGGGATCAGTAAACACGTGTGAGCGACGCGCTCTGGGTAAAGCTTTAGACACGTGACAATGATGCAGGAATTTTTACCGCTTGTGGAAGATATCCACACTTTGGTCTCGGTTACGAAGATTCACGCCCTGAATCACGCCACTTCGGATCGTTAATTCACGAAGCTTTTGCACAACAGTGCGCGCGGACTATTCAGAACTGACACGAAGTGAGACAATATAGACATGAGCCAAAGATTCTTAACCATTGCAGACGTTGCCGAAACTCTTAACCTGTCTCAGTCCGCAACCCGCGCACTCCTATCCTCGGGCGAGTTGCCGGCCATACAGGTGGGCGGAAAACGAACGTGGCGAATCGAGGCTTCCGAGCTTGAGCGCTACATTGAGCGCCAGTACGCAGCCACTCGCGAACGCATCGAATCGGGCAAGATCTAGGCTTCCCACAAATCTGCAGCAACCACCAATCTGCTTAGAATCCCGGCAGGAGGCGAATGCTAAACAAGTGAGATAGCGACACCGAAGAGACCCCACCTTCGTGCCCTATATCCACGTGGTCCATGTAGACCGAAACAATAAAACCGGTTAGAGAAGTTGCTCCCACCTGCACTGCCACGCGGCGACGCTGCCGCATAATTTGGCGCAATATAGCGGATAAGCCCAAGCGCTTGTCTATAAGACTGGGCTCTGGCGCCACTCTTGCTAGGCCTTCAACAACCGCCATTGACGCGGCAGAGACCAGCTCCTGCACTCCCCCATCCTCAAGCAACACCCACGCTGGATTTGAGCGGATCATCCTTCCCTTCGCACTGACACCAAAGGGAGAGAACACGTTAACTTCGAGGCCTTCTGCGGCCCGCAACCGATCTGACATCCCCGCCGAAACCAGCTCGGCCTCGGCAAGCTCCGCCACCTCTTCACGATTTTGCAGGGCCTCTTCGCCTGCGAACTCTTGCGCAAGAGCGGCAATAATCGTTTCAAAATCCATCTTCTGATTGAAACACATACAGGATTCAGCATCGGGTTTTCCACCATTTTTCGAAACGCTATTGACTTACTAACCCCTAACGTGCAAACATCAATCATCACGAACTGGTACGAACTAGCACGAAAGAGGGGCAATGGAGTCGAATAGAAACTCAAAATCTAGCGCCATTATTGCGCTGACCAGTGCCGCCGCGTTCACTGTTACCGCGGCCGCCTCACTCTCGATCGCGATAGACAACTCAAGTGCGTTAGGCCTTCTTCAAACCGATGCGAATGCGATCTTGCGCAGTTCTTTAAATCCGAACGCGTTGGCCCTACCACTGATCACCGCATTTCTTGGCTTTACCATCGCCACACTGTCGCTGTGGAGTCTCAGTTCCCTGCTATTTACCGAGATCCTTCTTATTCTTGCCAGGCGAGGCACACACGTTCAGCGCCTACTCGAACTCGCGGTTAACACCTCCAGCCCTTTGGTTCGATCCTTGTTGAAAAAGAGAGTCGCAACGCTTGCAGTGTCGGCATCTCTCGTGGTAACAGCTACCTCCGCGTTTGCACCGGCTCCCGCAACGGTTCAAGACAACCTGGGGTGGCAGGCAGTATCAACACAGGAGACTCGCCCGTCCCAAACGAGCGTTCCAACCGACCTCACGCTATCTGATCCATCGGACATCGCTACGCCGACACCGCAAGCTTCATCTCCTACTCCAAAAGCGCAAGATAGCGCGAGCCACAGTGAGAACCTTGCGACTTCACACGCACATCTGGCAAAGGAATCCTCGAGCTCTCAAGCCACCGATGTTCCACCTCAGACAAATGGGAACGAGAATGCGTCCGGCGGGAAATCTGAACAAAACGCTACCTCAAGTGGGAAATACGTTGTGCGCAGTGGGGACTCCCTGTGGACCATAGCTGCCCGCCATCTGCAAAGCAGTGATTCCACAAAGATTGCTGCCGAGTGGCACAGAATCTACAACCTAAACAAATCCGCTATTGGCACCAATCCCGACCTCATCTATCCGGGAACAACTCTGACCTTGCCTGGGGAGGACCTCTAATGTCTACAGCACTTGCAACCCTCGAGCCCGTTTACGAACCCGTCAAGCTGTGCACTGTCAAGGGCGGCAAAAGCCCTGCCAAGCAACCGTATGACATTAAGATCAAGCGCGCGCCCAACCCGGTACGAGCCCTCAACGGAATCTTGCCAAAACCCGCACCTACCGGGCGTCATTGGGCGATGATTGACGCGTCTTGGGATTATTCAAAACCCGAGGTCGAAACTGACACCATTGGGAAAGCAGAGCAGCTTCCCGACGCGCGCAACTGGAGCCGCGCTCTGGCACTCGCAATCGTTGAGACACTCAGCGGACAAAAGTATCCCAGCGCACTAGAACGCTTCGTCACGCCAGACCTTTACGATGCGATCGAGAGAAAGGTTGCTCTCGCTACCAGACTGGATGGACCGGCGGGGCGCTCTCCTCAAACCAAAGCCCTATCTTCAAGAGTGTGCCTGGTCAATGAATCGATTGCGGAGACCACACACGTTGTTGTTAAGGGCGAAATCACCCGAGCCGTTGCCATTCGTCTTGAAGCTCGCAGAAGACAATGGGTAGCCACCGCCCTTGAAATCCTGTAGACGAAAGCCCGCCATCTGCGAATGCAAATGGCGGGCAATCTTAAAACGCTATTAGCGGCGCTTGCGCTTTTGTGCTCTGCGCTGCGCGCGATTCATCGCAGGAGCCGCTCCACCCTCTAACGGGGCGGAAGCCTGCCCGCGGCCGCTCGGACGGAAAGCAGAACCCTCATCGGGGATTCCATCAGAATCTCCAGAGCCAGCAGGGCCAGACATCTGCATCTTTCCAAAGTGAGAACGTCCCACATCGCCCATCACGTTGTCACTCTTAGGCTGATTCAAAGCCTTTGCCTGACGAGCCACCGCAGACGCCTTCGCTGCATCAAGCTTCTCCTCCTGCTGTTGCAACGCAAGCTCAAACTGGCCGGCAAACGAGAACGCGAGCTTCACAGCCTCCTCACGGATGCGCTCCATCATTGCCTGGAACATCTGCGCACCCTCAGACCCGTACTCAACCAGAGGATCACGCTGACCCATCGCGCGAAGGCCAATACCTTCCTTCAAGTAATCCATCTCGTACAGGTGCTCACGCCACAACTTATCCACCGAAGCAAGCACAACGCGACGCTCCAAAGCCCGCATCGGCTCCTCCCCAAGCTGGGACTTAGCTAGTGGATTCGCGCTCACCTTCTCAGAAATCTTGTCGTACTCATTGTGAATATCCGACACGTACTCAAACACGAAATCCTCGGCCGAAGCGCCCGTGCCCTCACCTACTGCATCCACAATCTCCTGCGGACGAATCGACACCGGATAATACTCATGTAACGTCGAGAACAAGCCGTCGAGATCCCAATCCTGTTCATCATCCGACGGAACGTACTGGGACACCACCTGACGCACAAGCTCTTCCATGAAGAACTTCATCTGCGGGTTCATGTCTTCACCCTCAAGAACCCGACGACGCTCACCGTATACCGACTCACGCTGGCCGGTCATCACATCGTCATACTTGAGGACGTTCTTACGAATCTCAAAGTTACGAGCCTCAACCTGGGCCTGCGCCGAAGCGATGGACTTTGAGACCATCTTCGACTCGATTGGTAAATCCTCCGGATAGTTGCCTGAAGCCATAATGCGCTGGGCAAGCCCCGCATTAAACAGGCGCATCAAGTCATCTTCCATCGACAGGTAGAAGCGAGACTCACCCGGGTCACCTTGACGGCCGGAACGACCCCGCAGCTGGTTATCAATACGGCGCGACTCATGCCTTTCGGTACCCAGCACGTACAGGCCGCCAAGCTCAACAACCTCATCGTGCTCCGCAGCGACGGCCTCCTTCGCGGACTCCATCACCTTCGGCCACATCTCGTTGTACTTGTCCGCATCCTCCTGCGGATCCAATCCCTCCGAAGCCATGTGAGCAAGCGCAATATGCTCAGCGTTACCGCCAAGCATGACGTCCGTACCGCGGCCAGCCATGTTCGTGGCCACCGTGACAGCACCCTTACGGCCCGCCATGGCCACAACTGCGGCCTCACGCGCGTGCTGCTTAGCGTTCAAAACCTCGTGCGGAATGCGGCGCTCTTTGAGCATGCGCGAAACCAACTCTGACTTCTCCACCGAAGTCGTACCAACGAGTACGGGCTGGCCCTTCTTGTGGCGCTCCTCGATGTCCTCCACCACGGCCTTCATCTTGCCCGCAAAAGTGGGGTAAATCAGGTCCGACTGATCCTTGCGGATCATCGGTCGGTTGGTCGGGATGGGCACTACACCAATACCGTAGGTAGAAACAAACTCCGCGGCCTCAGTCTCTGCCGTACCGGTCATGCCAGCACGCGAACCCTCTGGGTACAGGCGGAAGTAGTTCTGCAACGTGATAGTAGCGAGAGTCTGGTTCTCCGCCTTAATCTCCACTCCCTCTTTAGCCTCGATCGCCTGGTGCATGCCCTCGTTATAACGACGGCCTGGCAACACGCGGCCGGTGTGCTCATCAACAATCAGCACTTCACCGTCCTGCACGATGTAGTCCTTATCGCGCTTAAACAGCTCCTTGGCCTTAATCGCGTTGTTCAAGTAGCCGATCAGAGGGGTGTGCGCGGCGTCGTACAGGTTATCAATGCCTAGCTGGTCCTCAACCTTATCGATGCCAGGCTCAAGAATGCCGATAGTGCGCTTCTTCTCATCAACCTCGTAATCAACCTCAGGCTCGAGCTGGCGCACCAAACGCGCGAACGTCATATACCAATCATCCGCATTGCCTTGCGCCGGCCCCGAAATAATGAGCGGCGTACGCGCCTCGTCGATCAAAATCGAGTCAACCTCATCGACGATCACATAGTTATGACCGCGCTGCACCATGTCTTCAGGCACCTGCGCCATGTTGTCACGCAAGTAGTCAAAACCGAACTCATTGTTGGTGCCGTACGTGATGTCACAGTTGTACTGCTTGCGGCGCTCATCGGGCGTCTGCCCCACCAAAATACACCCGCAAGTAAGACCAAGGAATCGGTAAACTCGGCCCATCAGCTCCGACTGGTAAGAAGCCAAGTAGTCGTTAACCGTAACCACGTGCACGCCTTTGCCCTCCAACGCGCGCAGATAAGCCGGCAACGTTGCAACTAGCGTCTTACCTTCACCGGTCTTCATCTCCGCGATGTTGCCCTTATGCAACGCAGCTCCACCAATCAGCTGCACGTGGAAAGGACGCAACCCCAGCACGCGATCCGCGGCTTCGCGAACCGTTGCGAAAGCCTCAACCAGCAAGTCATCAAGCGTCTCGCCCTCTTCTAAGCGCTGCTTGAACTCATCAGTCTTCGCCTTGAGTTCCTCATCAGTGAGGTCCCGAAAATCGTCTTCGAGGGCATCAACCTGATCTGCAATCGCTTCGAGTTTGCGAAGGGCTCTACCCTCGCCCATCCTCAAGATCTTGTCAATAATAGACACGGCGCTCCAAAAGTTGTCCTTACACAGTTGGTTCCCATTGTAGACCGCCAGTCACGTGAGCGCCGCACGCGCCCGGCCCGGAACTGAGAGCAGCGCCAACAGAACCGTATCAAAAAACGCTCTCACGCCCACTCATCGCGAGCCCTACACAAAAAAAGGGGGCGAGGACTGCTCGTCCTCGCCCCTGGTAGTGAAAACCTATTCGGCTTCAACCTTCGTATTCAAACGGATCACACCGTACGTCCAACCCTCGCGATGGTAAACAACGCACGGCTGCATCGTCTCTTGATCAATGAACAAGAACCACGGGTGGCCCACCAGCTCCATCTGATACAGAGCCTGATCAACCGTCATTGGTTCAGCCTCATGCAACTTCTGGCGAACAATTACCGGCGAATCCCCAAGCTGTTCCTCTCTTGGCTCACCGATCTTCAGATCCTCAGCCGAGCGCAACGTATCGCGATGCGCCTCCTCCTTCAGATCCTGTTCTGCCTCCGGCTCTTCATAAATTCCGCCTAGCTCCGGCGCAATCGGAGCGTTGTAACGCCTGCGATGATCCTTCGCACGATCACGTGCACGACGCAGACGCTCAAACAGTTTTGCGGTTGCAATGTCGACCGCCGCATATCGATCCGAGCTGGATGCTTCCGCTCGGATGATTGGGCCCTTGCCAAAGACTGTAAGTTCAATCCGCTCCGCGGTCTCAGCTCGACGCGGGTTTGGCTCGTGAGTGAGCTCAACGTCAATACGCTGTGCGCGCGGGTAGAACAGTGTCACCTTTGACACTTTCTCTTCTACGTACTCGCGGAAATTCGGGTGGATTTCGGCATTGCGTCCGACAACTGTGATGTCCATGGTTCCTCCAGGAATACGAGGGAAAAATCCCAACTGATTCGCCAGACACACATCGCGCCTGGCCGTGCGTTTAGTTACCACCCCCTACCAGACGTTTGCGGCAAAAACCTTGCAAAGGTTTTTGCCTGGTTACTTAAGTTTACCCGAATTTGGTGACGGGCGTCACTTTAGCGGGTGGCAATTGTGAACATCCGCGAGCGCTACTCCCACAAAACATTGGCCTCCCGCGTATTCCACAGTCTTTCGGCAAGCCAGCATCGTAGCTCCCGTTGTAACCACATCATCCACCAGGATGCACTGCGCCCCGCGTAACTCCACCAACGCACCAACCGAACTACTGTGCGCGCGGCGTTCAACGCCTGACTTCCCTGCCTGAGTCGACCCCCAAGCCTTGGTGAGCACCGGAGCAACCATTACGTCGCCCCCTTCGCGATCAAGATGAGACGCAAATCCGCGAGCGATGTGCGGCGTAACCATCAGGCCGCGCCACGCCCTCGTCCACTGGGATGGAACCGGGACAACGAGCAAGGGGCTACCTGCGAGAGGAACATCCACCACTGCGCGATGCGTCATCCACCCCTGCGCCAGCGACACTCCTGCCTGCACCAACCATTCTTGTAACCTGTTTGCCCGGTCATGTTTCGCAGCGAGGATGATTCTGCGTAGCGCTCCCTCATACTCGCCAAGGCTGATTAGCCGCATCGGCATTTCACCCTCCACCAGGCCGGCTCTAGCAGGGCGTTTCGCTATGGCGGCGCAGCTAGAACACAGTGTCGTATCCCACGCGCCACAACCCGCGCAAGAAGCCGGAGCGACGATATTTACTAACTCGCTAAACAATGCCAACACGAGGCAACAGTAACTAGGTACGAAAGTAGCAATAGCTCCCGCGGGCGAAGGTGTGCAAACCTGAGGGCGTAGCGCCCCTGGGGACACCCTGTCACTTTGGAGCCAAGTAAATAGGCAACGAACTAGTGCGGGTACGATTCCTCTACGAGGTCCGTTGTAGAGCTACGCCAAGACACACCAAATCGCGAGTAAATCGCCTCATCTTTGGTGTCTAAGAGCACCGCCTGCGGGGTGGCTCCTCCCGAAATCTTAATCGCGTCTGCCGGCGCTTCGAGCGTTTCAGGCACCGAACCAAGGCTCGAAATAGTGACCTTGCTAGCCTCATCACCGCGCTGCAAAATCAGTGCCGAAGTGTTGCCAGCCCACGACACGTCCAGCACCTCAGCCGCATCGAGTTCCACACGCCGAGGTACGTCAATACCCGCGGGTTTACCTTGCGCATTACGTTTCACGGCGGCCATCCACACGCTGGAAGAGCCATCCCCATCGCGGCGCAACAATGCTCGCGCGCCATCTGGAGAAATCGAAATACTTTTTATCGAGCGATCATCCTGCCATGGAGATGCGATCCTTACTGAATCATCCCCCGCCGGATTCGTAACAACGACCTCGTTGCCCACAACCGTCCAAATCCAGTCCAGTCGATCGATCGACGGGCGCGAAATTCCCTCGCCCTCTAAAACCTGCACCGGTTTACCGCCCACGCGGACAGAGAAGAGCTTATCGCCGTTAATGAAAGCCAACGGACTGGAATCAACGGGACCAACCGAAGCGGCATGAGCTCCCGGCTGTTCACTAGACGGAACCACCACAGTAGTGAACGACCTATCGCGCAGAACCAAACCCGACTTGTTAAAACCAACGCGCTTATCCATTGCCCACGTGGGGCCGGCCGGGATAGCAACATCGTCCAGGCGCATACCGTTGTTTTGCACACGCACCTCAGTCACGCCCGGCACCTGCGCCAGCGTTGAAGTTACCTGCCACTTCAGAGCTTCCTGTTGCTCTGAGCTAACCAAGTACTCTCCCTCTAGCTGCACGTCCGCAACGCCAGCCGTTACCGCAACCTGTTGAAGCGGGAGGCGCGCCCCCGCGGGGATTGCCGAAACCACAGCCGAAGCAATATCACTAGAAGGTCCCTCAATAAGCGCCTGCATCAGGTGAGACTCCAAACGGCGCACCGGATACCAACGCCTATCCGGCACCAACGCGCGATAGTCGGGCGCAAAAAAGTACACCGAAGCCTGCGTGTACACCGCGTGGAAAGAGGACTGAGACAGGAGCACTCCGTCTGGGAGCTCATCAATGCGCCACTCGCCTAGCGAATTCGTTGTGAGCTTATACTTCAACGACGTCTTGGATGAGGCAGCCTGCTCCTCATAACTGCCATCAGGAGTCACCACGGCGTTAACTCCTACCGACACCGAGACCGTACTCGCATCCCCAGTCACGAACGGCGTTTGATCATCCGAATAGATCTGCACCTGCGATTCCGGACGCCACGCGGCCTTCGCACGATCAGTCAAATACGAGCGCGCCACCTGAAAATCATCCGACAAGCCCGCCGCAGAAGCGCGCAGAAAATCACGTACCAAAATGTCGGGAGTGGACCCAGCAACCGGGCCGTAACCTTTCAAAACCAGCGATTCTGCATCGGGAATATCCCGCTCAAAACTTGTAACCGGTCCCGAAGAAGGTAGCGACGAACAGCCCGCAAGCACCAGCGTGCAAGCCATGACCATAGTGAAAATCTTGCGCCTCATCGCTCCTCCCACAACTTCAGAGGCGTTTTCGCAATCTCAACACCCTGCCGGCGCGGAACTGTCACCATGAACGCAGCGCCTTGGCCTGGCTCTCCATACACCTCTATCTTGCCGCCGTGCAA
>NZ_KV808743.1:147271-199205 GCF_001812395.1 Actinomyces sp. HMSC075B09
GCTCTCCATACACCTCTATCTTGCCGCCGTGCAAAGCTACGTCCTCACGGGCAATAGACAACCCCAATCCCGTACCGCCGGTTGTTCGCGTGCGTGCCGGATCCGCACGGTAAAAGCGTTCAAACACGTGCGTGCGCGTCTCCTCGTCCAAACCAACACCGAAATCACGCACCCGCACCGAAGTAGCGTCAGGATCCGATCCAACCTCAACCTGCACCGGGCCACCTTCAGCGTGCTCAATCGCATTCACCAAGAAATTACGCAACACCCGCTCCATGCGGCGGCTATCCGCCTCGGCCACATTCCTACCCTCGCCAGAAATGACCTCTACCTGCACCCCAAGTTTGTCCGCAAGCGCGCGATTCGCATCCACAACTTTTTGCGCCAGCTCCGTGAAATTCACGTCATCAAGTTCCAGCGATGCAGACTTTGAATCGTAACGCGAAATCTCTAGCAGGTCCGCCAGCATTTTTTCGAAACGATCCACCTGCTGGTGAAGTAGCTCCGCCGATCTAGCTGAGATCGGGTCAAACTCTTCACGGCTGTCGTATAGCATCTCTTCTGCCATACGAATGGTAGTCAAAGGGGTACGCAGCTCATGCGAAACATCCGACACAAAACGCTGCTCCAGCTTCGACAGCTCATCATACTCCGCAATCTTGTCAGCCAATGAGGACGCCATGTCGTTAAACGCGCGCCCGAGCTGCGACATCTCATCCACGCCATCAGCACTCACACGCACACTCAAATCACCATCAGCCAGCTGCGCGGCCGCCTCCGCGGTTCTACGAACCGGCCTAAGCAGACGATAAATCATGTAAATGAGGCCCGCACTAAACAGTAAAATCACGGGCACCGACCCTATTACCAATGTGCGCATGAGCATCGAGATAGTTGCTTGATCGTCACTGAGCGAATAAACGGTGTACAGCTCATACTCACCTGCGAGCGGTAGCGTCACGATATCGCCCACAATGATGCCCGGGCTTGGCTTGCCAATACCGTTATCAATCTCGATCGACTGGTAGTACGGACCACCTCCATCGGACGTCATCTTGCGCATTTGTGGCGTAAGCGCATCAATCACACTGCTATCGATGAGGTCATTAATCGCAAACGTTGCCGAAGCGCTGGGTGCCCGCAGTAGCATCGTGCCAACTGCACCCGCACCCGTGGCCGAGGATCGCAGCGAGGAAATCAACTTGTGCGCCAGATCTTGAACCTGATCCGGAGTGGTAGCAGTGGACTGGTCAAACGTGGACTGCGCCTGTGCTAAACGAACCGTGGCATCATCAAGAACCTGCTCACGCCGCTGCTCGAAAACCTCCGTGCGCACCTGAAACGTCACCGCCACAAACAGTAGCGACAATAGGGTCAACATGAGCAATGTCATGCCAACCGCAACCTTTAGCGACAAGGACTTGCGAATAAACAGAATAGGACGGGCATCTTGGAACACCCGCACCAACTTGGAGTCGCTCGCCGCCATCAACTACGCCGGTGTTCCACCCGCACGGTAGCCCACGCCCCGAACGGTCACGATGAGCTCCGGATGCTCCGGATCGCGTTCTATCTTCGCGCGCAAACGCTGCACGTGCACATTAACTAGGCGGGTATCCGCAGCATGCCGGTAACCCCACACGTCCTCTAGTAGCTCCTCGCGAGAAAACACCTTCCACGGCGCCTTCGCCAATGCCACAAGCAAATCAAACTCAAGCGGAGTCAGAGCAATGGGGGCGCCGCCACGCGTCACCTCGTGGCCCGGAACGTCGACCTCCAGATCACCGACCTTCAATACCTCATCGACGTGCTCATCACGGCCTCGCAAACGCGCCTTCACCCGCGCCACGAGCTCCTTTGGCTTGAACGGCTTAGGCACGTAATCATCCGCACCTGCCTCTAGGCCAACAACCACGTCAGTCGTATCCGAACGCGCGGTCAGCATCACGATAGGCACGTCCGACTCAGCTCGGATCTCCTTACAAATCTGGATGCCGTTCTTGCCTGGTAACATCACATCCAACAAGATCAAATCCGGATTGACCTGGTGGAAAACCTCAACAGCTGTCTGGCCATCATGACAAAAAGCGGTCTCGTACCCCTCGGAAGAAAGTACGAGGCCAATCATCTCTGCCAAGGCAACATCGTCGTCCACGACTAACACGTTCGCACTCATATAACGATATTGTCACGACGCCTCGAATTTTTCACGCATTAGAAGCGCTGGCGCGTTAGTGTGATGAGTCTCCATCTTCTACTCCGCCATCAACCACCCGAAAGTTCGCGCGCCGATTCTTAACACGCATAGACTCCGGCTTAACAGAGGGAGGCTGCGGCGCAGGGTTCTTACGGGGTGCGGGGCGATTCCCCACCTTGCGCACAAGATCTGCCAGCGCCATCAGATCGTCCGGTGAAGGCGGTGCGGGCTCAAAATTCGTAGCCAGGCGAATCACCTGCCAGCCGCGCGGGGCCGTGAAATTGTTAGCGTGCATTTCACAAAGCTCCATGGTTCCGGGCTCTCGCGAAGGAGAAAGCGGCCCCAAAACCGCGGTGGCCTCGGAATAGTCATAAGTCAAAGTAGCCACCGCAGGCTCGTTACAAGTGGTCTTACTACACGCACGCATCGCATTCACACCTCCAAGAATAGGAGAACTACAGCACTTGTACTACCTGTCCACGCGGCAGGTGGGTAAAGTAAGCCCCATGCGCCAAACTAGAAGACGCCGTGATCGGCATGGACGAGGAAGCCGCGGCCCCCTTTTTGTTCCCGGCATTCCCGCACGGGCTAACTGGCGCGAATCTTTTGACCAAATCGTGGCGCTACAAGTAGGTGAAATCACTGCGCGCCACCCCGAACTTGCACGCATCGAAATTGGCATCGATGAAGTTCCAACCTCAAACCCGGCCTCTTGGGAGCACCACTCCGTGGTCTTGTGCCGCACATTCCCCGAAAACCGGCTCGCGCGTCTTGCACCCCGTCTCGTGCTCTACCGGCTCCCCATTCAGGCTCGAGCAGGGCGCGTATCCGTTCGCCAAATGGGATCCCCCTTGCATGCCCTCGTGAGAGGACTGCTGGTAGAAAATCTATCCGCACTCAGCGGCCTTTCCATGGAGGAAATCCACGGCGGCCCCATTGAGGACATCTAGCGCCAACCGGTATCCGACGCGGTTGCTAACTGAACCGATTGGCCGTTTAACGCGGGGCAATGAAGCGGAACGTAGGCGTTCCTGAAGTGGAATCTTGCAGCGCAATAGCAGAAATCAGATTACCTGAGGTAACCTCGGAAAGCGCATTGACCGACGCGTGGATGGGGGCATCAGCATCAATCTTTAGATCCGATCCAGATACGGCCTGGCTGATCACATGCCCGGCTGCAAGGCTGATTTCCTTGCCGTTCACACGCACCGCGACGTCCTCATCACTGGAATTGGACAGGAAGAGAGTGTAAGAAACCCCGGACGCCGCGGGAAGAGGCTCGTGGTAGGTCGTTGCCGCATCTGCGGGCATCCACACGACGCGATCAGCTAGCGCCTTGCCGTCCTGATCCTTCTTACCGGTCATGTAGCCCGATGCGGAAGCCAGCACGGGCTCATTTGACTCGACGAGCACGCTAGCGTATTCATCCTCGATACCATCGAGATTTAGCTGGAACACCGCGCCGGGGTCAATCACCACGTCATTGCCACCGGGAAGCGGTGCCCTACCCTTCTGCGAGAGCACGCTGAGAGTAACCTGTGCTTCCTCTTCTCCCACGTTTTGGAGGCGAAGCTTCGGCTCCTCCAGCCCCTTCACAACTCCGGATATGAGAGCAGTTTTGGTTGCAACCCCCGATCCGGAGACGTGGTCGAGGCCGCGAGGGGTGAGGCCCGCGGTGCTGATAGTGCGGATCGTTGCGGCCACGCCCGGGCCGGACGCCTGCACCTGTACGCCCAGGCGTTCCTCGTCGGGGAAGAAGGCTGCCAGGTTCACCGTCTCAATTGAGCCTGCCCGCACGGTGAATGTGGGTTCACCCTCAACCGGACCAATGCTCGACCACCCGCGCAACGTAACTTCGGAGGCCTGCTTAGACGGGTTCATGACCGTGAGCAATGCGGCTTCACCAACCGTGGTTGCACCCACGTTAAACCAGGAATCATTACGAGCCGTCTGGCACTGATCGAACACTAGGCCGCGCACATCCTCGGTATTAATTTGGCCCAAAATAGCCGAAGGCGCTTTGCTTTCTACCGTGGAATGCACAGATAGGCCGATCGGATTTTTCGATTCAAATTCGATGCCGCCTTCACCTTTTGCGCCCGCGATCTCCTTGCCCGTTACGAGGTCTACGGCTCGAGTCAGTTCAACGCCTGAAATATCGGCAACGAACACCTTAGTGGGGGTCTTGTCGCCGAACTCAGTTTCGATACCCGCTGCGCATGCGAGTTCATAGGTCTGGTCGGGTAAGGTCACGACCTCAGAAATTTGGCGGCCAACGTCCTCGCCAAAATCGATGCTGGACTGCGCAGTTGCCACCAAGCCGAGCGCAACCACGGCAAGCCCGCCGGTAAGTGCGGCGCCACCGGCCCGGGCGGCTGAGCGCGCTGACCATTTACGCTTCATTTTGGCGCCTCCTTCTACGGATCGGCGCACCCGCAATCAGCAGGCTCACAACCGAAAGAGCGCTAAGGACCCACCAGATAGGCATCCATTCAGCATGGTACGCAACTTTGACCACGCCGTTCGCTCCGTCCAGTTTGAATGCCTGCTGCCAACCGTGGTCTGCGACGTCCAGCAACTGGGCACCAACCGTGGCTCGCCAGTTAGCATCGGCACGTTCTGACAGCACCAGCGTAGCTCCCGGGCCATATTTGTACTTTGAAAGATCTACGGACGCACCAACTAGACCGGAAGGGACGGGCGTGACTTTTCCTGAATCGTCAATATACATGCGAGCCGGCTCTAGACCCGAGGGGCGCATTCGCCACAGAAGTCCAGCTTCAGATTCACCCGCTCGCTCTAGGTACTCATTCGAATCGAGAGCCGTCTGAGCCGCCGTGTAAGAGGTTCCCTCCCCTGACAATGCGATCTGATCCACTGCGAAGCCAAGCAGGCCCGTTGGCTCAGCATTGTTCAGGACTTCGGCTACCGCGCGGGAGAAGTCAGCATCCGCTTCATCGGGATTTGCCAGCGCCTGGGCTACCTCACCTTGCGGGAGATACTGCATGTTGATCGCGTCTTCGAGGCGGAACCGCGGCGATGAGTCCCCCAGTTCAACGCCGTCACCACGGCGGAGTTGTGCCTGCACTCCCTCGTCATTTACATGCATCACGAGGAAGCGAGCGTGGCGCGGGTAATCCTGAGCGTACTGCGCGGCGGCAGGCGTCTCATACTCTGGCGCAGCTGTGATAGCGCGCGGACGCGCTCCATCAACCGTTATTCCTGCAGCCCATACCGCAACCGGGGTTAGCGCAACCACTACTGTCAAAACCAGGCCCGCTGCTGCAAGCGGCCAAACAACCCGTTCAAGGGCGCTTACACGCGACTTGAGAACAGGTACGGGCGTCGCATCTTGTACCTCAAGATGTTCGGTTTCGGACTCGTCCGGTTTGATTTCGTCCACGGATTGCGCTGCGTCCACCTCAGATTGCTCGACATCAGCCTGGGCAACCTGAGCATCAGTCTCGTCTAAGACGTCTTTCTTGGGTGCGTTCTGCTGCGAACGCTCCTTGGCTTTCAAGCGACGCTTTGCGGCTACGTCAAGGCGCCGACGCGAACGGTACGAATAGAGGCGCTCTTGCAGAACCAGAGGACTCAGCAGGCCCGACCACGCAGCAATCATGCATATGCCCGCAATGGACAGAGCCGGTCCTGGCCAAGCAGCAACCAGAGTCCCGTCATAGGCGATGACCGTGCGGGCTGCCACAATCGCGATGATGAAAGCGATTGTACCTGTCAGGAAGAAGAAGCGGGTGCGCAACCAAGTGCGGGAAAAGTTCACAAGAGCAAGCATCGCACCCAGGACGCACAGAACGCCGGGAGCCAGAGCCAGCCAAACGCCCACGCTACGCGGATCCAACACCAGGTTTTCCGGCAGGCCGAGCACACTCAGCCAAGTTGGTGGGGCATCAAAAGCGAGTGGACGACCCGAATCGGCAAGCAGGAATCGGAGCGCTCTTGTTCCTCCGATCTGAACGGCCGCGATCCACGTGGGTAGCATGATCGCCAGGGGTGGCATAGCTGCGAGTAGCGTCAGTTTCCATTTGCGAGGCCGCACGAGCAACTGCACGATCGTAAACAGTACGAGCGCCAAACCTGCCCATGGTGCGGCGGCAACCACCACCACGAGAGCAGCTGACGCGAGCGCGGCGTAACTGGTAGCCAAAGCACGATCTTGCACCTCTAGTTCACCGTCTTGCGCGCCGCGGATCCGCAAAGTGGCGCCCAGGCTCAGCATCCTCATCCACCCCAGGAGTACCAGCGGAACAGCCACGTGCACCATCACTGCTGCCATACGCCCATCAGACCAGGACAGCAAGAAAGTGGGAAGCGAAATCCAGATGGTTGCGAACGCAAACCGCCAAATCGGCCGGTGTGTGAGCGTGCTCGTAGCCCAGAACATAGCGAGCCAAGCCGCCAGCGGAGCTAGTAGCCAAAAGCCCACCAGCACGTTTTTGGGGCCGATACCGATTAGAGCAAATGGGGCAGATAGAAGCGCCCAGACCATGAGTAGCGGATCGCCAGGTCCCACAGCTCCCGCGCCACCAACAACCCAGCCGGCCCACGCCTCGTGCCACAGTTTTGTAAAGGAGGTCGGCAGATTTGCCCAAGCTCCACCCGTTATACCGTTCGTGAGCCCGCTACTAGTAAAGAAAATTGCCACAAGTAATAGCAACGCTCCGACCCCAGCGGCGACGTTTGATGCAATCTTATGTTCGCGAAGTAACTTAGCTGCTACCGGTTCAAGGACTTCAACGGGCTTAGGTTCGCGCTCTCGTTTAGCCAGCGTGCGCTTGGCCTTTGTGATGGTCAGGTTTGATTCCTCGAGACTCGCGAGAGCTTTCGCAGGAACCTTACGAGTGCGGGCCAAGCGCAGACGCGCTGAGATCGCCTGAGGAATCCTGCTAAACGCCCGCGCAAAGCCAACCAGTTCAAGCCAGGCCAGGTCAGGTTGTTTGGTAAACAGACGCATAAGTGCGCGCAGAAGCGTCCAAAATGGGAGCGAAACAAGCATTAGGACGAACAGGATAGGTGGATTCGCAACCATCGCGTTGTACAGTTGCGCGCCGCGCCGCAAGCCGAACGAACGGTTAACGTCCGCTTCCTCACCCTCACGGACATCCCGGTAACTGCCACGCGCGTGCGCGATCTTTGCCCCAGGAGCAACCACCGTACGGTATCCGAGTTGGCGGGTGCGCCTACACAGTTCAAGGCCGTCGCCAAACGGCCCTAGCACAGGATCTGGCCCGCCGGTCAGTTCCCACACCGCTGCTCGAATCAGCATGCCAGCCGTGCCAACCGCAAGCACATCCGAATCTGAATCATGCTGGCCCTGGTCAATCTCGCCCGGCATCAAATAATCGAGGCGGCGGCCCGAACGAGACGCCCGCACCCCCACCTCAAGCAGGCGATCCGAGTCAGACCAGGCCACCTGTTTTGGCCCAACAATGCCTACGGTTAGGCCGCGAGCGCCCTCGGCAATAAGATTCGCAAGAGCATCCTCAAAAGGCGCGCTATCGTCATGCAAAGTCCAAAGCCACTGGGCCTGCACTATTGAAGGATCCGCCGATACCGCCTCGCGAATCGCATCACCAAAGTTATTCGCGCCCGGCGCGTCGATTACCTCAACACCGTCAACCGCGGGGAATGATTCTTTACCAACGCGCACCAGCACAATGCGCTCAGGCAGATGGGACTGCCCCAAAACCGCGTCAAGAGTGCGCCGCAAGAACGGCGAATTCGCGGGGGAAACAATTAGTGCTGCAACGCTTTGGTCAGCCACTTAGAAGCCTTATACTGCGCGGCGCTTAAGCCGGCGGCGTTCGCGCTCCGACATTCCACCCCAAATTCCAAAGCGCTCATCATTTTGCAGGGCATATTCAAGGCACTGAGCGCGCACTTCACAAGAAGCGCACACCGCTTTGGCCTCCCTAGTAGAGCCGCCCTTTTCCGGGAAGAAAGCTTCGGGATCCGTCTGCGCGCAAAGAGCCTGCTCTTGCCAAGCGAGAGGACCGTCATCAAGGTACGCGCTTTCATCAAATGAAAGCGGTCCTTCACCGAGAATATTCCACACGGTCTTCCCCTCACTTAGATATCGTCTTAATGAATTACACGCGTGTTATATACAATAGTCAAACCGTATGGTGTATGGAAAGTCTTTGAGAACTTTTCCACTCGCCTGAGCGCTCATTTTCGTTTGGTATTGCCCACACCGGCGTCAAAATTCGCGTTTTTGCGCAGATGAGGTCTGCGCCCCTCCTATGCTCGACTTCCCCAGCGTATGACTTCCAGCTATGCCTGTGAGAATCTAGGATCATGCTTGACCCTAACGTTTTGACCTGGATGGAATCCACGCCCTCGGCCGTACTTACTTGGTACTCACAATCTGGACGCCTTGAATTTACCGGCCCCGTCATGGCACGTTGGCTTGCAAAAACTGCGAACTACGTTGACGAGGTGCTCGGCGGAGAACAACCCGGCGTGGCCCTAGCGCTTCCCGCCTCTTGGCGAACCCTGGTCTGGGTCACGGGAGCAGGACTTGCGGGAGGGGACGTATCCATCACTGCCGAGTCTGACCTTTCTAGTTTCGACATTTTCGTAACCAGCAACGAGGACGAGGCCCGCGCAGCCGCCGCCGACGATCCAGGCCTCATCGTATTACTGCAGGACTTGGGCATGATGGCCCTGGAATGGAGCGGTGATCTGCCAGATGGTGTATCCGACGCGATCGCAGAGGTGGGTAGCCAGCCCGACGGCCTTGCTTTCGCTGGAGCCGTTCCCGCACGGCTACCCCAGGGCGAGCCTAGCCCCTCCCTCGAGGCCGGTAACCAGCCTGTAGTGGTGTGCGGCGAGCCTTACATCGGCTCCATCTGGGAAGCATGGCGCCTGCAACGACCAGCAATCTGGATCCAACCCGGCTTGGACACCGACGCAATAATGGCGCAGGAAAACCTCGTCTAGCTTTCCTGCGCCTACGCGCCGCGCTACTGCTACCTCAGTTGGAACTGGCTACGGCTTCGCATATGACCTAGCTAAATGTCAGCTACGGTCCGCTTACGCGGATGGAACACCAGTCCTTTCAGGCCGGCCTTCACGAGGCGAAGCTTGAGCGGCAGCGGAATCTGGCGGCCTCGCATTTGTTTCAGCATGCTCTCCCCAATCTGGGCGACCATGGCAGGGTTTCGTAGCGACCATGCGGCCGACACTTGGTTGCGCACACCGTATTCGAACTTCCAAATGTTCGATTCGTTGACCTGCCCGTAGTTCACGCCCAAGTTCTCTGCCAACAGGTGATCAACCTTCGAGCTGGGCACGTAAATGCCAGGACGGAACTTAGACAGACGCGTGGTGTACTCGGAGTCGTCGTACCAGATGAAGTACTCGCGGTAAGGCAGGCCAACTTCCTCCACACCCTCACGCGTCACGAGGCAGGATACGAAAGAACACGACTTCACATCCACGTGGTTCTCCCCATCAATGAGGGGGCGCACCCAGTCCCACACGGTTTCAGGCGAGTTCATCTCACACATGCTGCCGTCCGTCCAAAGCACGCTAGAGCAGGCAAACGATGGCATCGCTCCACGGCGCTTTGTGGCAGCGTCAAGACCTGCGAGCAGTTCTTCTAAGGCTTCAGGCTGCGGAACCGTGTCGTCATCCATCAACCAGAACCCGTCAAAGCCGCGCTTGTATGCTTCTTCGATGCCAAGCGTGAAACCACCCGCACCTCCCGTATTGTTAACGGAGGTAATGACAGCGTGAGGACGCTTCCACTCGCGACCTAGCAGATACTCGCGCGTGTCGTCAGTAGAGGCGTTGTTAATAACAAGGATTTTGTCAACAGGCCGGGTTTGGGCCTCCAGTCCCGCGATTGTCTTCTCTAACAGCTCACGGCGATTGAATGTAACAACTACAGCTGCGACTTTCACTTCGCTTCCCTGCTTTCTTGCGCGTCGAGTTCCCTCATGATTTGCGCGTAGTGGTTTTCAAAGAATGTTGTTGCTGACTCTAGGCTACGAAGACTGTCGAGTCGGCTACGCTGCTCTGTAGCCAGTCTACGCACGAACTCGGCGTCGGATACCAGGCGCGGGAACAGGTGCCTGGCCGCTTTGAAGAATGCGATAGGCTCGCGTGGAAGTAGCGCGCCCCGAGCGATGACGGTCTGCTGTGATCCAACATCGGTAGATACCACCAGAACGCCGGCCGCGTCTGCCTCGATTGTAGTTAGAGTTAGGCCCTCATTTTCAGACGTGATTACGAGGACATCGATATCGTCAAAAAAGTCTGCAACCGGCCCCCAAGGGCGACGCTCAATGGCGGCATCGAGGCGCATACGGCGGATTTGTTTCGATACGATCTCTTCGAGTTCGCCATCGCCCTGCATAACAAACTCGAACTGCCCGGGATAGCGTTTGTTCAGGTATGCGGCGAGCGCAACGAACAGAACAGGCCTCTTTTGCGGAGATAGGCGGCCCAAGAATCCGAGGCGAAGCGGACGGTTTGTTGGCAACTCAACTGACCGCGGCTGAGCCTGATCAGAGGTGAATGTCGTGAGCGGACGGTATACGACATTCGCCGAGTCGACACCGCCCTCACGGTATAGGCGTTGCAACTGCGGGGAGATCACGTGATGCAGAGCCACGTATGCTCGCGCACCGATCGAGGCTGACACGAAGCCGCCACCGCGGTGCTCAGAAATATGCGTGCTGTCTTCAATGCGCACGCCCGGGTAAAGGGACTTCACCAGCGGGATCATACTGTAGGCAAAAATCGAGTGGTGAATGTGGATGCGGCCGGGCCTGTGCGTAGCCATGATTTCAGTGACGAGGGCCGGCCAGTTGCGCCGCGGCACAGCCTGGTCAATCAGGTAGACAAACCGCGACATTGACGAGGCGAGATTGAGTTGCCGCTGGGGCGCACACCGGTCAAAAGTGAAGATCAGGTTGAATCCGGCGGCTTTGGCGATGCGGGCCTGCTCCCACGCCCACGCTTCTGCTCCCCCGGACTCCGCCCAGTGCATGGCGATCCACATGGTTTTCGAGTTGAGGTCTCCTCCGGCCTCGCCCGCACGCGTCATAGCTGGCAAAACCTGCGGCTTGCGTCCGCGCCCGTGCGTGTTGCGATACTGGCGATACACATCGAGCGTGAGGGGCGCCGCGTGGTAGACCTTCGTGTAGGTCTTCGCAACGAGTGCGGCCAGCTTGGAAGTGTTGAGCTCCATCTTGAAGTTAGCTGGCTTGCCTACTAGCTCCGCGGTAGGCACTGCCATCATGATGCGTTCAAGCGGAACGTCGGTTCTGCTTTGTGCGGTGATGACGCCCACCTCAGCGCCATCCTCGTAAACATGTTCGAAGGGTTTTTGAAGCTCAGCCGGGTTGGACATGGGCTCCACATCTCGACAACTGAGGACAACCTCAATCCGTTCGTGAAGTAAAAGCAAGGGGCGAAGCGCACTCTCAATCCATGCATCATCGAGCCGGCCGAGGATGTTCTCACCCTCTTCGCTGAGCATGACGGTGAACTTATATGCGGGGAAAACGTCGGCTAGCCGCGCTGCTAGCTCCTCGCTATTTTTGCTCACTACGCATCCTTTCAATCGCTTCGTCCACAGTGCCATCAACAACAATCTTGCCTTTTTCAAGCAAGATACCGCGGTCGCAAATATCTGCGATCATGTCGAGGTCGTGGCTAACAATCACAAGCGTGGTGCCAGCGGCTTTCATTTCTTGCACGCGGGCGAGGCACTTACGTTGGAACGGTTCGTCACCAACTGCGAGGATCTCATCAACGAGGAAAATGTCCGGGTCGGTATGCACAGCAACGGAGAATGCGAGGCGCAGGAACATGCCGGAGGAATAGAACTTAACCTCGGTGTCAATGAACTTCTCGATTTCCGAGAATGCCACAATCTCGTCGAACGCTTCCTCAACTTCCTTCTTGGACATGCCGAGGATAGCGCCGTTCAAGTACACGTTCTCGCGGCCCGTGAGGTCGGGGTGGAAACCTGCACCCACCTCGATCAGGCCCGCCACCTTACCGCGCACGCCAACGTAGCCGGAGTCCTCGCGTAGCACGCCAGAGATCAACTTCAAACAGGTGGATTTACCCGAACCGTTATAGCCCAGTAGCGCAACCGTGTCCCCCTCGTTCACGGTAAAAGACACGTCGTCGAGTGCGCGGAACCGTTCTGAAATCTCAGAGCGTCGCCCAGTCATGGACCAGACGAGGGTTTCTTTCAGCGTGTGGGTGCGTCGGATAATGAACTCTTTGCGAACGTTCTCGACCTTCACCACAGGGCGCGGCTTGTGACTGTTATTCTCCGTAGCCATCAGAGCTCCTGCGCAAAACGGGGGTCAAGTTTTCTAAACACAATCTCGCCAACCAGTAGCGTCACAACTGCAGACACGCCCGCAATGATGCCCCACATGAACATGTCGGGAGGTCGCGTAGCTGCCTCTTGCATCATCGTTGGCTCCCAAAAAACAATGTGGAACATTTCCACGATTGGGGTCAGAGGGTTCAGTTGATACAGCTTCCACAACCAACCATCACCAAGGAAGTTGTAAACCATCTCCCACTTGTACAGCACTGGCGACGCCCATGTGGTGACCATGAGGATGAGTTCAACGAAGTTTTCAGCATCTCGATAGAACACGTTGAGAGCGCCCATCAGAAGCCCAACGCCAAGGCCGAAGATAGTTAGAACTAAGAACACGTAGATAAAAAGCCCCAATTCCATGAGGCCGGGCCTCCACCCAAAAATGAGGGCGCCGCTGGCAAGGATCACCAGCTGCGGCACAAAGTGCACAAACGCTACCCACGTGGATGCTACCGGGAAAAGTTCGCGCGGCAAGTAGATTTTCTTAACTAGTGGAGTGTTCCAAACTACCGAACGAGTGTCGTTGTTGAATATCTCAGCAAAGTAGTTCATCGCAACAACGCCAGCAAACATGTAGATCACGTAGTTTTCAATGGCGCGATCCATGCCCATGAACTTGCCGATAGCCAGGTAGAACACGAGGAACTGGACTGCTGGTTTCGCGTAGCTCCACAGCATGCCCAGAACGGAACCGCGGTAGCGTACCCGCAGCTCCTTGTGCACAAGAAGAGAAGCGAGGAACCGCTTATCGAATACTTCCAGTAGTCCTCGTGACCGTCCAGGCCTTACGAACTCGTCAGTGGATGTGGTCAAACCGGCTCCTAGTTCTCACCGTCAAGCAGTGGAGCAAGCTGGTTGTCCCACATCGATAGTGCAGAGGCAATGGCCATGTGCATGTCCAAGTACTTGTAGGTTCCCAGACGGCCCCCGAAGAACACCTTATCTTCGCCATCCATTAGCTCGCGGTAACGGGCCAGACGCTCGCGGTCCTCGTCTGTATTGACCGGGTAGTAAGGTTCTTCGTCTCGGCTTGCAAAACGCGAGTATTCGCGCGCGATAACGGTCTTGTCAGCCGGATATTGTTTTTCTCGCTCGGGATGGAAGTGGCGAAACTCGTGAATGCGAGTGTAGGGAACGTCCTCGTCTCCGTAGTTCATGACGGAGGTTCCTTGGAAGTCGCCAGTGTTCACAACTTCGATTTCGAAGTCGAGCGTGCGCCAGGTGAGGTCGCCTTCGCAATAGTCGAAGTAGCGGTCTAGCGGGCCCGTGTACACTACGGGAACCTTGCCAACCACCTTGTCTTTAGACAGCTCGTGGGAGTTGTCAAAGAAATCGGTATCAAGGAAGACATCGATCAGGTCATCGTCTGCCATTCGTTCCAGCCAAGCGGCGTACCCATCCGTGGGCAGGCCTTCATAGGTGTCGGAGAAGTACTTGTCGTTGTACGTGTAGCGCACGGGCAGGCGCGAAACGATGGAGGCCGGTAGCTTCTTCGGATCGGTCTGCCACTGCTTGGCTGTGTACCCCTTGAAAAATGCCTCAAACAAGGGGCGCCCCACCAGGGAAATACCCTTGGATTCAAAATCTTTAACGTCAGAGTCAGCAACTTCAGCGGACTGCTCTTTAACCAGTGCACGCGCTTCATCGGGTGTGTATGCAGCGCGGAAGAACTGGTTAATAGTGCCCAGGTTTACAGGCATTGAGTACACCTCGCCGCCGACCGTGGTTTTCACGTGGTGAACGTAGTTTGTGAATGAGGTGAAGCGGTTGACGTACTCCCACACGCGTTCGTTAGACGTGTGGAATAGGTGCGCGCCATACTTGTGGACTTCAATACCCGTTTCAGGATCAGCCTCGGAATAGGCGTTTCCGCCGATGTGGCTACGACGCTCCAAAAGCGCAACTTTGAGGCCGCGCTCTTCTGCGCATTGCCGCGCAATTGTTAGGCCAAAAAGGCCCGATCCCACAACTACAACGTCATATTTCAAGGCAAGCTCCTATTTCTTGGCGTAAGTACGCTCCTCTAGTTTAACCGCGTCGGAACCATGAGAGGGTTCCAACCCCCTGGTACAAGGATTTTCTTACGACAGTAGGAATGAGTCGATAGCCAGCGCGAATCACCACGTTGCGCACGTATTGCGTCGGAGTGACGAAACCTATGCGCAGGAGGTTGCGTTGTAGTTCGAGTTCGGAGTCGAACAGGTCGCGCCCTCCCCTGCGTGCGTATGCGCCGGCCCCTACGCGGTATGCGACAAGGGGTTCTTCTATGTTGGCGGTTCGAGCTCCGGATGCAATCATGCGGGCAAACAGCCAGTAGTCTTCCATTCGGTCCAGGTGCTGATAACCACCGGCGCGCTCTAGCGCGCTTTTGCGCATAACCACGGTTGGGTGGTTAAACGGATCGCGAAATCTTGCTGTTTTGGCGATGTCTTGATGCTGGGCGGGAAGGACACGAATCATGCCCCATTGGGTTTCGTCATGCTCAAATTCGGCGATGGCGGATCCAATAAGGTCGCGCCCACGCATGAGCGGAAGTTGCTTGGCAAAACGCTGCGGCAGTGACACGTCATCAGCGTCTGCGCGCGCAATGATTTCGTGTTTAGCGACCTTCAGTCCAGCTTCGAGGGCTCGAGCGAGCCCTTGGTTTTCGGCCAACCGCACGACGTCAATGTGCTGGCCGGCGATGTCGCTGGACCTATCGATAGTTTCTTGTAACTCACCTGGTACGGGCCCATCTTGTACGAGCACTACCTGGTCGGGTTTCAGGTTCTGTTCACGAGTAATTGACACAAGTGCACGCTCAAATTGCTGCGGATCATCGCCCGCATAAACGGATGTGAGGACAGTGAAAGGTTCGTACTCGCCTGCAAGAATTTGGGGCGCGGCAGCTTCGAGTGCCTGAACGTCGTTCGTTACTGGCGTGTGAGCGAGGACCTCGGCGGTGGTGCGCGGCGGCTTCCTTCCCTGCTTTATGCCTTCTCTAGCAAAGCCAAGTAGAGCTTTCGGATCGGCCGAGTTATTTACGGTCAATCCCCAACGCAGCACAGATTTGCCGCCATATAGAGCCTTCTCAACCGGGTTGAGCGCATTCGAGCGCGTGTACATCCACAGTTTGTTACGCACCTCGTTTACAAAGCGTGGACCAGGATCGGCCGATGAGTCTCCAAATTTCTTAGTCTTGTGCACCACCACGGAATCGGGCACGTACAGCCCAACGCGGTGACGGAGCAGCCGTGCGGTGTACTCGAAGTCGTCATTCCAGAGGAAGTAGTCAGCTTTCGGTAGACCGTCTTCGTCGATGGCTCGCCGGTCAATCATAATTGAAACGAAGGAGGCCGTGCGGATAGGCACAGTGCCGATTTCTTCGGCTCGACGAGCAAGTTTCGGATCGAGCAGGGGGCGCGGTCGCGGACGGTTCATCGGGTGTTCCCGCCCGTCTGTCCAGATCGCTTTGGACGCGAGTAGGGCCGGCTGGCCCGGGTACCTCCGGCGCGCTTCTAGGAGCCCGGCGAGGGCTGTCTGGGTGGGGACCGTATCGTCGTCCATAATCCACACGAGGTCCGCGTTCCAATGGTTAACGGCTCTGGCAATGCCGGCAGCAAAACCTCCGGCACCTCCAAGATTCTCAGGCATAGTGAGAACTTCATCCACTACCTGGTGATCTTGAGCGATGGCGCGCGAGTTGTCTGTAGAAGCATTGTCGATAACCACAACGACCTCGGGAGCCCGAGTTTGAGAGGCAAGTCCATCTAGAGTTTGGACCATTAGATCCTGGCGATTCCACGCCACTACTACCGCTACAACGCGGGGTTTAGTGGTTTTCACCTTTCTCCTTTGCTGACCCAAATCTGATTAATCCTACTGGGCATTATCGCACGTAGTGATTTCGTATAGTGCGGCTCCCCCACCTTCAGCAACAAGTTTGAACGCATCGGCATGCTCGTGGGCAACTTGCAGACCGGCATATTTTGTGCCAACTGGGTTTTCTGGCCAGTAGATGATGTTGTCGGTGTAGAAGTAGCGGATGTGGTTGCGTTTCAGCAGAGCACAAATTTCCGGATCGGCTTGGGCAGATAGTTCGAAGTGCAGACCGATTGAAAGAGCATCGTTGCTCCATTGGCCTTCGATATGTCGGTAGAGGACGTCGCGGCCAGTGAGTGCGTATACGAGTGGAAGGCCCGTGCGCGGATCACCAACAATCACTTCCCCTTCGCGAACATATTTCGGCAGTGTTTGGATGAAGCGGAGTTCTTCAGGATTCGCCAGAGGGTTGAGGTCAGATTCGTTTTTGAACTCGTAGTTCAGGTGCAGTTGGGAGGATCCAGAGTAGTATCCCAAGTTGTTCGTGCCTACGATTAGGCCCGCGACCATGACGACTACAAGCCCTATACGCGCCGGTACTTTTTGTCCGATCTGACCGACCATGTTCACAATGGTGTTGAAGATAAACCAGGTGCCAATGCCAGCGATCGGGGCGCCGAACAGCGGGACGATGGCGCCGAGGCGAACAGGGTCGGAGTACCAGGGGCCCACGAGTGCGTAGCCGGGAATGTTGACCACTGCGGACGCAACGAACAGATAGCTGCCTATCCCGTAGGTAAATGCCAGCCACCGCATGTGGGGCATGGTAAGTGCAACGATACCGCCAATGATAGTGAGGATACCGAGAGCCCAATCTATGTATGCGTCGCCGTACCCCATCCAAGAGAGTTGTGATTCGAAGATGACGCCAAATGATTCGCGTTTGAAACTTCCAATAGGTTCGCGCGCCCAGTTGGTCACGGTTTGCCACGCGGGATGGCTCATCGCGAGGTATAGGACGCCGGCAAGCCCAACCACACCCGTGATGAATGTAGCTAACTGTCCCCTACTGAGTTTTAACGTGCGAGCAATCAAGCGGATCAAAAGGTCTATCGAGAGCGTGATGATGGCGAGAAGTGATACGAAGATTCCGGTTGGGTGAATGATCGCGATTCCGATAGCACCGAGAAGACCGATAAAGGAGGTGCGTAGCGCCATCGGCTTTTGGTTGGTACGTGCAAACCAGTCTGCGAGCGCTATGACGATGATGGGAATAAGTGCGTAGGCATAGACGGTTGGCCAGAGTACCCCGTAAGATGCGGGACGTTCCGGAAACGATGAGAAGGTGGCAGCGAGCAGAGCGGTAAAGATAGGTAGCGCAGGGGCTTTGGGAAGGAAGATGGAGCTGAGCTGGGCGACCGCGAGTGGCCAGAGGATGCATGAGATAACGATGACTACTGCGTTGGTGGCGACGATGATATTGGTGTCCCCCACCATGGTGAGTGCAACGAGATCGTGAAATCCTGCTGGATAAAAGCCGCCACTGTTGGCGTGCCCCTGGTCGAGCGAGGTGGCAACGGCTGAGAGGTTGAGGGCCGAGCCGTTGCCCGTTTGGAGGATCCAGCGGATTGCTGACAGGTGGAACATGCCGTCCCAGGTTTGGGTGGGGTATTCGGGCCGGCCAATACCACTGATGAAGGCGCCCACGGTGAAGGGAAGCGAGATGGACATGCCCGCGATGGCTGGCCAGATTGCAGGGTTGGCGGGGATCTTGCGCGTAGTTTGTGGTGACTGCGGCGAACGCGAACCGGTGCGCTGTCGGGTTAAGTATCCGATTAGATATGCGAGGGCAGCAATGATCGCTGTTGCCCCTAGATAGAGGGGCCATCCCCAGCGCACGCCGATGAATGGACCAGATATAGCGGCTATCCCGATGACACCCGCAGAAGCTAGGGGCGCGAATGTAAGGGCGCGCCACTTGTCTGGACGCAGGGCTGAAGTTACCACTAATCCCGGCCCCCACAGTGCCGCGACTGTGAGTAGGGCCGGGATTAGAGCTGGAATCCAGGCGCTGATCAAGGTTTAGCCTTGAGCGTCACCGATTACGAGGCGCGGCGTGCCCTTCCATAACTGCGGGTCAGTTACGCGACGGCCGTCAAACAGCACCTTAATGCCGGGCAAATCAGCCGGGGTGACGGTCTTGTATTCGGGGTGATCCGCCTGCACGATGGCGGCATCAACAGGCTCACCCATCTTGTAAGCGTCCCAGCCAAAGCCGGCGAGTTCCTCGTCGGTGAACATCGGGTCATGCACAAGCACTTTAGCGCCGCGCTTGCGAAGTTCATCAACAGTTGCAAAAACGCCTGAGAACGCGGTTTCTTTCACCTTGCCGCGGTAGGAGGCACCAAGCACAACAACGGTCATATTTTCGAGGCCACCGAGAACGCTCTCGAGGCGCTTAACGGAGTATTCCGGCATGGACGCGTTGAACATGCGGGCCGTACGGACGATCGAGGCGTGCGGGTCGGTGGATAGGTAGAGGCGCGGGTAAACCGGAATACAGTGTCCACCAACGGCAATACCGGGCCGGTGAATGTGCGAGTAGGGCTGGGAATTAGAGGCGTCGATGACTGCCTGCACGTCGATGCCCTGCTGGTCGGCAAATACTGCGAACTGGTTTGCAAGGCCGATGTTAACGTCCCTGTACGTGGTTTCAGCGAGCTTCGCCATTTCGGCAGCTTCAGCGGAACCGAGGTCCCACACTCCATTGGGGCGATCCAGGTCAGGGCGCTCATCGAATTGAAGAACTGATTCGTAGAACTCAATGGCTTTCTTAGCACCTTCTGCGCTTAGGCCACCAACGAGCTTGGGGTAGCGGCGAAGGTCAGCGAATACGCGGCCGGTAAGAACTCGCTCTGGGGAGAATACCAGGTGGAAGTCTTTGCCCTCTTTAAGGCCGGAGATTTCTTCAATCATTGGCTTCCAGCGACCACGCGTAGTGCCCACCGGTAGCGTGGTCTCGTAGGAGATGAGCGTACCGGGCGTGAGGTTTTCTGCCAAAGACTTGGTGGCTGCGTCCATCCAGCCGAAGTCCGGCTCCCAAGTTTCATCATTGACGAAGAGAGGCACTACGAGCACAACCGCATCCGCGCCAGGGATCGCATCGGAGTAGTCGGTGGTGGCGCGTAGCTTTCCTGCGGGAACGAGCTGCGAAAGCTTTTCCTGTAAGTGTGCTTCACCCGGGAAAGGCTCTTTCGCATCGTTGATCATCTGAACAGTTTTTTCGTTCACGTCAACGCCGATTACCTCATGGCCAGAATCTGCGAACTGTACGGCCAGGGGCAAACCGATCTTTCCCATGGCGACTACGGCGATACGCATGCGCTTCTCCATTTCAAAGATTTTCAAGAATCAAGTCACTGCCAAGTTTAACACCGGGCCAGTCGTCATTTAGGACCCTCCTAAAAGGCCGCGGAACGTGTTGCATATGATTCAAGAACACTCTCACTGCCCATATTTCGGCGACCTGATTGGCTTCGCAAATTCGCACTTTCCCAATGTGCATCCTCTAATACACAAGATCGAACCCACTTAGGAAGACACGCACAGGTTTTTCGTGCGGCGCAGATTCCCCCATATACTCGCTTAGAACGTTGTCTAATGTTGATTGGGTTTGTTGTGAGCGCGGCTTTTCTGAAGTCAGTATCCGAGAGCGAGATTGACCGTTCGATACCTTTTTCAGATGGTCGAAAGTGGAGGGATGAACTCCACGGAATTCGTGGTATCGCAATCCTACTGGTGGTAAGTTTCCACATTTTTGGCAATGGCCGGGTTTCGGGCGGTATCGACATTTTCCTTGCTATAACCGGCTTCCTTGCCGTCCCCTCACTGTATCGGCGCGCTGTGGCCGGAGGCGGGTTCATTCCGCTGATGTCGCGTTTCGGCGGATTAGCGAGGCGTCTGCTTGTTCCGCTAATACCAGTGTTGCTGTTCATTGGGATCGTTGGCCCATTGGTATTGGGAGCAGCTTTCCATCCACAATTGTTTACCGAGCTGCGGGCATCCGTGCTATTCGCTGAGAATATTGAGCTGGTCAGATCTCAACTTGCCTATGATGCAGCCGGCCCCGGCACTTCCGCTTTGCAACACTTGTGGTCGACTTCGATCCAAGTTCAGTTCCACATCCTGATGCCGTTCGTATTCATGCTCTCAACTGTTCCATTGGTCAAGGCTGGACGGGATCCCAAAAAAGCTTTGATGATCTTCCTCGGGATCGTCACAGTTGGATCGTTCCTTTATGCATGGTGGCATCAAGGTGTGTTTCAACAGGCGAACTATTTTTCTTCTATCTCTAGGCTGTGGGAACTAACGCTGCCTGGCATCCTTGGACTGACCATTTCGAAGTTCCGGCTTAATAGCGTGACGAGGGCCTGCCTGACATGGGTCGGTCTAATCATGTTGCTCTCCACTGGGTTTTTGTTTGACGGTGCTTCGGTGTTCCCCGGCCCGCAAGCACTCCTTCCTGTAGGCGGCCTGCTCCTCTTCCTCACGGGTGGAAAGAGCTACACGAGTTGGGGCGGTGACCGCCTCGTTCAGATCCGGCCCATCAAGTTCCTGGCAGACATCTCATACTCGCTCTACCTATGGCACTGGCCGGTAATCATCTTCTACTTGAACTATTTTGCCAAACCTAAGTTGGGCGTTTTCGATGCGCTGATCGTATTCACTGTGAGCCTGGCTCTCGGAACAATGGGCAAGAAACTCTTTGAAGACCGAGTTGCATCTTTATCCTTATTGAAGAACAACAACGTCGCCGTTCTTCTTGCCATCACCGTAATGATCACAGGTGCGGGGATATTCCATTGGGCCACGCAGGTGAGTCAATCGAGGCTAGAGCAACGGTTATCGACCTATCAGGACCTTATCGACGCGAAACATCCGGGAGCGCAAGCTCTTACATTCAGCCTTGAAACAGCGCCAGCGAAAGCCATTCCAGACCTAGACATCGCTTTGGTGAAAACACCCGAAGTTTACTCTTTTGATCCAGGTAACTCGGACACTGACGAGAGTTGTGTTTCTGGGCGTGTTCCCAACCGTGCTTTTCCAACCACTTGCGAGTCTGGCACCGAAAATGCACAGAGAACGGTTGTGTTGACAGGCGGTTCCCACGTTGGACAATGGTGGCCTGCGTTTGCAGAAATGGCAGCACAATACAATTGGAAGCTGATTCTATTGGAGCGTAGCGGGTGTCAACTCGGCCTGGATCAAGATGTCTACGAACCCGAACTGGAAGTTAGTCCGCTCTGCATGGAGTGGAACAAGCAGGCCGTCGCCATGCTTCGTGAGGAAATCAAGCCGGATCTGATTGTTACCCTCGGTACTTCCTTGCAGTCTGGTACGCCAGAACAAACACGTGAAAGTCAGGCGGTTGCATGGCAAGAACTCGGAGAAACTCCTCTACTTCTTCTGCGAGACAATCCGATTTTTACCTTTAACCCATCAGAGTGCCTACAGCAAAAGGCAGATTTAGAAAATCCACAAACCTACAGTCAATGCGCGCCGCGCAAGGACGAGTACTCTTACTCTTCCGAATTTGATCATAAACATCCGGCTAGCTTGGCAGCTAACAGTTACTATGTGGACATTAATGAAATCTTAGAAGTTGATGGCGAGTTTCTGCCGATCATTGGAAACGTAATAGTCTGGCGTGATACCCACCATGTAACAGAGGCATACGCATTTACCACTCGTCCGTTCTTCGAACAAGCCCTACAAGATTTTGTGCCGGACCTATTTAAATAGCGTCCACTAACTGTGCCGGACCTTTCGTGGCAGGCGAAGACTTTTGGTACAACTTGTGTGATGCACGCCCACTAAGTCTGTACGGGCAAACGCCTTGTATAAGATAGAGGCATGAAAATCATGTCTGTGGTGGGCGCGCGCCCTCAGTTTGTAAAACTTGCTCCGATTGCGCATGCCTGTGAGCGTGCTGGTGTAGAGCACGTCATTGTTCACACCGGTCAGCACTACGATCCAATGCTCTCGGATGTGTTCTTCGAGGAGTTGAACATTCCGACCCCCGATGAGCACCTTGGGGTTGGCTCTGGCTCGCACGGCGTTCAGACTGGCGCGATGCTCGCCGCAATGGATGAAGTGATTTTGAAGCATGAGCCGGATTGGGTGCTGGTCTATGGCGATACCAACTCCACTCTTGCGGCTGCACTATCTGCGGTTAAGCTTCACTTCCCTATTGCCCATCTTGAGGCTGGTTTGCGCTCTTTTAATCGGGAGATGCCAGAAGAAATCAACCGCGTGCTCACTGACCATGCTGCTGATTTGCTTCTTGCCCCCACCGAGGTCGGGGCGAAGCACCTTGCCGATGAGGGGCTAGCTGACCGCACTGTGGTTGTGGGCGACGTGATGACGGACGTTCTGATGGAAACCCGCGCTAAGGTTGCGGACAAGCCGAGCCCGATTATGCAAGAGTTTGGTTTTTCTGAGGGCGAGTATTCGTTGGCTACGATCCACCGCCCCGCTAACACCGACACTAAAGCACAGTTGGACGCGGTGCTTGATTCACTGGGCAAGGTGGACCACCCGGTGGTAATTTTGGCGCATCCTCGCCTGGTAGCTAAAGCTAAGGAGCACGGATTGACTATTGAGCGGGGGAATTTAAAGGTTCACGCTCCGCTCGCCTACCCTGATCTGGTTGCTTCCACCATGCACGCTCGCGGCGTGATTACCGATTCGGGCGGCCTGCAGAAAGAAGCGTTCCTGCTACGCACGCCGTGCACCACGGTTCGCCCACAAACGGAGTGGGTAGAAACTGTTGAAGCTGGCTGGAATGTGCTCGTAGATGCCGGCGCGAAGCTAGTTGAAGCCGCGTCCCGTCCACGTCCGGCCGATACGGACATCGCCCCGTACGGTGATGGCCACGCAGCTGAGCGCGTGGTTCAAGTACTGCAAGAATTCTCATCTAAGGTGGAACAATGCGGGTGAGAGCACACCCAATAAATCATAAAGTTTCCATATTTCTTGCAAGTGCTATTTTTGCGGTATTAGTACACCTGGCTGTGCGACTGCTGGTTGGGATCTACCCTTTTGGTATTTACAGCGGCGGGATCCACGATTTTGTGTACCAATACCTGCCGTTCTATTCTCGGTTTAGAGATCAGATGCTCCAAGGTAGCGGACTTTCGGGGCTCACATTCGCATGGAATCTGGGATTAGGCGTTTCTTCGATTCCGGATTATGCCACTTACCTTGGTGGTCCTATAACGCCTCTTGTTCTTCTGCTGGTTCCGCGCCATCAGATCATTGCCGCCCTGCTCATCAGTATTCTGTTAAAAGTTGCTTTAGCCGCTGGGTTTATGCGACTTTTGATGCATTATTTGAGGCCAGATTTCACCGGCATCATTCCGCTTATAATCTCTGTTGGATACGCGTGCTCTAGCTGGGTGTTTGAACTCGGACAGTTCATTCCGCAGTGGCTCGACGTCTTATATGGGATCCCGCTACTCTTTTTTGCCGCGTTAGAAATGCGTAAACCAAAACCCCGGTGGATTTTGGCCGGCGGTGCCGTAGCTCTAGTGTGGTGGGCAAACTATTACGTAGCTTTCATGGCCAGTGTCGTGGCGGGCCTATTCTCCATAACTTTGGCACTAGGGCTAGATGGTTTTAAACAAGGGATAAAAAATGTAGTCCGCTTCGGTGCAGCCGGCGTCCTGGGTGTAGCTACTACTGCTCCTATCCTCTTACCAACTATGACCGCCCTGTTCCAAGGCGTTGGGTACGAGGGCGTAGATAAACTCATCGTTTTTGGCAAGTCAATTGCAGGGATCCGCACGCTACCATTCACAGCCACGATTGCTTACGAGCCACCGCTCTACACAGGTTTAGTCGCGTTAGCGCTTTTTGCGGCCTTTTTCTTTACGCGGGATTTGACTTGGCGATTCAAATTAGTCTGGTTGGTTACAAGCACAGCCCTCTTGATCTCAGTCACTAAATTGAAGACACAAATGGTTTGGAATCTCTTCCAAACCCCGCACGGATCATCGTATCGTTGGGTTTTCGTTATCACCGCATGGATGGTAGTGACGGCCACCTTGGCATGGGAATCAAAATCCATTAACAACCGGTTCAGTAACGGCAGGAAACTGGATGCTCCGAACTGGTTCCAAATTGTCACCGTTGTGCTGTTCGGTTCATCCGTAGCTTTATTCTTGCTGAAGCACTGGAACCTGGTTAGCTTCACCACTGCCGGTCGTGCGATTATCATCGCCTATACGCTTTTCCTCTGTGTCTTTCTCGCCGTAATTATGGTTACCAGGTGGTTTCCAATGCGCAAGACGGCACTAGTGATTGGACGCGCAACTACAGCTCTACTCCTAATAGCAGTATGTTTTGAATACATTGGAACTGGTGCGCTTGTAGATAGGAATAGACTTCCACTATTACAAAACGTTAACACTGGCCTTGAGGCTGAACGTCTCGAATTAAGCGAGCGCCTTACTACAAACGAGTGGCCCACGCACCGGCTAGGTTGGATACATGATGATTTCTTGGATCCTGAGGCCTCTGAGAACCTTTCTGCTCGTTACGTTTATCCTGGAACCGATTACTATTCCACAGCTGTCACATCCCAATACGCCGATACTCTTAGCACATTGGGAATGGTGACGAGCAGAGGGGCCCGTTACTCATGGTTGCCCGAAGACTCCATCCTGAAGGGTGTTCTTTCGGTTGCATCCATAGGAGGCATTCCGACACTTCCGATGGCCCGGATATACCCTGAGCGGTTCACCTCGATTAATAGCTCAATGCCCAAGGAATATGAAAGCCGTTCATCCCTTAGCAACGCACCTAATCTGTACCATTTTGAGCCTGTTAGCGTTAAAAACGCCGCAACTCTTGCAGAGGAAACAGAGCTACGTAAGGGCGAAACCTACCTGTTTTCCACATCATGCAAGCCAGGAACAACAGTATTTGTCGGAGTGCGTCGCTATGAGAGGATTTCCGATGCCCCCACGGGATACCACATCGGAGAAGCGAACGGTATTGATCCTTCTTCCAACGGCCTGCTAGGCGAGATCGGTCGAGCTACCGAACCTGCCCAAAGTTTCACGCTACAGATGGCAGCCGACCGTACACTAAATGAAAACCTGTTTGTTGGTTGCGCTGGTATTAATGAGTACCTGCGCGGCACAGAGAAAATCGTGAGCCCATCTGACCTTACAATTCGTCCCGGAAAAGTCACAGCCACTTTTGCCCAGCCAGTTTCTGGAGAATTCGTCATAGCAACTCCTGCGGTTGATGGATGGTCTTGCTCCGATAATAAGAAGCCGCTACCCGTGTCTAGTCGAGCTGGTTTACTATCTGCAACCGTTTCAGATGCTACGACCGTTCAATGCGGTTTCACTCCCCCGCTCTTCAAGGCCGGAATCGGAATAGCCACCTTAGCTCTCCTACTACTGTGCACGCCAGGTCTAATAGTTGGACTGCGTAAGCAAAAAGCGCGTCTGACAGAGGAAGACCAGCCCACCGCGTAAGGTCCATATTTCGATAACAAAATGCGGCTGCACAGTCATTCTGACTTGTGCAACCGCATTTTCATTACCAATCGAGAATAGACGCTTACTCAATACAGGCCTCTTGCCCACCTTCCAAAATGCAAGTAGTAGCGGTGCGTTCAAATGGGTAATAGTCGGGGCGTCCAGGCGAAGAACAGAAATTAATCTTGTAAATGGCTGCGCTACCGCCAGAATCTATCTTTTCGAATCCGTTGTTTAAGGGAACACCGTAGAGCCCAGGGCGCATCATGTCTGTATCCCGCCCGTTATAGTAAGAAGGCCTATCCGCGTAGAAGTATTCAATCCCGTGAGCTTCAAGGATCTCGCAAATGCGCGCATTTGTCGCAATATCTTTGAAATTTTGTAATAAAATAACGTCGTCTCGATTACCCGGATTGTTAGGGTATGGCCAAACCGTTTTCACGTTAGACAAAGGTTGTAGTAACGCGGCTCCAGCCGCTGGGTCACCCATCACCATTGTATCCGGCGGAAGAGTTTCCTTTGCTCGTTGAATCATCTCAATTTCGTCTTTGTCGGCCAAGAATCGGACGTTATCGCGATCAGGATAGAACGCCTGATGAACGCTTTGCGCGATTGCCGGAGCTATCCACGCATACATTAGGAGAGTAGAGAGCATCACTGCTCCCCACTTGTAACGGTCTACCCTTGCACCCCTAGCGGCTACTAACTTGTTCCAGACAGTGTCTGCCAGAATAGCGAATAGCGGAACTACGAAAATAGCAAGCGCCGCCTTGGGCCTGTCCGGATAGTTGTAGTAAAGGCTGGTAATACGGCTCAACCCTGAGATTGGGAAGAATGTGCCAATCACGAGAAGCCACTGCGATAGCCAACCTGCAAGCATAATCCAACGGCGCCGCCTATACGCAATAAACAGAGCCGCTAGAAGCAGCAGAAGCACAATACCGTAGAAAGAAAGTGCCCTTATTCCCCCGTAGGGCATGTAGAGCGTGGCACTGGCAAATAGTTTTTCTGGAGCAGAATCCCACCCTACTTTAGGGAATCTGTGAAACAGGATATTTCGAGCAGGAGTTGGCCCATCAACAACGAACACCATCAGATAGAAGAGGAACAGGGCGCCAGCAATATTTCGCGCTGCCCTCTGTTTGTTACCGCGCTTATAGAAGATGACTCCGACCCGAATAAGCTCAAACAGCAGGTACACAAAGAAAGCAAAAGACGGTGGAAGCATAGTAGACGGGTGAATCCCGATTAAGCCCAGAATGGGAACCGAGGTTACAAACAGCACCGCAAAAATTGACCCCGCAATGTTCCGAATCGAAGTCAGTCTTCTGATGGTCTTTGTTGCGTAATACCAAAGCGCCATCATTCCGGGCATCATGACCATTCCCAGAACGAATGGCCACAGCGTAGTCTCCAGTTGCAATCTAATCATTGCTATTGGCGCCAGAGCAGAGCCAAGTAAGCTCCATTCATACAAGCTCTGTTTACCGCCGATAGCAACCGACCAAGCGCCAACCCCAACCAGCCATAATAGAGGCGTTATCACCAGCAACGAATTAGCCGCAATAATGGCCTGGCTCGGCCCGTTAGTCACGAGGCTAAGCATCGCATGCCAAGTATTTGGGTAGTACCACCCAGCGTCGCTCAAGCCTGCCATGGTTGCATTGGAGTCTAGGGGGAAAGCATTACCCGTTCTCTCCATGAGCCACAACTGGTTATAGTGGTAGCTCGAATCGCCACCTTGCACGATGTCAACGGGGCTGACCGTCAAGATGATTGGAAGAATTACTGCAATCCAAACAATTACCGTCATGACCAGGCGAGTTGCTACGTGCCTACCCGACAGGGTGTTTTGAGGAATCATGGCGGCAACATTTTTACCCAGGCTGGTCCGCGCCAGAATCCAGGCGCCCACAACAGCGAGCACGCTGAAGCCAATGAACGGTATCAGGCCCCATCTAAATGGAAACAGGTTATTGAAAAGCGACCATAAAAATATGAGGCCAACACTCCAGGCCGGCGCAGCGGCTAACCGCAATGTTGGTGAGGCTTTTGGAAATAAAACTGTTGATATTACGGCTCCCGGTACCGCTATTATCGCCAAGACTGAAAGGAGCATTGGCAGAACCGGAACCCACTGACTTAAAGTTTCCAAAAGAGTCCTTTATCGTAAGTCATGTCGCAGTTCTATCGGCAATGTAAGTAGCCACGGCGTTCCCCACTGCCTTCATAGATCGGTTCTCTTCTACCCATTTGTGCAGGCGCTGTGGATCTCGCGTCTCACGCGTTTCGTTAAGCAGAGTTCCCATAGCCTCAAGCACCGATTTCTCGCTATAGGGAACACAAATGCCGAGATCATTATCTTCAATATCGCCTATTGCCGGCCCAACACCAGCATAGAGAACAGGAGTTCCGCACGATAGAGCGGTTAGTGCTTTAGTTGGGTATGCGAGGTCATAACCGATTCCCGGCTGAATAGAGACACAACTCGCGATAGCCTCGCTCTGCCAACTAGCTGCTTCCTGGGGCGGTACGGTCTTCTGGACCACTAGGGGCTCATAGTCCGCACCCGCCGCTTGCGCCTTCTTTGCAAGCCTATCCGCAATTTTCTCAAGCTCGGAGACGCTGTCCCCCCTTGTCAAGTAAAGGAACTGAATGTCACGGCCTGGATTCCAGAACTTCTCAAATGCGTTCGCGAACAATTCAGCTCCCTGCCACCCTGACGCTGTACCCGCATAGATGAAGTATGGATGCGAGATGTGCATCCGGCTCTTTTCTTCCAGAGCAAGCCTAGGGACCTCCGGATTGAAAAGCTCGGTGTCTGCACCATTTGGCACAACTGCCACCGACTTAGCGCCCATCTCCTGCACTCTTTGCGCTACGCCGTCGGATACGGCGATACAACCGCGTGCTCCCCTGATGACAAACGTCTCGATTGCCCGTACCGTCTTCTTCACGAAGCCGGGAACATCCATGCTGTCTGTGGCATCAGACCACACATCCGCCGCATACCAAAAGTATGGGATACGGCGAATCGTGCATGCCACGCGCGCAATCGTTCCAGTAGTTGGAGGCGGCTCAACCAGGATGAAGTCGACTTTTGGCATTATGAGTAGCTTCAAAAAAGCTTGGATATCAAACGAGGCATATGACAGGTAGCCTTTAACGTAGCCCTCTTTGTCACGCAAGACAGGGACCCGACAGATGGTGCTATCTGGTTCAGCCTCAACACTCGCGGGTGGTTCAGTGGTAAATACACGAATTTTCGATCCTGCTTCTTCCAACCCGCGTTTTACTGCTTTAAGGCGTAGTGATGCTGCGGACGGTTCTGGTGCGAAAATCCGGCTAACAATGAGCCCCGTAAGAATCATGATTCCGTTTCCTCACGCTCACAAAGCGCTTGTTGATAAACGTTTGTGTGGAGTTTTGCGTATGCGTCTCCTGAGAATCTCTCGTAGGCTACCCGCCTTACTTCTTCTGGTTCTTTAATAACACTGCCCGAGGCAAAATCACGCATCGCATCTACCAGCGCATCGTGATCGTCGATTGGCACCAGAATTCCCGTTTCCTCTTGGACCATGTGCGCGCCGCCTAAACTTGCTGATGCAATTACGGGAATGCCCAATGCTTGCGCTTCGGCAAAAACCATGCCAGCTGTTTCGATTGAAGATACCAAAACCAGTACGTCCTTAGTGGAAAGCACGCTCGGTAGTTCATCGCGACTGACTTGGCCAAGCACATTGACTACACCAGCAACCCCTAATTCCTCAGCAAAAGCGCGTACCTCAGTCCAGCGATTCTCAGGTCCGCCAATAACATCAAGGCATACGTCGAATCCTTCATCAACAAGCACTTTGAGCGCGATTATCGTCTCTTCAACACGTTTCCTACGTTCCAGACTAGAAATATGAACGAACTGCATCTTTCCAGGCTTCGGAGCATGTAACGGATAATTATAAAATGTCTGCGGAACAGGTAGCGTTCCAACGCCGAATTCCGTTCCGTACTTCTCCCCGAGTTCCTTCGCAAAGTTAGGAGAAACCCCTAGCCTGAAATCTGCATCTTTAACCGCCTGTTTAATTGCTCGGAAGCGGGGAGTGCTCTCGTTAGCGTAGAGTGTGGATTCTCTATGCTCCGTAATACCAAACGGAATATCCCAATATGCAGCCATGACCTTTGCTGTGAGGATACCCGGGAAAACGGATTGCGCGTGAATAATGTCTGGTTTGCCCCAATGCTTCGCATAGGCTCGGGCAGCCTCAATCGCATGGAGTTTAATAAGAGTGTAGTCTCCAGGCAGAATTCCGCGCGGTACTGTCCTCACCGTCTGGCGTATTACACGCTTGTCGCGATCTATCTGAAGCTGATGGTTACCGTGTTGCCAAAAGCTCTTGGGATCTAGACAATATACTCCTACCTCATGCCCATAATTCCGCAGAATATCTATGGCCTCTTCAAAAAAGTGCCCGTTAAGCCGAAACTCCGAGCTCGGGTACCATGACGGCGTCCATAAAACGTGCATCTCCTCATCCCTCTACCAAGGTTTCGCTGACTGTCTGGGCACGTGCTAGCCATGTGTTATTCGCTCGATCCATACATACCTTTTCTGTACGAGACACGATCTCACGTGGGTTGGTAGATAATTCTCTTAAGACTTTGACAAGTTCCTCTTTGCTGTTGTCTGCGGTCCAGCCCCAACCATTTTCGTGAATAACTCGCGCTGCCAGGGTGCCATTGGTGGCTAATATAGGTTTTCCCCGCCCAACGTATTCAAACAACTTGAACGGCATAGCAAACGAACGATAGTGACTAGGTTCCATAGTCAATACTGCTATGTTTGAACTCTGATAGTAACGATTTAATTCGTCACCGCGTGCGTGAACTATGTGAATGTTGGGAGCGTCTGCTTGGTATTCATCCTTGACTTGTTCCCAGTTATCTCGGCCCGTACATATAGTGAATGTGACGTCAGGAAGCTCCCGTACAGCCTTAACAATCTCATGCAAGCGATAATGGCTAGAAACATTTCCTACGTAGAACATGTTTACAGGTTCCGCAGGCGCACCTAGGTCAACGATCTCTCCACCAGAAGGTAATGCAACGATCTTCGAAGCACTAAGTTGAGGCAACTCATTAGCCATTTCAACTGACGGAACGAAAATAGTATCGGCGTAACGCTTATATAGCGCTAACTCATACCTGTATAACGCGCGCATTGCCGTTGCAAGTGGTTTGCCGACTCGCTCCTCGTATTCGTCATACGCCCAGTACAAGTCTCGGTAAAAAACCGACGTAGGCACACCATACTTTTTCAGCGTGCGAAAAATTTGTGCATCAAGTAGCAAATGCGGAAAGTGGTTGGTATCGCCAATCATGGCGGGAATTGTCGCAGATTCTGAATACATGAACGCGAACTGTTCCCCACCGGCTAGCTTCGCCTTCAACTTACGGAACTTCGCTTTTCGAACCGAACTCTGTCCCGTCAAGTCGAAAACTTCAAAGCCCGCATCTTTGAATGCTTGAAGCATCCTTCGCGGCCGGATCGCAGAAGCGGAAACAGACTCGTAGTTAAGCTTGTAGGCCGCATGATAAATCATCCTTACCAATGTCAGAAGCCTCGCTTCTCAATACCACGCTTGTACAGATCAATATACGAGGTAGCAATCGTATGCGGCTCAAAACTATCGCCAACCGTTGCAGCAATACGCTGCGCATCCCAATCAGCGGTATTCTCGAACAGGTCGACAACCGCGTCGGCATATCCGCCCGCATCCTGCACGCTCATGAGCCTGCCAATCGCCGGATCAATGTACTCCCCGTGACCGCCATTAGCTCCTACAACTAGCGGACGACCATTAACAATCGCCTCGGCAGCAGCTACGAAGAAGTTCTCACCTTGAGTTGGGCCAATGAAAACATCGGCTTCCGTAAGCGCCTTTTGCACGCCCGCTTTGTCTACTGTCCCAGGGAATTTCGCGTCAACGCCTAGTTCAGTAGCAAGCGAGATGGCCTCGCCACGCAACGGCCCATCCCCTAGCCAAGTTAGTGTGGCCTCAAAACCACGTTTTCTGAGCTCATCCAGCACGCGAACAGCGAGCAGAGGATCCTTGCGTTCAACTAGCGCTCCAGTAGAGACCAAGCGGATAACTCCGTCACGCTCACGCCGCGCTACCACCTTTGCGGGCGATGGAACCTGACACGGAATAACCTCAACCGGTTTCGAACCGCGGATGCGCCGTAGCGGCTGTGCTAGATAGTCGCAGACGGCAACAGCAACATCTGGAAGTAACTCCATCTTCAAGAGGGCAGGGCGAAGTTTTTGCCATGACGCGGGCAGAGTTTGCGGGTTGGTTATCCCAGACCAGTGCTCGGTGTGCACCCAAAACTGTTTGGGGCGACCGAACACAAATGGCTCGATAGCAGAAATTGCCTGGGTATGTACCACATCAAAATCTTTAATCAATGGCGCTATTTCAAGACGTGCACGCACTATGTCTAACGGATTGGAGGTGCTCATCGGCACCCGAATAGTTCTAATGCCCGAAACAACTGTCTTGCGGCTTCCGTCATCTTCATGGGGAGGTACCAAATGCACAACGCTTAAGTCCACGCCCGCTTCACGCAACGCCTGACTATCTTTCAGAACAAACGCGCCTGAACTCGGGTTCACCTGCGTAGGAAACCACGGCGTAACAATGCCAACGCGCATTCCGCTCTCCCCCAATAGATATCTAAGATTATTTATTCATCCTAACCCACCCCGAGAGTCAAGACGAGTATTCAGTATCCATACACCTAGCCTGTAAGCTTAGAAAGGCCAGTCAAGAAAGGGATGCTCAGTGAAGATTGCGGATGCACCAAAGTGGGAACAGTTTGATATGCCAAACGGGCACCTATGGTGGCGTTCAGCCCTAAATGTGTCCCCCGAAGCTTTAACTGGTAGTTCAATCACTGATTTCGTCGCAGCTCAACGTGGAAACTGGGCGGCGATCATTCAACGCGACGATCACGTTTGGGCAATCACGGATGGTTTGCGTTCGTTCCCGATTCTTTACACCTACATCGGCAATGAGCTGGTCTTGTCTTCGTCCCCCGATGAGCTAACCCAGATGATGAAGAACCCTGTGCGCAATGAAGAGGCAGCACTAGAGTTTCTTCACACCGCATTCGTGCTTGGAACCGATACGCTCATCGAGGATGTGCAGACGGTACCAGCCGGAACAATCGCCGAGTTCAGCTCGACTAAAGATGTTCGTCTCACTGCTCACGCTAGCGCGTTCAACCATGAACAGACACAAAATGATCCTGATGCACTCATGGAAGAGTTCTACCAGACCATTCTTGAACTCACTTCCAATTTTGTAGATGATGCGCGCGGCCACCAAGTTTTAATTCCACTCTCGGGCGGAGCAGACTCACGCCTTTTCATGACTGCGCTAAGAGAAGTTGGCGCCGACAATGTACTCGCGTTTACCTACGGCGTAAAAGACTCATCTGAAGCAGAAATCTCACGCATGGTCGCAACCGGCCTGGGATACGAGTGGAAATTCGTGGAACTAGATCCTGCCAAGGTACGACAACGCTGGTACAGCCGCGATACCACCGCGTTTTTGAAGGATACCTGGAGCGGGAACGCCCTTCCTCACATCCAAGATTGGTATGCATTGGGCGAACTTAAGAACGATCCGGATGTAGATCCGCTCGGCGTCGTTAGCCCTGGACACACGGTGGTGGGAAACGAACACGACGTGTGGGCTTACGATCCGAATCTAACGCTTGGGTACGCAGACATGGCGCGCGTACTTGCCGAGCATCACTTCACCTTGCAAGGGGACCCGGGGTTCGCGGCAACGCACAGCTACTCGCGCGATAAACTTTCCGCATTCTTGCAACAGTACTGGCCAGATGCAGATCAACTGGACAAGATACTGGTATTCATTCAGTTCAACCTGCTAGAGCGTCAGGCAAAATACATCAACAATTCCGTTCGGGCATACGAGCATTTTGGCTTCCAGTGGGCAATGCCCATGCTTGAAGCCAAGGCATGGGACAGTTGGTTCACCGGCACGCCAAAGGCCTGGGGAGACGACCGTGAACCGTACATCCGCTTCACCAACGAACGTTACGAACATGTCTCCGGAACTTCCCTGCCCAACTTCGGCGGCCCCGCTGCACAGTTGGATCCCACGTTCAAGAAGACACTCAAGAAAGCCCTCGATCTTATTGGACTGTCAGACGTTATTGAAAAAGCCTACGCGGCACATGTGACCCGCCACCATCCGATGGCATTTGAAGCACTCACCGGAAACTTAACGCCCAGACAACTGGATTGGAAGTTACTAAAGGGCAGGACGATCCTGGGAATATACAGCAAGCTTTTCTTGGAAGGGACGTGGACGCCAGAAGGCGCTGTGCTACCTCCAAGCAAATGATCCATGCCTTCGGCCAGGCCTAGGGCAAAGTGCTAGACGGAATCCTCGGTGGCGAGTTCGCGTCGATCAAATCGGCGGGCTGCGAAAACAGACATTACGGTCATTGCAACCAAGAATGCAGCCATAATTGCTCCCATAACGTAGACGGTTCCAAGCAGATCCAGTGGAGACAGAAGCAACCAGGTCAATGGACCGATCGTGTAAAGGATCGAGTAGATCAACAACCAGTGTTGCGTACCAGTAACAACAAACATCGTCGAAATTGGTGAGGTGATGAGTAGCATCGCCATCCATGGGATAAGAGCACGTGCAAAATAACCCGACTGGCTAAAATCTGCTCCAAACAAAATCGGTAGCAGCCACGGCGCAACCAGCCATAGAAGGGCAAACGGGGCCACTCCGATCAGAATTGCGCGTTTGATTACGTTCTTAACTTCCGGCAACATTTGGCCCGGCTCGATCGTAGAGAGCTTTTGGAAAAATACCTGTGAAACAGCTGAATTGATCAACATCACGGGGACATTTACTACCTGGTTCGCGATGTTGTACTCGCCAAAATCGCCAATGGAGACTCGTCCAATAAGCAGATTAATGCCGTTGATTCTTACCGCATCAATCAGCACATTCGGGCCATTCAATGCAGGCATCTTCCAATGCTTGCGGGCAAGTTTGCGCATTGGGCGAGCCCCGGATACATCTAGCGTGCGCAAATCCTTAGCCCGGATCCCAAGATTAAAGAAGGCATAAGCCTGCCCAACAATCTGGCCACCCACCAGGCCGGGAAGAGTATGGATACCTGCCCATCCGAATACCACCTGACCGCTACTGGTTCCAACCTGTTGCACCACGCGGTTTTTAGCGATGGTCTTGTAATCAGTTTTCCGGTTATACCAATACTGGAACAAAGTTGCGCCTGCCATAAAAAATGTGGTCAGGCCGGCTAGAGGCATCCAGCTTGCAACCGTTTCAGAATAAAGATTGGCTACAACATCACGTAGAGGGAACGCCAAAACAGTTATTACTAACGAGTTGATCGCGATCAGGCGTAGCGCCAGCATGGCAACTACCTTTGCGTCACGATCATCCTTCTCAAGCATCAACGCCATATCGTAGCGCCCAGCAGCAATCGCAACTGCAATAGCAACTATCGAGTTGAAAGTACCCAACTCTCCTAACGCTTCACGCCCATAAAGCCGGGTAATGATCATCATCATGAAGAAGACAACCATCTGTGCAAGTGCCGTACCCGTCACAAGTGTCAAGACGTGACGAAGAAACGGAGAAGAAGCCGCGACACTCTTCACATAAGAACTAATCCTGTCGAACAACAACTCCCCCTAACCACACTCAAAGATAAGGACAGGGGCAGTCCCGCTCCAAATCGAAGCAGAACCGCCCCTGCACCAAAGCACTGAACTACAGCTTCACAGCCTCACCAGACGCGGCCGAATCTAGCATCGCCTGAATCACCTTCATAGTCTGTAGGCCCTCACGCATCGTCACGTGCTCCGTGCCTGTGCCTAGGATGGCGTCACGGAAATGCTCATGCTCAACGCGGAGCGGCTCGCGCTTAACCAGAGCAAAACGCGTAACCTCGCCCTCAGACACGCCGCGGAATGCCGCGATCTGATCCCACTCAACCGGGAAACGACCATTCTCGTAGAACGTCAAATCAGACATCGCGGTATCAGCCACAAGAGCGCCACGTTCACCCGTAACGATCGTAATGCGATCCTTGAACGGAGTAAGCCAGTTAACCAAGTGGCTAACCAGTACACCATTCTTAAAACGGCCGGTAGCCGAGACCATGTCTTCAAACTCACGGCCCGAACGGTAAGCAGTCTGCGCATAGATCGACTCGTACTCAGAGCCTGCAACCCACGCAGCCAAATCCACGTCATGCGTTGCCAGATCCTTCACCACGCCCACATCCGAAATGCGAGCCGGGAACGGGGACTGGCGGCGAGTCACAACCTGGTAGACCTCACCGAGGTAACCCTCCGAAACCAAGCGTCGCATCTCCAACAACGCCGGGTTACAGCGCTCCACGTAGCCAACCGCGCCAACCACGCCAGCTTCGTCAAACGCCTTCACCATTGCTTCGCCCTCTTCAAGGGTGGAGGCCAGCGGCTTTTCAACCAGCGTGTGTACACCGGCCTCAGCCAGCTTCATCACGGCCTCGAAATGGTAAGCGGTAGGTACAGCCACAACAGCTGCATCAATACCGACCTCGAGCATCTGCTCAACGCCCGGCAGAACCTCCATGCCGCGAGCCACGTCAAAGCGGTCACCGCCTGGGTCCGCGAGCGCAACTAGCTCAAAGCCCTCCGTCTCACGTGCATTACGCACGTGGTGGCGGCCCATGGAGCCAATGCCAAGAACACCAACTCGAATATCAGACATTAAGCACCCGCCTTAGCAAGAGCATTCACGGCCTCAACAATGCGATCCAGGTCAGCCTGAGAGAGCGAGGGGTGAACCGGAAGCGAAACCACGGTCTTCGCGGCCTCTTCGGTTACCGGTAGCTCAAGGCTCGGAGCGTAGGGAGCAAGGGAGGGCAAGCGGTGGTTTGGAATCGGGTAGTAAACGCCCGAACCAACCTGGTACTCGTCGCGCAGCGCCTCCATGAAACGATCGCGGTCAGTATCAACCACGCGAATCGTGTACTGGTGGTAAACATGCACAGCGCCCTTGGCAACAGCTGGGACAACAACGCCCTCAAGGTTTTCTGAAAGGAACTTCGCGTTTTCCTGGCGCTTCTGCGTCCACGCGCCAACCTTCTTCAACTGTTCGCGGCCAATCGCGGCGTGAATATCAGTCATGCGGTTGTTCAAACCAACCAGCTCATTTGCGTAGCGCTTCTCCATACCCTGGTTGCGCAGCAAACGGCTATTGCGTGCCACCTCGGGATCCGTGGTGGTGATCATGCCGCCTTCACCGGCAGTCATATTCTTAGTCGGGTAGAACGAGAATGCCGCGAACGTACCGAATGTTCCGACCTTCTTACCATCCAGTGAAGCACCGTGAGCCTGCGCAGCATCCTCGAACAACATGAGGCCGTGTTTGTCTGCAATCTTCTTCAGATCATTCATGGGAGCTGGGTGACCGTAAAGGTGGACGGGCATAATCGCCTTAGTACGCTCCGTGATAGAAGCCTCCACGGACTTTGGATCCAAGCAGAAATGCTCGAGATCGATGTCCGCAAACACTGGCTTGGCACCTGCAATAGCAACGGAGTTGCCGGTAGCGGCGAACGTAAACGAGGGCACAATGACCTCATCGCCTGCGCCAATACCAGAAGCCAACAAACCAATGTGAAGAGCGGAAGTACCGGAGTTCACGGCAATCGACTCGGCCCCCGGCGTCATCTTCTGCGTGAATTCCTCTTCAAAAGCAGCTACCTGCGGGCCCTGCGCAACCATGCCAGAGCGGAGAACTGCAGTAACGGCTGCAACTTCTTCCTCACCAATCAATGGTTTTGCTGCGGGAATCATCTCTCGGGTCATTACTCGCTAACCTCTCTTAGCTCACTATCGCTAATCTGTTCAAAAATTTGCCCAGTCTTTGGGCACTTGAAACGATTTTCACTACCTTCAACCGGTTGTAGCCTCACGCCACTTTGCCCAACCCAACCAATCCGGCGGGCTGGAACCCCGGCAACCAATGCAAAATCTGGCACATCCTTCGTGACGACCGAGCCTGCCGCAACAGTGGCCCACTCGCCAACCGTCACAGGAGCCACACACACCGCGCGGGCACCAACAGAAGCTCCACGCTTTAGCGTCACGCCCACGTGATCCCAATCAGACGCACTCTTTAGCGAGCCATCCGCATTAATCGCACGCGGGAACAAGTCATTAGTCAGGACAGCAGCCGGGCCAACAAAAACGCCATCGGCAAGCTCAGCAGGCTCATAAACCAGGGCATAATTCTGCACCTTGCAGTTATCCCCCATCTTCACGCCCTCGCCAATATAAGCGCCGCGGCCAACAATGCAGTTCTTTCCGATCTCAGCATTTTCGCGAACCTGTGCGAGGTGCCAGATTGAAGTTCCCTCACCAATCTTCGCCTCAGCTGAAACGTCTGCACTATCGACTATTCTCGGCATAAGTCCTCCGTTCAGTTACAGTCAGATTCATTCTACGCTCATAATCACAGTGAATAGCGGCGGCTAATCAGCGTTTTTACACTTAAAGATTGTAAAGTGGTTAGCGATTAGAGACGTAAATTTGAAGAATCACAGGGCACACATGCAACTGACAGACAAAACATGGCTCGTTGTTCCCCTATACAACGAGGGCAAAGTCGTGCGTGAAGTACTCACAGAAGTACGCAAAACCTTCCCGAACATCATCTGCGTTGATGACGGTTCAAATGACAACTCCATCGCAGAGGCCCTCGCAGCCGGCGTCAAAGTTGCCGTCCACCCCATTAACCTTGGACAGGGAGCCGCCCTTCAAACCGGGTTCAGCTACGTACTCGAAAACACCGACGCAAAATACGTCGTGACCTACGACGCCGACGGGCAGCACCGCATTGAAGACGCGCTTGCCATGCTAAACGCGGCAGAGAGCGAAGACCTCGGCTTCGTATTTGGATCACGCTTCCTTGAAGGCAAAGCCGAAACTGGAGCGTTCAAGAAACTCGTTCTTAAAACCGCAGCATTCGTCACTCGCATGCGCACCGGCGAGCAACTTACCGACGCACATAACGGCCTTCGAGTAATCCGCCGTGATGCCCTCGAGCAAATCGAAATCACCCAAAACAGGATGGCTCACGCATCCGAAATCGTGTACCAGCTTTTCGACACTAAACTCAAATGGCGCGAAATGCCCGTGCACATCATCTACACGGATTACTCGCGTTCCAAGGGCCAATCACTACTGAACTCGATCAACATTTTGGTCGAACTAATCATGAAGTAGGAGCGGAAATGTCAGCAATATTTGGATCACAATGGTTCATTAAACTCCTGATCGTCGCCATCCTGCTGATAGCGACATACTTCATCATGAAGCCCGTTAAATCTGCACAGCACCTCGCAATGCGCCGGCTTTCCATGATGTTCTTCGTGGCCTTCGCAGTCTTGGCCGCACTATTTCCCTCCCTGCTCTCCTACATCGCTGTATCGCTGGGCATCGGACGTGGCACTGACCTGTTGCTTTACGGGTTAACGCTTGCATTCTTTAGCACCCTCGTCACCGCATACAGACGTGATGCTGCAGTCGAACGCAAGCTCACCCAGCTATCGCGCACCATCGCGCTAGCAACGGTTCGCGACGGCGAACAAACAACCAATAAGTCCACAGAATCCGAGGACTAGCGTGAACGAGCAAGAAACCAAGAACCTCCAAGAGGAGGACGTCCGCAACCTGGTACGCGACCAGGGCAGGCGAATGCTCGACAGCGTGCCCAAACCGAACAGGCGCCGCCCGCGTTCAGCACAGAAGCCTCGGCACGCAGTGTTCCGATTCAAACGGCCCACCTTGCGAACCATTAGTGCAGCCCTGTTTGCCGTGATACTTTTTGTTGGCACCTCGGCTGGGCTCTTGTACTACGACCTCTCAAACCGAGTTGCAAAGTCCGAACTACAAGTCGAACAATTTGCTCCCCGTAACGAAGCGCGTCCCCCTGTGGACAGCTTTGATGGGCGCCCTGTGAATATCCTTCTACTTGGCACGGACTCGCGTGTCGGTGAAGGTAACTCCCGGTACGGAGACGATGACGACGCCTCCATGCGAGCAGACGTGACAATCATTGCGCATATCTCGGAAGACCGCTCACGTGTACAGCTCGTATCCATTCCACGCGACACTATCGTGGACATCCCCTCGTGCGTTCTCAAGGATGGAACCGAAACTTACCCGCAAACCGGGCAAATCAACTGGGCCATGTCCATTGGCTCCGAATACAACCAAGAAAACCTTGATGCCGGCGTGGGTTGCACCTGGCGAACCGTAGAAGAGCTAACCGGCATTCCCATTGACGGCTTCATACTGTTTGACTTTGCAGGGTTCGAAAGAGTCATAAATGCCCTTGGCGGCGTAGAAATGTGCTTCGAAGAAGACCTTTATGACGAAGCTGCGGAACTCAATATATCCGCCGGATGCCATGTACTCAACGGACATGATGCCCTCGCCTACGCCAGGGCGCGGAAGGAAGTTGGAAACGGATCTGATATTTCGCGCATTGGCCGCCAACAAGAGCTGATGGGGCGCATCTTCCACACCGCCCAATCGCAAAACTTGCTGACGGATTTCCCGAAGCTCTATGCCTTCTTGTCCGAATCTCTGGACATCATTAAGACGTCTTCAGACTTCTCGCGGATAAACACGTCCATGGGTCTCGCGTACTCACTATCCGGGCTTTCAGGTGATGGCTTACAATTCGTAACCATGCCACTCACCGAAGCACCTTGGGACCCCAACCGCGTAATTCCTACCTGGCAAGCAGACGAGCTTTGGGAATCCATCCAAAAGGATGCGCCCTTGCCTTCCAATATTTGGATCACTGACTCTGAAGGCAACGTGGTATTCCTCGAAGAACCTACCGAAACCAATCCAAACGGGGAAGGATTTGAAGGCTCCGACGGCTCTCAAGACGAGTATCTGAGGGACAATGATGGTGAGGGAGGGGGCCTGTGAACGACGGCGAGCCTCCCAAGAGCATCCCACCTAGCATTCCACCGCGAGAAGGCCGTAACCGCCCCTCCACGGAAGGTGCAAAACGCGTTCAGAAGAAGGCTAATGGACGTTTGAGCAACGGGGCTACTGCTCCTAAAGCCGGCCCAAACTCAGCGTCAAACTCGCACGGACGCTCCGCTTCCTTCCCAGCGAAGCGTAACTATCGCAACTCCCAAGTTGCGCGTGACGGCGTTCCCAGCCAGCGTGAGCGCTCGACTAACTCTTCCGCCACACAAAAACCGATCCCGCCCCGCGAGCACAAGCCCCGCGTGGATCGCGCGTCATCTCAGCCGGAAAGGCGGCAAACTCCGCCCTCATATGCACCGGCATCAAGCCGATCGCGCGAGCAGGTTCCTCCCTCGTACGCGCCAAACCGGCACTCATCTACATCGAGAACACCAATGGAACCAGCGCGCACCAACCGCGCAGTAGCGGCCTCCTCTGCCTGGAAACCACAGCCTCGTCCAACCGCGCCCACTGTACCGAGCGCACCTCAGGCCGGCGCCGCCCGACGCAAACCAAACAGGCGTCGCCGCGCCATCGTAACCGTTCTGGTAATGCTGGCAATACTGATTGGATGGCCCTTGTTACTGCTCAGCTGGGCGGGCGGAAAAGTCGAACACGTAGATGCCCTGAGCGGGGCCGGCGACACGCCGGGAACTACCTACCTAATTGCCGGGTCAGACTCGCGCGACGGTACACAATTCACCGACGAAACCGAGGGACACAGGTCGGACACGATCATGCTGCTTCACCGTGCTCCCAACGGCAACGCCTACCTGGTGTCGATCCCCCGCGACACGTGGGTTGATATCCCCGAATACGGGGAAGGCAAAATCAACGCCTCATTCTCATATGGAGGCCCCGAACTGCTGGTAGACACTGTTGAAGAACTCAGTGGCATCACAGTTGACCACTACGTGGAAGTGGGAATGCAGGGCGTTGTCGACATCGTGGATGCTATGAACGGAGTTGAGCTCTGCCTCGACTACGACGTTGATGATCCTCGCTCCGAACTCGTGTGGCAGGCCGGTTGCCACAACGCGGATGGGCGCACTGCTCTTGCCTTTGCCCGCATGCGCTACTCCGATCCAAATGGGGACATTGGACGCGCGGAAAGACAACGTCAGGTTATCGGAGCAATCGTTAAGACGGCGGCCCTTCCAACGAATTCCTTGAACCCTGTGCGGCAAATGAAGATATCCTCGGCCGCAGCTCAGTCTGTGACCACCGACCCGGATACATCGAGTCTTGAACTTGCGCGAATGGCATTGGACTTCAGAGCCGCAACGTCGAGTGGCAATACGGGTACTCCCCCGATTGCTACGATTGCGTTCGAAACCAGTCAAGGATCTGCCGTGTTGCTTGACGACGATGCGGATGAGTTCTTCCGCAAACTCGCCAACGGCTCCCTTACCTCCGCGGAGCTAAACGCCAACGGACTTCCCTAGCGTCGCTTTCAAACAGTTGCGGGGTGAGCGATCCATACAGATCGCTCACCCCGCTGTATTGAACTACGAAAATCTAGTTCTTCTTAAACAACTCGTTAGTGGCTGCAACGTCAATCTTGCGGGGACCTGCCTGCCAAGCGCTCCATGCCGACTCTACGATCTGTGCAACATCATACTCAGCGTTCCAGCCCAGATCTTCCGTGATACGGCTAGCGTTGCCAATCAACTGGGGTGGGTCACCGGCGCGGCGATCCTGCTCCTCAGCCTCAAAGTTAATGCCACTTACCTCGCGACACGCATCGACAATCTCGCGTACTGAGGTGCCCTTGCCCGTACCCACGTTGTAAACGTTGTGCTTTAGATCCGACTCGGATGCCAGGGCATCCAGCGCGTCAATGTGAGCGCGCGCCAAATCCTTCACGTGGATGTAATCGCGGATGCATGTGCCATCTTCCGTAGGATAATCCGTGCCGAAAATGGCGGGAGCCTTACCGCGTGCCAAGCGCTCAAAAATCATGGGGATCAAGTTTAGTGTTGCTGGATCTCCCAAATCATCCCAGCCTGAGCCCGCCACGTTAAAGTAGCGCAAGCCGATCCAACGCAAGCCCCAGGCGCGCTCGCAATCAGCCATCATCCACTCGCCAATGAACTTCGTTTCGCCATAGGGATTAATCGGATGCTTCTCGATGTCCTCGTTCACTACTTCAACCGGTGGCATACCGTAAACCGCCGCGGAAGAGGAAAAGATCATCTGGTTCACACCAGCCTTTTCCATAGCCAACATCACGTTAGCCATGCCGCCCACATTCTGTTGGTAGTACCAGGCAGGGCGCGACACCGACTCGCCCACCTGTTTGCGGGCCGCAAAATGAATCACGGCCGTAACGTCCTCGTCCACCATCGTGTTCAACAAGGCCTCGCTCGACGCCGTATCTGCAACGTCAAGCTGTACGAGCTTAGCGGAACCAATGCGATCCTTCGTTCCATACGATAGGTCGTCAACAACCACAACCTCATCGCCGCGTTCCTGCAAAAGCCTAACTACATGGGCGCCGATGTAACCGGCGCCGCCAATCACCATAATGCTCATAACTACAGTCTAAAACTCTCACTAATCGGTTTCTAAAGATCGTTGCAAAGTCTGGTTTTTCTGACTGGACTGCTCGGCCAAATCCTGCTGGAAACGCTCCATCTTTTGTTGCAGCGTCTGATCTGACATAGCAAGCATTCGAACCGCGAGGAGGCCCGCGTTACGCGCCCCGCCAACCGAAACGGTAGCGACGGGAACCCCGGCGGGCATCTGCACAATCGATAACAGTGAATCCATACCGTCGAGGTATTTGAGCGGCACAGGTACGCCGACAACCGGCAACGGCGTTGCCGAAGCGAGCATACCCGGCAGGTGTGCGGCTCCCCCAGCACCGGCAATAATCACCTTTAGTCCACGCTGTGCGGCTTCCTTGCCGTACTGCAACATCGCCTCCGGCGTGCGGTGGGCGGAAACCACGCGTGCCTCGAACTCAACGTCAAACTCGCGCATGACCTCAGCGGCCTGGCCCATGACCTTCCAGTCCGAATCAGACCCCATTACGATGCCAACTTGAACCATGTCGCTCACTTTCCAAACAGAATATCGATGGCCTTGCCCGCCTTGTCACGAGCTGTCTTCACATCAGCGGCACACACCGTTACGTGACCGAGCTTACGCCCGGGGCGCACGCTCTTTCCGTACAGATGGACGTGGACTCCGGGCAGCTGCTTCAGCACGTCCGGGAGGGCATGAGAGGCATCCTCGTACTTAGAACCAAGCAGGTTCTTCATCACCCAAACCCCCGGAATCGGAGTGGTTTCACCAAGGGGAAGATCCAAAACCGCACGCAAATGCTGCTCAAACTGACTGGTCAGCGCACCGTCAATCGTCCAGTGGCCCGTGTTGTGCGGACGCATTGCAAGCTCATTGACCAACAGAACTGGCTCCTGACCATCCACAACAAACATTTCAACGGCCAGGACGCCCGTCACTCCAAGTTCGCGCGCAATCAGATCACCGACAGCTTGCGCTCGCGCCGCGACCTCTTCAGATAACGAGGGGGCTGGCGCAATCACCTCAGAGCAAATGCCGTCTTCTTGGATCGATTCCGCGACCGGCCACTGCTTCACCTCACCGGAGGGCGTGCGCGCCAAGAGCACCGCAACTTCGCGGGTAAACGGCACCTTTTCCTCCAGCAACACCGGCCCGGTAGCCAGCCAATCATCAACGCCGCGAGCGTCCGCAACCACTCGAACACCCTTGCCGTCGTAACCGCCCGTCGGTGTTTTTGCGATAACGGGCCAGCCGACCTCATCGCCAAACTCTGCCACGTCCTCGCGGCTGGTAGCCTGCGCCCACCTGGGCACTGGCGCCCCAATGTCCTGCAGTTTCTTGCGCATGGCGAGCTTATTTTGCGCATACAAAAGGGCGCTTGCCGGCGGCTGGATAGATATACCGGCGCACTCGGCAAGGATCTGGGGCGGGATGTGCTCATGCTCGAACGTAAGCACGTCGGCGCCCTTGATCAACGACTTCATGTCATCGAGGATCTTCGGGTCACCCACGGGCGCATTCACGGTGACCTGCGCGGCTGAACCGTCACTGGCTTCGACCATGGTTTTTAAAGTAATTGCCAGCTCAGTTGCTGGAGGGACCATCATTCTGGCAAGCTGTCCGCCGCCAACCACAGCTATTGTTCGACTCACCCGTTCAGCCTATCGCGCACGGCTCGATAGCGGCGGCCCGTCTCACCTGCAGGCCGCCCCCCTCGCTTTAGAATCTGCGCTTGCGCCTGCCCACCGACACCAGCATTCCCTCTGGCATCACAACGTCCGGGTCCAAGCTGGTTGGCATTGCCGGTAGTGAGACAGTGAAGACTGCGGGTTTTGCCTGCGTCAGTTCTAGCCGGCCGCCCGTTCCTTTAATGAGGTCGCGTGCCAGCGGAAGGCCAATGCCCGTAGATCCATGCGCAGAGACGCCCTTTTCAAAAATCATCTCCGTCATGTCTTCGGCTATGCCTTCGCCTTCGTCAGAAACGTCAATCAGAACTCCACGCGACGATGTTCCCTTGCGGCACACCACTCGGGTTGTGCCCGCTCCATAACGAAGCGAGTTCTCAATCAGCGTTGCCAAGACCTGCGATAGTACCGACGCTGATGTAAGCACAGGTTGCGCGGCCTCGTCTGTGAAAATCAGCTCTCGCCCCTCTGTCTCGAATGTTTCCTCCCACTCTTCGCGCTGCTGATTAAAAATTTCGAGTACGTGGATTGCCTCCGCGTTACCTCCTGCGCTCTTGGTTGTGGTCAGAAGGTCGCCAATCACCTGCGTGAGGCGCTCAACCTGTTCAAGGCATACACGCACCTCACTTTGAATCTCCGGATCGTCCGTGATGAGCTCGATCTCCTCCAAACGCATGGATAAAGCGGTGAGCGGCGTACGCAACTGGTGTGAGGCGTTGGCAGCGAACTGGCGTTCCGCAGCAAGCCGGCCAGCCATGCGCTCCCCTGTGCGCACAAGCTCTTCTTGGACGAGATCAATCTCTTCAATACCGGAAGGGTTCACGCGAGCCCGAACCTGTCCGGAACCGATTTGCTCTGCCTGCGCAGCCAGATAAATAAGGGGCGCGGAAATGCGCCGTGATCCACGCAAAGCTAACCAATAACCAACTGCAAGGGAGGCCATAATACCGGCGAGAAACACCGCAACAAGGCGCGCGATTGAGAGGATTGTTGGCCATGCCGAAATCTCGCTACGTACCGTGGTACCCGACGGCAAGACAACTGAGGCGGTCATGCGAGGAGCCCCAACACGTCCTCCTCTTTCAACAAGGCCGGCTTCACCCGGATTGTTCACACGCACGAACGCGCCGCTGAGCAGATCGTTTCCCAGCACCCAGTTGTCAAGGTTGCGCTGGGTAAGGTCATCCCCCGATTGGATTCTGCGCTCAACCATATTGCCGAGTAGTTGCGTGCGCGACTGAAGATTATGCTGTGCGGACTGCCAAACCAGACCGCCGCCAATGAAAAGCGAGGGAATGCCCAGAATTAAGACCGCCACGGTCACAGCCGTGGCGATCATTTTAATAACGCGTGCGCGCATGTGTTAGGCCCGCTCTTTTTCGAACCTGAATCCCATGCCGCGAACGGTGGTGATGTAGTGCGGATCCGCAGCGTCGTCGCCCAGCTTGCGACGTAGCCAGGAAACATGCATGTCGAGCGTCTTGGTGGAACCGGTAGGATCCGAACCCCAAACCTCGCGCATCAGCACGTCGCGCTCGACCACATTGCCCGCCTCACGAACGAGGACGCGGAGCAGGTCGAATTCCTTAGCGGTTAGCTGCAACTCACGATCTTTCACGAATGCGCGGTGCGCACCCACATCGACGCGAACGTCCTGCACGGTGAGTTCGCCATCAGCCTCTTCGGTTCCCGTGCGACGCAACAGTGCGCGAACACGGGCAAGTAGCTCTGCAAGGCGGAACGGCTTTGTCACGTAATCATCCGCGCCAGCGTCAAGGCCGACAACCATGTCGACCTCGTCCGCACGAGCAGTCAAAATCAAAATCGGGGTGGACAGCCCAAGTTTGCGCACCTGGCGAGCTACATCCAGCCCGTCCATATCGGGAAGTCCAAGATCAAGAACGATGAGGTCGGCACTATCAACCTCGTTTAGAGCTCCACGACCGGTGCCGTGTGCCCTAACTTCGTAGCCCTCACGGCCAAGCGCGCGAGCTAGGGGCTCTGCAATAGCAGGATCATCTTCAACCAAAAGAACAGTAGTCACGCTTTTATAGTAGGCCATATTTGGGCATTGCACACGCCTTGAGGAAGTAAAATGTAATGCGACATCAAGATACTTTTTACTATTTGAGCGTGCCTGTAATCAGTTTTTCGCTACATATAGACGTTTCCTATACGAATTGTTCGCGAAATTGAATGATTAAAGTTTAAAGAGATTCAATTGGCAAATGTTCAACAGGTGGACGGTCTTCAACGCTCACCTGGAACGGGACTACCCGGCCCACTCCTCGCAGATCAGCTTCCTTGGCTGCCGACACGCGATACCAAGGCCCAGCCTCGCCGCGCGCGATCTTGCCGGCGGTTTCTCCGTCGGTAATGATTTGCCCAACCGGAGCTACATCAACCAGCCGCGAAGCGAGATTCACGGGCGGCCCAAAGACGTCCCCCGACCTCGAAAACACTGCCCCCTGCACAATCGATGCGCGTACGGGCAACATTTTGCGCATACTGTTTAAGCGCTGCATCAGTTCGGTAACTACGCGCAGTCCGGTTGGCAGATCATCAGCGATGTAGAACACGGCATCGCCAATCATTTTCACTACGCGCCCTCCCGCGGACGGGATCACGATGCGGCACACGGTTTCGAACTGGTCGATCAGGTCAACGAGGTCCTCTTCGGGAAGTGAAACGGACGAAGACGTGTAGGAGACCATGTCCACGAAGCCGAGCGTGCGAATAAGTGGGAAGCTGTTTGTTTCCCGTTCGCGACCACGGTGCGAAACTTCCTGATCGACGCGCGTAATGATTGATTCAAGTTGGCGTTTCCAAGAGTAAATGAGCTCCTCTTCAAGGAAGGGCAGGAATTCGCGGAACTTGTCTAACGTGACGAGCCTGGCGGACGTGTCATCTAATGTGTATCTGCGCGCCACGTCATCGACGAGGGCCTCCATCTGCCACAGCACGAGCCTGTCTGTAATGTGTGCTTGCGCGCGAACGAGCGACAGCCCGGTCTGCAGGTCAATGCGACCCGAGTCGATCAGATCGGACCAACGCTGGTATGCCTTGAGGTCCTGCGTGGTGAATACAACCTCTCCTTCGACAGCCGGAGCGAACCCCATGGCAACCCAATAGGAATTAACGCGGGTTACTGGGGTTTCGGTGCGCGCCGCTATATCTGCTGCGCTTAGCGTTGGTTCGCCGCCCAGCAGGATCTTCCTGTAGGACCCTGTAGTTGAAGGCGACTGACCGGCGTCGGGGGTGTTATGCATCACCTCAACTCTAGTCTTTTGGTGAGCTGGTTAGCGACTGTTTAGAAACCTGGCAGCAGCCACGGGCCGTTTTGCGGTTTATTTCGCGCTATCCATTGATTTATTGTTGGATTTCGCCTTATACTTACTTGTCCTTAACAATCGCATTTTGGTTGCGCTGGTTTTCTAAAAATATTTTGGAGGCCGCCACCATGAGCGGGGTTAGGGATGGAAAACTACATAGGGGGATGATCGGTTTCGACAGCGATCTTCAATCGATGTGAAGCGGGCCGAGGATGTCTACTGACCTCGTTAACCATGTATTCAAAACAATAGGTGCTGAACAGAACCGCACCGACTTTGCCCTCGCTGCCTAATCTAGCGAGCAAGTCCGTCAGCCCAAGCAATGCTCTGAGTTTGGTTCCTGGCGTCGTTTTATGAGCCACTGGGTTGCCGCCGTGTTGGGAGGCGGTGACCGACACTTTCTCAACTGAGCCACCTAGTTGCAGGTTTGCATGTTGCTAGTGGCTGAGAAACTTATTGCAAACTGCGCCCGGAGAAGAAATTGGGGTGGATCGTTGGACCCGGGTTCAATTCCCGGCATCTCCACTACTGGCCTCCTAGCACCCGCTGGGAGGCCTTATTTTATGCGGTAAACGCCCTGCAAGGCTTGAGTTGGTGCGAAATTTGCATCTATCAGAACGACGACAAACACTCATTATCCCTAATGAACATGTACGTTCACCAACTACGCCTCGCTTCAACATTTTCGCGGATTCGCGCAGTAGATATTTTTTAGAAGACACCACCCACGATTCATTAGCCAGTACGGAAATATTCTTCCGGTTAGTCGCCTGGCAAGAAACGCTCGTCCCCTTTACCCACAGAATTGACAGAATAGAATAGCAATATGCGGCAGAGAGATATTATGGATTTTTCTATCGATGAAATCGGCGGATATGTCCTAACATCTGAAGAGAATGAGAAGTACTCAGATCAAGATCTAAAACAAAAGCTCGCAGATCTTGGTTTCCCGCGCGCGTGGAGAAACATCATTCCTCGCCTTCGGGGTGAGATCAGCTGGGACTACAACGAGTTCTACGAATAGGATTTATGCCTCCTAAAGCTATGCCTTGATAGGCGTTTCATAGTTTTACCCCTGGCCCGTTTGGGCTAGGGGTTTTGGTGTGCCCGAAACGGGTAGGAAGGAACAGCCCTGAAAGACGATGAGAACCGTATCTTCCGAGTCAACGATGACTAAACAGCTCATCCCATTCCAGTAATTCCTTCATTTCAAGCACTTTTCTCGATAGATTGAGCTCATGACAGACAAGAATTTAATGGATCGCACCACCGAGGAGTTTTTCGGATACGTTCTCACTCCTGAGGAGAACAAACTCTATTCAGACGAAGACCTGAAGAACAAGCTACGCGACCTGGGATTCCCTGAGCGTTGGCGCGATGCAATTCCACGTCTTCGCGGTGAAGTGAGCTGGGATTACGTCGACTACTACGAGTAGAAATAAGGATGGACTCCTCTAGCTCATCAAAAATTCACAGTTTCACTCCGGCCCGTTCGGGCCGGGGTGTTGTTATAACCTAGACAGCTCGGCCGCCGAATAGCACGATAGCTGCAAGGGATTGCTGGAACGCACGCCGGGCACGGACCGCTTGTACGGTATCGCACCCGGCGGCATTGTTAGGCAACTGGTGCCTCACTCCCCGCTAGCTTCGCTTTCCACCGCAGATTTGCGGGCATTCTCCACCACCTGCTTGAACAGTTCCTTTACCGCAGGATCGTCAACTGTCGAACCTGGAATCATGAACCCGTCCGGATGCATGGGATTGGTAGAGCACTGACCATTAGGCTTGGACGTCAAACTGTACAGCCTTACGCTTTTTCTATCGCCAACGCAAAGTGCTGTACCCTTCTCGCGGAACTCGATCCGGGCGTCGGGATGCTTCCTCACATAGGCCAACATATTCTGAAGTTCTTCTTCAGAATGATTCCAAAATGTCCACACCTGCTCATCGTTCCCGAAAGTAACGTAATTACCCTCGACGCCGATGATCTCAACCGGATAGATCGGGCCTCTAGTAGAAATCTTTGCCTGGATCCAATGCGGCCTATGTCCCGCAATCATCAACTGGCAGGGGCTAACAGGGAAAAGTGGGTCCTTGCTCATAGTGAGCTCCTTAAAAATCGCGCGTCCGCCAAACTTCTGTTTAGCGGCGGATCTTCCCTCAGGGGCACCGTGTGCGACACGCGGTTGCCAGCCAACTAGCCGAGGGGCTTAACGTTGGACTTCTTGATCCACCGACAGGATACCCCAAACGGAGCACCTGTCAAGGCATAGCTGTTAGGCTTGAGCGAAGCTCTTACACAAGTGAGGTCGAAATGGATCAGCAACAATTTGATGGCCTAGTAAAGCTCTTCGAGGAAGCCAAAGATGGCTCTGGGAACCCGCTTCAAATGGAGTATCTGCTCGTCAAACAGGGCAACAGCGAATACCTCCACGCCTTCCGCGGACACACCGGACCGTCAGATATTCGATCGATCTCTAAGACTGTCCTCGCCCTCGTTCTAGGCACCGTCATCGAATCGCGCGACGATCTAACCGAAGACACACCGGTATGGCCGGTGCTCAAGAACCTGTGCGAAGTCAAAGACCCAGAAAACCTTGAAAAGTGGCAGCACATCAAAATCAAACACTTGATGAACCACACCATCGGGTTTGACCGCATCTTGATGATGCGCGGCGACATTCAAGACATGGACCCCGCTGATTACATTAACTACATCGTCAACGAACCAATCGTGCACGAGGCGGGAACTTACTACCTGTATTCCAACGCAGGCTTCTACCTCATGTCTATCTACCTGCAAGAATTCCTTGGTGAGGACCTAGAGGACTACATCAGGCGCGCGCTATTTAACCCGCTTGGCATAACCGATTACAGGTGGGAGCGCTACGGAAAATACCTGGCCGGGGCCACCAGACTATGGCTCCTACCCCACGACATGCTGAAGATAGGCGAGCTACTACTTGAAGGCGGCAAGGGCATTGTGAGCCCACAGTGGATTGAACGCATGAAGCAATTCACCGCTTTTACCCCCCGCGTGGACACGCCTACAAACCCGTACTTCCGCCGTCATGCCTACGGCTCCAGCCTGTGGCTCTCCAACCGGGGCAACATTTTCTTCGGCCACGGAACCGACGGGCAAACCCTCGCAATCATTCCCGAACGAGGCGCCGTGGTGATCACTACCGCAACTCAAAAGGACGTGAAGCGGCTAGAGGAACTCGTGGACAAGGCCGTGGAGCTGCTCTACTAGCGGCCGCTAATCCTCGTCACGGATAATCAAGTGGTGGGGTGTTGCTCTTACACTAGATGAACTGTCCCCTGAATGTTGGACTAGTTAAAT
>NZ_KV808744.1:0-3975 GCF_001812395.1 Actinomyces sp. HMSC075B09
TTGCGAGTTGGGTTTCACAGATTGCAGATAAGACAAACGAGGAAGCCCAGCCGGGCATTCAAAATGTTGATGAGAACGGCAAGGTACTGATTAACGCGCTGGAAGGCAAGAAAGGCTGGAAGGTGAATAACCTTGACGCTGTTTCCGGCCAGGTGGTGCAGGCCGTGCAAGCAGGTGAAGCGTTTGCAGGGTCGTTTGATTACGACGAGGTAACACCCACCTATGAGCAGCGCAAGATTGCTCCGGGAGCTGAGAACCTGCCCTACCCGGCGGCGCCGGGTGAGAAGTGGATTGACATTAACCTCACCACGGCGCAAATGACGTGCTACGAGGGTACGGAGGTTGTGCGCGGCCCGATTCCTGTAGTGCCGGGCAAGCCTTCCTCACCAACTGTGGACGGGCATTTCAACGTGTATTTGCAGTATGAGAGCCAAACAATGCGTGGGCTGAATGATGACGGTTCACGCTACGTGGAACCGGATGTGCCATGGGTATCTTATTTCCACGAGTCTTATTCGATTCATGCGGCTCCTTGGCAACGCACGTTCGGTTGGACGGGACCGGGCGGCTCACATGGTTGTGTGAATACGCCAACGTCCGACGCGGAGTGGATTTATCATTGGGCTGACCTTGGCACCTCGGTGATGTCTCACTACTAGAGGCACCTGCCTAAAGAGATCTTCAAATACTTATCCCCGGAATGAACCGGATCCATTAGTTCATTCCGAGGATAGTTTGTAAGCAGTGTACAGGTGCGTCAAATACGCTTGCGTCCCTTAAATCCTGGAGGACTCAACCCTTTCTTGATACGGTCAATATGGCAGTTCCGTCAAATACAGGAGGAATAATGAAGAATTGGTTGCGCGCCACAACTGCTTTTGCAGGAGCGGCAGCACTGACACTGGGAGGCGCTGTTGCCGCTACAGCAGCGAACAGTGTTGACGACGGTAGCAACGTAAAGACCTTCGATGTTACTTGGAGCGACAAGGTAGAACGGTACGATCCGGCGCTTGAAGGCACCAAAATTGACGTGCTTCTATACTGCGAGGTCTACGAATTCAAAGACGGTAAATCAACGGGCAAATTCCTTAACTACGAGTGGCCAAGGCTAACGCTCACCGTTGGTAAGGACGAGCAGATTCCGCTTAATCTAGACCTCGGCAAAAAAGAGTACAAGGACGTTGACAAGATCGGCGTTCAGGACTGCTACGCGTACCGCGCCGGGAAGTGGGGGCCTAGCCAGTTCTCTTTCGGAACCGGCTATAGTGAGGGTGTTAAGCAGATCGGTATGTATCAGCAGGCCAACACCGATTTCGCATTCGAGTTGGTTGAAGGCGAGTGGGATGGCGAAACCTATCTAGGTGAGGTTCCCGAGGGCAAGGCACCCACAATCACAATTGGAGTGTCGCAGCATAAGGCTGGAGGCGCAGTTACGGAAGATGGCGAAAAAATCTACGAGCCCCTCATCACCAAGGGTGGCGACCCTGCGGCAAACAAGTATGTTTTTGCCAATGGGGATTCTCATAGGCCTTCTGCCGATAACGTAGGCAATCAAGATAGCCCAATTACTCGCGCTGCAATTGGTAATAGCCTGGACATGTTCTCTGGCTACACGGGTCGTTTCAGGTGGTACCAGTTGACCGCTTCGATTGACGATCCCGAGGATGCCAAGCTCTTCCGTATTGAAAGCGTTGAGGGAAACGACTCCGATGGTTGGACTGTGAAGGTAAGCTCGGCTGTCCGCACGATGACTCCCGAGGCGCCAACTCTAGTAGAGGCTAATAAGTGCGGCGTTGAGGGCACGGTACAGCTTCCCAAGTCCAAGTACTTCGACTATGAGGTTGTGACCGAAGGGACCGCAGTTTCGGTAGCAGCCCTAGTGAAGCAGGATTACAAGGGCAAGATCGAAGTTAAGGGCGACACCGAGTGGGAGTTCAATGTGGCTCCCAAGCCGTGCACGATAGCTCCAGCTGAAGAGTTGACCACCCCGGCTGCTCCGAAGCTGGTCAATCCTTCTGCTGACGATCCTTTTTCTTGCACCGTCGAACCGTACGTGACTATCCAGAAGACCGAGGGCGTTGCCTACACTGTTACTGCAAACGATGTTGAGCTGAAGGCTAACAAGGACGGCAAGTACATCTACCCGTACAACTCGAAGGTAGAAGTAAAGGCCTCCGCGCTAGAGGGTTACTTCTTCGCTGAAGACGCTGTAACTGCGTGGACCTGGGATAGCCACGATACTGCGATGGACCCAGCATGTAAGCCGGCTCAGCCGAAGAAAAAGCTTGCTACAACCGGTGTTGAGGTCGCTTCCCTAGTTGGCCTCTCCGCAGTGCTGCTTCTTGCAGGTGGCGCGCTAACCGCACGCAGGTTCATGTAACCAACAAGCAACACGCATCCTGCCACAGGCATTAGTTGCAAAGAACCCCCGGAGGGCAACTGAGATCACTCAGATTCCTTCCGGGGGTTTACTTTACCCATATAACCTAGGCTTATTCGCACCTAGTCATCATCGTCGAGTTCAAGCTCCGGAGTTTCCGCGCGAGCTTGCTCAAACACTTCTGCCGCAGCCGAGAGGTTGATGACGCCGATAACAAGCCCAACCGCAATGTCTGGCCAGGGGCTGAACCAAAACGCGGTGACAACGCCAGCGGCAAGGATTAAAAGGTTTGCGAGCACATCATTGCGCGCCGCCAGCCAGGCACCTCGCACTAACGCTGTATCGTGCTTACGCAGTTGCAGCAGCAGTAGCGCGCTGGCGAGGTTGATTAGCATTGCGATGATGGCGGTCACCGACAGGGTGAGTGGCTCTGGCGGCTCCCCGGAGATCATCTTCCATATCGCGGTGCCAAATGCTGCCACGGCGGGAATCAGGATGAGGCCGGCAAGGCCGTAGCTGGCTTTCCTCCTGCTGGCTACCGACCAGCCCAGGGCGGTGAGCACAAGCATGTTGATGAGGAAGTCTTCAAGGAAGTCGGCGGCATCTGCAAAGAGTGCGGCTGAGCCAATGATCGAGGCGATCACCAGCTCAATGATGAAGCCGATGAGGTTTAGGATGGCAACCCAAGCAACGATTCGCCGGGCACGAGTGTCAAGATTCTTAGCGGTATACACGAGCATCGATTGTAGCTAATATCCTCGGATGCTTCACGCGTCATCCTTTCCTCCGTGATGGTTCTTATTGGTGCACGTTGGTTCCCTGTGACGGGGCACTAATCGAACAGAGTTAATGTGACCGGATAGCAATAACAAAACACCTCCCAAGCATTAGCTGGGAGGTGAAATGTTTTGCGTGAACTAGCTGCCTAAATAATGAGGAAGCCAGTTACTGCTAGCCGGGTAGGCCCGCCGTCTAGCGGGCCCACCCGCACTTGCTTATGCGCGGCGGCGTTTGGATACAGCCCAAATTCCCGCAACGAGCAGGGCCACGCCCACTACTGCCAGGCCTTGAACTGCCACGCCGGTGCGAACCAACGGAGGCGGGGTGTCCTTTGTGTTGGTAACCACGAAGCCGTCGGCTGCGCTACCGCTAATAGAGGAGGTGTAGCCAGGAACTTCTACCTCAACAACCGTGTAAACGATCTCAGTCTTTTCACCATCAACCGTTACATACTTCGGCAGGTCCGTAAATGTTCCCTTCCAGCCGTTCTCAGCGGTCAGCTCCAAAGACTTATCCGTCTCCTTACCATCAGCCAACAGCTTGATAGTCACAGAGTCAGGACGGTCAGCCTCCGCATCACCAGACCACTTCTTCTCCACAGGCACCGAGGTAACGGGCGGAGCTTCCTTGGTATTGGTGACCACGAACCCGTCAGCTGCGCTACCGCTAATAGAGGAGGTGTAGCCAGGAACTTCTACCTCAACAACCGTGTAAACGATCTCAGTCTTTTCACCATCAACCGTTACATACTTCGGCAGGTCCTTGAAGGTGCCCTTCCACTCGTTCTCAGCGGTCAGCTCCAAAGACTTATCCGT
>NZ_KV808744.1:4075-11137 GCF_001812395.1 Actinomyces sp. HMSC075B09
TCAGGACGGTCAGCCTCCGCATCACCAGACCACTGTTTTTCAACATCAATCGACGTGGGAGGTTCGTTAACTATCTCGACCTCGATGGTCTTATCTTCCTCGTTTTCCTTTGTCACTGCGCCGTGAGACATGTAGCCATCGACCTCGTGCTCGACGAAGGTCAGCTGGAGTCGCTCTCCTGTCGCGGCGTCAATGAGCGTGCGTGGATCTGGATAGTTGGTTCGTTCAGCCTTCCAACCGTTGTCTTCTGTGAGTTCGATGGTCTCCAGTGTCTTGTCACTAAGTTTCACGTCCACCAAAATGCTCTCGGGGCGATCCGCTGGATCATCATTAGCCCACTTCTTAACCAACTTCAGTTTCCACGGATCAGGATCGCCGAAGGTTAAAGTACCGTTGTTCGCGATGCCAGCTCCGGAAATACCAGTGCCGGTGGCCACGTTATTGGTGATCTTCACAGTCGCGAGAGTCTCTGCAATCGCCTTAGCATCCTTAGTTGGAACAGATTTGAAGGCAATGTTGTTTGAGACCGTCACATTTGGTTCGATTGGCGTGTTCTCTCCATCGGCGGAGTAGCGCGGAACCTTTCCCTCAGCAGACCAGTTACCGTGAATGCCGTAAATCGAACCGTCCTGGTACCAAGCGCGAGGACTTCCACCAAGCATGCGTTCGGTGACAACGACCGGTTTGCCTTCCTTTGGCTCATCAAATACGTGCTTGATAATGCTGGCGAAATCATCGCCGGCACCGGCGTTTTGCCCCTTGAAAACATTGGGTGCCACATTGTCAAAAATCGCCACGCCACGTGTTACGTGCATAACGGTTGAACCCGTGGGACAGTTCCACACACCGCCGCCCTGAGCACTCACAGGGTGATTGCCGGCTTGAATTAGAAAACCGGGCTCAATGACGTTGTCACGAATAAGACCGTTGTAAATCGTCACCTCGGCTTTGGTGTCGCTGTACATTGCTCCGCCACCCCAGAAGCCTTGCGAGGTGTTGTCGCTCAAAACTGCGGCGTGGATCACGGCTTTTGTGGTCCCACCGAAGGAGATGCCTCCACCAGACCTGGCAGCGCGGTTAGAAGTTATCTCGGCGCCGGCAATATCTACCTTTGCATCACCCTCTGTGTAGATCGCACCGCCGGAACCAGTGGATGCGTTCTCGGTAAACGTTGCGCCGCTGATGTTGAGCGTGCCTCCACTTTGATACAGGCCGCCGCCAACACCTTTATAATCCCCATTGTCGTTGCCTTGAACAGCAACGCCGCCTGATAGCGAAACGTCACTATTGACAAAGGCCAGTGCCGCTCCGTGTTCCGTGGTGTTCTCGTTCAAGGTGCCTCCAGTGATATTCACTGAGGCTCCCTCACCGTAAACTGCACCGCCTCGGCCATTGTATTTGGGGTGGCTGACAACATTTCCGGTTAACGTTCCATCCGCCATCTCGAAAGTTGGCTGTCCGCCGTCACGCGACCATAGGCCAATCGCGCCGCCGTAACGCAAACCGTTGTTACCACTTACCGTTCCACCCTCTACTCGAACAGTGCCGTTGTAGGCCGTGATTGGCGAGTAGTTTTCTTTTTCAACCCCTGCCGGGCGAAGTTCACCGGACTCATCTGAAACGTTGTTGCCTGAGAACTCGGCGTCTCCACCGATCGTTAGAGTTCCTCCGTCAACAAAAATGACCGGGCCCGTTACCGCAGTGTCACGGATCGCGCCGCCCACAAGACTCATATCTCCCGCGACGCTAAACTGCGCGTTGGTAAAAGTCGGGCCGGATAGGGTTAGCGCTCCACCCTCTTCGACCGTAAACAGTGGGGATCCATTTCCGCTGATCTTTCCACTACCCGTGAGGGTAACCTGCTTCCCCGCGGGCACAACCAGCGGCTGCGCTCCATCCTCCACAGTTATTTCTGATGCGATTGAGAGTTCTGTTGACTCTCCGTCACCAAGACCATTAACCGCAGCAATAACGTCGTCCCAGGAATTAATATCGGATGCCTGAGCTACTCCCGCAGACAATCCCACTGTTGCCAGCACTGTGGCCAGCAAAATTCCCAAAGACCGCACCCAACGGCCCATCATTTACTCCTCTCACAAGAGCGACCTCTGGTCTGCTAAACAACGGGCCAGACTACGCGCAACGTTACTTCGAGTCTTTCACATTTAGGACCCAATTCCCAAGCCCTTCGCAACCTTTTGGGTTAACAAATTGGGTTAACAAAATCTCTTATGTTGTCAGCCACTTTTCACGCTGCACGACACGCCAAATCGTATACGACGATCATGCTCTGCGCGGCTTGTATTGTGCTCATTCTGTCTATGCAAAGTCTTATCTTGTTTCTTCACAATTCCTCTGCCAGAATGACTTTAGTCCTATAAGTTCCCCGGCCATTATCCGAGGCTCTTGTTGCATACTAAAGAAAGTGGAAAAGTGAAAAACACCAAGCGCTACGGGTTTCTCCCAGCCTTGTGGGCAGCATGCCTAACAGTATTTCTAGTGGTGATGGGCACCGGCCTTCCTCCGGCTGCCGAGGCCGCGCCAGATTCTCCCGACCGGCAAGTTTTGAAGTGCTACGAAGAGGGTCGGGTTCTGTACTGTGAGCCGGACCGTCTAGAAGAACTGATCGCGCAGGCCGGAACTACCCCAACCAGGATTGAGATTGGTAACGGTACCGAAACCCTGCTGACGAAGACTATTGTCATTCCCGCTGGCGCAGATATTGAGCTAGTAGACACAGACATAGTTGCGTGGTCATCAGGAACCAGGATCATTCGTGATGACGGCGATTTCACCGGAAGTCTACTGAAGGTTGAGAAGGGCGCAAAACTCACGCTCTCTGATGGCACCGGAAATGGCGAGGGCATCACTATTGACTCACGCGCGCAATACGAAAATGTTGTGAAGGGCTCCAGCTTCTCCCCCACAATCCTTGTGGAGGGCGAGCTGGTGATGAACGCCGGAACCATTACCGGTGCGCGCAAGATGAGTAGCGGCGGCGAGGGCGCAGTTACCATCAAGGGCAGGGATGCAAAGTTCACTCTAAACGACGGTAAGATCACCGATAATCAGCGCAAAGGCGGCCAGTTTGGTGCGGCGAACGTTGCATTGACTGACGGCGCCACGATGGTGATGAACGGCGGCGAGATTTCTAAGGGTCAATCCGACTACAGCCCATACGCATACGGTGAAGCTGGCGGCATCGGCGTTTTTAGTGGCGCACACCTAACAATCAACGGCGGCACGCTGACTGAAAACACGGGCTGGGCCGGCAATATCAACGTGAGCCACTGGCTGAATGAGAGCAACGTAAAACCTGGTGATGACACATCAGACACGCGCTCAACACTCGTTTTCAACGACGGCGAAATCTCGTGGGGTAAAGCAGCCTTTGCCGGTGGAGGTATCGATATTTTCGGAAATGCCGATGTGACGATGAATGGTGGCATCATCACAAACAACCAGGCGGCAAACGGCGGCGGCGTAAACGCGATGGATATGTACATTAACGGTCATCCTCGCACTTACCAAGAGATCGATTCGGACGGTAGCCGATGGACCAAAGAGCACTTCGGTGAGGCCAAACCTGCAGAGTGGACCAAGATTTCTCCTGCCCGGTTCGTCATGAACGGCGGCAGTGTGGTTCGTAATAGCGCCACTCGCACCGGCGGCGGCATAAACGTGATCTCAAATGCAGTGAACCTAAATGCAGGCTTGATTGAAGGAAATAGTGCCGATGATCAGGGTGGCGGCATCTACGTGGCAACGAAGTCGTACACCGCCCATTTTAAGGACACTCTAGTCACCGAGAACAGCGCAACCGATGGCGGCTTTGTTGCAGTCGGCGGAGGTGTTTGGCTGTGCCCAACAGGTAGCATGCTGATACACGTAACGAACGGCGTAGCGGTATTTGATAATGAAACCCCAACGACTGCTACCGATCACCACTGGGGCGATGACATCGCGCATGATGCCTATGGAGGGTCCACTTCCGCACGCATGCTTATTGATCCACGCATGCTAGGTGGCGGCGAGCCTGCCCTGTATAAGGACGGCGCATTCAACCAACCTCGTTTCGATGCCGAGAATCCTGGTAAGAAGCAGGTGTTCGACGGTACGGCGAGGGAGTCCGACGAGACGAGTGATTACCGAACCTCTCTTATGAACGCGGGCCTAAAGTCGGTTACCGATCAGAACGCAAAGAAAAACGCCGAGTCCTGGGCAAGGTTGAAAATCACGAAGAATCAGGCTCCACGTGGCGGCGGTATTGGCTCAAACGGTGGCCTTGAGTTTGGAACCCCAGGAACGACCGAGGTGACGGTCTCCAAGGCGTGGAAGGACTCTGAGGGCAACAACCTTGACGAAGCTTCTAAGGTTGCAGTCAAGGTACAGCTGGTGGGAACAGTTGGCGGCGACAAGTTCTACATTGGCCAGCCGGCAGAGCTGAATGCTGACAACAAGTGGACGCATACATTCAAGGACCTGCCCAAGACCAAGACCGTTGACGGCAAGCAGGTAGAGGTTAAGTACTCGGTTGAAGAGCAGGGCGTTAACGGAGCCAACACAGTTAAGTTGGAGGGCACCGCGCAGGACGGCCTGAAGATCACTGCCCCACTAGCGATGTCACCTGTTAATGTACAGCTCCTGCAATCTACCGACGGCATTAACACGAGCCCCGTGGGTGATCCAGTAGTGCTAGATGAGACGAATGACTGGACGCATACTTTCGAAGGACTACCAGCGACGAAGACCACTGGGGACGAGGATTCTGAGAACGCCGAGGAACTCAATATCTCCTACTCCGTCAAGGAGCTGGGCGTTAGCGGATTTATCATCAAGGTAGAAGGTGATGCAGAGAAGGGCTTCACTGTCACGAACACCCAGGTACCTCAAACCACACAGGTGGATGTGACCAAGGTTTGGAAGGACAATGAGGGTAACGATCTTGACGCGAGTTCAACAAAACCGGTTAAGGTCCAGCTGACTAGAACGATCAATGAGGAAACCAACCCGGTTGGTGACCCTGTCGAACTAAACGCTGATAACGAATGGAAGCACACGTTCACAGATCTGCCTCAGTTCATGATTATTGACGGCAAGCGCGCAAGAATCACTTACGCCGTTGAAGAGCTCTCCGTTGATGGCTTCACCTCCACGGTTTCGGGCGATGCTAAGGATGGTTTCACCATCACTAACGTGCAAAACCCGCCAACGGAGACAACCCCTGGGCCAACTCCGGAAACAACGCCGGAGCCTACCCCGCACAAGCCGGAGAAGCCGCATGAGCCGATGCCGCGCACTGGTGTTGAGATTGGCGCGCTCGCTGCCCTCGCGCTTGCCCTGCTTGGCGGCGGCGTAGTGCTAGTAAGGCGCAACCGGGTATAACACACCAAATGCGTAGCCCAACAAACTAGGCAGCGCATAGCCCGTAAGAGTTTGGCCGGCCACTTCAAATGAAGTGGCCGGCCAAACCCATATAAAGCACGTGTCGCACAGCCTTTGCTCTACTCCCCATACAAGCGCGTAGCTCGGTAATACCGTGACGGCTCATAACAGGAGCAGGCTCGCCTAGCGCTCGACTAGACCCGCCTCGTAGGCAATCACATACTCGCGCAGGTCTTGGGGTAGGTACTCAAGGGCGGTGTCGGACATCAATCGCATCTGGGGCTCTACTCCCCCGTTGTGCTTGTAATATGCCCAGGCGATCGAACCGGTGATGGCCCCCATGGTGTCGGCGTCACCACCCAGCCAGATGGTGTTACGGATTGCCTGCTCATAACTTCCAGATTCCAAGAACGCCTGGATAGCTTGCGGCACTGTTTCCTGACAAGATGAGTAAAACCCGTAAGTGGGTTTGATTTGTTTGATGGTGAAGTCCAGGTCGTAGAAGTTTTCGCGAATGTAGCCTGCTATCTCCTGCTGTGTTTTACCTGTTTGCGCTAGGTAGATCGCGGCAGCTACAGCCTGCGCACCTTTAATCCCTTCGGGATGATTATGCGTGACTTCCGCACTGGCCTTAGCTAAATGCAAAGCCTCGTCGAGGCTGGCGGCAAGTTCTGCCGCTGCGCAAACCCGCATTGCGCTACCATTTCCCCACGAGTTGTACGGCTCTGGATTCTCTTCTTCTAACCACACCCCAAAACTGCCGCCGTATGCGCCTTTCGGGTATGGAAACCTCCGTCCCATAGTCTGCATGTGAGATACGAGGAGGCCGTGCAGGTGCTGATCCGATCTGACTTGCGCATCAAGGGTCTGGTAGTCCTTGATGGCCATGGCAACCGCGATGGTCATCAAGGAGTCATCGGTGAAGTCCGCAGCTTGAGGAAACAGCTCAAAGTCGTAAGTATCGACGGGCCTAAACTCATACACTGAGCCCACTACGTCACCAACTATCGCACCGATCATTCTCCGCTCCTGTTCAAATATTGTTGCCTTGGATGGTCAACCTGGATTCAGCTTCGGCAACTATTTTTCGCTTTAGAGTCCACTTAGATCCTATTTTGCAAAATTCGCCATTTTTGTAAATAAGCCTCCCTTTTTATCGTGGCAAAACGATGATGCGATCACTCTGCCCCATTTATGGCGTGAGTTCCCTTGTATTTCGCGGGCTAAAGCACAAACATACATGCGCATATCGTAGGATCGAATTATGCGCACAGTGTCAAAAGTTTTCATCTCTTTAATCGCAGTGCTTGTTCTTGCACTTGCGGGAGTATTTGGCTTTGCCCAAACCTATAGCGCGAAGGCTCTACCCCGCACTACCGTTGCGGGAATTGATGTAAGCGGTAAGACGTCCAGTCAGATCCAGCAGCAGGTGGAGGCCGCCGCAAGCGAACGCAACCTCGATCTAACTATTGAGGGAAAAACCGTGAGCGTACCCTTGGCTGACACGGGTTTTAGTGTTGATTCGGCTAAAACGACGCAGGCCGCGCTGGAGCCTTCCGCTTCGATTTGGAGCCGCGCTAGCGGGCTTATGTCGTCTCGACACATTCCAGCTGCTGTGAATGTGGATGAGCCCGCGTTCGCACAGTTTGTTGAGTCGTTGAACGCAAAAACTCCTTC